>CAYPYJ010000001.1:0-104340 GCA_964414945.1 uncultured Occallatibacter sp.
ACCCAATTCAAGCTCAACCACCCAAAAAGGTTAAAAATGCGCCTATTTTCACTTCAAAAATCGCCTCTAACCGGACTAAAAAATGGACAACAACCTCATTCCATACGACTTGCCATGAATTAACCCGAAAGATGATTTTTACGCCTTTTTGGACTGTGAAACTGTGACGATGAAATAACCCCCATAAAATCAAAAACATCGGAACAGTCGCTCCACAGTTTCACAATAATTGCGTGTGCAGATTCTGCCGTCCATATAGCCATTTCTCGAGTGTTTTTGGGACTTATTAGAGCCAAAATCGCTGGTTTTGGACCGCCATCAGCTAAGTTCCGGACAGAAACATATTCCCTATTGCTCATCCGATATGCTATCTTGGCTACGTTCTTTTATATTTTTTACTGCGTTTTGGGGGATTCTTTGGGGACGTCTTTTAGATGAACGGGACTGGTAACGCACCTGTTGACCAGCAAAAATCAGCGCGCATTGCCATCGATCTGGGCGCGGAAAGCTGTCGCGTCTCCCTGTTGCGCTGGGTAGGCGGCAAACCCGAAATCGAGCTCATCCATCGCTTTCCAAACGGACCAGTTCATTGCGGCGCGTCGCTTCACTGGCCGCTTCAAACCATCCTGAACGGCCTCGAAGAAGGTCTGCGAAAAGCTGCCGAAGTCGCTCCAGAAGGTGTTGCGTCGGTTGCGGTTGACAGTTGGGCCGTGGACTATGTTCGTCTGGGCGTCGACGGTAAGCCTCTCGCCGAGCCCTTCTGTTATCGAGACGAACGCACCGTTGCCTCCAAAAATGCCGCCGATCTGCTGGTCGATTCCGAAACGCTCTTTCGCCGCACCGGTGCGCAGCCGCTCCGCCTCAACACTGTGTATCAGCTTATGGCCGATCCCGCATCCGGCATCGATCCGCATGCTCCATGGCTCTGTCTTCCCGAGTATGTTCTTTACTGGCTCGGAGGCCGGCGCGTGGCCGAATACACCAACGCCACACACACAGGTCTCGTGGACATCGAGACTGGCGACTGGGCCCGCGACCTCTTCGAGTTGCTGCGAATCCCCATCGATGCCGCGCCGCCAATCGTTCCCGCTGGCACTATCCTCGGCCAAATTCAAGGTCCGCTAGCCAAACTCGCGACCTTTCGCAAGACTCAGCTGATAGCGCCTGCGTGCCACGACACCGCCTCTGCCATCGCCGGAATCCCCACCAGCCTGCAATCTACCGCCTACATCTGTTCCGGCACATGGTCGCTGGTAGGCACCCTCGTCCAAACTCCGATTACCCGCCCTGATGCCCTTAAGGCGCGTTACACCAACCAGGGTGCAGCCGGCGGCGGCTTTTGCTTCCACACCAACGTCAATGGTATGTGGACCCTGAAGCAGTGTATGGATGGCTGGAGTGCGGAAGGACGCAGCTGGGAGATCGAGGATCTCGTCCAGAAGGCTGCCTCCTGCAAGCCCCCCGGCACCATCGATGTAGACAGCGAACAGTTGCTCCTCGACGGGAGGATGCCGGAGCGCATCAACGAAGAGTTGCAGCGATGCAACATATTTCCTATTGCAGATGTAGCAGGCAACGAACCGCTTTTTGCACGACTGATTTTCGAAAGCCTGGCAAGCCGTTATGCCGGCGCACTCACCTATCTCGAACTGATGCTGGACCGCAAGCTCGAACGCATTCACATTCTAGGCGGGGGCAGCCGCAACAAACTCCTTACGGAGCTGACCGCGGCGCGCACCGGCCTACCAGTCGAATCCGGCCAACCGGAAAGTTCCACCGTCGGCAATCTGGCCGTACAGTTAGCTGCAAGCGAAGCCGATGGAAAATCAATTACCCCAGAGGCCACCCGCCGCTGGGCTGAGCGGCTCTGCCAAAGTTGAGGTCAGTCCCACTCGGTTGAAGTTTGCCGAACATCTTATGGCTTAGTAGGATTGTGGTCGTAAAGATGCAAATTCGGATAACCTTATTGGCGGTAACTTTCGACAGCGTGCAAAAGAGGAGAATAAATCGTGACAATCCTTGCAGGGATCGGATGGCACGCAGTTGGCGCGGCCTTTGCAGCATCCTTCTATGCCCCAATTGGTAAGGTAAAGAAATGGTCCTGGGAAACCACATGGGCAGTGGCCGGACTGTTTTCCTGGATACTGCTGCCGATTTCGGTAAGCCTGATACTTCTTCCAAACTTTCAAGATTTTTATGCACAATTCGACACACACTTGTTGTTGAAAGTTGCCCTCTTTGGAGCCATGTGGGGCGTCGGTAATGTTAGTTATGGACTGACAATGCGCCACTTGGGAATCTCGCTAGGCGTCGGTGTTGCAATCGGCGTCACGCTAGTCGTCGGTACGCTGATGCCGACTCTGCTCCACGGTCAAGGAGCGGTCCTGTTTACAACCAAAAGCGGACTGTACACAATGGCCGGTGTATTGGTTGCTCTTCTAGGCGTAGCACTTGTCTCCTATGCCGGCCATCAAAAAGAATTGCAGCAGCGCGGAGAACTTCAGGAATTCAACCTGAGGCTAGGGTTGCTGTTGGCGGCCCTATGCGGAGTATTTTCCTCTGGAATGTCGTTTGCTATCGACGCCGCAAAACCGATGGAATCTGCTGCACTTCATCTAGGCGTGAATCCTCTCTACGCGGCCTTGCCGAGTTATGTCGTAATCATGGGCGGTGGTGCGCTGGTGAATTTAAGTTACTGCTTCATCCGGCTTGCAGTGTTGAAGAGAATTTCACTTCGTGACGATCTCTCCCATGCTGGCGGAACGCTGCTCAAAAATGGCGCCCTAGCCGCAACCGGCGGCATCATGTGGTATCTTCAGTTCTTCTTTTACGCCTGGGGCGCCGCTAACATTCCACAGCAGCTCAACTTTGTGAATTGGATACTGCATATGAGCATCTATGTTTTGTGCGCCGGCTTAGTAGGTCTTGCATTAAAGGAATGGTCCGGTGTGCGGCGGAGGCCGATTCTCATTCTTGTGATCGGTATGATCGTCATTATCGCGGCTACGAATCTGGTTGGTCTTGGCATGGCTCCGTAGCCTCCGGTTCGTACAAATCGCGATCGAAATCAAAAAGGAGAAATTGCTAATTATGTATAAGATTGTATTCTCGTACTTAGTTGCTGTCGCATTGCTGTCTACCTCAGCCGCCGCAGGCACCCCACCAACTACGTGGGTAGATAAGGATACCGGTCACCGTGTTATCAGGCTTACGGAAGAGCCCGGCTCATCAGGCTTCTATTTCAACGTGAATGCCTACACGCCCGACGGCAAGCAGATGGTTTATAACGCTCCAGACGGAATCCACGTTCTAGACCTTGCTACATTCAAGACACGGCTATTGGTTCCCAATCCGCCGCTGCCCGACAATGCTGTTCCTGGCCAGCGCTCCTTCCGATTTGGCGTTCATACCATCGTTGTGGGTAGAAAGACTAACTCAGTCTTCTTCTCGAAGACGGATCCAGTTACTAGGTTAAGCACCATCTATAAAGCTGATGTTTACACTGGCGAGGTAACAACTCTGGTGACGCTTCCTGCGCGCGCCAGCGTAGCGACGATCAATGCCGACGAGACTCTCGGCGTAGGCACCTATGACGAAACGGAAATAAGAGCTGATTTGGAATACGGACAAAATCGTCCGGCGCCACCGGTAACAGCTTCGGGATCGACTCCGCCTCCACCGCAAGCAGGCAGCCTCTTCCAACCTGAAGGCAAGGGAGAGATGATGGAACGCCGGCTGGCAGCGCGCATCCCCGTGGTTCTATATTCGATCAATCTTCAATCCGGCAAAGTAACTGAATTGCTGCATTCCACCGACTGGATTGGACACATGCTCTTTTCACCAACCGATCCTACTTTGCTGATGTATTGCCACGAAGGCCCATGGCAGAAAGTGGATCGTATCTGGATGATTCATGCCGATGGTACGCACAATGAACTAATTCACAAACGCGCCATGGCTATGGAGATTGCAGGCCACGAGTTCTGGGGCTTAGACGGAAAGACGATCTGGTATGACTGGCAATATCCTAAAGGCGAGGACTTTTTCCTTTCAGGATATAACCTGGAAACTCATAAGCATATTGCGTATCACATGCAACGCAATGAGTGGTCAATTCATTTCAATCTTACCCAGGGAGAAACTTTATTTACCGGTGATGGCGGCGACTCAGGCCAGGTAGCCAAGGCTCCTGATGGCGAGTGGATTGAGCTTTTTCGTCCTCAAATGATTGCTGTCGGGCCGGGAGCACTTAATAATTCTGACTACTGGCAGCCTGGAGTCTTTCACTCTGAGCATCTCGTGAATATGTCTCACCATAATTACCGTCTTGAGCCGAATGTCCGCTTCTCTCCAGACAAAAAATTGGTTATCTTCACGAGCAATATGTTTGGCAGTAACTATGTATTTGGCGTCGAGGTTGAAAAGGCCGTCAATCCGTCAGCCTCAGAAATCCTATCAACTCCAGAACTGGCAAAAAAGTTTTCACCGACTGACCCTACGCCAACGCATTAACATCCGTCCAGCGCATGGGGAGAAGGAATAGCTGGCGCAAAAGCATTCTCGGCTAAGTTGGAGCAGTTATGAAACGCATTCATTTTTGGGTTTTTATAGCCGGGTATTTTACGGGGTCCGTGGCTGTTTGTGCTCAACAGTATATTTGCGGCCACGCGGCGCCAAGTGCGATCCAACTCACGGCTATTTCGCTTTTCTCCGCGAACGGGTCCGGCTTCGACCTAAACACTGTTCCTGCGGTTACCGCAAATTCCTGTGCTAGCGATAAGCCTTTCTTCTTCTCTGCAGTTCTGCCGGAGGGCAGCTATCGTGTCACTGTGGTACTCGGCTCTGATCAGGGCTCATCTACTACAGTGTGGTCTGAGGCCCGGCGGCTAATGGTGGAGAAAATATTCGTCAAATCCGGTGGGGCTGTTTCTCGAGTCTTTGATGTAAATCTCCGAGTGCCTGAGATTGCTGGAGACCCGACTCATCGTGTAAAGCTCAAAGCTCGCGAAGTGGGTAGCCTGGACTGGGACAACAAACTCACTCTTGAATTCAACGGCGACCACCCTAGTGTTCGCTCTATCTCAATAACTTCCGTCAATGAACCGACGGTCTATCTGGCGGGAGATTCCACCGTAGTTGATCAGGACGT
Organism: uncultured Occallatibacter sp.; assembly: GCA_964414945.1. GTDB lineage: Bacteria > Acidobacteriota > Terriglobia > Terriglobales > Acidobacteriaceae > Telmatobacter. Next base: position 5,150 of record CAYPYJ010000001.1, read on the forward strand.
GGAACCTTGGGCCGCGTGGGGCCAGATGCTCCCTCGGTTTTTTCGTCCGGGCATTGTCGTCGCAAATCATGCTGAGTCAGGTGAAACTATTCGTAGTTTTATTACTGAGCAGCGTTATGCCAAAGTAATGTCTTTGATTAAGTCCGGGGACTATCTCTTCATCCAATTTGGTCACAACGATCAAAAGCCAAACGCCGTTTCCATAGGCGACTATAAGCAATTGCTTGTGGATTATATTAAGCAGACCCGGGCTAAAGGAGCGACGCCCGTACTGGTCACGAGTATGAACCGCCGGACCTTCGACGCCAACGGCAGAATCAAGGACTCTCTTGCCGGCTATCCGGATGCGGTCCGAGAAGTAGCCGCTGCTCAGCACACTGCTTTAATCGATCTGAATGCAATGAGTAAGACTCTCTTTGAGGCGATGGGTCCTGACGCTTCCATGAAAGCTTTTATGCACTACACCGCCAATGCTTTTCCCAACCAAACCGAAGCCATCAGCGACGACACCCATTTCAATAAATATGGAGCATATCAATTGGCTCAATGTGTTGTCCGCGGAATCAGGCAGACTAAACTGCCTTTGCGTAAAAAGATTGTTGAAAACCTTGCTAATTTCAACCCATCCAGACCAGATTCACCAGCAGATTTTAGTTTACCCGCGACACCTATCCCGCAGAAGGCCACGAATGTAATGAAGGTTCCGCAGGTTTAGAGTAGGCATTGGTTTACAGTGATCTCGACATTGTGCTGGAGAGTCGAGGTTCATTTTGAAGTCAGTGTGAGGAGTAACGTTATGATTCGTCGGCAACGCACTCTCTCGAGAACAAGCCAGCGCGGCGCGTACAGAATGCTTCGCGGTATAGCAATTCTCATTCTGCTTCCTTCACTGATCTTTGCTCAAGAATCCGTGCTAAATCTGCATAAGAGCTTCGTCAATCCTCCAGACGATGCAAAACCTATGATGCGATGGTGGTGGTTCGGCCCTGCCGTGACCAAGCCGGAAATTAAGACGGAACTGGAAACCATGCGCGTTGCTGGCATCGGTGGTGTGGAAATCCAGCCTGTTTATCCCTTGATGCTCGACGACGAAGAAAAGGGGATAAAAAACCTGCAATATATGTCCTCGGAGTTTCTTGAAGATGTGAGTTATGCCAATCAAACGGCTCAATCCCTCGGCCTTCGCGTAGATATTACACTGGGCAGTGGCTGGCCTTACGGTGGTCCAAAAACTACGGTCGCACTGGCGGCTGGCCGCCTCAAAGTAATCGCTGTTCCCATCTCTGCAGCGACTGTAACTCCTCCACAGCTTGAAGAAGGCGATAGCATGATCGCCGCATTCGCTGTGAAGGGTACGTTGAAGCCCTTTGATCCGGCAACTGCCAGGCGTATCGATCTCACCACTGGTTCATTTGCATCAGGCACCGACGTCCAGACTGCCCTATTCTTTGTCGCGAGTCACACGCAACAAACCGTCAAGCGCCCGGCAGCAGGGGCTGAAGGGTATGTGCTTGACCATTTTTCCCGCGCTGCCATCAACGAACATCTAGACGATGTAGCTACTCCGCTACTGAATGCTTTCGGCAGTTGTCCGCCTTATGCCGTGTTCTCTGATTCACTCGAGGTATATGGTTCTGATTGGACTACTGACTTTCCCGCAGAGTTTCAAAAGCGCCGCGGCTATGATCTGATTCCTCATCTTCCTGAATTGTTCGCAGGTGGAACTCCAGAAGCAGGTGCTATTCGCCATGATTGGGGTGAGACATTATCAGAGCTTATCCGCGAAAACTATCTTGCCCCTATCACTAAGTTCGCTGAGATGCATCAAACTCGGTTCCGCTCGCAGACCTACGGGGAACCAGCGGTAACTCTTGCAGATGAGGCCATTCCCAACTTGCCGGAAGGCGAAGGTCCTCAGTGGCGTGCATTTTCGTTTACGCGCTGGGCGAGTTCGGCCAGTCACCTCTATGGCCGCAACATCACTTCCGCAGAGACCTGGACGTGGCTTCATTCTCCTGCTTTTCGTGCGACTCCACTGGATATGAAGGTTGAAGCTGATCGTATGTTCATTCTTGGAGTGAACCAGATTGTCGGGCACGGTTTTCCGTATTCCCCGCCCGCCGCCGGAGAGCCCGGCTTGTCCCTCTACGCGGCAGCGGTTTTCAATGCGCATAACCCGTGGTTTCCAGTAATGCCCGATGTTACGCGTTATTTGCAGCGCGTAAGCTGGTTGCTGCGCCAAGGAAAGTCGGTAAACGATATAGCCATACTTCTTCCTGAAGACGACGCTCAAGCTGCGTTTACTCCTGGTCACGTCTCAGTGACTGACGAGATGAAAAGGCGAATCACCGCCGAATTAATGAGTGCCATTTTGGATGCCGGTTATAACATTGATTACATAGACGCCGCCACCATCGACAAGCGAGGCGTCATCTCATACCCTATCTTGATTGTTCCACCAACTGAAAGGATTCCGCTCACAACATACAAGAAGATCGAAAGCTATGCTGCTACAAATGGGAAAGTTATTGCCATTGGAGAACTTCCAACTTTGGCGCCAGGCCTTATGGGGCAAGATTCGTCCGCTGATATCGCTGCGATTTCCAAAAAACTTTTTCAAAGCAACAACCACAAGGGCGTCCAAATTGCGTCAATTCTTGATCTTGCTGATACTTTTCACCACGAATTGAAGCCAGACGTCGAAGCAACTGGACAGGTGTCCGGTCTCGGCTTTATTCATCGCAGTCTAACGAGCAGCGACATTTACTTTGTTGTTAATACGAGCAACCAGGCAATCGACGGGAGCATTCAGTTCCGCTCACCTCGGCCGATCATTCAGGCGTGGAGTCCGGATTCTGGCGACATTCTCCAAACGGTTTCGCGCAGCGACGCAGGCGGCATCCCGCTCATGCTCGCGCCATATGAATCCCGCATTTATATTGTCGCGGACAAAGTGGAGTCAGAAAATGAGGATTCGGGACGAGCTGCCTCGAGTTCTTTGAGTCATACCTATGAGAAAATATCTGACTTATATTCCGGGTGGAAGATTAAATTTACAGATGGAGTGCCCGCCCAAGCTTTCGACGAACTTAAATCCTGGACTGAAGTTACTGGAAGACAATACTATTCCGGCGAAGCAGTCTACACACATAAAGTTTCTTTAGGCCGTGCTCCCATGCCCGACGCGCAAATATTTCTCGACTTTGGTGTCGGGAGCAAGACCATCGACAGCCGTCCGCCAAATGCTGCGGGGATGCGCGCTCTTCTTGATCCGCCGATACGCGAAGCTGCCATAGTGCTTGTCAACGGGAAAAGAGCCGGAGCGCTATGGCATCCGCCTTACCGGATCAACATTTCAGAATTCGTTCATCCCGGTGAGAACAGTGTTGAGGTGCATGTTTTTAACACAGCGATAAATTTTCTAGCCGGCCAGCCGCCGCACGATTATTCTGCACTCCGGGCGAAGTATGGCAGGCGCTTCGATCCTCAGGACATGGAAAATCTCCAACCGATCCCATCCGGCCTTTTTGGGCCAATTCATCTTGAAGTTCAGAGGAGCAAATGAGATTCATAAGTCGATCGGCAACAGTGACTCTGTTTATTAGTTTGCTAACGATTGATGCATCCCTTGCCGCGCCCAAGACTTTTCTGGTCAATGATTATGGCGCGAAGGGAGACGGTGCGACTCTTTCAACTTTGTCCATTCAGAAGGCCATTGATGCGGCCGCTGCGGTAGGTGGAACCGTCACGCTACGACCAGGAATTTATCTGACTGGATCACTTTTTCTCAAGTCAGGCATTACTCTTGATGTGCCGGAAGGCGCAACACTTATTGGTTCCGAAAGCCTGAATGACTATCCGATGCTTCCTACCCGAATCGCTGGCATTGAAATGACATGGCCCGCGGCACTTATTAATGTCAGAGATCAACACAACGTTACCATCAAGGGCAAGGGAACCATTGATGGCGACGGCCCAATTTGGTGGAAGTCTTATTGGGACCTTCGTGCGACCTATGAACCTAAGGGCTTGCGTTGGGCCTCAGATTATGACGCTCCACGACCTCGTCTTATATTGATTCAGAACTCATCCAACATTCAGCTTGGAGGAGGCATAGTGCTCAAGCGCTCCGGTTTCTGGACTGTTCAGATTCTCTACTCTCATGATATTCACGTTGATGAAGTAACTATCCGTAACAACGAGGGTGGGAAAGGACCAAGTACCGATGGCATTGATATTGATTCTTCGCGCAAGGTACTGGTCGAGCACGCCGATATTGATGTGAACGATGATGCCCTGTGTCTCAAGGCTGGGCGAGACTCTGACGGCCTGCGGGTAAACCGTGCAACGGAAGATATTATCGTTCGCGATTCCATTGTGCGCAACGGAGCGGCTGCATTCACCATTGGCAGTGAGACCTCTGGCGGATTTCATAACATCGAGGCCTATAACATTACCGCACTCAACGGAGTCCCTTCCGGCGTACTCTTCAAATCGTCGTCCACGCGCGGCGGCTATGCTCGGGATATTCGTATTCATGACTTTACACTGGAAGGAGTTGCTGTTCCTATTCACATTACTATGGGTTGGAACCCAAAGTACAGTAATGCGACCTTACCGGCCGGCAGAACAGATTTTCCTTCTTACTGGGTCACTATTACAACCAAGGTGCCGGAACTCCAGGGACTACCCCACTTCAGTAATGTTCATATATGGAATATCAAGGCGTCCGGCGCTAAGAAAGCCTTTAGTGTTGCCGCCTATCCTAATGCCACACTCGACGATTTTTACTTCGACCATCTTGATATACAGGCCGCGACCGCCGGCACCATCGACAATATCAAAAACTGGGTTGTTACTGAGAGCAGCGTCCGTACCGCTGATGGAAGCAAACCGATTTTCACGGATTCTTCAGCTAAGGATGGAAAGGATACATCCCCAAGCGGAGCGAGGTAAAAGAGAGTTCTAGGTCCGCATCAGAAAGTTTACTGGAAGATTCATCTATTTCACTCCCCCCTTATGTTTTAAGCTAGAACCATGAGCAACTCCATACAGACACCGGCATTAACGTGCGACGACATCTTTGATCTTTTAGTGGTAGGCGCTGGACCCACGGGCCTCGCCTGCGCCATCGAGGCGCAAAAGGCTGGCTTGCGCGTCGCGATGGTAGACAAGGGCTGCGTTTGCAATTCGCTCTTCCACTACCCCTCACACATGACCTTCTTCACCACGCCGGAGTTGCTGGAGATCGGCGACATTCCCTTTCCCTGCACGAACGCAAAGCCCAACCGCAATGAGGCGCTTCAATATTACCGGCTCGTTGCTGCCCACTATAAATTGGATGTTCGGCAGTATCAGCGTGTGGAGCGGATCGAGGGCGTGGACGGTGGCTTCACCGTGCGCACCATGGATCATTTTGGCCGGGGCGGCAAGATTCAAGCCCGCAAGCTGGCCATTGCCACTGGGTACTATGATTTGCCCAACTACATGAACATTCCCGGAGAGAACCTGAGCAAAGTGCATCACTATTACTTCGATCCTCATCCCTATTTCGGAACGGACGTGTTGGTGATCGGCGGCAAGAACTCGGCGGCTATTGCGGCGCTTGAGCTGTGGCGAAGCGGCGCACGAGTTACGCTGGTTTACCGTGGGCCCGGGATTACGCCAAACGTGAAGTATTGGATCAAGCCGGACATAGAAAACCGCATCAAAAGCCGCGAGGTTAAGGCGTACTTTCGCTCACAAGTCGTCGAAATCAACCCGGACACGGTGGTCATTGAGACGCCGCAGGGCTGCGAAACCATCAAGAATGACTTCGTTTTCGCCATGACTGGCTACCATCCCGACTTCGAGTTTCTAGAGGCAATGGGCGTGCGCCTGGAGGGCGAGGACCGTCTGCCGGCCTGCAATCCGAAGACACTGGAGAGCAATGTCCCCGGCATTTTTTTGGCTGGAGTGATCGTTGCCGGTTCACGCACCAGCGAGATTTTCATTGAGAATGGCCGCTTCCACGGGCGGCAAATTGCGGCTGCGCTCGCATCGAAGTAATCTGGAAGACTCGCGATAATAAAGACGCGAAGCACTTCATGTGTCTTATCGCCTAGGATGAATTGTGCTGAAACAACGGTGCGGTCCACGTGGGCGGCCCGATCCGCTGGTCGTGCGTTACTCAATGGCATATTATGGCCGCTCTAAACGGTAACGAGTGGAAGAGTAATGGCGAGATGTGCCCCACTCTCTTTACGGTTGAATGCAGCTACGGTTCCGCCGTGGGCACGTGCAACTGCATCGACAAAGGCGAGTCCAAGACCGTGCCCTGTCGATTTTTTCCCCTTGATCCGGCGCTCGAATAAATGCGGCAATACCTCCGGATCGAAGCCCGGTCCGTCATCTTCCAGGATGAACGAAGCAGCATTGTTCTCAATGCTCAGCCGCAAGTTCACCGTGCAGGCAGATGGAAGGTGCTTTAGTTCATTGTCAAAGAGATTGGCGATCATTCGATGAATGAGCGCCGCATCGGCTTCGATGACGAGAGGGCCACCGCTGTTGAGCAGGATTTGCAGGCCCTTTTCTGACATCGACGGCTCATATAGATCGATCATGATTCTCAATAACTCGTCTAGGTCTACCGGAACACGGTTCAGCCGCAGCGCATCCGCTTTGGCCTCGGCTACGTCCAGGGACATATTCAAGAAATCAGTCATGCGATCCAGTTCCTCAATCACAGAAACGATCTGCTCAGACTGGTCGCTTTGGAGGCCAGTCGAAAGCGACATTTCCAGCTTTCCTCGAATTGCCGTCAATGGACTTCGCAGGTCATGTGCCAGAGAATCTGTAATTGTGTGTAGTTGATGCATCGAGGTTTCGATGCGGTCGAGCATATGATTTAAAGTCAGTGCGAGGTTTCCGACTTCGTCCTTTCGCACAGCAATGGGAACCCTAGCGCTCAGATCTGAGTGGCCAATTCTTGAAGCGGCTTCGGTAATCTGTTGAACGTGACTCAACATGCGTTTGGTGGTAAAGAAAACAATACTAAAACCCAAAAAAACAAGTAGCAGCCAAAGCAAAACAAAGCGCAGCCTAAGACTCCTCAGAACGCGCAGCTCATCCCTTTCCGATAGTCCCAAATAGATAAAGCTTCCGTCTTCGATACGTGTTGAGGCAACACGAAAGGGCACTCCAAAGTCCTGAATGCGCAGGTCCGTCGGACTGCCGGGAACTATCCTGTTGGCCTGAATGGCCCTCAAATTAGGTAAGCCACTCCCCGCGCCGACCCAGAGTGTGAGTGAACCGTCGCCGGCAGTCTGGAGGAAAAAGACAGAGTCGTTGGAAGCGCTAGCCGATGGGTTCTTGTTGGGTACTTCCTTACTTGCCAACTCGGCAACTTCTCCCACCACTCGGTCGTAGAGAGCGTTCTTAGGAGTCTGTTCGGCAACACTGCCCAGCACTTCGACCTCTCCCGATAGCCATGCATCACTGCGCCGCTGAATATCGCTTGCGACAAACCCGTGCAGAATGATAAAAACCAGCATTGTTCCGCAGGCAAATGCCAAGGTTGCCCACAGAGAGATGCGCCAAGCCGCGCTGTGCAGGATGGGCTTAGCGGTCTTTGAGAACATAACCCACCCCCCGCAGCGTTCGAATCAGCGGTTTCTGTCCTTGGCCATCGACCTTGCCGCGCAATCGATAGATATGAACATCCACAACGTTAGTGTCTGGCTGGATGCGCATACCCCAAACTTTATCGAGAATCATGGAACGCGTGACAACACGGCCAGCATTGCGGCAAAGATACTCCAGTAGAACAAACTCCTGCGTCGTGAGTTGCAAAACCTGTCCGGATCGTGTCGCCTCGCGGCGAAGCAGATCGAGCTCGAGATCGAGGACGCGCAAGCGGGTAGATTCGCTTCCAGCAGGGCTATTGCGTTTCAGCAGGTTACGGAGCCTAGCCAAAAGCTCCGCCAAGGCGAAGGGCTTTGTCAGGTAATCGTCTCCGCCTTGTTCCAGGCCGCTAACCCGGTCATCGACGCTCCGCCGCGCCGATAGAATCAGCACTGGAGCGCCGACCCCTAGTTGGCGCAGCTTGAGAATCAGACTGATGCCGTCCTGATCAGGCAGCCCAAGGTCGACGATCAGTATATCGAAAGAGCCTTCCATAGCTATACGCTCGGCAGTTTTGCCATCTGCCGCTACTTCCACCTGATAGCCCGCCTCTACAAGCGATCTCTGCAGAAAGCTTTGTATATCCATTTCGTCTTCGACTAGCAAAAGGCGCATGAGGAGATATTAGTGCATTTCGATCAGATTTTCATGGGAACTCCGGCTTTGAAGTCGCGAGAGCACAATAGCAGAGCTGTGGCGCCATGAACAGATTGTCATTGTTTTGTCGGACTTCTGTCATGCATCGTCCATAGTCTTTAATTACGCGGTAATCTATTTCCCAAGGAAGAACAAATTGTCACAATGTCAATCTGCACTTCTCACTCTCCAACCCAGAGGAAAATCCGTCTCATTCATAAAGTGCTGTTAGGGTGACAGTACGGAAGAAACACAGGGTGATTCTCCCGAGCACACCATGCTTGAGCATCAGGGGAAGAAGGGAGCGAGGCGATGAACTCACAAAGCGCCCAAATGAGCGAATTGAAGACAACGCCGCTCGCCGATGCTTTCAGCACAGGCATCCATTTACCGCCAAGTATTGATTCGCACCTGGAGGAGGCGCTGCGCCATGTGCTTGACCATCCAGGCAGCCTCATCCGTCCGCGCATGGTCTATCTGGTGGCGAGGGCCTATGGGCTGGAGGCCATGAAGGCGCTTGATCTGGCTATTTCGCTCGAATATTTCCATACGGCCTCGCTCATCTTCGATGACCTGCCCTGCATGGACAATGCGACGGAACGGCGCGGGACTTTCTGTGTTCATTTTGAATTTGGCGAGGCCGAAGCGATCCTGGCCGCACTGGCGCTCATCAATCGCGCTTACGCGTTAAGCTGGCGAGCGGTTTCAGCCGCTTCCGCGGAATGTCAACAGCGTGCGCTGATCTACATCGAGCAGAGCCTCGGTGTGAACGGGCTGTTGAATGGCCAGAGCATGGATCTTCATTACGCGACCTTGCCGCATAACCGCGAGACAACCGAGCGGATTGCGCGGAGCAAAACCGTTTCGTTGATCCAGCTCACGCTGGTTTTGCCGGCGATGCTGGGCGGCGCTTCAGATCGGGAACTTCAACTTCTGGAAAGGATTGCTCTGTACTGGGGTCTCGCTTATCAAATGACCGATGACCTGAAGGACGTGCTCGACAACAAGGCAAAGGCAGGTAAGACCGTTGCCCGCGACCTTCTGCTCGGCCGACCCAACGTGGTTTCCGCGATGGGCATTCCCGGCGCCGTCGAGCGCCTTACCAGGTTCATTGATCTGGGAGACAAAACGCTTGCACGGCTTATGCAAGCAAGGCTCGGGCTCTCGTTTCTGGAAAGACTTCGCAGCGGTTTGGAAGAAGAGCTTGTGCGGATTACTGGCAACCTCCACGAAATTCCCATTGGAGCGCATTCGTGATTTTTCTCAAATTGATTGTGACCAATCTACGCCGCCATCGCATCCGTTCGTTCATCAGTATTGCGGGCATTGCCTTCAGCGTTGCGGCCATGCTGACTGTGGTTACTGTTTTGCAAGGCGCTATCGGAATGTTTTCGGGCATCTTGTCGAGCGACAGCGAGATCATCGTCTTTGAGCGCAACGTCTCTGATCTCTTTTTCAGCAATGTTCCGGCGGCGGCGCTGGAGGAGATTTCGCGCTGGCCCATGGTCGCTCATGCGGATCCGGTGCTCTTCGGCATTGTCTCCAGTTCCGATCACCCGATTATCACTTGCTTTGGCGTAACTGCCGCCGACGCCCGCATCCGAAAGGCGGCCTGGACTGCCGGTGACAAACTTACCTTCGGGCAGCACTCCGATGGTGTGGTTCTCGGCGAGCGAGCCGCGGAGTTTCTCAGCGCAAAACTCGGTGATCATGTACCGATCGGTCACGGAGTATTCCGCGTCATTGGAATTTTGAAGACAGCCAATGGCCTTGAAGATGGAGGCGTGTTCATGCCGCTCAGCTCCGCGCAAGCTTTCTTCCACAAGGATGGGAACTCCTCGGTCATCACCATCAAGCTGCGCAACAAGGACGACGCGGCGCTGTTCAAGAACACGGTCAATGCGAAATTTTCCAGTCTGATAGGCCTTGAAGACGCGGAGTTTACGCGCTCCTATTCGCAGTTTAAAATTCTCAAGGCTACGGCTTGGGCTGTGGGTGGTTGCGGTCTTTTGCTGGGTGGATTTGGCGTTGCAAACACCATGATCATGTCGGTATTTACGAGGATTCGCGAAATCGCCATCCTGCGTGTTTGCGGTTTCTCAAATACACAGATTGCTGCGATGATCTTCGGCGAGTCGGCTGTGATTACTTTGTCAGGCGCGATTCTGGGGTTGTTGATTGGAGGCTGCCTGCTCTATGCGCTCAAGTTGGTTCCCGCGCTTCACGGTTATGTTGACGTGACGCTTCAACCTGCCGTTTTACTCATCGTGATTCTGATGTCCTTGCTCACCGGCCTGACAGGCGCACTCTATCCCACAACCTATGCCATGCGCGTTAGAGCGGTGGAGGCGCTGCGTTTCGAATGAATCTATCTACATCGCAAACGAGAAACGAACATAGCGTCGTTCTTCGCGTTGAAAGCGTATGGAAGAGCTATGACGATGGCGCGATCGCGGTTCTGAAGGGCGCGGACTTTGAGGTCTACGAGGGCCAGACGATCGCGCTATGCGGGCCGTCAGGCTGCGGAAAGAGTACGCTGCTGCACTTGTTTGGCGGCCTAGATGCTCCCGACCGCGGCCAGGTATCGGTCAACGGCGTCGAGATCAACCGCTACCGCAATCTGCTGCGCCTTCTTCGCCACGAGGTGGGCTTCGTCTTTCAACTCCACAACCTGATTCCTGATCTTACACTTGAGGAAAATTGCCTCATCCCGACGATGGCCGCAGGCACGGATCGGCGCACTTCGCAGGCGAGATTGCACCAGCTTGCGGAGAGTACGGGCCTCACTCATCGGCTGAGCCATCGCATCCAGAAATTATCCGGTGGCGAACGCCAGCGCACCGCACTCTGTCGTGCACTGATGAATAGGCCAAAGATTTTGCTGGCCGATGAACCAACTGGTTCGCTCGATAAACAAACAAGCGGCTCGGTCTTCGCGTTGCTGCTAGAGATTGTGGCCTCTGAGGGCGTGACACTGGTGATGGCAACGCATGATCGCAGCCTTGCAGCGCGCTGCGATCGCCTGCTGGAAATGCACGATGGGAGGATCGATGAGATCGTACCCGCGTGATGCGAAGCTCACCTCTGGTGCTCCGCACCCAGTTGCCAGCGCCACGGCACACGCCTTGTTCTGGCTTGTCTTTGCCAATGCCGTTGGCCTGCTGATCTCGATACTATTGCTCTTCCCCGCTCTCAACAACTTGCTGGGCGAATGGACTTACGGCCGCTGGATCATGGTGCATTTGAACTTGGTACTCTATGGCTGGACGAGTCTCCCTATGGTAGGTTTTCTCTTTAGGGCCTACGGCGCGGATCGCGGGTCGTTTACGGTGTGGTGTAGGCCTGTGCTTTGGGTGTGGTCCGCTGCCCTCGGCGTGGGCGTATATTCATGGCTCTCAGGTTACTCCAGCGGCAAGCTGTTCCTCGATTGGTCGGGATACGCGCGCGTCTTGTTTCCGCTGGCCATGCTTATTCTTTGGTCGCTGCTCGCAATTGCGTTTATCCGCGAATGGAGCAGCGCGGGAAATTACGCTGCTCAAGGAGCAAAGATCTTTGGTCTTGTGATTTTGCTGACTGTTCCCATCGCGATCTATCTTGCGTCCAGTTCAAACTATTATCCTGCCATTAACCCCGACACGGGCGGACCAACCGGCGCAAGCCAGCTTGAATCCTCGTTGATTATTGTCGTTGTTCTGCTCATGCTTCCGCTTGGACTTACGCGCCGCAAAGCTAAGCGGTCGAAAGTAATCGCAATTTTCTGGGCAATCATGGTGGCTGAGTTTCTCCTTTGCTTTACTCTTGGCCACGCCGACATCAGCCATCATCGCCCCGAGCAATTCCTTTCGCTGGGCAGCCTTCTTATTTGGATTCCGCTCACACCCGTTTATTATGCAGCCTTCAACTGGAATGCGAATACGCACCGCTGGCGCATTGCCTTCCTGTGCTGGTGGGCGGCTCTGGTCCTTACAGGCTGGGTTCTGTTTCTTCCCGGCATTCTCGACCACTTCAAATTCACTGACGGTCTTGTCGGCCATTCTCTGCTATCCATGGCCGGCTTTACATCCAGTTTGTTGATTTTCATTCTTGTCCAACTGCTCGGCGAGGACGGCTGGATATTCAATCGCACGCGCTCTTTCTACGGATGGAATTTCGCAGTCCTTGCCTATATTGTGCTGATGACGGCGGCCGGCTGGCATGAAGGCTTTGATCCCGCGTTCACTATTCTCCCCGGAGTTGCGCGCAATTTGATCTACATAGCTCGCCTTGTCGTTGGATTCGTGATGCTGGCTACATCGCTTGACTGGCTCATCAGTGCGGTAACACTGCCTCGCGAATCTTCTGTAAATCATGCATCGCAGGAGGCAGCTTAATGAATCGTCCCATCCTCATTGGCTATCAATTGCTGATCGGCCTCTCCGACACCATTACCGGCGCGCTGCTCATGACAACACCGGCATTCACGCTTGGATTGATGCGTTTGCACGCGCCCACAGACGCATTGCCTTTTCTGTCCTTCATCGGAGCATTTGTTCTCTCCGTTGGTTTGTCATGCCTCTATGGCGCACTTCTTATGATTCGCCGGGGGAGCCGATTCAGACTGGAAGCTGTCTGGCTGCTAACGTCCATTATCCGCGCCAGTGTGGCCATCTTTGTCATCACGCAGATTCTGACGCACATGTTGCCGGCGGGCTGGCTCACGATCGCCATCACTGATGGGGCGTGCGTTCTGATTCAGACAACTGGTATTCGCAGAGGCTGGCTGGCCCATGTCACGCGGTGATGGATGCGCATCCGGGTGGCAAGGCGTCAGCCTTGTCGCGATTATCTATGTCTACTTTTTGATCTTTGCGCAGTTCGCTTTTCTCAAGCGGTTGGCTAGCCTTGGAGTGGCTGGCCCGCAACTAACTGTCGTCATGGCCGCAATGGCTGTCGGCGGAATTGTATTCAGCTTGCTGACGTCGCGCATGAGCGTATGGCCATCGCCATCTCTACGGCTTCGCATTGGATTTTGTGTTTCAGCAGCGGCCGCATTCATTTCTCTTCTTCCCTTTGGTCATTTTGCGAGTGTCGCTGTGTCGTTCATAATTGGCGCAGGACTGGGCCTGCTTACCGTCACTCTTGTTACGCATCTGCGCTGCTGGATAGGCGATCGTTATCCGCTTCTGCTTGTTGGTATGGGAACGGGTGTTGGCTATCTGGTCTGCAACCTTCCGCCATTCTTCAATGCGTCCACAGAGATGCAGACCGCAACGGCTGGCCTGCTGTGTCTCGCAGGAATCGGCCTAACCTTTGCACCGATGCGACCGAGTCCAGAAATTACGCCAGCAGCTCGACAAACAAGCTTGTCGTTTCCTCATGTATTGGCTTGCTTCACAGCGCTAGTCTGGCTAGACTCTGCCGCATTCTTCGTCATTCAAAAGACGCCAGAGTTGAAGATTGGTACATGGGAGGGATCGGTTCACCTCTCTGTAAACGGAGCGCTTCATCTTTTGGCAGCGCTGACAAGCGCGTGGTTGCTCAGCCGCGGACGTCTTTTCTTGGTTCTTTTGGCGGCATTTCTCTCGCTGGGCGTCGCATGCATGTTTCTTCTTGATCCACATCGAATTGCCCTGGCATCAGTTTTCTATCCTATTGGAGTTTCGCTGTATTCGGTTGCACTTGTCGCCTATCCCGCACTGCTCGCACCGGCCGCTACCGCTTTGGAGCGCGGACGACAAGCCGGCTGGCTTTACGCTATTGCCGGCTGGTCAGGCTCCGCAATGGGCATCGGCATGGGCCAGAACCTCGGTGGCATCCCTCCCTTATTTGTGCTGGCTGCCGGAGCAGTCATTCTGCTGGTCTGGTCGCACAGCGTGATTCAGCAGTACAAGCGCGAAATCACATTGACTCTGCTAATACTCCTTGCTGCTTTTGGACTGAATCGTATTCTGACGGCCGGCGACAGCCCTTTACAGCTATCACCAATCGAGAGAGGCAGGCAAGTCTATATCTCCGAAGGCTGCATTAGTTGCCACACCCAATACATCCGTCCGAATTCGCCGGACCTTCTGATGTGGGGACCAGCTGAGTCTCTTCAGGAACTCCGTCGTGAACGTCCGCCGCTGATCGGCAATCGCCGTCAAGGCCCCGATCTCTCCGAAGTTGGCGGACGCCGTTCACCGCTTTGGCTCAAGCTCCACTTTTACAATCCCGCTGAGATTAGCAGTTCGTCCATCATGCCATCCTATGCATTTCTCTTCCGCGACCAGCGCGGCGATGATCTGGTGAGTTACCTCGAAAGCCTGCACGGAATCGGGTTGCCTCAACATCAGTTGGAGGAGGAGAACTGGCGTCCAATTCTTTCTGCCATGACATCTGCTGATGTTAGTGATGGCAAGCGGCTCTTTCATCGCTTCTGCGCCACCTGCCACGACGCGGGTGGGCAAACGCGCTGGGCAGGTCACTTTAAGCGGCTTCCACCCGATCTTTCGGTTGGACCTTACCTTCATCTCTCGCTTTCAGGCGACCTTGCCCAGCGACGGGATAGCATGGCGCGAATCGTAAAATTCGGCGTCCCCGGGACAGATATGCCCGGGCACGAATACTTGCCGGACAACGACATTGCTTCTATCGCTCTCTGGTTGTCCCAGCAGATCAGATATCCGAATCAGAACCGTTAAGCACACCATCCCCAAAGGAGACAAAACATGAAAACCCTCGCACAATCTTTGATACTCTCGCTCTCGCTGACCCTCACCACGATTGCGTTCGCCCAACACCGAAACTTTACCGTTAATCCCGATGCAAGCAAAGTAGCCTTCGCTCTGGGCGGAAACACGCATCATGTGAATGGAACCTTCCACGTGCAGAGCGGATCAATTGATTTCGATAACGGTGCCCATACCATCTCCGGATCGGTGGTCGTCGCGGCTGCCAGCG
The DNA here is from genome assembly GCA_964414945.1 of uncultured Occallatibacter sp. Classification (GTDB taxonomy): domain Bacteria; phylum Acidobacteriota; class Terriglobia; order Terriglobales; family Acidobacteriaceae; genus Telmatobacter. Next base: position 20,366 of record CAYPYJ010000001.1, read on the forward strand.
GCAACAGCGGCGATCAGGCCCGCGATAAAAAGATAAACAGCGATGTGCTGGATGTTGTGCACTATGCTGATGTCTTGTTCGTGCCCAAAAGCTTTCAAGGAGTCGTCGCAGCATCCGACGATTCAACCATTCAGGTTACCGGCGTATTCACACTACACGGCACTCCTCATGACCTGACGGTGCCCATGCAGATTCATATCGAAGGGACGACTCTCACAGCCAAAACTCATTTCACAGTTCCCTACGTCCAGTGGGGGCTGAAAGACCCCAGTATCTTCATCCTCAAGGTCGCTAAAGTGGTTGATATCGACCTAACACTTGAGGGAAGCTTGTCTCCAGAGAAATAGCCCTCCAATGCACCAGATTCCCTGCGCAGTATGCTCTGACCAGGGTTTTCCCATCTGAAGTAACAGTGACCCCATGTGTGCAAAGCCTGAAGGCCTGTATATGATTGCAACCATGTTAGTTGGTGTGTTATTTGTGAGGCTTTGGCTGCTTCCATCCATGATCAGGTCATGCAGCAGGCCGTTCATCATGCGAGCGTAGCCATCAGGTGGTATATTGCTTCCTAGTCAGAAAAGTGATTTGGAAAGTCCGGACAAACAGGAGATTTGGTGTGCTAACGCCGGCGTTACCCAGCAGGTTTGAGGCCGAGAAAGAAGAGTTGAACTGGCTACTGACCTCAGGGGCGCTAGGCAGGTCCAGCAATCTGACTCGAATGCTGACTTTTGTCTGTGAGAAGCACTTCCTCAATCAGGATGACCAGGCCACCGAATACGCAATTGCGACCGAGGCTCTGGGACGGCGAGACAATTTCGACCCCCAGACCGATACCATCGTCCGGGTAACCGCCCATTCACTTCGCAAGCGCCTTGATGAAATCTACCAGTCGGATGGGGTAAATCGTCCCATCAATATTCTGATTCCGCTTGGCCATTATGTGCCGTCCTTCATACATACAGACGTGGATCGTAACCTGGACAAACAAGACTCAACAGCATTGACCTCAACTGGGCCAGAACTGGGTCTCCCATCCGCCCGTCTGACTCCACTTAGGCGACTCTCACGCTGGCTTGTACCCGTTGGATACTTAACTGCGCTCATACTATTGTGCGGTTTAATTCTCTTCGCACGCCAAATCGCAACGAAGGCGGCTGTAAACCGCCACCAAGCCTCGCTGGTGGCTATGCCACTACCGAAGAATACAATTCGCGCCCTGATGGGAACCGGCCGCAAGGCTTATGTCGATCACTCTGGGTTTGCCTGGTCGCCCGAACAGTACTGTTCTAGCGGCAACAGTGTCACTTTGCCCACTCAGAAAATAACAGGGACGGAGGATACGTACCTATATCTGGGCGGCATTCGCGGAATCGCCCATTGCGTCTTTCCCGTCAAGCCCGGCGAGTACGAGATGCATTTCCACTTCGCTGAGACATCCGATTTGCAGACGGCAACCCACCCCGCCGTCCTCTCCATCAATGCGGGGAATGATATCAACTTTGACGTAGTCGATAATGCGGGTGGAGACGGCATTGCAACCTCCTACGTACTGACTGGAATTCGTCCTGAGAACGATGGCGCCATCCATCTGGACTACACAAGCGAAGTTTCCTTGTTGAATGCGGTCGAGATTCTCCCTGCTGACTCCGATCATCTGCTGCCGGTTCGGATCTCAGTGAGTCCCTTTTCAATCACTGACTCCACCAACCAGCTTTGGCTCTCAGATCGATACTTTAGCGGAGGCCGAAGAGGCTTGGTACCTAATTCTGCGAAAGCTGCGAGCCTCGGCATATACAGTTTTGATCGGATTGGGCGTTTCCGTTATGACATCCCCGTCGCTTCCCCCGGCAACTACCGTGTCACGTTGTTTTTCTACGAGCCTTGGTTTGGCAAACATAATTGGGGGAATGGCGGTCCCGGAAGCCGCATATTCGATGTCTCCTGCAATGGCAATATGATATTGAAAAACTTTGACATCATGGCAGAAGGGGGAACCAGCCCCGTCGTAAAGACCTTCGACAATATTCAAGCCAGTTCCCAGGGAAAGATTGAGCTTTCTTTCATGCCGGTGGTTAACTATCCAGTGGTCAATGCAATCGAAGTTCTCCCTGAGCCTACGAACTGACGAGCGAAGGTTCAGTACCGATCTGGGCCAGCAATGTGTAGTCGATCAGACTGATCCGTTAATTGTCACTGGTACATACAGATAGCTTGAGTCATATATTCACGAAGGGCGAGGGAGTTTATTAGTATTATCTAACTGTATTATTAACAACACGATCACCGAAACGTTAACAATATTAACAGATTCGGGAACGGCACCCAAACCGTGAATAAACTGACATTTTTTCAATAAGTTATAAGAGGTGATAGCGATTCACGTCTATTCCGTGCATTTTTCACTTCTGATTCACACTTTTTCACTTCCAATTCACAAGACAAGTTCTGAAATCGGTTCTAGGCTTACACTCGGCGATTCAGAACACGCAAGCTTTGCACTCCGCCATGCGTTCGTACGCAAAGAGGATAAGGTGGAATGCGCAACCGTAGTCGAAAGCAGCGGGATGGATTTCGTCCAGAAATCGGCAATTTTCAGGAGGCTTTAAATATGAACACACGCAATTTCGCAAAATACTTGCGGGTATCAGCGAGTACGCGAATTCTCGCGGCGCTCGTCTTCATTCTTACCAGTAGCATCATAGCGTTTGGACAGAGCACTTCGGGGTCCATCGTGGGTACGACAACGGATCAAATAGGCGCGATGGTCAACACGGCCACTGTGAAGGCAATCAACGTGGATACTGGATACTCGCGGTCTGCGACGACCAACAGTGTGGGCGAGTACCGCATCGATAACCTTCCCGTTGGCAAGTACAAGGTTGAGGCGAAAGCAGCCGGCTTTAAACTCTTTGTGCAACAGAACATCTCCCTCAATGTGGACCAGACGCTGACGCTTGAAATCAAACTGGTTGTGGGTGCACAGACTGAGACCGTCACGGTTTCCGAGGCTCCCCCGGAGGTCAATACGGCTGACGCGGTCTTGGGTCGGACCATTGAGCAGGCAGAGATCGTCGGCCTGCCTCTGGTCAATCGCAACGCCTACGCCGAGCTCTCGCTTATACCGGGTGTGATGGCCAATAGCAACAGCCCCACCTCGAACCCTGCCGGCACCCCCAATATGACCGTTGGACTGCCATCTGCGGCTGTCCAGGTCAACGGCTCACTCGACTCCGGCAACGGAACCGTCGCATTTTATCTGGATGGTGGCAACAACATCACCGGTATGCGCAACTACGGCAACCCAGCTCCCAACCCAGATGCGCTCGAAGAGTTCCGCGTCGAAACCAACTCATTCCAGGCGCAATATGGCCAATTCTCCGGCGCTGTGGTCACGGTGATCACCAAATCGGGAACAAATAAGTTTCACGGCGGTTTGTTCGAGTTCAACCGCAATACCGATTTCAACGCCTATAGTTGGGTTCCGGCCAAAGACCCCATTACCCAGAAACCGGTGAAGAGCCCCTACCATCGCAACAACTTTGGCGGAACCTTCGGCGGCCCCATCAAGCACGACAAGGCCTTCTTCTTCTTCAGCTATGCCGGTCTGCGCCAGGTGCAAGCGGCACCGCTCACTGGTGCTGTGACACCCACGGCTGCCGAGCGTCTGGGCGACTTTACCGCGGACGCTCCCTCAGCCTCAAATCCCAATGGGTTCATTCTTTTCAACCCGAAACCGGCTGGCGTAACGGCGGCTGTTTGGCAAGCCCCCACGGTTCCTGGGTCTGGGATATATCCGAATCAGGCAAAGGGAACAAACAGTAGCCCCAATTGCGCGGTTGCTACTTTGAATTGCATGAACACCGTCGCAATCTCGAACCCTGCTAACCCAGGCTTCTCTTATGCTTACCTGGACCCGACCGCTAAGAATTTCTTGAATGTAAGCAACACAATCGGTGTTTCCATTCCGTTGCCCAACGGCGCAGCGCAGGCGAGCGGAGGCGCGAAATACGTCGGGACGTACACCACTCCGACAGACTCAGACGAATACCTGGGAAAGTATGACGAGAACTTCGGCAACAACGACCATGTGACAGGGACCTACTTTTTTATCAAGACCGCGTCAACACCCAGCGGTGGTGGCAACATCCCTTGGACCGGAAATCGGTCCGCAGCGAGCCAGACGAACTTGAACCTTGCAGATGTTCACACCTTCAGCGGCACTACCGCCAATCAAATCTGGCTGACGTTCACACGGGCCATGGGCGGACGCACTCTCATCCCTGTGACCGGCCCAGCCAACCAAACCCTCGGCAGTTTCGGCTCGAACTTCCAAATCCAGGGACCGGCTGGGCTGCCCTATCTAAACGTTGGTGCTGGCTTTCAAACGGGAAACCCGAACGCGGGCCCGGTCACCGGTTCCGACAACTATGAGTTACGCGACGTAGTCACCATTACCAAAGGCAAACACAACCTTTCCCTTGGCGGAGAGTACGCGCTCGACAAGACCATGTTCCTTGCCAATCTGAATAATTATGGCGATGTTAACTTCGCGACCTCTGCGCCTACCAGCACGGGGAATGCGCTTGCTGACTTTGTAGCTGGTCAAGTTAGTTCATTTGAGCAGGACTCGACTTATGTCACGCATCTGAGCACATGGCACATCGCAGGTTTTGCGCAGGATAACTACCGCATCACACCCCGTTTCACGGCCAATATCGGAATCCGGTGGGACATCGATACTCCTCCCGTGGATGCCCATGACAGGACTGCATCGTTTGTTCCCGGCCAGCAATCCACCGTTACTCCGGCTGCGCCGCTCGGCCAGGTTTTCCCGGGGGACAAGGGCGTCGGTCGCGGCATCATCGGCATGCAGTACAGCCACATTTCGCCTCGCGTAGGTTTTGCATGGGATCCGTTTGGGAACGGCAAGACCTCGATTCGCGCTGCAGCGGGTATCTTCTACGGCTCTTTTAGCGGCAATGAGTGGAACCAGCCCGGCAACGCTATGCCGTTCTCCATTCGCAACAACTTTGGAGCCACCCCATCCCTCACAAATGTATACGGTGGCCCCGCTTACAATTTTCCAAGCACGACTCCCGGTGGCGGCATCTTCCCATACTCCTATACGCCGTCCGCTCCGAAATTCTACCCGAACCAAAGCATTGAAGCCATCAACCTGGGTATGAAAGATTCGTCGATGTACCAGTTCAACCTTAGCGTGCAACGGCAATTGCCTGCGAGGATCAGCGTGACGGCAGCCTATGTAGGCACCCTTGGCCGTAACTTGAATACCTTCGTCGATGCCAACTACGCGCCATATTCAACCGTCTTTGGCACGCCCAGCACGGGAGCGGCCAGCCTAGACCAACGTCGTCAATATGATGGTGGCACTCCTGGTGCGGCTGGCACCCTGACCGGGATTACCGAGCTGATCGCAGGCCAGACCTCCAACTATAATGGGCTTCAAATCACAGCGAGCAAGAAGATGTCACGCGGCTTCACGGTCAGCGGTTTCTATGTCTGGAGCCGCGCCTTGGAGAGCGCAAATTTCGTGGAGAATGGATTGCAGAATGCGCAGGATTTCGGTGTCCTCGGCAAGCCCTTCACTCTCTCCAATAACACATTGGGTGCCATCGGTGGAGGCCTTCAGGAAGATAAAGGCCTTATGGATCAAAACCATGACAGTAATGCGGCTATCAACGGCATATGGAACATCGACTACTACCGCGGATCGAACAAGATCGTGAAGCATTCGGTCAACGGCTGGTCGATCGGATCGGTTGTCTATTTGATCAGTGGCGGGCCGTTTACGGTAAACACTGGATCCAACAAGAACTTTGACAGTGCGAACCAGAATCGCCCCAACGCCGTTCCTGGAGTTAGTCCCAAACTCGATCCACATCGCTGCCGTGTATGCGGTGCCACTGGCCAGAGCCAAACTAGCGTATTGACAGCCTGGTTCAACAACGCTGCGTTCACGGCCAACGGGCCTGGCCTGCCAGGGGGAATCGGCCCTGGCGGCGCAGACGGCAATGTTGGACGCGACTCCCTGATTGGACCGGGCCTCAAGGATTTGGATGCAAGTCTCCTCCGCAACGTTACGTTACCGCGAGGAACGGTGTTCCAGTTCCGCGCCGAGATAACCAACGTCATGAACTGGGTGAGTCTCAACAACCCGTCCGCCGGGAATATCACGGCGACCAGTCAAGGCACCATCACCTCAGCCGCTGGCACCCAACGCGTTATCCAATTGGGCGGCAGGTTGACCTTCTAACTAACTGTTGTACTTTCACCAGGGCCGGCGAGCGATTGCCCGCCGGCCCAAACTTACTGAGAGGCTGGAGGATGTGTTCCGTGAAACTCGCGTATTGGACCCGATGCAGTATTGCAATCATCACTTTTTTAATCTTGGGAAGCATTCAGGTAAATGCGCAGTCAACCCCAACGATTCTTGTCGATGTGGATCACCGTCAGAGCATGAGCTTGAATGGCGACTGGCACATTTTGATTGATCCAAATTCCGACGGCTTGTATAACTTTCATCGTGTAGTGCGTAACGATGGATACATTCTGAACGAAGCTCCGGCTCCCGGAAACAACAAACTGGTTGAGTACGATTTCAGCAAATCGCCCACCCTCAAAGTTCCAGGCGACTGGAATACGCAACGCGACTCACTGTTCAATTACGAAGGGGTGATCTGGTATCAGCGGGACTTCGACTACCACCCTCGCGAACATCACCGTATTTTTTTTCATATCGGCGCTGCAAACTATAAAGCCATCGTTTCGGTCAACGGAAATCTGGTATGCGAGCACGAAGGCGGTTACACTCCGTTCGATTGTGAAGTCACGAAACTGCTGCATCCGGGAAAAAATTTTGCGGTTATCGCAGTGGATGATACTCGGCAGGTAGACGGCGTTCCGACATTGAATACGGATTGGTATAACTTCGGCGGACTCACCCGAGATGTATCGCTTGTGGATGTTCCTGAAAGATTCATTGACGACTATGACATGCACCTGAATCCAGGCCGGACAGCGGTCGAAGGGTGGGTGCATATTGAGAATGCCGCACCTGGTGCGAGTGTGAGTGTTTCCATTCCCGAACTCAAGCTGGAAGCTGATGCCGTTGTAGACAGTCAGGGTAGTGCACCAATCAAGCTAAGTGCTGCCGGAATGCAATTCTGGTCTCCAGAGCATCCAAAATTGTATCGGGCGCTGCTGAAATCCGGAGAAGATGCGCTGGAAGATGAAATTGGCTTCCGAACGATCGAAGTCAGCGGCTCGAAGATTCTGCTCAACGGCAAGCCAATTTTTCTGCGGGGGATTTCAATCCATGCCGAGGCTCCCTATCGCGGTGGTAGAGCCAACAACGATCAGGACGTTGCGACGTTGCTGGGATGGGCGCAGGAGCTTGGCTGCAATTACGTCCGACTGGCGCATTATCCGCACGATCAGCGCATGACACGTGCTACCGATCGGCTGGGCCTCATGGTCTGGTCGGAGATTCCGGTTTACTGGGCGGAACACTTCGGCGACATAGCAGTTCTGAAAAAGGCCGAGCAGCAGTTAGGAGAGGAGATTCGCCGAGATCGTGATAAGGCCTCGATCCTTCTGTGGTCGATTGCCAACGAAACGCCGAACACTCCGGAGCGCACGCAATTCCTCAAAACGCTGGCGCAGGATGTTCGCACTCTGGATTCGACGCGGCTCGTGACAGCGGCGCTGCTCGTTCGTTCGGAAGGACACATAAAATATGTCGATGATGCGTTGGGAGAAGCTCTCGACGTCATAGGAGCAAACGAATATATCGGCTGGTATGAGCAGCTCCCCGAGGGAGCCGACACAACCGAGTGGAAGATCGCCTATAACAAACCGCTCATCATCAGCGAATTTGGGGGTGACGCCAAGGCCGGTCTGCACGGCGCGGAAAGCGAACGCTGGACCGAGGAATACCAGACCAGCATCTATCGTCATCAGCTTCCCATGCTGAACAGCATTCCACAATTACGCGGAATGAGCCCGTGGATACTGATGGATTTCCGCTCTCCCCGCCGCCAGCTTCCCGGCGTTCAGGATGGCTTCAATCGCAAAGGTCTGATCTCGGATCAAGGCGAAAAAAAGCTGGCGTTCTACTTTCTGCAAAAGGCTTACAAGGAGGGAACTATCGGGAAGGTTCAATAAACGGATTATTAGTGGAGCTGGATAAATCGCGAGTCAATTATTCCAAGAGGCGAACACCAGGCGGAGTAAAGACAAGCGATGTTATCCGGCTCGACGAGACACATTGCACCTATAAAGCGAACCCCTTAACAGACTGGTTTTGGTGTTATTTATTCATCTTCGCCATAATCATCTTTCCGCCATTGCGTCCACTTCAGACGCAGCGAGTAGAAAACCGCCGACACCATACACGTAGCTCGCAGAAGGCTTGAATTTTCCCGGCTGGCCATCGATCGGCTGAATCGATCCCAGACGCCCATCTGCATAGATATGCTTTTGCATCCCGGCCCAGGCCCGAAGTACAACCGGCTCAAACCGGGACCGGTTAAGTAAGCCGTGGTTGATGCCCCATGCCAGCGAATACGTGAAAAATGCCGAGCCTGAAACCTCAGGCAAATCGTAGGCCAGCGGATCAAGCAGTCCGCTGCGCCACAACCCATCACTGCCTTGAATCGATGCAATCCGTTCGGCCATCTCCTGGTATTGAGCAATGTACTTGCCGCGATTGGGATAGTCATTCGGCATAACTTCGAGTACTTTTGCGAAAGCGCCCATCACCCAGCCATTTCCACGTGCCCAGAAAATCTTCTGTCCGTTGTACTGCCTTTGCGTGAAGAAACGGCTATCGCGAAAATATAGATGTTCTACCGGATCGTAAAGGCTTGCCGAAGTCTGCCACCACTCGCGGTCCATATAGTCCAGATAACGCCGGTCGCCTGTTGCCACAGAGACACGAGCCAGCACTGGAGGGGCCATGAACAGCGCATCGCACCACCACCAGAGCAGCTTGGATGGGTCATCTTTGCGCACAATCAGTTTGTCCAGATTTGCCTTGGTGTCTGCCATCCTTACGGGATCGCGCGTCTCCGAATACAAATCCAGATAGGCCTGCCCCAATGCCATGTCGTCAGCGTGGGGAAACCGGACGTTCAGCAGCTTCCAGTCGAAGCGTTGTGCCATCCTGACCATCGCATTGTGATAGCGGGTGTCTCCTGTCGCCTTCGATGCCGCCAGCATTCCGTCATACAAAGCTGCGTAGGTCCACTGCTGATTAAATGTCTTCTCTGCTCTAGCAAGCTGCCAGTCGGCTACCTTGCGCGCGGCTTTACGCACTGCGGCGTGAGTCAGGGCTGGAGAAAGATCGGTAGCCAGCGGGCCAAGGTCGTCCGGCGAATCCCCCGATGCTGCCCGGTCCACCGGCGATGGAGCCTTTGCAGCCGCTTCAGCTTGCGAGGGCGATGCGATCATCTGCGCGCTCGCCGTCAAGCCAACCAATCCAACTGCTGCTGCGAGTAGCAGTAAAATCTGTCTTGCAAGGTTCATCATTCGTACTGTCTTTGTCATTTCATATCCTGTCATTAATGCTCGTGGAATATTAGTGATCCGATTTTGTTTTTCTCAACTAATACATGTCTGAATGAACAATAATACATCAACAAAAATGCGATGTATGACAGAATCTTTGCCGCATCATTGGTCAATGGCACATATTCAATGGAGATTGCCCGGAGTAACTTATGCAGCGGAAACTTTGATCCAGAATCAAGCGCGTTTTTTGTGGTCGAGCACGTTTGTCACAAGGATTCGCGCCTATGCGGCAGGCGATTCATGATCCGAATTTGGTACGAGTCAAGTGTAATCATTTCATTGAAAAAACGAACGCGGAACTCAAATAAAATTCAAATGAACGCGATTTGTTGGTGCTTGTAGTGTGCCTAAATTGGGACAAACGGTGAGTCACTTGAAACATTTCGCCTTTAAGGAATAGTGTGTCTCCTGTCGGAACGCTATCTTCCATTCTGTCGCGCCATTGGCGCGTTCAAGCTGAAAATAAAAATCCGGAAACGAGAAAATGCGTCAACAAACCGCACTCGGCAGAAGAAGTTTCTTGAAAACAGTGGCTGCGGCCGGTTGTTCCACGGTTGCTGGTCTTGCCTGGGCTTTGCCGCAATCCTCAAATAAATTCGATGCTTACCGGCTTGTGGCTCAGACGGATCGCAAGCGGATTCTACAGGCTGCTGACCAATACATCGCTCAGGCCCCGGTGACCATTACCGCATTCCCCGCAAAACGCAACGCCGGCAATCTGCACGACTACTACTCCCAAGCGGACTATTTTTGGCCCGACCCGAATAACCCTAACGCTACCTATATCAACCGTGACGGACAAAGCAATCCGCAGAACTTCGACGACCATCGCCGGGTGATGATCGCACTCTCGATTCAGATGCCCGCGCTGACCGCCGCATGGCTCTTGAGCGGAGACCGTCGCTACGCTCTGAAGGCATGCGATCACCTCCGTGCTTGGTTTGTCGCAGAGGAAACGCGGATGAATCCGAACCTGCTCTACGCACAAGCGGTTCAGGGCCGCTCGACGGGTCGCTCCTTTGGCGTCATCGACACGCTGCATCTGATCGAAGTGGCAAGGGCCGCCAGCTTTCTAACCCCAAAAATGATGAGTGCACTAGATAGCGCTGCAGTGAAAAATTGGTTCGCCACTTATCTCAACTGGCTCACTCAGAGTGAGCGGGGAACAACGGAACGCGATACTAAAAACAATCATGCCATCTGCTGGGCAATCCAGGTCGCCGAATTTGCTCGTCTCACTGGCGACGATGCCGTGCGCAAAGAGGTTTACAGGCGCTACCGCGAGACTCTGCTACCCAATCAAATGAACCCTAATGGATCTTTTCCCCGCGAGCTCGAACGCACCAAGCCGTACAGTTATTCAATATTCAACTTCGACATGATGGCCGGTCTCTGCCAATCTCTCCATGGACTCTCCCCCGACCCTCTTTCTTTTCAACTCTCAGACGGACGCGGGCTTGCGAAGGCGGCGGAGTTTATCTATCCGTATATTAAGGACAAGAGCGCGTGGAAGTGGGCGATAGATGTTGAGCATTTCGATGCTTTGCCCGTTCGCTCCCCCGGCCTCCTCTTCGCCGGAACCGCCGGTCATCGACAAGAATATATCAACCTGTGGAAGTCGTTGAATCCCGATCCGGCGGATAAGGAGATCATCCGTAACTACCCTATCCGGCAGCCTCTACTTTGGGTCTGACGGTAAAATCTGGCGCAGTTGGCGGAAGGTTTGTGGTCATTGAACATTCACGGCCAGAATCGAGGGCGCACCTGTTTTTCCCTCGATGACGCGTACGTTCAAGACAACCTCGATGTTTCGGTTTGCAAAATTCTGGCCAATCTTTTCCCTGAGCTGCTTCATATACTCTGGGCTGGCCACAAATTGTGCCGCGGCCTCTGTTCCATTGCGGCCCAAGCCCGCCAGCACGACAACCCAACTACCAGTCGTCGCATCTCGAAAGCGCGCAACAATCGCAAAATCGTCCGCGCTGGAGTAAGGCAGAGAGCGGTTGCGCGACCAGTGCGCCTGAGGCTGCATTTTATCGATAATCGATTCCACCGGCTCCGGCGTGAACTGAAATCGCTGTGGTTGCAACAAGTTCATTGCCCATCGATTGTTATAGCCGCCCAGAAGCACTACAGAGTGATCGCGCAGTTCCGTCAAAGGAGTGCTCGGAGATGAGAGCAACTGTGTAGTTGCTCCAGAATGCTCCACAAGCGTACTGATCTGAGCAATTGCGGAGGCAATCTGCATGGAGACAAACGGATATTCATTGTCTTTGCCGGCAGTGATGACGCCAGAAAAAGCATTTTGCTGAAAAACAACTCCGCCCGTACAAATCAGGATGGTGTGCTGATCGTGGAAGACAGGCGCCCAGAAATCATTGACTGCAGATTGCTCCTGCGCGGCGTGATACCTGAGTGCTGCAATGCTTGCAGCCAGAACTATCAGAGCCAGAGACGCCAACAATAAGCTCTTGCCGGCTCGCCGGGTTAACCACATTTTCGGTGCAGTACTATCCCGGTCTGCCGAAGAATGGGATATCTGTTCCGCTGCGGCAAATGCGATGTCATGTTGGTCTTCGTTTCCATGGCTGGTCGCATTTCCAGCATGAGTTGCATGTTCCTCTACCGCTTCCGGCTCGTCGTGTCCGTGCAGGAACTCCGGCACATAGGAGCCAGCGGGCAAAGAGATGCGAATCTCCGAGTTATGCCCGCGCTCCGAATAGTAAAGCTGGAGCCTCTTGCGCACTTCCCCAGCGGTGTAGCGCACAACGGTATCCGCATTCGTGTCGTAGGTTGGCGCCCTGTCGAAGACTTCGACACCCAGCGTTCGCTCCTTCAACAGGTTCGATCTTCCCGCCAACGTATTTTCAACAATATATTGCAGTAGGACAGGATACCGTTTACTGCCGCAGAAATGCTGGCTGGTGACTATCTCGTGCAACTCACGTAGAATCGCTTCCCGGTCTTTCTCCGATTGCGGATGCCACCCTTCCCGAGTTGCGATTGTTCTACCCATTGATTTTGTTGAATTATACTCGCCCGATCTGTTGTTTGGATTCGGTCGGTAAAGTCTTCAGTAATCAGCATAAATCTTAAAACACCTCTGCAAATTTTCCGCTCCTCAAAAGTAGCCGGCATGTTTGACACAAGAGATAACCGGCCGTTAATACATAGATTATAAACAAGATATTTCCCCCGCATGAACCAAACGGTTAGTCACTTGTCAGGAGCAAATTGCGCGCAGATGATGGGGTGGTTTTGGCAGGGTGCAGCCGCAATGCTGCCCTCTGGAAAGAGGCTTTCTTGTTTGACGCGTCACGACGGCAATTCATTCTGGATGCATCCATTTCGGCTGCAGCCGCTCTTTTTCTCGCGCCGCTCCGTGCAGCCACCATCGAATCCCAGACTGCGGAGGGCGGTGCTGTTGTTGCCGCAACCCGGCTGGACCATGGCTGGCAATTCCATCAAGGTCAAATTGAAGACCCTCAAGAGGTTTGGCGTTCAGATAGAAACGGCTTTTGGACGGCGACTGATCTACCTCACTGCTTCAACGCGGAGGACGCCTGCGACCCGGACAAGCCCTATTTTCGCGGTCATGGGTGGTATCGTATGCTGCTGCCTTTGCGCAATCCCTTTGCCGATGGACGAACCGTTCTGCACTTCCAGGGCGCGGGTCAAACAACCACGCTCTGGGTAGGTTCCACACTCATCGGAACGCACAAGGGTGGTTATGACGAGTTTTCCTTCGACATTACCGACGCCGTCCAGCGTATTCCCCCCACCGAGGCAGTCAACGGCATACCGATCGCACTGCTTTGCGATAACTCCTCTGACGCTGAACGAGTGCCGTCGGACCTCAGCGACTTCTGTCTTTACGGTGGCCTCTACCGGCACGTCAACCTGGTTTATCTGCCTAAAATCGCTCTCGATTCAGTTCGTGTGTTGTCCACGATGTTAGGGGACGGATCGGCTCAGGTCTCGGTCAAGGCAAGACTCTATAATCCTTCCGCCGAGTCCTTGCCCTGCGCGGTTTCCATTCAGGTAACCGATGCACGCGGTCGCATCCTCCATCAATCGTCTCGCACGCTTTCCGTTTGGGGCGATTTTCCTCAACTTGCCCAATTCAGCGTGCCAGTGCCTCAGCTTTGGTCGCCCGATTCGCCGCACCTGTATCACTGTAGCGTCACGATTTCCACTCCCGCAGGGCAGACTCGTCTCGACGAGCGCTTTGGCATTCGTCACATTGAGTTTGTTGAGCACGGTCCTTTCAAGCTCAATGGCAAGCGGTTGTTATTGCGCGGCACGCAACGTCACGCGGATCATGCGGGAGTGGCAGCCGCAATGAGCGACGCTCAAGTTCGCGAAGAGATGCGGCTGATTCGCGAGATGGGCGCCAACTTCGTCCGCTTGGCGCATTATCAGCAGGACCGCCTAGTGCTCGAACTCTGCGATGAACTCGGTCTCATGGTCTGGGAAGAAGTTCCGTGGTGCCGCGCCGGCATCGGAAACGCTGCATTCCAGCGAAACGCAAAAGATATGCTCACTCACATGATTGACCAGCATTACAACCATCCTTCCATTATCCTATGGGGTTTGGGCAACGAGGACGACTGGCCGGATGAGTATCCGTCCATGAATGAGCAGGATATTCGCCGCTTTATGACTGAAATACGCGACTTGGCGCACAAACTCGACGACTCGCGCATGACTGCTTTTCGCCGCTGCGACTTTGCGCGCGACATTCCGGATGTCTATTCACCCTCAATCTGGGCTGGATGGTATCGCGGCAACTACCGCGAGTATGAAGATAGCCTTGTCAAAGAGCGCGACAGGGTCAAGCGATTCATTCATGTCGAATGGGGCGCTGACAGTCACGCGGGGCGTCACTCCGAAGACCCTGAAGCCGTGCTGCGCGCGGTTCCCACCGGCAACGGGACCGACGAGCGCGGGCTCGATTACCTCAATAGCGGCGGTGGCGTTCGCGTTTCAAGAGATGGTGATTGGTCAGAAACATACGCTTGCAACCTTTTTGACTGGCATCTAAAAACTCAGGAGAAACTTGATTGGCTAACGGGTTCTGCCCAATGGGTCTTCAAGGACTTTGCCTCTCCTCTGCGCGACAGCAACTGCATTCCACGTGTCAATCAAAAAGGCGTCGTGGAGCGAGATCTTTCCAAAAAAGAGTCTTACTACGTCTTTCAGTCTTACTGGTCTGAAAAGCCCATGGTTCATATCTACGGGCATAGTTGGCCGGTTCGCTGGGGTAAAGCAGGCGAAAAACGCAACGTACACGTCTACTCCAACTGCGACCGGGCCGAGCTGTTTCTGAATGGTAAATCCTTGGGCGTCGCACACCGCGACAGCCAGGACTTTCCGGCGGCAGGTCTGCGTTGGGAGGTCGCGTTTGCTGACGGGCCTAATCATCTGCGTGCCGTTGCAGTGAAAGGGATGGCTGAAGTCTCAGATGAAATCAGCCTCAATTATCAGACCGAATCGTGGGACGCTCCAGTTGAGCTTAAGCTATTTGAAAAAGCGCGCAATCAGAACATCGTGACCGTCGATGCAAAGCTGTTAGACGCTCGAGGAATTGTCTGCCTCGACTCCGCAAATTCTGTTCGATTCACTGTGACAGGTGCCGGACAACTTATTGACAACCTCGGAACTGTGCGCGCCTCGCGCGAGTTGCAACTATCCAACGGAAGTGCGGAAATCTCCATTGTTCGCGAAGGAACATGCACCCTGAAACTGACGTCGCAAGGAATGCAAACTGCATTCCTCAATCTCTAATTGCGTGCCGCTGCGCTTCAATCTGCGCGGCGATTACGCCTTAACCTAAGGAGAATGGCCATGACGCTGTTTAGTCCATTTGAAATAAGTCACTCGGGACCAGAGAGTGCGGAACAGATGAGAAATAAGGAGAAACCTATCATGAACGCCGCAGGATTCTTGCGCAAGGCGCTGTTCGTGCTCCTGATTGCTGCTTTTGTCGCAGTCGGTGCACAAGCGCAACTCAGCACTGCCACCCTATCTGGCACAATCACCGATCAGAACAACGCGGTAGTGCCTCAGGCAGCGATCACGCTGACTCAGACCGATACCAACTTCATTCGGAATAGCAAAACCAAGGAAGACGGTTCGTACCACGAGGAGTTTCTCCCGGTCGGCCCCTACAAAGTCTCAGTTTCAGCTCCCGGCTTCAAAACGCTGGTGCGTACTGGCATCGTGCTTGCTGTCATGCAATACGCCACCCTGAATCTGACCCTGGAAGTTGGCGGCAAAACCGAAACCATCAGCGTTACGGAAGATGTGCCCCTGGTCAATGTGAGTGACTCCACTCTGGGAGCTTCCGTATCGAATGTCCAGATCGACAATCTTCCGCTTGTGGGCCGCAATGTGTATGACCTGCTGAGCCTGACGCCCGGTGTACAGAGTTCTACCAACGAAAACTCTATCGGCTTGCCGATGCAGCACGTGATTATCAACGGCTCCACCGATAATATGGTCGGACAGGTCACCTATTATCTAGACGGCGGCATCAATATGACTGGCGTTCGCTCGACGGGCAACGTGCTTCCTAACCCCGACGCTATTGATCAGTTCAACGTCGAAACCAATAACTTCAGCGCACAGTTCGGACGCACCGGCGCTGGTGTTGTCTCCGTCGTGACCAAGTCCGGCACCAACCAGGTGCATGGGTCGCTCTTTGAGTTTCACCAGGAGACGAACTTCAATTCAGACGCATATCTCCAAACTACGAGAACGCCCCAGCATATCAACCGTTTCGGCGCGACAGTTGGCGGCCCTGCCCGCAAAGACAAGATATTCTTCTTTGGCAGTTATGGCGGCCTACGGCAAATCAGCCCGGTAAATTTCAACACAATTGTTCCAGATGCGAAACAGAGGGTAGGAGATTTCTCGGAAAATTTGCCTCTGGACCCAGGAACCATCGCCAATCAAAACGTCCTTATAGCGGCTCACAAGAATGCATGCGCACCGACGCTTGCGGGTGTGGATGCAGGCAATGTTGCCTACGGCGGTAGGTTCGTAGTCTGCGATCCGATAACGTTTCAGCCTGTGCCGGGAAATCGTCTCGACCTGGATCCGAACTACGTAGCCGATCCGGTCGCCGCGGCTGTTCTGGCGAAGAATGTGCCTCTGCCCACTCCTGGCCATATGACGAATGGCGTTCTTGATAACCGTTTCATTGGCAATGAAGGCCTGCCTAATTCAACCAACGAGTTCCTGATCAAGGGCGATTTCCAATTCGTTCCGAACCATCGCGTGACGCTCGCATACTTCCAGTCGAACGGATCTCAGATTAACCTGCCATCTGGAAGTAACCTGCCTGGGTGGGCGCTCTCCAACTACGCCTACAGACAACAGAACGGCAATGCAAGTGATGTCTGGACCGTTTCATCACGGTCAGTGAATCAACTCTGGCTGAGTTATTCGCGCATGATGGCCGGACGCATCAGCGATCCCGCGGAGTCGCTGGCTGCCTTCGGTTCCGATCTCAATGTACAGGGAACTCCTTCGCTGCCTAATATCAGCGTCTCTGGTTTCTTCACCTTGGGAAACGCAATCAGCGGCCCGCTCGCCGGCGACAATATCTATGGCCTTCGGGATGTATTTACCACCACAAGGGGGCGTCACGCGCTCAGCGCCGGAGTCGAGGGCTATCTGGAGAAGGATCGCTTGGAGACGCTGCTGAACAACTACGGTACATTCGCCTTTACCAATTCGACAGTTCCCGCACCGGCAACTCCGCCGGTAACTCCAGCGACCTATGTAAAGACAGGCATAGCGATGGCAGACTTTCTCATTGGTCATCCCAACGCGATGGGGCAGGATTCGCCGGACGATGCCAATGAAAACTACTGGAATTATGGCCTGTTCATGCAGGATAATTGGCGCATTTCCTCAAAGCTGACTGCCAATCTCGGCATGCGTTACGACGTGCAGACAGCGCCTGTGGATACGCAACGCAGAATCGGTGTCTTTGAGCCGGGCGTGCAGTCGACTGTTTCGCCCAACGCAATGCTCGGGCAACTCTTCCCCGGAGATCCCGGAGTACCAGACGGTGGCGTTGACACAAACTACAATCACTTTTCGCCGCGCATCGGCTTTACCTATAGCCCATTCCACGGTGGCCGCACGGTCATTCACGGTGCTGGTGGAATGTTCTTCGACACCATCGCTGGAAACGAATGGATGCTGTCGCAGAACTTCCAGCCATTTGCTGTGCGCGAAACCGGTGCGTTCACTCACGTTGTAAGCCTGCAGCACATCTATTCGACAGACCCAGCGGATTTTGCAGGTGGAATTTCGCCTTTCCCGTATGTCTATAACAAGGCTAATCCGGTGTACGTCTCTCCCGCCTCCCTGGTCTTTGTGCAGAAGGGTATGCGCTGGCCATACAACATTCAGGCGAATTTCGGCATCCAGCAGCAAGTCGCCAGGAACCTGGCTTTAAGCGTCAACTACGTTGGAGCTTTCAGCCGCAAGCTGCCGTTATACATCGACCAGAATGCGCCAATCTACAACACCGCAAATCCTGCTTCGAATACGACAGGCGATGTCAACTGCCGCCGTCCCTACGATGCGCTTCCGTTCAAGACCGGATCAACGACCACCTGCGCCAATCCCGCCGTGGGATCCAAGTACATGAGCAATGCATATGTAATCACCGACGGCCAGACCGCAAATTACAATGGTTTGCAGATCACGGTCGAGAAGCGGCTCAGCCAAAGCTTCAGCGTGAATGGTTTCTATGTATGGAGCAAGGGGCTTGCCAGCGCTTCAATGCAAACCACTGGCAACATTGGAAACAGTAACGGAACCGAACCCGAAGATTACTACGCTTTGGGTCTTGAACGTCAACTCGAAGACAATGATATGCGCCATCAAGTCCTGATCTCTGGCGTGTGGAAACCGAATTATTTCGGCCACTTCAATCGGGCGGCACGGCTCGCCCTGAACGGCTGGTCGATTGCTGCAACAGCAAAAATGAACAGCGGCAAGCCGTTTAGCATCACCAGCGGCAAAGACGACAACATGGACGGCGACAACAATGATCGTCCAAACATAGTGCCGAGTAAGGTTGCCACAGTACTTGACCCAAGTCGGCCACGTTCGGCCTCAACGGCGCAGTGGTTCGATACCACCGCATATTGCGAGGTTGGTGTTACGGCCGGTTGCCCGGCTGGCGGTGGTCCTTCGAGCTTGGATGGACTGGTCAGAGTCAACTCACTCCCCGGGCCTGGATATAAGAATGTGGATGCTTCTCTCTTCCGGGATTTCGCCATCGTAAGCCGGGTAAAGTTCCAGTTCCGCGGCGAGTCAACCAACGTCTTCAACTTCGTCAGACTGAACAACCCCGGAGGCACGCTGACCACCAGCAGTACCTTTGGCAAGATTTCCGGTGGCAATGAGATGCGCCGGATTCAGGTTGGCGGGCGTCTCCTCTTCTGATGTGTATTGATTTGTCTTCAGGCGGGTTGCGATTGTAAGCCACCCGCCTGAAGGCAAGATAGAATCCACCGCTGGTCTTCGGCGGTAGATACAGGCTTGAAGCAAGTCTGACACTTCAAGTCCGTCTTTTTAATGCCTCCTTTGCGCCTGCTTTTTGAGCAGGCGCTTTTTCTTGTACATGCGTCTCTTTGCTATGAATTAACGTTCGCCAAATCCCGGAATCTTGACTGTGTCAGCAAGGCCAGTTTTCAGCGGCAAGGGGTCTTGGATTGTGCGTTGGAGCGAAAACATCGTCACCTGCTGTTGAGAAGTCCTGCGCTTCGCCGGAACGAGACGGTCGGAGCCTGAGGCAGTACCCAACCAAGCGGCAGGTACAGAGCGAACTTGATCGGTAATTGAAGGATGTAACTGCGACAGCTATGGACGAAATCAACACTCGGCTCATGACAAGTCAGCCTGACTTAGGCACACACTGATTGAAACAACAATGACCTGCTACACACGTAAGGTAGATTCTGACGATGAGAATGCTATCGACGTTATCGGGGCGATGTTGTCACCGATAGTGATAACGGTAAATTGACGGAATTTTGGACCCTAGTTGGACACTGCGTCATTGAAGTATTTACCGGTAATTCTGTAAGTTATTTATTCGGGTGAGTTTAATTGGTTGCGGGGGCTGGATTTGAACCAGCGACCTTTGGGTTATGAGCCCAACGAGCTACCGGGCTGCTCCACCCCGCAAGTACAGTCTATCAACTGCAAAGACGGGGGTCAAATTGCACTGTTTCAATCCAAGATGAGCCTGAAGAGCACAACATGTTGCTTTCTGCATTCTGGTCGTGAATGAACGGCGCGAGTCAGGTCCGGTCGGTGAACCAGGCAAAATCCGTCCCTATATATTCATCCTGATGGGGCCGCACTCAAAGGGCAACATTGATGCTGAGGCTTGTGCTTCCGCCCGAGACAGGAAACGCTGCTCTGATTCCCTGCAATGCGCTGCGCCTGACCAGAATCGGCGCGTTTCTTGAGCTGGATACCGCGTTGATCTCATAGCTCAGCATCACTCCGCCCTGCCCGCCCGTCACTGTCCAGGAAAAGGGAATCTCCGCAGCGCAGGTGGCCGTCGAGCCGATTACCTGCGCCAGCCCTGCCGCAGTACCCACCGGATACGCGCTAAATCGCTGATTCAGGAGGTCGGGCCCTCCCTGGCTGGGCACGATCTGTGCTCTGCAAGTGATAGTGGTTCCTGCTGGAAGATCTGAGGCTACACGCACATTGAAGTTGACCGCATAAACTCCGCTTACTGTCGTGAAGTGTTCCTGGCAGCTTGCCGAGGTCTCGGAGACCACTGCTGATAACGCGACCGACAGCAGCAACAGAATGCGAGTGCAGGCCATTGGGAGCCTCCATACCCTCCTTATCGGCCCTCTGAAGAAAGTTATGAGTGACGAAAGTCTACGTAACCGCGAAAGACAAAATCGCCGCAGATGGCTCCGAAACGCGAGTATTTTCGCTCATAATTTCGCGATAACCGAAAAATCTGTAAAAATAGAAAAAGCTATGACAATCTCTGCATCTCCCCAAGTCTTTGCCGACCGCATCGGTCGGATCGAGGTCTCCGCTACCATGGCCGTGGCCGCTGAGGCCGCCAAGCTGCGCGCCCAGGGCATCAACCTGGTGGATTTCGGCGCCGGCGAACCGCACTTTTCCACTCCGCGCCATATCAAAGACGCGGCCATCGCGGCTATTGACGCCAACTTCACCCGCTATACCGTCGTGCCCGGCATTCCCGACGTGCGCAAGGCCATTGTCGATCGTCACGCCGCGGACTTCGGCTCAGACTACGGTATTGACGAGGCCATCTTCACTACCGGCGGCAAACTGGCGCTCTTCAACGCCATTCAGATTCTTGTCGAACACGGCGACGAGGTGATTCTGCCCGTTCCTTACTGGGTCAGTTTCAAAGACATCATCCAGTACGCTGGCGGCAAAGTCGTCTTCCTCGAAACCCAGGAAGCGGAGAACTTTCGCATCACGGCCGACGCCATCGAAAAGGCGATTACGCCCAAGACCAAGGCCATCATTCTCAACTCGCCGTCGAATCCGTCAGGTTCCGTGGTGTCGGCTGAGGATCTGGAGCGCATTGTTCGCCTTGCCCACGAGCGCGGGATTTACCTGCTTTTGGACGAGTGCTACGTGTATCTCAACTACACCGGCAAGCTGGCCAGTGGCGGCTCGTTTACCTGGGCCAAGGAGCACATCGTCATTCTCGGTTCGCTCTCCAAGACCTATGCGATGACCGGCTGGCGGGCCGGCTTTGCCTTGGCGCCGAAGTCCATTGTGGCCAACCTGAGCAAGCTCCAGTCGCAGAGTACCTCCAACGCAACGAGTTTTGTGCAGAAGGCCGCCATCGCAGCGCTCACCGGTTCGCAGGAGTGCGTCGACCAATTCCGCGCCGAGTTCATCGATCTGCGGGATTACATGCTGGCCAAGGTGAGGGCTATTCCCGGTGTGACCTGCACCAAGCCGGAGGGCGCCTTCTACGTGTATCCGAATTTCTCGGCATACATCGGCAAGGGCGGCATCAAGACGGCGACCGAACTCTCTACGCGGCTGCTGCACGAGGCTCATGTCGTCAGCGTCCCCGGCGAGGCCTTCGGCACGGCGGAGCACATCCGCATCTCCTACCCGGTGACCAAGCAGAACATCGACGAAGGCACGCGCCGCATGGCGAAGTTCCTGGGCAAATTGGTGTAAGCGAAGGAGCAAGTTGTGGCCGACGGTCGCGAAGAGCGGGAAGAGCGTGAGAAGCGCCGCGAACAGGAAGAGCGGGAAGACCGCGAGGACCGGCTCGACCGTGATCAGGTTGATCAGTGGGAGCCGGAACGGAATGAATCCTAAAATCGAATGCCCCAGTTCCCAATCGCGGGTTCTGGGGCATTCGATTTTGGTGGAGAACAGTAACTATACCTTGATTGTGGCGTCGCCCTTATGCCAGCCGCAAGGAATGAGGCCGCCGTTTTGCAGTCCGTCCAACACACGCAGAACTTCCTGCGGGTCGCGACCGACCGAGAGGTCCGTGACATAGACAAAGCGGATCACGTTTTCCGGGTCCACAATGAATGTTGCGCGCTGCGAGACACCGGCCTTGGGGTCCAGGATGCCAAGAGCCGTCGAGAGCTCGCGCTTGATGTCGCTCAGCATGGGGAAGGGAAGATTCTTTAGTGAGGGTTGTTCGTTGCGCCACGCCCAGTGAACAAACTCCGAGTCGATGCTCCCGCCCAGCACCTGTGCGTTGCGGCTGGCGAACTCCGCGTTCAGCGTGCCAAATGTAGCAATCTCGGTGGGGCATACAAAGGTAAAATCCTTGGGCCAGAAAAAGTAGACCTTCCACTTGCCGGCATAGCTCTGATCGGTAATTGTCGGAAACTTCATGTCACTATTGACGACTGCTGAGAGCTCGAAAGCAGGAAAACTTGCGCCTACGGAAAGCATTCTTGATTCCTCCAGGATGGGTTAATGAAGTTGAATGAAGGGCGGGGTATGAAGCCTCCGCCAACGTGCCCTCGAGACATGGAGACTTGGAGGGGAAGACGAATCCTGCCGCTGGGCGACCGGATATCTCTCATTAGAAAAGATGCGCCGAGAGGGCGATGGGATTCGCAGACACCGTCTCTTAATTTGGCCTGTTGCCCGAAGTCGAACGTCTGCGGAAACGCTCGTCCACTGGCTGCCGGTCGCGGAAACCGGAGTCTGTGGGGTGCCAGTGGTCGATTGACGCCTCACCCATGCGCCAGCAGAGCAAAACGACCTGATCTTCCAGCCGGCATGGAAAATCCAGCAGTCCAGCGTCCAGGTCCTTCACCTGTACGCCAATAGCGTCGATCTCTGCAACGCTCTCGCGGACGACTTGAACATGCCCTTCCATCTCCGCGCGGAGGCTGGCCACCTTGCCTGAATCTACCCTCATGCCGCCGGAAAAGTAGATGCGGCGCGACATCTCGGCAAGGCCAGACTCGACCTGCTCGGCGGCCCGTTTGCCCTCGATAGCGCGCTTCAACAGCGACTCCAGCACTGGAAGCAGTGATTGCGCTTCGTCGAGAGTAAAGGTCTTCATAGCCTTCAGCCTTTGGCTAACATAATAGCCCAGAAACATAGTTCATGGATCAGTTGTTAGACCGATCATCAACGGAACCGGTGCTCCCACCAGCACTTCCACCGTTTCATTGCACATAAATTAGATTCTTCACTTTGCCGCAAGTTGCAATTTGTCTGAGAATTCAATTCTTCGGTCCCCCGCTATCCAACTTCCAGCATCCGGTCCAGCGCCACGCGTGCCCAGCGCTTCACATTCGGCTTCACTTGAATCCGGTTCACCACGCGTCCCTCCACCAGATTCTCAAGAACCCAGGCCAGATGCTGCGGGCTGATCCGATACATGGTAGTACAGAGGCAGCCGGTATCGTCCAGCGTAATCACCTTCTTGTCCTCTTCGGCAAAGCGTCGCGCCATGCGGTTCACCAAATGTATTTCAGTCCCCACGGCAAACATCGACCCCTTAGGCGCGTCCTCGACCAGTGCAATCAGCCGTTCTGTGGAACCCAATGCGTCGGCCTTCTGGCAAACCTCAAAGCGGCACTCCGGATGGACGATCACCTTGATTCCGGGATACTTGGCGCGCACTTGATCTACATGGCTGGGCAAAAAGCGCTGATGCACAGCGCAGTGCCCCTTCCACAGAACGATGCGGCTCAGCGCCAGCTTCTGCCTAGTCTGCCCGCCCTGAAATTCACCCAGTTGAATCGCCCACGGATCCCAAACCACCATCTCTTCCAGCGCAATCCCCATCTCAAAGCCGGTGTTGCGGCCCAAATGCTGATCGGGCAAAAACAGAATTCGCTTGCCCTGCGCAAAGGCCCACTCGAATGCGGCTCGTGCGTTGGAAGACGTACAGACCAGCCCGCCCCGCTCGCCGCAAAATGCCTTAATCGCGGCAGTGGAGTTCATGTAGGTCAGCGGCACAATCTCGTCGGTTAGGCCGAGGTGTTCCAACGCTTCCCAGCAGGCTTCCACCTGCGAAATCTCCGCCATGTCGGCCATCGAACAGCCGGCGTTGAGGTCGGGTAAAATCACCTGCTGCCCCGCCCTCCCCAGCACGTCAGCGCTTTCCGCCATAAAGTGCACACCGCAGAAAACAATGTATTTGGCGTCGGTATCGGCGGCAATCCGAGATAACTTATAGCTGTCGCCAGTCGCATCGGCAAAGCGGATCACTTCGTCGCGCTGGTAGTGATGGCCCAGCAAAAGCGTAGTCGCTCCCAGCTTGGCGCGCGCCTTCGAAATGCGCTCGTCCATCGTATGGTCAGGGAGCACGAGGTAGTTTTCGAGGCTGCAACTGCTGCCAGCCTCCGGCGAGGCCGCCGTCAGATCATCGAGAACCAAGTTCACCGTATTCCGCCTTCAGTCCAGCTCGCCTCTTTCGAGACAGCGGACGGGGATGTTGAAAGCTAACGCTGACTTGCAGAGGATGCACTGGCGTCATTGAGCCCGAGAGCTCCAGATTCGCCCCCATCCACGGGGTTGTTGCAAGCCTTTAACAGTTGGATGCAGCCCAAAGCCATCGGATTCTCTAAGGAAATCCACTCCGGCAAAAGCCGCTCCACTGATCAATATTGTAACGCAGGCTTAACACAGAATCCAAATACTCGACTGGACGAGTCAAGGCCGTATCCGGATTGCCCATCTACCGTCGGGAACTCCAAAATTAGATGAGTGCAGTGGCGATTCAAAACAATCCAATGCGCTTGACGCAGTTCATTTTCTTTATATCCTGGAAACCCATTCATCAAAGCGACAACTGTGCTTTGATGAATGGATCGCTACGGCGTGTCAGTTCACATTGCCCTCGACGTCTATTTTTCTCTTTTCAGAGTGCGGATGTAGGCAATTATATCTCTCACTTGATCGTCGGTCAGCACCTCGCTCCATGGCGGCATTTTGTCTTTACCATTCTTGATGATGGCAGCCAGCTCACCATCGGATTTATTCAATGATTCTGAAGTACTGAAGGAAGTTGCGTTGAGTGCCTTGCCGGCCGGCGTGTCCGCTTCGCCGGTCGCACCGTGGCACGCGATACAGTTAGTCTTGTATAGACCTGCGGCCTTTTGTTCGGCGCACGCGCATGCAACTGCGAAGGTGCACAAAAGTATTGCTGAAATTCGAGATACGATTGCCATTTTGTAGTTTCCTCCTGTTGGGTAGGTTGAGCGCCTCGACTTTCCTGCGCCTATTGATCCACGGTTTTCTGCCAATTCAATAGATACCCGTTAGAACGTCCAGGTGAGAGAGAGACCGGCCACGTGTGCTTCATAGCTGGGCGCTTTCTCGCTGGTGGGCAAGAAATTCGTCTTGGTGCCGTACTGCAGCCCCTGGTATCTCCAATCCGAAGACATGAGGCGTTGGTACCAGTAGAAGCCCTGCAAATTAGCCCACTTGCTGATGGCGTAAGTGCCGCTCGGCCTGACGCTGATCTCATCGTTCCTGGTAACAGGATAGTCGAGAGTTGGAATATAGAACACCGCGAGAGTGCCGGAGGGTAGCGGCGGCCCAGGCGCGGCGAGGGCGAGGGGATTATTCACATAGCTGCCGCCAACGGCGGCGTTCCGTGTGCGAGCGCGTGTGTACATGACCTCGCTGGCGAGTTCCAGCTTTCTGGCATCCAGGTTCTTCCTGCGAAGGGTGAAACCAACCGTGTCGATTTTGTCGCGGTCGTTATGGACCCAGTTCAGGCACGGATCAATCTTGGCGCTGGCGTTCCTGGCAGCGACGGTGGTGTAGCAGGGGCCGCCAAGAGCTGTATCTGCAGCCTGCCCCACGGAAGTGGCGGTGCTGTTGGTACCGTACGCATCGCCCGCGCTGAAGTGACGCTGGTTGTCGTAGGTGTAGAAGACGTCGGCGACCAGATCCTCAGACGCGGTGTAGCTTGCGTCGAGAGTTGCTGCCCACCAGGTGCGCCTCTTCAAGCCCAATTTTGTATTCAGATAGTTGTCGTCATCGAATTCGCCAGAACCGTGGAGCGAGAACTTATCCTTCGCGTTCCAATCAAACTCGGCGCGCGCATCATTGCGGTCCCGGTCTGCCACGTAGTATCTCCTAAAGCCGGGAATCTCGTTGAGGATGTTCCGGGTGCCGTAGAGCGCCTGCGGTACGGTATTGTTGTTCGGCGTGTAGATGGCAGCGTCGCCGGCAAGGGGCGTGGCGGGAAGACCTGCCACCGGTCCGAAACCGGTGAGCCCGGTCTTTTGCAGAAAGCCGTAAAGACTGGTTGTTGCGCCACCCGCCGGAATTTGATTTGCCATCGGCGTTTCCGCGAGAAAGGCGTCTTCGTTATAGTCTCCCCGGCGTTCTGAGAAGGCGTAGTTCAACCTGGAGGTCAGGACCCCTCTGGATTTGCGGTACTCCGCGCGCACCGTGTTTTCGTTCACCACAGGCGCGTCTTCGCAGGTGATCCAGGAATTGGTGCAATGGCGGTCAATTCTCTCCCAGTTGTATCCTGCGGTGAAATGTTGCGATCTCGACACCGAGTATTCGGCCTGGGCGTTGGCCTTGTAGGATGCCTTGCTGAGGACCCGGTTGTTGTAGATGTTGGTATTACTTCCCAGTCCGGCTGGATTTCCGTAGAGGCCCGCATACGGCGAAGGAGTAGCGCTCTTTGGCTCGCTGTCATCCTGGAAATAATAGATGTTGACGGGGCTCTGATTATCGCGATCGTCAAACCGGAAATCAGCGATATACTCCCACTTTTTTTGCTTCGCGGTGAACTTGGCGGAGGCGAGCCCGGTATACACAACTCCATTGAGCGAGGGACGCGGCACGCCGAATGCGAGCTGTCCATTTCCCACCAGTGCCGGGTCGACGTACGGCTGGTTCTGGGTTCCGCGGGCAAACGAGCCGACGGCCACAAGCTTGGCTGCCTTCGAGAATTTGTAGCTGGCCGTTAGCGTGAACTGGTTGAACTGGTTGCTCGGCTCCTCAGCCAGGATCGGCGTAAAGGCTCCGTTCGCAGGGTCGGCCCAACTGAGGGTTGCGGTGTTGTTGTGAAAGAACGAGCCGTAATAAGCGGCGGAAACAAACAGCTTTTTGCGCTTGATGTTTAAAGCAACGGAAGCCTGATTTGTATCCCAGTCAACCGTGTAAGGCAGGAGGGCGGAATTCTGAGTGACCTGTGATGTAACCGCTCCAACTTCCTTGAGTCCGTTCTTGTGCTCGAACTTGTAGCTCACGGGAATATCGATTTTTTCGCTGGGACTGTAAAGAACCTCCGCCTCGCCCCGGGTGCGCTTGAGGGAAAGATTCACATGCCGGAAAGAGGGCAGGTCGGCAGCGCGGATGGCCGCAAGCGTAGCAAGCTGAGCTGCGGTGGGAAGCGTGAGTATACCTGCCGTACTGTAGACACTGCCCGCTCCGACCACTGGATCGAGCGAACGCAAGTTCAAAGCGGTGGTGCTTTTTTGCGGCTCGATTGGCTCGAGCCAATTGGATGGCAACGTAAGGCTGTTGGTCCCTATGCCGAGGTATGGAGTTTGGAACGAGTCGTTGGTATTGGCCAGAATCTGGTTATAGACAAGCCGCAACTGGTACTTGCCTTGTTTCCCGAACTCGAGTGACGTGTACCGGTTTTCGAGCCCAAGATTCGAGCCCTGCAGGCGCCACCGCCAGGTATCCGTGCTGTCGTAAGCCGCGCCGCCGCGAAGATCGAGGTTGCCGATGCCGAATGGGCCTGAGTTCTGAAGCCCGTTATACTCGCCGAACTTGAATGAGCCCGCACTGACGCCGCCAACGCCCATCTGAATTCTCTTACCCGGTGTAGTCTGGGTGGCGGCGGTCGTGGCCTCCGGGTCGGCTGCTCCCGGAGGCACTTGTGTTCCCGGATTTCTTCCGGTGGTGTTCTGGGGGATGGTCTGAGCGGCCGCGAAGGCGGACAGCACTATGAGTAGAGCGGACGGGATCAATGCGCCAACGAGAAGCCTTATCGAAGCCGCGCCAAAGCCGCATGTATTTCTCTTATTCATCATTGCGTCTCTCCGATTCATTTTGTTAGCGCTCGAACTTGGCTCCGGCCGGATGATTTGAGCCGTGGATGAGGGAATGGCATTGCAAACAGGCTTTACCGTTGGCCTGATCAAGCGGGCTCTGAGCCCCCACCGGTATGGTTCCATTGCCGGTTGTCACGTTTCCGTTGGGCAGGTTTGCAGCGCTTTCGAGACCCTTCGCATGATCGCTCGTGTGACAGGTCTGGCAGAGCATGGGTGCGCGCGTCTTCAGCAGCGGCGACACATTCGAACCGTGCGGTGAGTGGCAGTTGGTGCAATCCTCGACGACTGGAGCGTGCTCCCACAAAAATGGACCGCGCTTCTCGGCATGGCAGGTATAGCAGGTTTCGGTGATCGTGTTCTTAACCATCAGCCGCGGTCCCGTGGACCCGTGCGGGTTGTGGCAATCAGAGCAGGAGACTTTTCCTTCGAGGATCGGATGCCTTGAGAAGCGATGAAACTGGGCGCGCTCATTCTGATGGCAAGAGAAGCACACTTCAGGCTGGGTAAGCTTGTTCAGCACTTTCTGATTAGGGTTGTGGACCTCATGGCAATCGGTGCACGCAACTCCGTGCGATTCGTGCTGACTACCCAACCAGAACGTTCGCGGAAGAACGCTTGTCTCGTGGCAGGAGAGGCACGCCGTTGTTCTGGCCTCAACGGAAGACTGACGCTTCGACTTCGCTCCGAATACTACATCAGGAGATTTGCTTGGCATTTTTTGGTGTTGCGCGCTCTCGCCGTGGCAGGACTGGCAGCCCGGTGTGCGCGAGTCGCCTTTCACACCGTGCTTGGTCTGGTAGATGGAAAGCACATGACCGCTGGCCTCGTTGTGACAGAGGGTGCATTGCTTATCACCATCGAGCGACCGATCAACCTCGGCCACTATGGGCACGACTCCGACAAAACCTAAGGCAAGTGCAAACAACGCTAAACGCGAGATCTTCATCCTCTCTCCTATACCCAGCGATCAACAGACGAACTCCATCCTCCGCGCGAATCTTTGCGAGGCCCCGGGCAGTGTTCCTTTGGCGTCAAACTCAGATTGATTTCGTCCCCCCGAAGACAACGAAACAGCCATAAACAACAGACGCAAGAAAGAATATTTCATCGAGGACTGCTCCTTACTTGGCTGCCGTTGCTCTGAATACACTGACAGTCAGCGATGCTTATTCGCATCCGTTACTTTCTCGAACCCGGATTAGGGTCGATGTAGGGACGATGTTATGTCGAGCCGAACCCTCGCCGGATTGCATATTGTCAATGAGGCTGTAAAGTTTTGTAAGATGCCTGTAAAGTGGTGTAACTTCAAAGGTAAAACTATTAGTTAAGAGAATGATGCGCTTTTTGACCGAGGTTCCGACATAGATATTGCATTGCCAAATTCCATATGAGCTGAAATATGTCTCCATAGAGGCGCTGAGTTTGCCTTGATAAAGTGCGCGGAAGGCTGCCGGTCGACGATAAAGTAGCTTTGTAGAACTCATCACTCTTCTGGTCGCAGTCTTCTCGAAGATGACTTGTTGGGATTGCGTCTTGGAGCTGCTTGCATTTCTACTCGTGATACCTCCCTCACGTGAATCTTGTAGCGTTAGCCTCTAGTCCTTCCATGCAAATAGGGCGCATATAGAAATCCCCCGCTTGCAGAACCGGGGGATCCCTATATCCACACTTTTGAGTCGACAGAAGGCTTAGACCCGCGCATGCGATCCACCTCGTCAGCTTCGGGATAGGCGTGTGGGGGTCCAACCCGATTCATGCGCGCGAAGTTTGGTATTGCCAGCATCGGAGAGCCGTCTTGCCATTTCCCGGTGATCACCATAACTCCGCCGAGCAGATCAGGACGCCATTCCGCACGAAGGGAAGAACTCTCTGGTTTGCGGTCAATATTTGCGTTATCCGTTATCTCGACATTGTAGATAAGCGGACCGTATTTAAGAGCAATAAGGCCAAGGTCGGCCTTGATGCGGTTGTCCGCGACCACACGCTGCGGCTCCATCGGCAACTCCAACTCGATGCAGTCGCCTTGCCTCCATTCACGCGTGACGACGGCGTAGCCCTTGTGAATCTCCGGTGTCCGTTCTTTTCCATTGATAGCAAATCGCTTTACTCCCCTGACCTCAGGCGTCTCATTGTAGAGCTTGCTGGTGGTTCGGTCCGGAATTCGCACGTAGACCGAGAAGGTTTTTGCTTCCTCGGGATTCAAGGTTATTGAAATAGTTCCAGCCCATGGATACTCGGTCTTCTGAATTACTTCCACATTGGTGCCCGCAACTTGCCCCACATGAATTCTGCTGCCGACAAACATGTTGATGTAGAGTTCCTCATTGCTCTTCACATAAGTCCATGTCGGAATCATGAGCAATGTGCGAGCAAGGTTACCTACGCAACATGGGCACACATGCCACTTCGCGCGTTCGGTATTCACAAGCGGATTCGTATAGCAGAAGCTTTGCCCGTCAAGCGCAACTCCCCCCAGCAGCGCGTTGTACATTGTCTGCTCGTATAAGTCAGCGTATTTAGCATTGTGGTATGCGAGGTTGAGCTTGTACTGAAAAAAGATAAGTCCACAGCTTGAGCACGTCTCGCAATAAGCTTCATTCCTCAGCGAATAATTCGGCCCGAAGCCCTCGGAGGTTTCTCCGCTTCCGATACCACCGGTCAGGTAGTATTTCTTGTTGACCATATTGTCCCAGAGAGAAATAACCGCGCTCTGGTAATCGCGGTCATGGGTCTCTGCAGCAATATCCGACATGCCCGAGTAGAAATACATTGCGCGCACCGCGTGGCCTACTGCTTCATACTGCTGGCCCGGAGGCAGGTGACTCTGGTCATACTCCGATCCTCCCCGGCGCGAATCAAGAAGGAATTTTGCGAGAGAAATATACGGGTCTCCGCGGTGATTCCCCTCTTGGTCGTTCACGAAGCGGCCGAAGCGCACCAAAGCCTGTTCCATCTCCTGGTGCCCGTCAAACCATTCCTTCTTGCCGGGTCCGATGTTCGCAACCCAGCAGTCGGCCAGCTTCTTCGCCGCGTTATACAGGCGAACGTCCTTCCCATCAGTGAGCGTGTAGTGGTTGATGGCTGACTCAATGAAGTAGCCCGCGGTATAGCCTTCATGATTACCGCGGTGATCAGGCGACCAGCGCTCAGGCCAATTTTTACGGTCAGCCAATGTATAGGCAGTT
Organism: uncultured Occallatibacter sp.; assembly: GCA_964414945.1. Lineage (GTDB taxonomy): Bacteria > Acidobacteriota > Terriglobia > Terriglobales > Acidobacteriaceae > Telmatobacter. The sequence continues at coordinate 51,711 of CAYPYJ010000001.1, forward strand.
TGCAGGTAGCCGTCCGGCATCTGAGCTCCAAGGATGATGGGAATCCAGCGCTCGAGGGTCGCACGCATCAATTCTTGCGACTTGATAACTTCTTGATCGCCCTGCGGATCGACCATGAGCGCGATACACATCGACTCGACTGTCTGATGAACCCATGCGTTCGAAAAGACATAGCCCTTGTGCCCCGCGTGCGGTTCGCCGCGGTTCGCTTTTCCCGCCTCGATGAAGTTATCGATTCCGCCGTCACCACGCATTGCAGGTATATCCGTGCGTTCGCACATTGCAACGCAGTGAGGGATCCAGTCCACGATCAGAGCTCTTGTTCGAGCCTTCCATAGTTGGCCATCAATCGAGTACTTCCGCGTGTAAACCACGTTGAGACGTTCCGGAGGAGGTGCCGGTTCCACATGAACATTAATCGTGTGCTCTGGACCTTTGCTTTTCGAGGCCTCGAGTGCCAGCGTGTAATCGCCGGTTTGGGAGAAAGTCGCAGTGGTCACCGGAGAAGCAGCGTCGGCAAAAATAACAACGCCTGGTCCTGCGGTCTTTACCCAACGAGCTCTGTTTTTGGTTGAATCTTCTAGCCAGGTCACCTTACCCGACAAATAGGTTCGACCGTCACTCACAACTGAGCGGTCCACGCCTGCATCAACTACTGGTGGGAGGGATTGAATAGGGCCATAGTTGAAGACTTGCCATTCAAGGATTCCCGCAGGCCGATATTTTGGAGGAACCACCTCAAGCCGCAGTTTGCTTGTTTTCACAGGTTCGAATGTTGTCACGTTAAACGTGTCAAGTGCGACACCAAGACCCTGGGGTTTAGAAACAGGCGCAAAGTCGCTTCCATTCCAATAAAGAACTCTGTAGTTCTCAGCCGCCACAATCTTATGCACGTAACTGCCTGGTAATTCTCCTGGACGTGGGCGATCGACTGCCCAATAGATCTCGACTTTATTGATGTTTACAGGCTCGCTCCACTCATACTGAACCCAGCTTGTGCGGCTACCTGTCGACGGCTCTGCCCATAGCGAACAGACCGCGTGCGCCCGGTCAAAAGAGTCCGCAGGCGTAAACCCGTCGTTCAAGGCAGATATTCTGTTCTCGCTCATCGTCATCTGGCTTGTCGGAACTGCGACTCGAGCAATGTTGAGAGCGCTTTGAGGTGCCTGTGCAAATGCTCTGGACGCGGAGAGCACGCCCAGTACGGCAGTACCTCCCACTCCCGCAAGAAACTCTCTGCGGCTCGGAGCAAGCCCTGTAGTATCTTTAACTTGTCTTCCCGAAGTCCCGGCTCTCATTCTTCTGTTCATCTCTGATGTTCCCCTTCGGTGAGTCCTCAATGCGTCCCGAGGAATCGTTTACTGGCATCAAAAAAGTCTACCGCTCTTACGAACGGCTGTAAAGGAAATCTAGGATCTCTACCGGCTCGAAAACTGAATAAGCCTGCACTTTCAGTCGAGAAACACCATATGCCTTATCGATTCTTCCCCTCTGGGTTGTTAACGTCAAGCGCAGGCCGAATTAGATAGTCTCCAGAAACGAAACTGGAGAGACTTCGAACTCCATGCGATCGAATAGCGAGCAGTTGGTCCCACCGCAGCTGGTTGTTCGCGTTGCGCGTGGGCAGTTATCATAGAAGCTTCATGATGACGCCACCAATTGCCGTTGCTAGCCTGGGTTTTGAGAACTCGCTGATTCTGATGGTGCTGGCGCTGGTCGTCTTTGGCCCGCGCCGGTTGCCTGAGATCGGCCGCCAAATCGGCAAACTGATGTACGAAGTGCGCAAAGCCTCCAACGACTTCAAATTCCAGATGGAAGACGAACTGCGCAAGGCCGAAGACGCCGACCGTCGCAAGAAAGAAGAGGAGCGGTTGGCCGCTCTGGCGTTGGCTGCTCCGGCAGAGACGGTGCCACAACTCCCAGGATCGGAAGCAGTTGAGCCCTTCTCAACTCCCGCTGTACCAGCATCCGTCGTCGAGTCTCCGTATCCTGGCGAGGGCGTCTACCCCGAAGTCTCCGCTGCGGAGTTTCAACACGCAGAGCCTTACCCACTCATTCAGCCGCCCTCGACCGGCGAGCCGGTAGCGGCCGAGGCGCCGGGGCGTATGTCTGTGCCTTTTGGAAGTCCAACGGAAGAGGGATCGCTCTCCCAGACCGCAGAGCCGGAAGGCCCAGAATTCAGCGAGTACAGAAACCCAGGATCAGGTCCGGCAGAAATTCCGGTTGCCGAGACCATTCTCGACACCACACCATCCTCTGAGGTTCACCATGATTGATCCAGCGGAGGCAATCGGCAAGGCGCGGGCCGCCGTTGCAGAGCGCGCCGAGTTGCCCGGCATGAGCTTGATGGAGCATCTCGACGAGCTCCGCAAACGCATCATCCGCTCGTTTATCTATCTGGTTCTGGGGTTTGGCGTAGCCGGAATCTTCTATAAACAGCTTGTCGGCTTTATCCAGGCCCCGCTCAACCGCATCGGGAAGTCGCTGGTCTTTACGCATCCCATGGATCCTTTGAACCTGGACATCCAGGTTTCGCTGGTTGCTGGGGCTATTCTGGCCTCGCCCTTCATCCTCTACCAGGTCTGGCTCTTTATCGCTCCCGGGCTCTACCAGAAAGAGCGCCGCTTCGTGGTGCCCTTCATGTTAGCCACCGTGGGACTGTTCCTGACCGGCGCTGGCTTCGGCTACTTCTATGTGCTGCCCGGCGCGCTCAAGATCCTCATCGTGGACTTCGGCCACAACTTCACCTCGATGGTCACAATCGAGGAGTATTCCAGCTTCTTCCTGTCGATCATTCTCGGCCTAGGCATCAGCTTTGAACTGCCCATCCTGATCTTTTTTCTAGCCCTCTTCGGCATCGTCAGCCCGCGCTTTCTCTGGAAGAACATTCGCTACGCGATTCTGGCGGTCTTCATTGTGGCGGCCGTCATCTGCCCCAGCCCCGATCCGTGGACAATGTGCATTTACGCCATCCCGATGCTGGTGCTCTATCTGATCGGCATTGGCGTAGCCTGGTGGGTACATCCCTCTCGGCGCACGGCCAAGGAAGCCAATGAGGCCGCCAAGTGAGTTTATGGAATAGATATGCAGCAGGAGCGCGGGTGCCCCAGGTCACGCTTTTGGGACCTGGGATAGCACAACTCTGTGCTACAGGATTCGCTCTTGCGCTTCTTCTGCTCTCTCCCTTCGCCGCTCCCGCGCAGCAGCACTTCAACGGCGCAAAAGCACTCGAGTACGCACGCCAATACGTCTCCATCGGTCCGCGCTGGCCCACAAGCCAAAATCATCAGAAAGCTGAAGCCTTCCTGCGCAGCCATTTCCAGCACGACCAGCTCGAAGAAGACGTCTTCACCGCTTCTACGCCCATCGGCCCGGTCGCAATGCGCAACTTCATCGTGCGTTTTCCCGGCAAAAAAGATGGCGCAATCGTTCTCGCCACGCACTACGAGACTAACTACTGGCTCAAAAATATCAACTTTGTCGGCGCCAACGATGGCGGCTCGACGACTGGCCTTCTCCTTGCCATCGCCGACCAGTTGCGAGCCCAGACCGCGGGCGGAAAAAAGCTCGACGGCTACTCAGTCTGGCTGCTCTTTGACGACGGCGAAGAGTCGATTGGGTCCAACTGGACAGACTCGGACTCCCTCTACGGCACACGCCACCTGGCCGCCAAGTGGGCGCGCGATGGAACGCTGAGCAAGATCAAAGCATTCATCCTCGCCGACATGATCGGCGACAAAGACCTCGACATTCAGCGCGATAGCCAATCGACCGCATGGCTCGTTGACGTGGTGCGCCAAGCTGTCAAGAAATTCGGCTACGAGCGCTACTTCTTCAAGCAGCCCATGAATGGTTTGAGCGACGACCACATTCCCTTCGTCCAGCGCGGCGTCCCGTCCATCGACATCATCGACCTGAACTACGGCCCCAACAACAGCTACCACCACACCGACAAAGACACAATGGACAAGATCAGCGCCCACAGCCTGACAATTGATGGCGATGTCTTCATGGAAACGATTCGGCTGATTGGGCAAAGATAGGGAATGGGATCAGGGAACAGCCGTTTAACAGTACAGTTAATCCCTGCCCCCTGCGATACCATTCAAATATGATCGCTGGCGTTTCCTGGGTCTGGTGGCTGAGTTTTCATCTGGTGGTGGCGGCGCTGCTTATGGCCGACTCGCTGCTCCCTGGCAGCCGCACAGAGACGCGACGCACTCAGACTGTCGCATGGCTTTGGACTGTGCTGCTGGCAGTGGTTGCAACCGGCTTTGCCGCCTGGATCGCCATCGCCAAAGGCCATCAGCCTGCTCTCGAATTCGTCGCCGGCTACGCGATAGAAACCTCGCTCAGCGTCGATAATCTTTTTGTTTTTCTGGTTATTTTTCAGGGATTTCATATCTCGCCGCGCCGTCAACACACAGCTCTTTTGTGGGGCGTGGCCGGGGCGGTGGTGCTCCGCGCGCTCTTCATAGCCGCCGGCATTACGCTGATTCAGCGCTTCAGTTGGATCACCTGGATCTTCGGCCTGTTTCTGCTCTACGCAGCGTGGCGGCTGGTGCGGGGTGGCTCGGCAAACGCCGCCATTCCCGCATGGATTCGCAATATGCAGCCCGCCAAAGGGTCTTTGCTGCCTGTTATTCTGGCCGTCGAAATGACCGATGTGCTCTTTGCCGTGGATTCAATTCCCGCCGTGCTCGCCATCAGCCACAACCCCTTTGTCGTCTATACCTCGAATATCGCTGCGATCCTCGGCCTGCGCTCGCTTTACTTTGCTCTGGCTTCGCTGCTAGACCGCCTTCGCTATCTGCACTACGGGCTGGGGGCGCTGCTGGGGTTTGTGGCGCTGAAGATGCTAACCGCTCACTGGATCGAAGTGCCGATCACGATTTCACTGGCGGCGATGGGCGCGATTCTAGCGGTCTGTGCGCTCGGGTCGTGGATTGCCGAAGCAAGGGAATAGGATTTCTGGAATCAGCAATCAATAACATTGCGAACTGCGGACTACTAAGAAATCCCTTTGGCGCTCAGATGCGAAGCGTACCTTTTGTCGGTCACCAGGATGTGGTCAATCAGCCAGTCATAGACAAACTTCATGATCTCTGTCGCATCTTTGGGGTCCGTGCTGCCGCGGAATCGGTTTTGCATATCCTTAATCAATAAGGCGAGCTTGGCGTGCTCCTTTTTATGCTCCTCCAGTTCGGGATAGCCGGTCATTTCCATCATCAATTCTTCCTGAGCGCAGTGATACTTAAGGTAATTTTCTAACCGATGGAGAGCGATCTCCATATCCGCTGCTGCAATTTTCCCTGTGACGGATGAATCCTGTACGGCGTCATGCAACTCATTGATGATCCGTATCACCCGCTTGTGGTCGTCATCAAAATCCCTGATGCCGACACTCAGATCGTCCGTCCACGTCAGTAACATGAGTTATCCTCCTTCGTCGTTTCTCGTCCGCACGAGGAAAGCAAAATCTGCGCCGCTATAAATTCGCCTAAGCGCTTTCAGGCAGGAATTGTATAGGAATTTCTGCCGTTGCGGCAATTCTTTTATGAAAATCCCTTGGATTGCAGATGCGAAGAATATTTTCTGTCGGTCACGAAGATGTGTTCGGTCAGCCAGTCGTACATAAACTGCATCAGTTCCGTGGCGTGGTTTGGATCCTGGCTTCCGCGAAAACGCAGGGCCATCTCCGCAATCTTTGCATTAAAGCCTTGATGCTCCTTGCGGTGATCTCTCAACTCCGGGTATCCGGTCTGCTCCATCAGCCGCTCTTCTTCAAGGCAATGGTATTGGATGTAATTTTCCAGGCGGTGAAGAGCAATTTCGACCTCATCCTCGGCTATTCTTCCTGCATCATCCACGTCTTCTATCGCGCCATGCAACTCGTTGATCATGCGAATCATCCGCTTGTGGTCGTCGTCAAAATTCTTGACGCCAACGCTCAAATTGTCAGTCCACATCAGTAGCATGGGCAACTTCCTTTTTCGAGAACACCCCAAGCGTTCCCAGCGGCGCAAACCTGCGGAGTTGCGAAGGAACTCTCTCTCGGAACTATCGGCGCATGGGCCCGAAAAGATGAGAAAAGGTTGGGTTTAAGGAAAAGCAAATAATCCGTCGAAATCGGGTAAGATTTCGTCCGCCTCGTGAGAAATTAGGCAAAAGTAATGAGAACGGCAGTGCCTATTGGCGACTCTTTATTCGCCTATAATCCTCCCTCAGGATTATCCAGACTGACTAAAAGACAGAGAAATGAACGGGAGCAAGCAGCTGGGGTCTCCATTCTCAGCCGGTTACGAATCGTGCCGGTCTTGGTTTGGATGGTGCTGGTTGAGCTCGTCCTCCTTCTGACGGTTGTCTACTTCGTTTATCGTGCTCTTCCCTGCTCGGAAGAATACCTACCCACCCGCAATTCGCCTGGGAAGAGGGTCGGATTGCCCGCACGCTGGCAAGCGGCCACAGCTTCGTTCTCCCTACTATCCATGGAGCGGACCCACAGCGATCATGCCGCCATTCAATCCACTTCATCTTTATTTGGTCATTCGCCTCTCTGGCATCTACACGGTTACCGCGGTATTCGCCGCCCCCGCCTTACAACAGCGTGTTGAGCGCGTTGACCTATTCCCTATTTCCCGCTTTAGCGGCAGCCAGCAGCGCATTGAGTTTGGCCATCACCGGGAAAGCGTCGGCTATGTACACCACATCGGCTTTTCCGCGGGTCCAGCCACAGTTGGGGTCGAGCGAGATGGCGCGACGGTCGCCGATGAAACGCCAGCCAACGACGTGCGGCTCCTCGCCGTGGCAGCAGGTGGAGAGTCCCTTGGCGTGGCGCGGCGTCGAACCCGTCTGTCCAATCTGATTTAAATGCGTCAGAAACGGCAGAACTGGCACGCCTTCAGCGCCTTGGTCAACCAATGACTTGCTGCTGCCCAACGAGGCGTTGGTAGCGTGAAGGAAGCCGAGAATCAGTTCGCTCGCTTCGGCTGCGTGGATCTGCCCGTCGGGCTGCTTCTTGGTCCAGCCTGCGCCGGCGACCAGGAGCAGCTTAGCGTCTGGACGGATGGTCTGTGCATCCTGCGCTGGAGCACGGAAGCCGCTGACGGTGGTGCGCAGGACTGGCAGATCCGCTGAGATTTGTTCGACCTGAGCAGTGCCGGAAGCTCCGGCAAAGGCTGTGTGGGTACCTGCGTCAAGCGGCAGAAACCACGGGCGGGCCGTACGGCTGATCACGGCTTCAATGCGCTGACGATAGAACCAGCGACTTGCCTCGACGGTTTCATTTCCACCGAGAGCGGTGACGTGAGTATCAATGAAGCCACCCAAACGATGCGCCACGCCTGCGGCTACGCGTGTAAAGCGCGATGTGCCCGGAGCGAGAACAATGGTGGCGTCGGCGGCGCGGCACAGAACTTCAGCAGCAGCGGCGTCCGAGGCATAGCGCGCTTGGGCAAAGGCGGTTCCCGAGACTGTCAGCAAGCGCGCACCGGTGGATGCAAGGGCGTTGGCAGCGGCTGTTGCGTCCGTTGCGATAATACCGATGGTGAGCTGTGCGGAAAGCTGTGCGGTCAGTTCCAGGCCAGCGGTGACGGCTTCCAGTGATGCTTTAGTCAGTGCGGAACCGGATTCGTCTGCGTGGGTTAGTACCAATATCTTTTCCATTATTCGGCTCCAATCCACGCGGCCAACTCGGCGGCGATCTCATCGGGGGTCAGATTCTTCTCGACGCGGGTCTCACGCTGCTGCTTGGGCAGGCTAACGGAAACATAGCTCAAACCGTTGGCATCGAGCTTGGCGACTTTGGCCTTTGCAAGGGCGGGCATAATGGTGCGCATGTTGGCCATGCCGACCTGGGGATTGTTTCTCGGTTCAGCCAGATTGCCAGTGGCCCAGCCAAGAACGGCAGGCGCTCCGGCGCAGACCGAAACCTGGTGTTTACCGCCTTCCACGCGCTCCAGCACTTCGAAGCTGCCGTCGTCGCTGAGGGTGATTTGGTCGACGCCCTGGAACTGATCGGTAATACCGAGGCGCTCGCCGACGAGTTGTAACGTTACGCCCGCGCCTCTGGTTGCCGACTCCCAGCCGCCGAACAGAAGCAGCTTCGCCTTGTCGAGTCCGGGAAGCGCGGCGATGGTTTCAGCAAGCACGGCAGCGGTGGAGTGCGCGTCCGGAAAGCCGCCGATGGGTCCGTCGATGGGGACCAGCTCGAATGCGACTTTTTGGGCGACGGTCATCATCACCTGTTGCAGCTTGGCCTTGGGGCCGAGCGAGACCAGCCAGAGCTTGCTGCCGGGGTTCTTGGCAGCGAGAGCCGCCGCTTCATAGAGCGCGCTGGCCGCCCAGGGGTCGAGGACCGCGGGTAGAACCATTTCGTTCTTCAGCCCCGGACCGGCGGGCGTAGTGACTGGCTCCAACGTTTGCAGCGGATCGGGAACGATACCCGCGCAAACCACGATGTGCAGAACATTTGCCATGAAAGATTTCCTTTATGGCTATTTTAATTGCTAACCGCGGGTCAGTTTTCCGCCGAATGCAGCCAGCCCGATCCGAAACGGAATTCGATGTTGCTGTGCTTACTATCCGGCGATTGGCTGCGGTCCCAGGATGCGGGCAGTAGAACATCACTCGGAGATACCTGTGGTGATGCAATGCCAGACGATGCCATCGGTAAGAAGGATGTCATACTCCTGGTGAATCGCCGTGTTGTCCGAATTGTGTACGTCTTTGATAAGCCGTGCCTGATAGTCGCCTGGCGTGAGCAACATAAAGTTGTTCCCCGATTTGTGGCCGCTATCATTGAAATGTTCAGCGAAACCAGATAACTCAATGTTCTTGCCGTTCAGAATAGCTTCAACGGTCAGTACAGGCAACCCATTCCCATAAAGATGTTGGATAGATGAAGCGGAGATATGCACCCTGATTGTGAAGTCGGCGGGGTTTGGCTTGTCAGCGGACAACGCAAGTGTGGTGCAGAGCATAATAAACAGTACGGCGACTAACTTTTTCATCGGTTGCCTCTTTCGTGTCTTGAACCAAGTGGTGTGTCGAAGCTAAAAGCTTCGACGCACCAACGTATACCTTTCAATACACGAGCGCAGAATAATTGTTGCGGAAAAGAAAGATAACACTCAGTTTTCTGCCGAGTGCAGTCCGCCTGCTCCGGCGCGGAATTCGATGTTGCTATGCTCACCATCCGGCGATTGGCCGCAGTTCCAGAGGCACGCGCCGCAGTGGACACACTTTTCGCGTTCGAAGGCGGGCGCACCGTTTTCGCCTTGCGTGATGGCCTGACCGGAGCACATAGCGATGCAGGTCTTCTCTCCACAGGTGATGCAGAGCTCTGCATTGCGGAAGGCTATGTGATCAGCGAATCCCGGCATGGCCTGGACTTTACCGCCCATCAGCAGTGCATCCTGTTGCGAGACCAGCAGGCGGCCATCGAAGGGAATCTCAGGCCAGCCACGGGCAGAGAGCAGAGCATCGTGCAGCGAGCGGCCATCGGCAACGGCCAGCTTCGCCGCATCTTTGAGCTTGAGCGCATCGGCAGAATCAACGGCGAACGGGCGAATCTGTTTATGCGCTGGCGGGATGTGCGCGTCAAGCGATAGCTCGCCGCCGCTGAGTCCAGCGAGCGCCATACCGATCATGCCCTTCACAAGTCCTTTCTGAAAGCCATTGCGCGCGTTCTCGGCTTCCACTGCGCCGCTCTCGACCCAGCTTGCGCGACGGCATTTTTCGTAGCTCTTGTTCAGGTTTTCCTGCGTGAAAGGCACTCCGGCGCGCAGCAGTTCCAGCACCGCTTCTCCTAGTTGCGTGCCCGTTGCCCAGGCTTCGTCAACGCCGGAGCCGGTGAGCATATTGGTGGAGCCGGAGTTTTCGCCGATGCGCGCAAAGCCATCGCCGCAGAGATACGGCTCGCCGTGGCGGCCTGATTCTTCCAGCGACTTCGCGCCCCAGGAGCGCAGCGTTCCGTCTTTCAAGTGCTTCCAGATTGCGGGGTGCTGAATGTAATGCTGCAGGTAGCGATAGGCGGTGCGCGAGGGGTCGCTCATCCACGAAGGGACAAAGATGCCCACCGAGACGAGCCGGTCGGGATGGACGTAGAGGAAGCCGAAGATCTCCGGCTCAGGGTAGCCGAAGCTGTGCCAGACGGTTCCCGGCTGAAGCGGCGAAGGATTGCTGCCGTCGTCCTTCAGGATCGCCTGGTTGGCCAGGACATTCTTGTCCAACGATTCCGGATTCGATGAGTCTTCTGGCAGTTCGATGACGAACTTCATGCCCAGCGCCCACTCGCGGCGATGGTGGCCTTCAGGCAAGCCTAGCTTGCTGTCGATGGATTGGGAGACTGCACCGACCGGGCCGTCGGCAACGACAGTGAGCAGGGCCTTGATGTCCATCCCGGGCATAAATGCGTCGGTTGGAGCGCCGGATTTGTCGACACCTTGGTCGGCAAGCCTAACTCCTTCAACTTTCTTGCCATTGAAGAGTGGCGCGGCAACCGGGCTTCCGGGCCAAATCTGGACCAGACCGGTGGCCATCAACTGCGAGCCGACCCATTGATTGAACTGGCCGATGGACATCACCAGTCCGCCATGTTTGTTGAGGAAGGCCGGGGTCCAAGGTAGCGTGAAGGCGTGATCTTTGAGGCCGACTAGTGGGCCCACAAAACGCAAAACGGCGTCCGCCGCACTGAGAACCAATGAACGCCTACTCGCGCCGTGCGGGTCGAGCAGGTACATTACTCGTTCGCTTTTGACCGGAACGGCCATGGGGATTTCGGCCGGGTCGAGGGTTGGGAAGCTGGAGCGAATGGCTTGCCCGCGCGTGACCACGCCGCTGACGCCGGAGCTGATGTCATCAGCGCGTTCGTAGCAGAGGACTTGCAGGGGCATACCCGGCGTTACTTTACTCTCGAAGGCAGGGTCGGCGGGGTTGTCGGTCCAGGCCTTGGTGAGCGTGGAGAGAAAGCCGCCAGTCGCGGGGCCGAAGCCGACGCAGGCTATGTCCACTTCCATGGATGCGCGTTCAAGGACCTCTTCTGTTTGTTCTTCTGCGCTCAAGCGAGTCTCCTGATCACCGTGGACGGTTCGGGTAGTTGATACTCCACCCTAGCTGAATCATTTCCCAGGTCCGAAAAATTTGGACCTGGGGCACCCATTCTTAGCGCGATGAAGCAAAGCGAGCGAATAGCGAACTATTGGCCTCACCGCAGGTGGTTACGCCGGATAATCCAGCGCCTCGGGAATCATGACCTTGGCGAGGGTGTCGGCGGCTCGGTCCTTGGCAAGGCGAGAGCCGCTGAGGCAAGCCGTCAATCTGTTCTGCATACGCAGGAAGTCGGCGTTACCAGCGCAACCGGCGCAAGGGCCTGCTTTCTGCGGATGTGTGCCGTCGGCGGCCAGAACGTCCATGGCCATCGCCGAGATGCCGGGCATGGTCTCTTCAAGCTCTTCCAGCTCGCTGGCGAGGAAGCAACTGCGATGCTCTTCCTCATCCCACGAGGGGTGGCAGTTGTAACCGAAGACCAGCTCGGCGCAGATGCGGGAGACTTCTCCGGCAGCAGCTGCGGCTTGCGCATGGCAGAGGTCGCTGAAGAACTGAAGGGCGCCTTCGAGGCCTTCGGCTGCGATTGGATCGTCGGGGCCGCGCTTTTCCAGTTCGAGCACGTCGAGAATCTGATATCGGGAGGCGAGCAGCCAGCAGAGCGCGTCGGCCAAGGCGAAGGTTACTCCCTGGCGCTGTCCGTGATAGAGCTTACCGCCCGTGGGGTCTGTGGACTTTTGCAGATGATTGAGGGTCCAGAGCCACATTTGCATCGCCGACGCCAAGGTGCAGGCTCCGGTGCCGGGCCGCGAGGAGGCGATGAGCCGCATTTCTGCGGTCCAGGCGCGGAACTCGGCGAGGAAGACCTCCGAGGTCATAGTCACCGTCAACTGGCGGCGTTGCACGGCTTCGGGGCCTTCGTAAGTGGCTTCGAGCTGGGCATCCATCCACTTGGCGCCGAGGAAGCCGGGGCAATCTTCGGTGATGCCGTAGCCGCCCATCAGGCTGACGGCCTCGCGCAACATATTTGCGCCGTGACCGGTGTTCCAAAGCTTGGTGGCGGGGCAGATGACGTTGGTTTCGGCGTCCATCAATACGTATTGCACCAGCGGATCGGCTTCGAGCTCGACGCGACGGGGATCGTCAGGCTTGAGCGAAAGTAGTTCGATGGCGCGTTCGGCGCTTTCCTTGAGGGCCTTCATCTCGGCGCGTCCGCCGTTAACGCCGCGCTCAGCCAGGATAGCGGACTTCTGCTTTTCAATGGGTTCGAGCACGTCAAAGAGCCGGGCGGTGGCAAAGCCGAGCGAGGTGGCCGCTTCGCCGGTGGCCCAAATATCGACCAGCCGATGAAGTGCGTCTTCGCGCTGCTGGATTCCCTGCTCGTAACGGACAGAGCCGGGCTTGGCGCCTTCAGCTCCGCGGAAGCGCTGGCGCTGATAGCGAATGATGGGCTCGACGGCGGAAAGCAGCTTGGCGGAGGACATGAGGCCCACAGCTACGCGTGTGCGCTTGAAGACCGCCTCGAGAACATCTCCGTGATTGCAGTTGGGAATGATGACGCCGTCTTTGACGGTGTAGCCGCCGATAATGCGGCTGGCGGGAACCTTCATGTTGAAGATGGGGTCGCCCGTCGACGAGAGCTGATGAACCAGCTTCTTTGTTGGGGTCCCGTGGTCGAAGATACCTTCGTCCGTCTCTTCCAATATCACCATGCAAGTGCCCTTGATGCGCGGGTCGTCTGAGCCGACAGCGGCGGTGACAAAGTTGGCAAAGGCGATGTTGGTAATGAAGCGGCCGCGCTTGTCTACCTGCAGCCAGGGCTCTTCGCCGTCTTTCCACTCGGCCACGCGGACCTTGCCGCTGAGCATTCCGGTGTCCACGCCGACGTAGGGGATAGGCTCGGTGAGCACGAATGCGCCGCGCCAGGGCTTGCGGTCTTCACCCGGCTGCGGAGGAGCGGAGAGGCTTTTGTAGCGGCTGATCTGCTCTTGGGTTCCGCGCTCGTGGATGGGAGCGAGGGCGAGGAAGCCGGCCAGCGAGGCCGTGGCCGCGCCGCCGTCTACCCAGGCCAGCTCGAAGGCCGCCAGCGAAAGGGCGAGGTTTTTGGGGCCGGAGATGAATCCGCCCTCTTCCGGCTCCATGAACGCGGCGGTAATACCGGCGCGGTCAAAGGCCTCCATCATGCCGTTCTTTCCCGGCGTCCATTCGTGGGTGTTGCGTTCGCCGGCGGCCACCAGTTGGGCAACCGTTCCGCGGGCAACGCCACGCGCCGACTGCACCAGCATCTGCAAGTCAAAACGGTCGGCAAAACGCCATTGAATCTGGCGCACAGCGTCGCCAGGAAGTGTGAGCATGGTTTTCGTATCCGGTATCACAGCCGTAGCCATTATTTTTATCCTCAAGTAGCGGTGTTATTGTCAACGAGCGGGAGTGCCGCTGGATGTGACATGAATCACTTTCGGCGCAGACAGACGCTGTGCCCAGGCGGGCAAACGAAGTGGCGGCGATTGAATTGGGTCAGTTTTTCGGCTCGGAGAGATGGATAAGCTGATCGAGTTCCTCGCCCTGGGGAGCGGGCTGGAAATCCGTAAACTCCGCAGCCAAATTTTGCATGAGATAACCAAGCCGCAAATGCTTGGAGAACACACGTTTAGTGCGTTCCAGTTCATCGCCTACCTGAGCCGGCGACAGGCGCGCCGGGGCGGAGTCTTCAAAACCATAACTGATAGCATCGACCAGTGCGTCGGCCTCTTCTTCGTGTGAGCGGTCCATACGCTCATAAAATCCGTAGAGTTCGGCGGTCCTCCTGACCTCTTCTTGCGGCATTAGAGCGGTGATACCAGTTTGGCTGGCGGTCTTCCAGGCAGAGTCCTCCATGCGCGTATAGGAAATATTCCACTGGAGGGTGCCGGGAAGCCGACTTGGGGGTGCGCCGGGATGCTGCTGCAGATAGTGGAGAACAAGCAGATTTTTCTGCAGCACCGCCGACTCGCTGCGAAAATGGGCGGTGTTTGCGGCAAAATGTGAGCGGTTTTCCTGAAGTTCGTGCTGTAGCGCTGTGCGCGTTTCGCATACCTCTTTGCAGTGATGCACCCACTCTACGGCGGCTTCCAGGCCAAGGGCTATCAACAATCCGATTGTGATGGTGGCCAGGTGAACGAAGAAGTCGCGCCAGCCATTCAGAGAATGATGAGGAGGGTGAACATCGAGCATCAGAGCGTCTCCCGGCGGCTATCAGCGGCAGCCGACTCGGCCAGTTTAGTCTGGTTCCCTCGATTTTGGCCAATCGATTCGGAATGGACGCCAAGAATGTAGTACGAAAACCTCAATCCCGACTTGTCCACTTTTGCGCTACAAGTGACTCGCTATCCAATTTCGGAAGCCAATGCAAAATAATCAACAGAAATGGTGTGGAGAAATCCCCCTTTGACGTTAAAATCGGCTTCAAGTTGTGATTGGCGTCACTTGCGGTGGCTTAACACAACCTGTATGACAAGTACTTAGCCGGAAAACCGAGACGGTCCGGTCCAAATGGAGGAGTGACACCATGACCCAGGGAATCAAAGCAGCGGCAGTCATCCTGCTGGCCGCTTCCATAGCGGTTCCGGCATTTACGCAGGTGCCCGGCGCAGACATCTACAAGGCCAAGTGCGCAATGTGCCACGGCCCAGACGGGCTTGCCACCACTGCTATGGCCAAGAACTTGAAGGTTTTATCCCTCAAGGATCCGACGATGCTCAAGGCCTCCGATGCGCAGTTCATCGCTGCGACCGCCAACGGCAAAGGCAAGATGCCGGGGTACAAGGGGAAACTGACCGACGCGCAGATCACCGATGTGATCAAGTACATTCGCACACTGCAAAAGTAGTCGCAGCGCTGGGTCCGTTGGGTGGATTCGATTGGAGCCGGGATGAAGACTGCTTCCTTTATCGCAGTTGTCGGATTGCTGCTGATTACGGGGTCGCCGCGCATCGCATGGGCGGAGACCGATTGCCTCTCCTGCCACGCGGATGTGAGTCTGCAGGACGCCTCGGGCAAAAGTGTCGGCGTGGATGCGCACACTTTTGCCGCAAGCCTGCACGGCAGTCTGAAGTGCGGCGATTGCCACACCACCATCAAAGAGTATCCGCATCCAGATCAAATCACGCCGGTCAAGTGCGAAAGCTGCCACACCGATCAGGCGGAGGGACTGGCTGGCAGCGTTCATTCCGTGAAGGCAGAGCATCCCTGCACCAGTTGTCATGGAGATGCTCACGCCATTTTTCCCAAGAGTGATGCGCGCTCGGCGGTCTATCCGCTCAACATTCCGCGCACCTGCGGGGCTTGCCACGGCAATGACGCGATGGCCAAAAAACACGGACTGCCGAACGTCTATCCTTTATATATTGATTCCATCCACGGTTTTGCGTTGAGCAAAGAGGGACTGCTGGTGGCGGCTAACTGCCAGAGCTGTCATGGATCGCACCATATTCTGAGCCACAAAGATCCGCTAAGTCCAACTTATAAGGCAAACATTCCCAAGATGTGCGGCACTTGCCACGCGGGAATCACTGCCAACTATATGGGTGGAGTACACGGAAAGGCAGTTGCTGCGGGCGATTTAAACGCCCCGGTATGCTCTGACTGTCACACGGCGCATGCCATTCAGCAGCCGACTGCGGATGCTTTCCGTACGCAATCGACGCCTATCTGCGGCTCATGCCATAAAGATAAGTTATCCACTTATCATGATACGTTCCACTCGCAGCTAGGCTCGTTGGGCGGCTATGTGGAGACAGCGCGCTGCTGGGACTGTCACGGAGCGCATGAGGTACTGCCCGCATCCGATCCCCGGTCGCCCGTTGCCAAGGCTAACCTAGTGACGACCTGCGGCCGCTGCCACGCTGGCGCCAATGCTAGCTTTGTGCAATATCAACCTCACGCTAACGCGCGTATTCGCAAGCTGAATCCCGCTCTCTACTTTGTCCGTTTGTTCATGAATCTGCTGCTGGCCGGCACCCTTGGATTTTTCGTGATTCACACCATCCTGTGGCTGATCCGTGCGCGCTACGACCAGATCAAGAATAAATCCACGAGAGGAGACAATCATGCCTGATCTGGAGAAAGCCGCAGAGGAAAGCAGGGAAGAATTCGAGGGAATCGTTTACGCGAAAGAGCGGCATTTCATGCGCTTTACGCGAGAGCAGAGATACCTTCATGCCGCCCTGTTCACCAGCTTTCTTGGCCTGGCGGCGACGGGACTGCCTTTGCGTTTCAGCGAAAGCATTTGGGCGCGTGGCCTAGCCAAAGGCGTGGGCGGATTCGGAGCGATTCTTTTCTTTCATAAGTTCTGTGCGCTCGTGCTGACCGTGGCGTTTCTGATTCACTTGAAGGAGATCATTACTCGCGGAATCGTTCATCGCGAGAAGGGAATCTTCTGGGGAGCCACGTCGATGGTGGCGAACTGGAAAGATATTAAAGACCTGTTTGGACACATGCGCTGGTTCGTGGGACTGGGGCCAAAGCCGCAGTTTGATCGCTATGCTTACTGGGAAAAGTTTGATTACTGGGCAGTTTTCTGGGGCATGATCGTGATCGGATTTTCCGGCTATGCAATGTGGTTTGCTCCGTTTTTCGCAAGGTTCTTGCCGGGCTGGGCGCTGAACGCTGTGTTGGTTATTCACAGCGAAGAGGGACTGCTAGCCATTCTGTTTATTTTTTCCATACACTTTGTCAATACTCACCTGCGTCCAGGCAGTTTCCCCATGGACCTGGTGATTTTTACCGGAGTGGAGGGCGAGGAAGAGTTCAAGCATAAGCGTCCGCAGGAGTATGAACGGCTGAAGGCTCAGGGAAAGCTGGAGGCAAGGCTTGCGGAGCCGCCGGGAATCTGGCAGATAAACTTTTCGAAAGTTGTCGGGTTCACGGCAATTATGATTGGACTTACTCTTCTGGCGCTGACTTTGAGCGCGTATTTCAGACCCGAATAAGTGATGTGGCATTCGTTGCCGCAAGTTTTTTGTCAAGGCATCTTCTTAAAGGCGTGAACTTTATGCGCAGTTCTCTCGTTCCAACGCTTGTCCTATCTCTGTTTGCCTTGTCCTTTACGGCCCGCGCTGAGCATAAGCTCAAAGACGCGGATTGCCTTGCCTGCCACTCTGACTCCACATTGACCAAGGATATGAATGGCAAGCAAGTCAGCTTGTTCGTGGATGGAGACAAGCTGAAGCATTCGATTCATGGAGATATGTTCGCCTGCGTGGATTGCCATACGGATGTAAAGAGTCTGATTCATGAGAGCACACCGAAAAAGATAACTTGCGCTCAGTGCCACGCGGATGCGCAGGCTGCTTACGCGCACAGTATGCACTCCAAAGCTGCGAAGGACGGCCAAGCTGCTGCTAATTGCCAGGACTGCCATGGAGGCGCGCACGAAATATTATCTTCTGCCGACGCAAAATCTCCTGTAAATCACAATAACATTCCTGTAACTTGCGGCCGATGCCATGGGCAGAAGTTTCTGATGGAGTCGAATGGAGTAAGTGCTCAGCCCTCCATCTCTTATCAGAATAGCGTGCATGGGCGCGCTACACAGAATGGGTCCACGACTGCCGCGGTTTGTAGCGATTGTCATGGCGCGCACGAGGTCCTTTCCGCCAACGATGCCAAGTCGCCGATTTACAAATTCAATGTTCCTGCTACCTGCGGCAAGTGTCACGCAGCGGTTGAGAAGACTTTCATTGAGAGTATTCACGGGCAGGCTCTGACTCAGGGAAATGGGTTGGCTCCTGTCTGCACGGATTGCCACGGAATCCACTCAATCAAGGCGCGCAAAGACCCTAACTCGCCAGTTTCGGAGCAGAACCTATCTCAGGATACCTGTGCCCGTTGCCATGAAGGAGTCAGGCTCTCGCAGGAATTTGGATTGCCAGGAAACCGCATGACGAGTTATATGGACAGTTATCATGGACTGGCCGCAAAAGGCGGCTCTGTGGTTGCAGCAAACTGTTCAAGTTGCCATGGTGTGCATAACATTCTTCCATCAAGCGATCCGCGTTCGACAATCAATCGCGCCAACCTGGACACAACCTGCGGTAAGTGCCACACGGGAGTTACAAAGAAGTTTACCTTAACCAAAGTCCATTCGACAGGCGTTAGCGCCAACGATATAGGTTCTGTCGCAGTGCGCTGGGTGAGATGGATTTATCTCGTACTAATCGCGGTAGTGATTGGCGCAATGTTTCTGCATAACGCGATTATCTGGGGGAGCAAGGCGGCGGCGCGGCGCAGGTTGCAGAATCCGATGATGGAACGCATGAGCACACAGCAGCGCTGGCAACATTTGATTTTATTAACGAGCTTTATTGTTCTGGTGATTACAGGCTTTGCACTTAAGTTTCCAAACTCATGGATTGCCAGTATGCTGGGCAACGGTAATGGAGAAACTTTGCGCGGCCTGGTACATCGCATTGCTGGAGTTATCCTGATGTGTGCGGGAATCTATCACATCTTCTACTTGGCGATGACCCGGGAGGGACGATGGCTGATTATGGATATCGCGCCGCGACCTAAGGATGCATTCGATGCCTGGGGTACGATGAGTTATTACCTCGGAGTTAGCAAAGTCAAGCCGAAGTTTGGGCGTTTTAGTTATGGGGAGAAAGCGGAGTACTGGGCGCTGGTGTGGGGCACGGCCCTGATGGCCGTGACCGGTGTCATGATGTGGGCCAAGGTATCAACCGGCAATTTGCTGGCGCGCTGGTGGGTGGATGTGGCGACTTCGATCCACTTCTACGAAGCGATTCTGGCGACGTTGGCGATTCTGGTCTGGCACTTTTATCAGGTCTTTTTCGATCCAGATGTATATCCGATGAACTGGGCATGGTGGGACGGCAAGATGCCGGTGGAGCATTATCGCCATGAACACGAGCTAGATGCTGAGACCTGGTGCGAGGCCGATAAACTCGGCGAGGCTAATGTCCCAATAGACGGTACGCAAGGGACGGGCGGTTCATCATCTATTCCAAAATAGATGTGTGGATGAACGAAACTTTTGGCCGCAAGATGTGTTTCTTTCGATAAGGACTCTAAAAAAGGGCGCTTTGTCGTTGCTTGACATCGCTTGGGCCACAGCGTAAATTCCGGGGGTACAGTAGAACGCCTCCCCCAACAACCCATGAAAGGTAATAAGCAGATGGCACTGACGCGGTGGTTTCGTATATTTGGAATGGTAACAATTGCCTTGACGACTACTCTTTCGCTGGCGGCGCAGGGGGATATGTCGGCGATCCAGCAAAAGCTTAATGCGCAGTTCAAGCTGACAAGAACTACTGCGGACCGATCAGATATTGTCGAGGCTGGGGATGTGGTCACAATCCAAAAGCCTGGTATGTTAATGTATGCCGTGTTCGCGCCGCTGCCCCCTTCGAATAACTATAAAAACGGTAGGATTGGGCAAGGTTGGAGCGGATTCGGCAAGGATTTGGCGATAAGCATGGCGGCTCCCGGCGGCGCAACTGCGGCTGATTATCCTCATCGCCAGTTTGTGCCGCAGGAAAAATGCTGGGTGACCAGCATTCAGGTTCAGCAGGACGGCGTCCACTTCCAGCTTTACAGTGATCCCTATGATGACATTCGTTATTACGGGAACTTGAAGATCCCTTTCCCTAACAAGAAGCAAGTGCCGTCGGTGAGTGAGGCATTGCAGTTGGTGACAGAGGTTCTGGCTGTGGATAGCCAGGGTGAGCGAACGGAAGCTGTTTCTGAGCCAGCGCGAGAGATGGCGCCCCCAACTCCGCCGATGGCGGAGATTCCTCCCCCTCCTATTCCGGTTGATGCTGTTCCTCCGCCGACCATCGCTCTGGGCCAGACGATCGATCACGTGGTCGCCAATTTTGGTCAGCCGGTGTCGAAGACCAAAGTCGGTGTGAAAGTCATCTACAAATACCCGGATATGAAGGTGACGTTCACGAACGGAAAAGTCACGGACGTTGAGTAGTTTGCTAGCGCTGCGGAAACGCGGCATGGCCCCGGAGATTAAGAGAGAGATGAGGATTCGATGAGAATGTCTAACATTCGTAGCGTCGCAAGAATCGGTTCGGCAGCGCTGATTGCTGTTGGGATTTTGTGTGTGAGCGATCTGGCTTTTGCGGGCGGTCCGGCCCACAATTCCCCGGCTCCGAGCCATAGCGCGCCTGCCGCAAGGTCTTCGGCGCCCTCCCATTCATCTGGAGGAGGGGGTGGATTAGGAGGGACATCACACGGACCAAGCATGGGCGGTGGAACATCGCACGGACCAACGACCGGCGGAGCAGCCGGAAGCCATGGACCTACGACCGGCGGGATGTCCTCGCACGGACCAACAACGGGCGGAATGTCATCGCATGGGCCTACGACTGGCGGTGCGGCATCTCATGGACCAACCACTGGCGGCATGCACGCCAATGATGGCGGAGTTACGCACAGTCCGATGGGCGGAGCGGCTGGCGGCGGACATTCAACGACCACAAGTGGCGGGGCGGCAGGTTTTCATGGCGGCATGGGCAATGGGGCCGGCGGCAATCACGCCAACGGCATGGGTGGGCACAATTCCTCGCCGATACATAGCAGTTCTGTTGCTCCCCGGGGTAGCAATGAGCATGCCACACGGAGCGGCAACGCAGTTCGCACCCGGCCCAACGGCAGGGTGAGCGATGTGCATGATTCCCGGCGCGGGATGGACGTCCATCACGGAATCAACGGGAATCGGAGGATTTCGTCGGAGCGCCCGGGTCACGGTCGCATGGTTTCCGAGCGCGGTCGCCGTGGATATGCGCAGCGTGGGTATGGCTATCACGGCCACGATTATGGCCGGCGAAGCTATTACTATCATGGACATGAATACAACCGCTATTACCGCGGATACGGATATCATGGGTTGTTTCTGGACGTCTACGCTCCGGGTTATTATTATGGCTCCGGCTTCTATGGCTGGGCCTATAATCCCTGGGCAAGGCCCATCGTATTTGGTTGGGGATGGGGAGGCAATCCCTGGTATGGATACTACGGTGGCTACTTCCAGCCGTATCCTGTCTATCCTTCGGCGGCGTTCTGGCTGACCGATTATATCATCTCTCAGGATTTGCAGACCGCTTATGCGGCTCATCAGGAGGCAGGCGAGGCGGACGGCGCGCCGATGACAGCGGACGGCCCCCCTGCGATGACCCAGGATGTAAAGGATCAGATCGCCGCTGAAGTGAAGGGTCAGTTGGCGCTGGAAAACCAGGAGGCAACACTCACCGCGCAACATCAGGAAGTTGACCCGGCTTCGAGCGGAATTGCGCGCATGATGGCTGACGGCCGTCCGCACGTTTTTGTGGCGGGTGGCGCTCTGGACCTTACTGATTCGGACGGGCAGGAATGCGGAATCAGCGACGGTGATGCGTTGGCGCTCAAGACTTCTCCTCCGGCCGATGCAACGGCGGCTGATCTGGTGGTTCTTGCCAGCAAGGGCGGAACGGAGTGCAAAAAGAACAGTATTGTTACTGTGCAGTTGACCGACCTGCAAGAGATGCAGAATCACATGCGCGAGACCATCGATCAGGGACTCCAGGAGCTACAGGCCAAGCAGGGTAAGGATGGATTGCCGCCCGCGCCGCCTTCCGCCCAGGCCAAGCCGGTAGAGGCGGAGTATGCGCAGGCTGCACCAGCGCCCGATCCGACAGAAGCGGCTGAGCTTCAGCAGCAGACCCAGCAGGCCGAGCAGGCAGAGAAGGAAGTAACCGCAGAAGCCTCACAGGAAAGCGGTGTGCCAATTAGTGCTGCTCCGGTCGCGCCCGCATCGGTTGAAGTAGGCGAG
This sequence comes from uncultured Occallatibacter sp., assembly GCA_964414945.1. Lineage (GTDB taxonomy): Bacteria > Acidobacteriota > Terriglobia > Terriglobales > Acidobacteriaceae > Telmatobacter. Next base: position 73,573 of record CAYPYJ010000001.1, read on the forward strand.
AGCCTGGATCAGGTGCAAGCGGCTATGGGCACTCCTACGCGCGTAGCCAATCTGGGGGCGAAGGTCATTTACTACTACAGCAACATGAAGGTTATCTTCAAGGATGGCAAAGTAAGCGACGTGCAATAACTGGACCGGGCCAGGCGCGGGAGAGGATCACTAACCCTCTCCCGCGCTTTGTCGTTTAGGAGGCAGCACGATATTAATCCAGGCATTAAGATGCCCCATTCTTCCTCAAAAAGCGAAAGAATGGGGCATGGAGTATTAAAGGGATATTCGGTCTGATCCGACTTATGCGTAGTCAATGGGATGCTTGCTGAGCCACTGCTCATCGCGCACTTTGCCCATATTCTTCATAGCATTGCTGGCGACGCTGGCGCTGAGGTGGCGGCTCTTCCAGGCGAGACCCGTGGTCAGCCCGATGGCGCAGCCCAGCAGGCCGTATGCCAGTGTGGCCGTAGTCGGCGAGGAGCGCCGCCGGTAAATGGGATAAGCCACCAGTGCTCCGACACAAGCTCCAATAGCCGCAGGCACCAGCGATGCCTTCACCGACTCGCTCAGAAACGGCGCGAGAGGTTCTCCATTGAGGAACTCTTCCTGACCAGAGCGCGCTCCCTCTAATCCGGAGTCTACCAACCGCCGGCCATATTCGACATTGGATTTCACCCAATCGCCCAGGTCCATGAAGCCTCCTCAAATTCATTGAAAGCAATTCGAGTTTATCAGATTCAGCAACGCCAGAAAAAGACCTTGTCTTGGGCTGAACCCGATTATGGGCGAAATTGCACGGAATGAATCGGCAGATTCAAATTGGGACGAGTCATGGCTTGAAATCTTTCTGATCGTAGTCCTAAGATTTTGGTAGGATGCATAGCAGGGTGCGGTGAAATGCGGATCGCGTATGTACTCACCTCGCTTGGCATGGGCGGTGCGGAACGGCAGGTAGTGGCCCTGGCTGAGCGGATGGAAGCGCGCGGCCATGTTGTTTTACTGGTCGTGCTCTTGCCCAGCCAACCCGAGGAATGGCCCACAACACTCGACGTTGTCCGGCTCGAGATGCGCAAAACCCCGGCCAACATGGTTGCCGGTCTCATCAAAGCTTGCCAATTTCTCCGCGCCTTCCAGCCAGGTATCATCCACAGTCACACTTTTCCTGCGAATATGGTGGCCCGGCTGCTTCGGATTTTGTGTCCTGGGGCGCCGGTTCTCACTACGATTCACAGTGCCAATGAAGGTTCCTGGCTGCGGGTTCTGGCCTACAGGCTCACCGACTTTCTCAGCCGCCGCACCACAGCGGTCAGCAAAACTGCTGCCGCGCGCTATGTGCTTGTGAAAGCAGTTCCGGCCAGAAAGGTTTCCGTCATTACCAATGGAGTAGACACGGCGGAGTTCGCGCCCAGTGCTGATCGCCGCGCACGCTTGCGGGCAAAGATGGGCGTGCGGGATAAATTTGTGTGGCTTGCGGCTGGACGAATCGTGGCTGCCAAGGACTATCCCAACTTGCTCAGGGCATTTTCCCACGTCCACGCTTCTGCGCCCATCGCTCGGCTTTGGATTGCTGGAGAAGGGGCGAGCGAAGAGGTTCAAGCACAGGCAGCGGAGTTGGGTGTCGCCGTTAACTGGCTCGGTTTGCGCCGCGATATGCCCGCCCTGATGGACGCCGCTGACGGCTTTGTGCTGGCTTCGGCTTGGGAAGGAATGCCGCTGGCCCTGGGCGAGGCAATGGCGATGGAGAAGCCGGTCGTGGCTACAAATGTGGGTGGCGTGCGAGAGATGGTGGGCGACGCCGGCTTGATTGTGCCGTCGCAGTCGCCGGATGCCTTGGCGCAGTCGATGCTGACCTTGATGTGGAGTCCGCCTGACGCTCGCAGTTCCTTCGGCCACGCGGCGCGCAAACGCATCCAAAGCCACTTCAGCATGGATGCCAAGGTCGACGAGTGGGAGACGCTCTACCGGGGTGTGTTGGCGAAGAGGGTTTAGGGACTCTCGAAACACATTCCAGCCTACGTTGTTATTTTGTACCCTTTCAAAACCTGTTGTTCGTTTTATCAGGACAAGTGATAGCCTGATGTGTTGACTTTCGCGACTGAGATTTTATCTCTGCGAAAGACGTGGAGGAATTAGGATGCGAGCAGCAATTGCCGGTCGAGTAGTGTGCTGTGTTTTGTTGGGCGCGGCGGTTTGCATGGGAGGCGAGATGGCTCTGGCGCAAACGAAGAATGCTGTGGTAGTGCTCGATCACGGCTGGCAGTTTCGCCAAGTCACACTCGGCGGCGGAGATAACGGCTGGATGCCCGCCACGGTTCCCGGCGATATTCATCTTGATTTGCTCGCCAACAAGAAGATTCCTGACCCGTTTTATAGTGACAACGAGAACAAGTTACGATGGATAGAAAAAGAGAGCTGGGAGTATCGGCTAAGTTTTGATGTGACTCCGGCGTTGCTGGCCCGGAGCAATGTCGATTTGGTCTTTGATGGTCTGGATGCCGCGGCCACCGTCTATCTAAACGACGAGCAGGTGCTCAATGCCGACAACAGCTTTCGCATCTGGAGAATCTCCGCAAAGAGCCACTTACGCGCCGGGAAAAATCTGCTGCGCGTCGTCTTTCCATCGCCCATCAAGGCCGCGGCAGAGGCCGCTGCGAGCGATGCCTTCCGCCTCAAATCAAAGACCGAAGACAAAACTTATATTCGCAAGGCAGCGTACGAATACGGTTGGGATTGGGGGCCGCGCTTTGTCACTAGCGGCATCTGGAAGCCGGTGCGACTGGAGGCATGGGACAAGGCGCGCATCAGTGACTTTCATATTCGCCAGCGCGATGTGAGTAAAGAGGTGGCGCATCTGGATGCGGAGGTGGAGATCGAGGCCGCGAAAGACGGAATAGTTCGAGTCGGAGTTTGGCAGGATGGCGATGAGCATCCCGGTGCGATCTTTCGCAACATCAGTGTTCACGCGGGTCGCAACATCATTGATCTACCGATCGAGATTCGCCAACCGAAGCTCTGGTATCCGGCGGGTTACGGCGAGCAGCCACTCTATGAGTTCACTGCCTCTGTCGGCACGGTTGAGCAGGTCTTCGATAAACGTACAACCAAAACCGGTCTGCGCTCCATCACTCTTCATCGCGAACTGGACAAATGGGGCCGGTCATTTGAATTAGTCGTCAATGGCATTCCGGTCTTCGCCAAAGGCGCGGATGTCATTCCCTTTGACAGCTTTCCCAATCGCGTGACCACGGCGAACTACCGCAGCATTCTTCAATCGGCGCGCGACGCCAACATGAACATGATTCGCCACTGGGGCGGCGGCTACTACGAGAGCGACGAGTTCTACGCGATCTGCGACGAACTGGGCATCATGGTCTGGCAGGATTTCATGTTTGGCAACGACTGGCAGCCGGGAACCTATGCCTTCAAGCTGAATATTGAAGCCGAGGCCGAGGACCAGGTGCGCCGCCTGCGCAACCATCCCAGCATCGTGATCTGGTGCGGCAACAACGAGACAGAGAGCGCCTTTGAGTGGGCTCCGCGCCCCGGCTTGCCTGCCGATGTAAAACATTTTATCTGGCAGGATTATCTGACCGAATTCAGCGGCATCCTGCCGCGAGTAGTCGCGCGGCTTGCCCCGGAAACACCCTACTGGCCCAGTTCACCCAGCGCCGATTATGAAGCGCTCAGCCCTATCTATCAATCCGGCGACGCCCACATCTGGGACGTATGGCATGGCCGTGTACCGTTCTCAACGTATGAAACGCATCATGCGCGTTTTGTCACCGAATATGGCTTTCAGTCGTTTCCGGAGATGAAAACGATTGAAGCATTCACGCAGTCCGAAGACCGCACCGGAATTTTTACGCAGGTGATGCTGACTCATCAAAAGAACAACGAAGGCAACTCGATTATCCACGACTATCTGCTCAAGGATTATTCCGAACCGAAAGACTTCGCCAGCTTTCTCTACGTCAGTCAGGTCTTGCAGGCTGAGGGAATCAAGTTAGGCGCAGAGCACTTTCGCCGTTCGCGGCCAGAGACGATGGGTTCAATCTTCTGGCAATTGAATGATTGCTGGCCGGTGGCCTCGTGGTCGTCCATTGATTACTATGGCCGTTGGAAGGCGCTGCAATATTATGCGCGACGCTTCTATGCCCCGGTGCTGGTTTCGCCGCACGTGGAGAACGGCGCGCTGAAGGTTTACATTGTGAGCGACAAGCTCAAAGCCGAGCCAGCCACACTTCACACGCGGTTGATGAACTTTGACGGCAAGGTGCTGCTTGAAGATACGCAAACCGTGAGCGTTGCCCCGCTGACCAGCAAGGTTTATCTGGACTGGCCGCTGCAAAAACTGGCGCAGGCGGGAGCGGCTGAAACATCGCGGGTTTTTGTGGTGGCCGAGTTGACTCCCGGTGCAGAGCAGATCTCGCGCAACATCGTCTATCTCGCTCCCACCAAAGAGGTTCACCTGAAGCCCGCTCAACTGAAAGTAGAAACCACTGGAGCAAAGGGAAGTTACAAGATTCATGTAACTTCGCCGGTGCTGGCGCGCAGCGTCTATCTGTCTTTCGGCAACTTGGAGGTAAAACTATCCGATAACTACTTTGATCTGCTGCCAGGGGAAAGCACCGAGATCGCGGCCTCAAGCAAGGCATCGCTCGATGAGTTGCAGGCGCAGTTGAAGGCCGTTTCGCTGACAGACGCATTCGCGGGTGGAGGACAGGAAGCTACCGTGTCGGCAACCGGCGCGAAGGCCTCGCATTGAGGCCTTAAGTATGATTAGCCATGGAGAGTGAAGGAAAAGCAAGTTATGGTCTGCGATATACTTCAATCGGTGGAGGACTCCTCTTGTTTCCTGTTCGCAGCTTGTTTTCTCGCGCTCTGATCGCTGGTTTGTTGTTTATGGTTTGCAGCGTGTTGCGTGCGCAACCAGGGCAACCGGGCGGAATGTCGCCATCCCAAAGTGGTATGGCCAATGCGGGTCCGCAAAAGGCTGAGTTTGATAGCCTGCACCGTCCGATCACGGCTGGTGGCTTTGTCAAGACCGGGCCAATTATCTTTCAGGATATTGCCGCGATCGCTGGGCTGACACGCTGGCATCACCAGGCAGGCACTTCCGAGAAGCGTCTTATCCTGGATGCCAAAGGACCGGGCGTTTGTCTGCTGGACTACGACAACGACGGTTGGCTGGACATCTATTTGGTAAACGGATCGACTTATGACGCGCTTGATGGCAAAACATCTGCGCCGCATGCGGCACTTTTTCATAACAATCACGACGGCACTTTTACTGATGTGACGGAGAAGGCAGGCGTAACCAATGAGCGTTGGGGATATGGGTGTGCGGTCGGCGACTACGACAATGACGGCTGGCCTGACTTATATGTAACTAACTATGGGAAGAATCGCCTATATCATAATAACCACGACGGAACCTTTACGGACATGGCGGAAAAGTCTGGAGTTGCTCTTGGCACATGGTCGTCTGGAGCTACCTTTGGCGACTACGACGGGGATGGGAGGCTCGATCTTTTTGTAGATAGTTATGCTCAAATCGACTTATCCAACCCTCCGCTTTCCGGGTCGAAAGCGGTCAACTTCGCTTTCTGTCAGTATCGCGGAGTGCAAGTCATGTGCGGTCCACGCGGGCTAAAGGGCGAACGCGACCATCTCTTTCATAACAACGGAGACGGCACCTTTACCGATGTAAGCAAGAAGCTGGGGATGGACAATCCAAACGGATACTACGGCCTAGGCGCGCTGTTTGTGGATGTAAACGGAGACGGCAAACCAGACTTATTGGTAGCCAATGATTCCACTCCGAATTACTTATATATGAACAAGGGAGATGGAACCTTCGAAGATCAAAGTTATGAGAGCGGATATGCGTTGAATAGCGATGGCCGCGAAGTCGCCAACATGGGTATTGCGGCCGGAGACTACGAGAACAACGGCCATCTGTCTTTGGTGAACACCACCTTTGCCGACGACTACAACGTGCTTTTTCAGAATGATGGGAAAGGATTTTTTACCGACGTAAGTTATCAGGTCGGCATCGCGGAGTCTTCGATTCCATTTGTCAGTTTTGCTGACGGATTTCTCGACTACGACAATGACGGGTGGAAGGATCTGCTCATTATCAATGGCCATGTTTATCCGGAGGTGGATAAGCACCCAGAGTGGGGTACCAGTTATGCCGAGCGTCCGCTGCTCTATCACAACCTGAAAAATGGCAAGTTTGACCTGGTCCCGGCGGTCGAGGGAACCGGGCTAGCTGTTGTTACCGTGGGCCGAGGCGCGGCATTTGGAGATATCTTCAACGATGGCAAGATCGATGTGGTCATCAATAGCATGGATGGCATTCCGGTGTTGCTCCGCAATGTGAATCCGGATCACCACCAATGGGTTGAGTTAAGGCTGATTGGCGGCAGCAAAAGTTCACGAGATGCGGTTGGAGCGACGGTCTATCTGACGGCAGACGGGATTCGCCAGCGCGGAGATGTGTTGAGCGGCGGAAGCTATCTTTCCTCCAACGATATGCGGGCACATTTCGGTCTAAATGATGCGACCGACGCCGGGACAGCCGAGATTCACTGGCCCTCCGGTTTCAAAGAGTCGGTGAAGCTACCAGCGGTAAACCGCATTTATATCATTACCGAAGGGCAGGGAATTACCGGCGCACTTTGTAGCGGGGCAACATGTCCGGCGGCTCCGGAGTCAGCACCAGCCAAAGCGGTCAAGCCGTAGGGCTCATAAATAAATCGGGTGGCTGCCCAGCGAGATGGGCAGTCACCCGGAAGGTCACACTAGACTCAAGAGACATTCATAGAGTATCGGCGGGCACGGGCTATGTCTTGAGCCATTCGAGTGAGTCTGGAGTCCATCAATGGATGGAGAACAGGGTGTAGACTGGCGTCGGCATTTCTTGCAATAGTATGCTGATCTTTCTGTGCAATGCCGCATCCGTCAATTACTGTGGAGGTGTGCGGTTATTGCGTGGATTGAACTCTGCTTACTGAAAGTTACCCCGATCTCGTGGCTCATCATCACGCCAATTCGATGGATTCAGTGGGAGAGACGGCCCGGTGGTTGGTACCGTCTGCTCGAAGTTATCGTATGGCCGCGCTCCGTAGCCTGCTGGCATTGGCATTTCTGCTGGGCTGTGGGTTAAGCGGCCATGCGCTGGAGCCTTCCACGCCCCTGGCCAACTATGGGCGGCAGGCATGGGGAATGGAGAACGGCCTTCCGCAGAACACCGTGCAGGCGCTTGCGCAAACCCGCGACGGTTTCATCTGGCTCGGTACCGAAGTAGGCCTGGTCCGCTTCGACGGCAACGGCTTTGTGGTGTTTGACAAAAACTCGACGCCTGCGCTGCCGGGAAGCGATGTGCACTGCCTGCTCGAGACCCGCGACGGCGTCTTGTGGATTGGAACCAGCGACGGTCTGGCGCGGTGGAAGGATGGGGTGGTGACGGCCTTCTCGACGAAGGATGGGCTGCCGGGGAATGGGATTCGAGCGCTAAGCGAGGACCGCTGGGGCTTGTTGTGGGTTTATACAGATGCAGGTTTGGTGCGGCAGAATGGAGATCGTTTTGCGTCGGTCGGAGAGTGGCGACCAGGCACTGTAATCACGGCAATGACGAGTCGCGGAGGTACCAGCACTTGGGTCGATGTGACGCCCGATTCTGACAATGGCTGGAGGCAACTTGCCGTGCAGGCGGGATTGCCGAAGGACGGGATAGAGTTCTATGCTGGGATGAACAGTGAGTCAATGGCCGTCGCCAGCAAGAGTCAGTTGGTGCTTGGAAGTGGAAGTGGGTTGACAAAGCGACTCACGGCTGGCAAAGAACTTCCTGGCAACCGCATCCAGGTTCTACTGGCAGACCGCGAAAGTCGGCTGTGGGTTGGTACAAACAATGGACTCGCCCGCGTGGGTGGGGACAAAGTCCAATTGTTTCCGGTCACCGATTCCTTGGCAACAGCCTCCATCCTTTCGCTGATGGAAGACCATGAAGGCAATCTGTGGGTAGGCACTGAGACCGGCGGTCTGCACATTTTGCGCGATCAGCGCTTCCGCACGGTTACCGCACGGGAAGGGCTGAGTTCTGATGCGACTACTGCTGTGGTGGAAGACGGCGCGGGCACGCTCTGGGTGGGAACCAACGGTAACGGGCTGAACGCCGTGCGCCGCAGTGGCACTGGAGCGGAGATAAAATCCAGCGCGATCAAAAACTACTCTGTCCGCAACGGTATGCTGAGCGACGTGATTCTCTCCCTCGCCGCTGCTCCCAGTGGCGACCTCTGGGTGGGCACACCGGACGGGCTCAACCGGATTCGTGCGGGCAGGGTTGACGCCTTCACTTCGGCGGATGGTCTGCCGGACGACTTCATCCGCTCACTTCACGCCGACGCTGATGGGTCGCTGTGGATCGGCACGCGGCGCGGACTGACGCACTGGACAGGCTTGAAAGCCGGAGCAGTCGCCGGCGGACGCATGGAGACCTTCACTCAGGTCAACGGCCTCGGCAGCGATTTGGTGGGTGCGATGGCGCGGGACTCGCGCGGCGATCTGTGGGTGGCCACGCTGGCCGGGCTTTCACGCTTGACCGGCGGCAGGATTGTGAATTACACGATTGCGAATGGACTATCGAGTAATGTGATTACGGCGCTCTTGCCTCGCGGTGATGGAACGCTGCTGATCGGCACGCAGGAGCACGGCTGGAATCTCTGGGACGGACAACGCTTCAATGCGCAGAGCAGTGGCGGCCTGAGCCAGACCAGCATTCACGCCATATTGGACGACGGCGGCGGTCATCTTTGGTTTGCAACAGCAAACGGGATCGCGCGTTGCGATTGCGGCGGCGCCGGAATGTGCGCAGCCGATTGTTCGCATTGGATTGAGTTCGGTGCGGCGGATGGGCTGCGCAGTCATGAGACGGCGACCAACAGCCACCCTTCGGCTTGGCCCTCGCGCGATGGAGTGCTTTGGTTTGCCACACCCAAGGGATTGGTGGAGGTAGACCCAGCACACTTTCCGGTCAACTCCATTCCGCCGCCAGTCGTACTGGAGCGCTTTGTCGTAGACGATATTGCTCAGGCACTAAGTATGGCAGGCTCCTTGTTGCGCATCGAAGCTGGTCACGTCCACTTTCAGTTCGACTACGCAGGATTGAGTTTTACCGCGCCGCAGAAAGTGCGCTATCGCTTCAAACTCGAAGGCTTTGACCGCGACTGGACCGAGGCTGGAACGCGCCGTTCTGCCTACTACACGAATATTCCGCCGGGGCACTACACATTTCGCGTGCAGGCGGGTAACAACGATGGGCTTTGGAACACAGCGGGGGCCGCGCTTACCTTTGAGCTGCGTCCGCACTTCTATCAGACTGTCTGGTTCTATGCGCTGCTGCTGGCGTTTTTGGTAGGCATTGTTGTGCTGCTGCTCAGGATGCGGCTGCGCCGCGCTGAGGGCGAGTTTCGTGCCGTGCTGGGCGAGCGTAATCGCATCGCGCGTGAGATTCACGATACGCTGGCTCAGGGCTATGTGGGCATCTCTGTGCAGTTAGAGGTGCTGGCGGAGCTGCTACGCATGAAGAAAACTGAGGACGCGACGAAGCATCTGGACGTGACGCGCGGATATGTGCGCGAAGGACTGGCTGACGCGCGGCAGTCGATTTGGGCGCTGCGCTCGCAGGACTCGGGCGAGAACACGCTGCCGGTTCGTCTGCGTCGCATGGTGGAAAGCGGTCACGGGTTGGAGGCCACCTTCAGCCTCTTCGGCGCATACCGGCCAATGCCTGCCGAGACGGAGCGCGAATTTCTGCGCGTTGCTCAGGAGGCCATCCATAATGTGAACGAGCACGCCGGAGCTCAGCATTTATTTGTTCAGTTGGAGTACGGGCAGGATGAGATTGCGCTGGAAGTGCGCGACGATGGGCGAGGATTTGCGGCAGGTGAGAAGCTGGAGTCCCCGCCGGGACACTATGGATTAACCGGGATGAGAGAGCGCGCGAACGCAATTGGAGGTACGCTTGAAGTGACGAGCGAGCCGGGAATTGGAACTACGGTCCGGCTGCGCGCACCGGTAACGAAAGAGACGCAAGAATTCGCGCCAGAGAATCAACAGAGGGAGCAACAGTGACCAACGAATCGATTCGCGTACTGGTTGTGGAAGACCACCACGTAGTGCGTCAAGGACTGGTGGCGCTGCTGAATGTGGTCGACGGCCTGGAGGTGGTTGCCGAGGCCGCGGACGGCGTGGAAGCCATCGCGCAGTTTCGCAAGCATCAACCGAATGTTACTTTGGTTGATCTGCGACTCCCGCGGCTAAGTGGCGTTGAAGTTATCGAGCGCATCCGCATGGAGACGCCGCAGGCGCGCTTCATTGTGCTCACAACCTACGACGGCGACGAGGATATTTATCGCGCGCTACAGGCCGGAGCGAAAGCTTATCTGTTGAAGGGCATGACCTCGGAAGAGCTGATTGCGACGATTCACGCGGTTCATGCGGGTAAATCGCACATTCCTCCAGCCATTGCGCAGCGGCTGGCCGAGCGGATGGGCACCGAAGAATTGACGCCCCGGGAGTTTGACGTGCTGGAGCAGATTGTGCGTGGCAAAAGCAACAAGGACATCGCGACTGAGTTGGAGATTGGCGAGGCTACGGTAAAGACGCACATCAACAGCATGTTGAGCAAACTTGGAGTGACAGACCGGACACAGGCGGCAACGGCTGCAATTCAGCGCGGCATTATTCCGCTCGAATCCTTGAGAAAGCCAACGTCATGAAAAAGAATATTCTTTCCGCGATATTTCTCCTGCTGCTTTGCCCATTATTTCAGATTGCGCAGGCCCAGAAAACTGTGTGGCGGCAAGCGACAAATGCGGAGCTTGCTTCGCTGCTGCCGGCGCGTGCGGCAGTGGAAAAAGAACATATTGAGACCGAGATGCGCACCGCCAGCGGTATCGTAAATGGCCGGGGGCATTTCATCGCCGGGGTGGTTCTGCTCACGGCGGGGTATTCAGCCGAGGGTAAGTATTCGCATTATTTGACCGTCCAGACACGAGTCCGCGTTGGCGGCATCACGCTGAAGCCAGGAGAATATGTTTTTGGATGGACGCGGGCGCAGGCCGGAGATGCGCTGAGTGTTCACTTCTATGAAGCCGCAACCGGCGCGCGCATAGGCACTGTATTGGCACATCGTATTGTTGGGTCAAACCGCGTGGAAAGCCTGCACATCTGGCCTCCAACCGACAAGGCGCTGATTCAGATTGGGCGCTTCGGCATTCCCTACGAGTTGACCGAGGAGTAGTTTCAGCGCGGCTCGCCGGTTTGCCGAAATGCGATTCCAGAGACCAACTCTCCAGAAGCCAGCACGTTTCTCAGCCGCTCTGCATTCGCGCCGCTCTGGCACGCGGCAACTATTAGCATCCGCAGCGCGGCGTCTGGAGTCGCATCCGGTTGCAATCGAAAGATCCAGGGAATGTTCGTCGCGGTTAACGCCTTGTCACTGCTCAAAGCCACCACCGGTACAAACGCTTTGAGAGCCAGTTGCTCGGCTAGGTGTGCAGCGTTGCGATCCAGCGCGATGACGGCCAGTGCGTGATCGTCCATCAGCGCATGAACCAATTGCGTCGAAGCCGTGCCCCAGTTTTGATCGCTGGCAACGGGAAGTACCTTCCACGCGCGTCCTTTAATCGCGCCCAGTTCTGCTTGCACCTCCGGCGACTCGGCAACTTCCGCTGCATGTGGTCCGAAGAGCACGACGCGCACCGGCCCCTCAGGAATGTCGCTCGGATGCGGCCCGGCGAAGTTGACGCCATCTTCGCCTACACGCGCATACGGCTGTGAGGCAAAGAATGGAAAATGATCTTCATTCAGGCGCACAGGAATCTCCTGCCGCGCAAGCGGCGTCTGCACCACCGCAGGTGGTTCCATGGTAGCCACGCGATAAGTGATCGCGCCGTTATGCACAGTGCCCAGGTACATGGGAGCGACATTCTTCTGATTAGGATCGAAGACCATGCGCCCGGTAACGCCGTCGTATTCCTCAATGTTGGCCAGTGCATCGTGAATCCGCGCGCGATTCAGTCCGGCCTTGCAGATGGAGTCGAGCAGCGCGTTCATCGTGTCATAGGCCATTGACGCAAACTGCTCCGGCTTCTCGTTGAAGCGAGCCTCGAAGCGCTTGTTGAAGTCAATCCACTTTGGATCATTGCGCGTCGGATCGTACGGATAGACGGCTTCGAATCCTTCGGCGGCATCGCCGGCTTCTTTAAGCAGAGTGTTGCCCAGAGTACGATGAGCACCAAAGACGCGCTGCTTCATTCCCGCCGCGCGCATCTGCTTCAGGATTGTCGCAGCCTCCAACTCATCTCCCACCAGAACGACGGCGTCTGCGCGCGAACTGCGGATCACTCTGAGCTGCTTGGCGTAGTCTGTCTCTCCGGGTTGAAAAACCTGCTCCATGACCACCGGATGGCCCAGCCGCCGCGAAGCATCCAAAAATTTTCCAAGGCCAAAACGCCCGTATCGGCTGCTCGCCCGCAGAACCGCCACGCGCTTCAGCCCAAGATCGGTATAGATACGGCGAGCCAGCGTCAGATATTGTTGCCGGTCGTCCTGCATGGCGCCGAAGTACCACGGAATGGTGGTCTCCGGCACGGTAGGATCGGTGTTGGCCGAACTCACGACAGGAAGCTCTGCGCGCAGAGCCACACGCAGAGCAATGTGCGTGGACTCGGAGCTGATCGAACCGAAGATCGCCCAGACCTTTTCGTCGTAAATCATCTTCACCGCTTCATCCGAAGCCGAACCCCAGATGGCCGGTTCAGTCGGTCGGACATCACCATAGACGGCCTTCGACTGCCAGTTGTTGTAGTCGTTGTGCAGCATCAGCTTGAAAGGCTTGCCGCCGTAGCCGCCGTGGGCGTTGGCTTCTTCCACGGCCAACTGCGCGCCGTGCAACATGCGCAGCCCAAGAACAGATTCCGAGTTGTGCTCGATCGGTCCAAAGAAGCCGATGCGTATCTCGGTTAAATCTTTTGGGTCAGGAATATCTCGAGCCGCGCCCATATAAATATTGGGGTGCGTATAGTTGGTGTCATAGGGCTGGGCAAACTTGGAGTACGGCCTCATGTCAACCGGCTCGCCCGCATATGGTGCCACTTCGCGATCTCGCGGCGGCCCTGGCGGATGTGCGCCGCACTCGCACACCTTCGCGCCGTTGACGGGCTTCTTGCCCATATCTTGCCCGGCAAGATTCGACGCGGCGAAGATGCATACCGCAACCAACAACCAACCCTTGCGCATGAGAACTACTCCTTGCCGTCGGCAGGGTTGTCTGTGCGGAAAATGGCTACCGCTTCAATTTCCACCAACAGCTCAGGGCGGCAGAGAATCGCCTGGATACCGATAGAAGCAGGCACCGGATCAAGCCCCTGCTCTTTGTAGAAAGCGGTGCGAATCTTATTGAAAACATCATAATCGCGCTCAATGTCGCGCAGGTAGCAACTGGTTTTTACAATGTCTTTCCAGGTGGCGCCTTCGCTGGCCAAAAGGCCGGTGATGTTTTCGAAGGTGCGCTTAAGCTGCGCAGCAAAGTCGCCTACGTGTACGCTGACGCCGTTTTCGTCAATCGAGGCCGTGCCGGAGATGATCAGTACGGCAATGCCGTTCAGGTCGATCCGGATGCCGCGAGAAAACGAACTTGGCTTGGCGTAATGGAATGCTTCGTTGAGAACGCCGTGATTGGTGATGGCGTGCCGTTCAATCGGTGTATGCGCGGGCGTCCGCGCAATAGTCTCCAGAATTTCCGCAAATGCACTCATGGTTGTTTGTCTCCCGGCAGTCTTATTTTTTTTCGCGAATTCCATGGCTTAAACCCTTGGCGGTGGCTACCCAAATGTCATCGCCCTGAAAGTCGATGTAGAGAATGTAGTTGTGAGCCGGTGCTGAGGTGACCGAGATCGGCGTTACCGTACCCGCCGCATCGCGCACTGTCATCTCCGGCTTGCCGTCCTTGAGAGAGGGGCGATAGACGGCCCAGTTCACGCCGTCGTAGTAAGCCAGCCCCTTGTCGGTGCCAAACCAAGCGCGCTTTCCGTCCACGCCTCTCACAATATTAGTGAAGTTCGAGGGAAGTCCGCTGTCTTTGGTCAGGAAATTATGCCAGTAACGGCCATCGTAGCGGCTGTCGCCAAAATATGTGGCCGCCCATAACACTTTGTCCTTTTCCATATAGCTGACCGATGTAACAATTTCGTGGATCAGGCCCTGATCCTTAAAGAGCACCATCTCCGTCTCTTGATCTGGATCATCATACTTGTCCCACTTTCCGGTCTTCTGGTCGTACTCCAGAACGCCGCTGCCCCAGATTCCGTAGTAGACCTTGGTCGGCGTGGCAGAGACCGAATAGGACCAGATTTCGAACATTGGCGTATTACGCTCGTTGTATAGTGACCACTGATTGGTGTGCAGATTCAGACGACATGCGCCAGCGGCCGTGGCGATCCACACGTTCTCGCCTTCGACCGAGACTCCGTAAACTACATCGTTGCTTAGCCCCGAGTTCAACTGCGTGAAGCTGTCGATGTGCCCGCCTGAGATGCGGCTCAATCCGCCCATCGTTCCAGCCCACACATCGCCGGTGCGCTTGTCAAGAGCCAAAGAAATCACGGCGCGATGCGCCAGCCCATCCTTGGTGGTGTAGACTTTCCACTTGCCGCTTTCGTAGAGCCCAAGGCCGTCGTCGGTGCCCGCCCAGATGCGGCTGCCATCCACCAGCACCGCATAGACGTGATCGTTGGGCAAGCCGTTGGCGGCGGTGAAATTCTCAAAGCGAAATCGCGGCAGCGCCACCTGCGGTGGGTCAGACGCCGCTTGCGCGGTATGAGATTTTTGCGCGCCTGGAGCTTGTGGCGGTGCTGCGAATGCTGCCGTTCCTGCAACCAGAAGGAATGCAATTACACCCAACTTTTTCATCGCGTCCTCAGGTATTCAATCAGATCGTTGAGTTCATCTTTGGTCAGATCGTTGGTGCGGCCGTGCTTGTCGTCAGGGTTGAAAACCGTCCAAATCTCTTCCAGTGAGTGCGCCGAGCCATCGTGAAGGTAGGGCGTGGTGAGCGCGATATTGGTCAGCATAGGCGACTTCAGAAGGCCAGAGTTGTCAGTGGCTCTGCGCGTGCCCACGTCGAATAGTTTCTGATTCGTTCCCTTGGGTCCGCTGTGGCAATAGGAACATCGGTTGTATTCCGTAATCGGCTTGTTGAACTTATCCACTGTGCGTTCGAAGATTGCTTGCCCGCGTTCCTGCGCCGGAGTCTGCTCGCCGTTTGCCTGACGAAAGCGATTGGGACGTGGCGGCAAACTGCGAACGTAAACAGCAAGATCGGCAAGCGTGGCGTTGTCGTAGTTCTCCGAGCGCCAAAAATACTTTTCTGTTCTTGGGCCGCACTCGGTGGGGATATTCGGGTTACCGCCGTTCCATTTGTATGGCTCGGTATCTTTGATGTCCTCGAGCATCTTGTTGTCTACAATGTCGCGGCCAAAGCCGTCAGGCTCCAGATCCCATGTAATGCCGTCAAACGTGGAATCAATGTGGCAGCTTGCACAGCTGATCTGTCCTTGAAAACCGTAACGCGCTGTGTAGAAGGTCTGCTCGCCCCGGCGCAGAACAGAGATGGTCTTCGGCCCGTCGAGGGTGATGGTGGAAGCCAGGCGATTGCTGTGTGTATCGATCACGCTGACCGTATCTTCCAGTCGATTGGCAACGAACAACCTGGTGCCATCACGGCTCAATGTCAACCCACGCGGATCGTGTCCCACGCCGATGCGCGCCACCACGTAATTGGAACTCGCTGAAAGGTCTTGCGCGTTGAAGCCTGGATGCGCGTGAGCGTACTGCAACAGCTTTGGCACATTGATTACGGTGACGATCTCCGAGCCGCCACAGCTCACGTAGATCCGCGATTTATCTGGCGCAATCGCCACACCGAAAGGCCGCGCAGCATAGCGTTCCAGCTCATCCAGAGGAATCTCGACCGAAGCCTTGCCCACATCCGCACCAAAAATTGTCAGCGTGTATGCAAAGGCTCCGCCGTGCTCCAGATGAGCCAGCGGCACAAGATTCTTAGGATGATATTCGGTGGCAACTCCCAGCCGTCCATCGGATGAAAATGCAAGATGAAAGACCCCGGCAATCGCGTGCAGCGGTATGCGATCAACCACCACTGCCCGCGCCGTGTCGATCACCGTAATCTCTGACTCGGGTGCGGTACGATTATCGAGATTGGTGCGCACGCGAGGTAGATTTGGATAAATGTGTGTCGCGTAGATGCGGCTTCCATCCTGCGAGAGCGTCAGATAGCTCGCGCCCCTGCCACCGGCCAACCGCTTCACTTCCGTGCCGGTGTGGGCATCAAGAACAGCTACATCATTGCTGATGCGATTCGCGACAAAAAGCTGTTTTTCTGCGCGATCTTCAACGACGCTCGACGGCTCCGCGCCCACCGGCCATGTAGCCGACACGGTCAGAGTCCGCGTGTCGATCACCGAGAGCGTATCATCCCACGAGTTTGTAACGTACAGCCGAGCTCCATCCGGCGAGAGCGAAAATCCGCGTGGCTCGCGGCCCACCGCGATTTTCTTCACGACCGCGAAGCTTGTAGCATTTAGAACACGCACTTCTCCGCTTTGCTGGCAGAGTACAAACAGCCGCGCTCCATCCGGTGAGAGCAAGACCTCGAGCGGCGATGCATAACTTTGCGTATCGGCCTCGGCGGCGCGCACCGGACGATTTGATGAAGAGAGCAACGCCATGGCGAGCAACGCCAGACTTGCTCCTGCTGCGAAATGAAATTTACAGTTCACTTCGCGTCTCCTGATTTAGGTTCTTGCACGGTGAGCACGCGGTCTACACTCTGTTTTTCTAGCATTTGTTCGCGCCCGCTTGGCCAATGAACAATCAGCTTGTCTATAGTCGAAGCGGCACCGAGACCGAAGTGCAATCTACCATCGTCCTGCGAAAGATAACCCGAGCCGGCCACGCGTTCGGCGGTCTGCCGCTTACCCGCAGAGATGACTTCAACACGCGCGCCAATGCCGTCGCGATTGCTTTTTGTGCCCACGAGTTTAATCGCAATCCAATGGCTGCTATTCGCGGTGACATTGTGCACCAGCGTTCCTTTGCCGCCAAGATTCACTACGAATGCATCAACCTTGCCGTCGTTGTCGTAGTCGGCAAAGCATGCGCCGCGCGCCGTGGTGCGCTCGCTCAGAACCGGGCCTGCCTCGCGCGAAACGTCGGCAAACTTCCCTTCTCCAAGGCCGCGAAATAGTGTGTGCTCCTGCGGAATCAGATGAATGAGTCCGCCGTGGAAAATGAGGATGTCGAGCTGTCCGTCATTGTCAAAATCGTAAACGCCAGTGCCCCAACTTACGTACTGTGCGTTGGTTTGCGAAACGCCATTGGACGCACCCATATCCTCAAAACTCATCTTGCCGGTGTTATGCAACATGCGATTGTAATGGCCGTCTGTCACCCACAGGTCAAGCATGCCGCGACCTTCAAGGTCTGCAAAGACCGGACCCATCGACGAAGTGGATTCGCCATTTTGTCCGTAGGCGGTGCCAGTGTCGCTCCCGATCTCTTCAAAAGTTCCGTCATGTTTGTTGTGGAAGAGAAAGTTTTCCGTGCGGTCGTTGGCGACATAAATGTCATCCCATCCATCGTTGTCAAAGTCCGCCGCAGTTACGCCCATGGTGCGGCCCACATAAGCGCCGATGCCCGACTTTTCCGTTACGTCGGTGAATGTTCCGTCGCAGTTGTTGTGAAAAAGCTTGTTGGTTTCTCCCTCGTAATCAAGCGGCCCCGGATAATTGGTGGGCGCATAAAATGCGCGATACTTGGGATCGAATTTTACATAGCGGCCCACGAATAGATCGACGCAGCCGTCCTTGTCGTAATCAAGCCAAGTAGAACTGATAGCCCACCCATCAACATTGATGCCAGCTTTTTTCGTCACATCGGTGAAGTGTCCGTTGCCGTCGTTGTGATAGAGAATGTTTTTTCCATAACCAGTGACCAGCAGATCGACAAAGCCGTCGTTGTCATAGTCGGCTGCCGTCACAGCCATTCCATACAGTTCCGGATTGAGTCCGGATTGCTCTGTCACATCGGTGAAGTGTCCATTGCCGTCATTGCGATAGAGATGATTGTGCGGCAAGGGATCAGGCTTCGTCTTCAACGGATATGGATGCATTGCGTCGTCGAGTGGTCGCCCATTGACGACGTAAAGAGATTCAAGGCCGGAGTTGTTGTAGTCAAGCCAGATGCAGCCTGCGCCGGTTCCTTCCAGCAGTGATCCCAACTGCCGCGAGCCAAAACTGTGTATGTAGTTGATGCCCGCTTTTTCACTCGCGTCTTCAAAGCCTATACCCTGTGGCGCGGCAGACGCCGCTTGCGCGGCATGAGCGGGTTGCGTATTGGGAGCACCCTGAGCCGTGGCTATCGAGGCAATACTTAACAAAAGTAAAAAGCGATAATCCATTTCAGTTGTCTCCCTGCGATTTCTTCTGCGGGGTTTCTGTTTGCGCCGCACCTGTTAGATTAATCGGCGTAGTCGATCGCAACAGTACGGCAGGCACCCGATTTTCTGACGCGCGCTCCGGTCCTGTGTGGCAGCCGACGCAGATACGCTGTTCTCCGCGACGAATCCAGAACCACCCACGTTCCTGCCGCACGACCGCGCCTTTCGCGTCCAATAGAGCAAAACGAATCGGCGTGTCGGCAGGTGTCTTCACAAAAAATGAACCATCGCTCTCAACCTGCGCAGTTCCCGCAACCACGGCGTGCCCTTGAGCGTCTTGCGCCTCCAGCCTCACCAATGCCGGTGCTATTTTCAAATCGCCCTCACGTGAGAGTCGCGCATCGAGAGCAAGCATATTGGCATAGTCCCAATCATGCAGCCCGGATGGATGACGCTTGGGGGTGTTGCGCGGCGCAATCAGAATTGGTTCGACAAGTTCTTCGTTCGCCCGTTCAATCAATGTTTGTAATGTGGCCCTGCCGGGCTTCCAGTATTGAATCGCATAATGCGTTCCTTCGGCCATCCGTGCACTCACCAGCCACGCGCCTGAAGCCGTCTCGGCAATTGCGCCCGTGTACTCCGCATGAGGAGCGGCGATCAATGCTTCATGCGCTAGCGGCGAAGTGAAGCGCGCCAGCGAAGCTCCGTGCGTGAAGACCACGTCACCTGAGGCCAACTGCTTTCCGCCCCAACGTGGGCGGCCATGATCGCAGCGATAAGACTCCACGCCCGAGCCATCGGCGTAAACCAAAAACAGTTCAGGCGTCGCACCAGTGCCCAGGGGAAATCCTGACTCAAAAAGAATGCGTCCATCGGCAAGCACATCGGAAGGAAATGCACTGGCCTGCATATAGGTCAACGGCAGAACGCCCGGACCCGCGGTAGGATTCAAAAACGAGTGAGTCGGCGGGTGCCCGTCTTCAGCCGACTCCAGTTGAAATCCCCACGGCCCGCGCTGCGCCCAAACCATTCTTCCGCCGGGAAGATAAAGCGGCCGCTCGGAGTCGGTTGCCGTGGCAATCACTTTGCGCACCGAGCGATCGGCCAGCGTCAACTCCCAAATCTGCCATGGATCATTGGCACCCTGCTTGCCCGCGAAAAGAACCTGCTTGCCG
This sequence comes from uncultured Occallatibacter sp., assembly GCA_964414945.1. Taxonomy (GTDB): domain Bacteria; phylum Acidobacteriota; class Terriglobia; order Terriglobales; family Acidobacteriaceae; genus Telmatobacter. The sequence goes on from CAYPYJ010000001.1 coordinate 93,265, forward strand.
TCGAAAGAAATGTTCGCGTCTGCCGAAGCTGCAAAGCCCGTAACCAACGTCTCGGCTTTTCCTGCATGAACCAGCAGCAGTTGCGCACCCTGAGGGAATCTCTCTCTTCCGCTAAGCGCGGCCAGTGGCTCATAAACGCGTGCGGCGGTGACAATGAAATCTGTGTCGAGCTGCGAACTGCTGTTCTGCACTGTGTTGGGCGCAAAGCCGCAAATTGGAATCAGCAATGCAATCGACGCTGCAACGGCAAGCACCCGGGCGGTCGTTCTCATCCAACCGCCTCCATCGCCCGCAACTCGCCCATTTCGCGTTGCTGATCTCTGCGCTTCTTGCTGTGCAATGCAATTCCACGCAGCGTCAGATAAGGATCCGTCGCAGCCATCATTTCATCAAATGCTGCAAAGTCCAGCGATTGGCCGCCATCGCTCCACGCCTTGGCCGGGTTGGGATGCACTTCAACGATCATGCCGTCGGCATCCGCGGCCACGGCAATGCGCGCCAGCGCCGGAACCAGTTCGCTGCATCCTGCCGCATGGCTGGGATCAGCAATCACCGGAAGATGCGAAATCTGCTTGAGCAACGCAATTGCGGACACGTCGAAGGTGTTGCGCATGGCGGTTTCAAAGGTGCGAATGCCACGCTCGCAGAGAATGATGTTGGGATTGCCGTGGTCGAGAATGCACTGCGCGGAACGCAACCAATCTGCAATCGTCGCAGCCATGCCGCGCTTCAAAAGTATGGGCCGCCCAGAATGCGCTGCAGCTTCAAGCAGCGCGTAGTTTTCCATATTGCGCGTGCCTATCTGCAAAATGTCAGCATACGCGGCCACCATCGGCACATCTTCTTCCGAGATGACCTCGGTCACGATGGCCAGTCCGCTTTCTTCGCGCGCGCGGGCCAGCATCTTCAGACCTTCCAGTCCGAGTCCTTGAAATGCGTAAGGCGAGCTGCGCGGTTTGAATGCGCCGCCGCGAAGAATGCGCGCTCCGGCGCGGCGCACATGGTTTGCCGTGGCCATTAACTGGAACTCAGTCTCAACCGAACAGGGGCCGGCTATGGTGAAAAATTCGCCGTTTCCGATCTCCAAATCCAGCACCGGTACTATGGTCTGCTGCCGTCGCTCGCTCTTCAGAACGTCGGGGGATTCGGCAAATCGATCACGCCAATCTTCACGCACCTTGCGCGCTCCATTCTCGGGGAAAGTTCAGGCTACTGGAGCCGCCCGTAAGTGCGCCTCCACCTAAAGGTGGAGACGTAAAACCACTCTCAGCTCCGCAGCACTTTCGCCTATGCCGTAGACCGAAACAAGTCATTCTGAATGAGTCATATGCGAACGATCAGCGTGCATCTTCGCACCGCAGGTAGCTGGGGTAGCACAGAAGCCGTTGCGAGCGGATAGCGATCGTCCGCCTGGACGGCAAGTCCCCGCAGGTGCCTTATTGCAAAGCGAGGGGCGGTGGCCGATAGCCGAAGGCCGCATCCACAACGGCAGCAATGCCCAGCGCGGTTTCGTCGTGGAAGGGTCGAGCAACAATCTGCACGCCGATGGGCAATCCCTCAGGCGATTGGCCCACGGGGACCACAGCCGCCGGCGCTGCCAGGGTGTTGAACCATTGTGTGTGCCGTACGGCATCAAGGTACTCCACGACCTTGTTCTCGATGATCCACTCGCGTTCGCCGTGCCGAAAGGCGGGGATGCTGGCCACCGGGCAGAGAAGCACTGGATGCTCGCTCATCTCTTCAAGAGTCTTTGCGCGAATTAGATCCATTTCCGCCCATGCATCAAGCAACTGCTGTGCGGTCAATGGTGGTACTGCATCCGAGAAGCTGAGAAACTCGCTGAAGAGGGGGCTCAATTGATGCTCGCGGCCGCGAATAGCCGGCGCATAAAACATGGCTCCGCACTGCACAAAAAACTTGCTCCACAACTGGCGCAGCAACTCCAGTGTGCGCGGACGGAAGGGCTCCACGCGAAAGCCCGCGCTACGCAGCGCTGCCGCTGCGGCCTGCACGGCGGCGCGAGTCTCCGGCGTAACGGGGATGAGTCCGTCGTCCTCGAAAAAGCCAATAGTGTTTGATCGCAGCGCTTTAAGAGTCGGCTTCCGCAACACAATCGGAGGACTCACCGGATCGTTCGGGTCCTGGCCGCTGAGCGTACGGAAGAGCAGCGCGACGTCGTTCATGGTGCGCGCCATCGGCCCAATGGCTCCGAGCGTTGAGAACGGGCCCACGCAGGGCGGAAGGTGCCCGCGACCAGGAATGCGGCCCGGCGTGGGCTTGAGCGAACAAATGCCAGTGAAATTTGCGGGCACACGCACCGACCCACCGCTATCGCTGCCCAGACCGGCTGCCGAAAGCCCCGCGGCGATGGCTGCCGACTCGCCGCCGCTTGACCCACCCGGCGTGCGCTCCACATCCCATGGATTGTTGGTGCGCCCATGCAAAAGGTTCGTTGTTTCGTACGCCATCAGAAATTCCGGGCAGTTGGTGGTGCCCAGAATCAACGCGCCAGCCGCACGCAACCGCTCGACCACGACTGCGTCTTCGCGCGGCATGTCGCCTCGGTTTAGCATACTGCCGATCTCGCAACGGTACCCGGCCGTGGAGATGGATGACTTCACCGTAACCGGCAGACCATGCAGCGGGCCGCGTTGTGTTGACTGTTCATCCAGCCGACGCGCTAGTACACGCACTCGCTCGGCATCAAAGTCGGCGAAGACGTTGAGTTGCGGATTCAGCCGGGCAATTTGTTCGATGTGCGCCTCGGCCAGCTCGACTACCGAAAGTTTGCCTGTGCGCAGAAGTTCAATTTGCCGAACTGCGGGCTTGAGAACAATATCCTTCATGGCTGAACCGTCTTGTCATCTGCGGGCGATGCGGGGTGTTGCTGATAATTGAAGCGGTACGAACGCACCGGCTCGCCTGAGTCGAAGCGATCATTCCAGTTCAACTGATAGTCCAGGGACTGCGCATCCTGCGGATATTCTTCAGAGTCAGGATACGGATAGGCGCTCATTGCATGGAACGGTAGTTGCGCGACGGTGAAGGGCGATGCGTCCCACCAATCCATATCTTTCACAAATCCATTGGCATAGAAAAAGTAGTCGCGCTTCCAGTGAGCGGGTAGCACGGGCAACACTGTCGCGTCGAACTCGACGGCAATTTCTTCGCCGCTACCGAAGATCACGGAACGGTCGTCGATTCCGTTAACCAAAGCCGTTACATCGCCCATGCGCGTGTAGTTTCCGCGTTGATGTTGGAACGGTCCCGTCAAACTCACACGGTTATAGTCGTAGTCGAGATCGCCAGGGCTTGCGCCTTCAATTTGTGTAGGGTAACCGCGGAAGTGCAGCGTAGCATTTGCGAGCGGTAACTCCGCTGTTTTTGCTTCCGCATTGCTACTTTGATCAATAAGCACCTGATCCCAATAAATCTCCAGATTGGTGACCAGACGAATGCGATGTGCGCCCGCGGGCAGCTTTCCACTGAGATCAACCACAATTGTGCGCTCCAAGCCAGCAGGGAAACCAACGTCGTCGGCGATACGCTGCCATGATCCGTCCGGCAACTGCGCTTCAGCGTAAGGCGAAATCGGCTTCACACCTGCTTGCCACGCGGCATAGAGCGAAGTCGCGCTAAAGTAATTCACATAGCCGGTCATCAGCAGCCGAAGCTGGGACTGCGCGTCCAGCGGACCCAAATCGAGTGTCAGAGCATGAAGGTTTGCGAATCCATCGTAAGGCAGCGGAGTGAAGCCGCTCGCGAATTTGTGATCGCGGCGGCTCAACTGATCAAGCACATCAATCTGGTTGCTGCCCTCACCAACCCACGCGCCCACCGGCAACCGTGCGCCTGCCGAAGCCACTACGCGGCCCGAAGCAAAGGGTGGATCGTCAAGGAATCGCTCATCAGGATTGACCTCGACATTCTCTGGATGATCGACGGCAACCAGCCGCAACTGGTCGATGTAATTAACCTCTTCCATCGGCTCCATGAAGCGCAGGCTCAACTTGCCATTCACTGCGGCGATCTTGCCGCCATCCACCTTGACCCATTCGCCGGGGTTCGGTATGTTCCGCCGCGTAGGAGTAAACCAGTGGCCGACAACCGCCGCGCCGATCATATCGGTGACTAACTCGTACTTGCGGCCATTCCACGCAAATAGAACCGGGCACGAACTGCCGCGCCGGTCAACTTCTTTCATTGCAATCACCGGCTGGCGCGGCAGATCAATCTCGTCCTGCAAAACGCCCGTAGGCCAGAGAATGCGCAACAGATCAATGCCTTCCGCATCACCCAGTCCAACACGAATTTGCGGTGGCCCTTGCGTCTGATAGCCCGAAGCTCCGGCCAGCTCCCACTTCTGCCAGTGGCCATTGGCGAATATCTCCACCTTCGCGCCGATGGCCGTCTTGTTATCGGCATAGCCGGTCAGGTCAAGCCGTACAGAATGATTCTTATTGCCGCCCACGTTACGCAACAGCACCGGAGGCGCATTCAATTGCGTCACAATCAGGTCCGCTGCGCCGTTGTCATCCACAGCAATTAGCCCGCGAGGCGCGGTCAACTTCACTTCGTTCAGACCCAGCGCGTGGCTAACATCTTCAAAGCTGCCATCGCTGCGGTTGTAAAAGACCCTTACACTCGGCCCGGCTTTCGTCTCGACAATCGCCGCGAGATCGATCCATCCGTCGTTGTCAATATCAACCGCCGTCACGCCCCATCCGCGCTGCGCATCCGGCAGCGGAAGTTCCACACGTTCAAAGCGGCGGCCAATATGATTGAGACCTTCTACATTGCGCCAAAGCGTCAATCCTGGCTTCCACGCGTGTGTGACGGCAATGTCCATCCAGCCGTCTTTGTTGTAGTCGAACACCGTAATGCCTAACGTGGCAACGGGAATTCTGTCAGCCTTTATTCGACTTGTCAGAGTCGCCCAATCGCTTGATAGCTGGCTCAATCCATAAAGTGCTTGAGAAGGATATTTACCTTCCCGCGGATTCACATAGAGGACAGGAGCTTCCATATCTCCAGCAACAGCAATGTCGACAGCGCGATCATTGTTGAAATCAGTCAGAATAGCAGATTGTGAGTTCGTATAATCTTTTCCTTCTAACCCAACCTGCTCGGTCTTTTCGGTAAAGGTGCCGTTGCCAACATTGCGCCACAACACATTCGACTCGCCTCTTACCACCAGCGACGAGCCAGTCAGAAACAGGTCTAGCAAACCATCGTGGTCGTAGTCGATAAAAGTAATGCCGGTAGGCTTGTTTATCGCCACCAGCCCGGAGGCCGCTGTCACGTCCTCAAACTTGCCCTTGCCCAAATTGCGGAAGAGCAGAACCGCATCGTCCAGCGCGACGGCCAAGTCATTCAACCCATCGTCGTCATAATCTCCTACCGCGCAAGACACAGCATGGCCCGAAGCCTTTAGCCCAGCCGCCGCTGCATCAAAATCCTCATAACTACCGTCGTTGTTTCTATGCAAAACGCGAATGGCTTGCGCGTCCGACTGCATCAGAACCAGGTCCATGCTTCCGGTGCCGGTTACGTCCATCATGCAACCTCCGCCAGTCGTAGTGAATGGCGCGAGTTTTCCGGAAACTATAGGACTCGCTACCAGCTTCACCGGAATCATCGTGCGCTTATCCGCTTCGTATTCCTCAATCGGCGTAACGGTGGAGTAGTGCCCTTGCTCGCCATACGAGAGCCCGATAGGCGCGCCAATCTTGGTACTGGTCAAATGCTGAAAACGCTTGAAGTGATCCCTGGCCTCCGTTATATTGCCGGAGCGTTGCAAGGCGCGCGCCAGAGTAAACTCCGCCGAGGCGTGCATCGGATTGACCTCAAGCGTCTTGCGCAGCATTTCGATTGTCTTGTCGAACTGCTTCAAATCCTGGTAGCAAACGCCCACGAAGTATGAAGAGTCAGCGTCTCTGGGGTCGAGCTTTACCGCCTGCTGAAAGCTGGCCAGCGCCAGTTCCGATTCGTTGCCGGCATGCTGCGCCAGGCCCAGGTTGTACCATGCTTGAGCGCTGTTAGGCTGCAAATCGAGGGCCGCACGAAGTGCCTTTTTGGCTTCGTCTAGCTTTTGTAGCGCCATCAGAGCAATGCCCTCATTGATCGCTGCCTGCGCCAGTTTAGGATCTTTCTGGAAGGCTTTGGCAAACGACGAAGCCGCGCGTTCGGTGAACTGCTGGCTCATCTCGGCCACGCCGCGATTGTTGAGCCGCACAGCCTCAGCGTCAAAGCGCGTCTGCCCCTCGGCAGCACTCGCAACAAAAAATCCAAGTACCAACAGTCCGGTCATCCGCATCATTCTTATCCCCAAAACTATTCTTCCAGGTGGTTGGAGCTTGGCAACTCCGTGAATCCGCTGAACTATCCAGTGTATGCGAGTGGACGGCCGCTTCGCATCGCTGAAGAGCAGGGGTTATTGGTGACGGGCGCTCGGGGCGTGAGGCCAAGTATACTTCTGGTGTGCTTCCACTACTTAAGAAACCCGATTGGCGCAGTCTTCTCTCGCCTCCGCAACTGCCGTCCTCGCCGTTCGACGCGCACGATCCGCTGCGCCGTAACAGGTTTTTGGTTGCCAACACGGGCGGTTTCATCTGTTCCGCGCCGGCTTTTCGTAGGTCTACAAATGAATGAAAGCCAGAAGATGAAGCGGCGTATCGGTGTAGTGACCACTTCGCGGGCGGATTACAGCCACCTTTACTGGCCGCTGCGTGAACTGGTCGCGCACCCTGATGTGGAGCTTGGCCTTTTCACGATGGGCGCGCATCTGGCGCCGGAGTTTGGTTCGACGATCAAGGAAATTGAGCGCGACGGTTTTCCCATCCAGGCGCGCATCGAGTGCCTGCTCAGCTCCGACACCGACACCGGCATGGCGAAGACGATAGGCGTTGCCATTCTTGGCTTGGCCGACGCGCTCAATGAGTGGCGACCCGATCTGCTGCTGCTCATCGCTGACCGTTATGAGATGCTGGCGCCGGCGTCGGTTGCGGTTGCACTCAGAATTCCCATCGCCCACATTGAAGGCGGAGAAATTTCGCAGGGCGCTATTGACGACCAGGTACGCAACGCTCTCACAAAGCTGGCGCATATTCACTTCACTTCGACGCCGACCGCTCGCCGACGGGTGATTGCGATGGGCGAGGAGCCGTGGCGCGTTCATCATGCCGGCGCGCCTTCTCTCGACCATCTGAACCGCTCAGCACTCTTGAATCGCCAGCAACTCGAAGCAAAGCTCGGTATTGTGCTTACGCCGCCCACTCTGCTCGCGGCATGGCACCCTGTCACTATCCTGCGCGACACCAACGCCGAGGCCGATGCATTTTTTGCGGCTCTCGCACAGCTTTCTGGTCATCTGATATTTGTCTACCCCAACTCTGATGCTGGCAGCTACGCACTCATCGAACGCACGAAAACTCTGGCGTGTACGAGGCCGCTGACGCACGTTTTCGTCAATCTCGATGCCGTGACGTACTGGAGTCTGCTGGGCCAGGTGGATGCGATGGTCGGCAACTCGTCTTCTGGAATTATGGAGGCTGCCTCCTACGGGCTGCCCGTGGTCAATGTTGGAATGCGCCAGCAGGGTCGAGAGCGTGCAGAGAATGTAATCGATGCACCGCCCGATACAGAGGCAATTCTCAGCGCCATCCAGAAAGCGCTTAGTCCGGAATTTCGAGATAGTCTTCAAGGCATGGTGAACCCGTACGGCAATGGAACTGCGGCTACGACTATCGCTAGCGCGCTCACTACCGTCCCGCTTGAAGGCTTGCTTATCAAGCAGCCGACGCTGCTGCCATCCGGGTTGTTTGATGAGTATTAAGGCAAACGCAACCAAGGTACGATATACTCCGATACGAAGTTGATATGAGGAGGTTTCACGTGCACAAACCCACATTTTTGAAGTTGGCGGCGGCTGGAATGATGGCCGTAGCGATGATGGTGGTTCCGGGATCAATCCTGGCGCAGGGAGGCGACACGGTTCTGAAGCCGGCGGATATGCAGAAGTTGTTACCGGCAAGCGTGTTTTACCGGGGGCAGGCGGCACCCACCCAACTGCGCAATTCAGCAGGAGTGAAATTTGCCGATGGGTTCCTTGTGCTGGCTACACTGGTTGACACCAGCGGCTACTCGAGCGGCCTGGCTGCAAAGTATCAGGCTTATTTCATCAACGAGGTTCCCATCAAGTTGGGTGGGAAGAGCCTGGCGGTTGGCGTTTACGGCGTGGGATTCGTCGAGGATAAATTTGTAGTGACCGATGTGGGCGCGCATGATGTACTGTCGGTGAACACAGTTGAGGATGCGGAACTCAAGCGGCCCATGCCGTTGCAGGTTGTGGCCGATCCGGCAGGCGGCTTCCGACTCTATGCCGGACGTAAATATGTACTCTTCAGTCGGTAGGAATTGCGCCGGTTCCATGGTACTGGATATTACCTTCCACTGATGCTTGCGAGATCTCGCGAAGATCCTGCAAGCATCAGTGGATAGCTTTTTTATGAGTGGGACAGAGTAGCGCGACGGTCACACTCACTTCGAACGGCTCCTTGGCTTTGCGGGGCGATTAGTTTTATTGGTAGCGCGTTTGGGGCGCGTCTGCTTCAGTTCATCCAGCACAATTAGATTCTTCTCAATCAGAGTGTAACGCTGCTCCACGCAAGCGCGGCTGCGCAGCGGATCGGCCGGGGTATGCAGTACGTAGTCCAGCAGACGCGGAAGTGTACTGGTGGCCACGTGCAGCCGCGTATCCGACGAGGCGTAATAGATCAACACATCGCCATTTTTGCTTTCAATCCAGCCATTGCAGAAGACTACGTTGGATACATCGCCGACGCGTTCTTCACCTTCGGGAGCGAGGAAGTATCCGGCTGGCTTGTGTGTGACCACCCAGGGCCGCTCAAGTTTGCAAAGAAATAAATAGAGGACATAGCGCAGTCCGGCGGCGGTGTTGCGTACTCCATGCGCAAGGTGCAGCCATCCTTGCGGAGTCTTGATGGGTGCGGGGCCGAGGCCGTTTTTCACTTCTTGAATGGTGTGGTACTCGCGGCTGTCGAGAATTGTCTCTTCATCAATCACGGCGTGCTCAATGCTCGACGTCAATGCCCACGCGATGCCACCGCCTTTGCCGGCCTGGATGAAGTCGTCCTGAGGTCGCGTGTAAAGGGCGTACTTTCCATCGACAAACTCGGGGTGCAGCACGACATTGCGCTGCTGCGGAGAATTCGATTGCAGATCGGGCAGCCGCTCCCACGTCTCAAGATTTTTTGTGCGGGCGATGCCGCACTGCGCCACGGCGGAAGATGTGTCCCACTCCGGCGTCTTGGGGTCTTTGCGCTCGGTGCAGAAAAGGCCGTAAATCCACCCGTCTTCATGCTTCACCAGCCGCATATCGTATACATTTGTGTCCGGATTGTGGGTTTCCGGCATAAGTACCGGATAACCCCAAAAACGGAAGTGATCGATGCCATTCGGACTCTCGGCGATGGCGAAGAAAGATTTGCGGTCCGCGCCTTCAACTCGCGCGGCCACCAGGAATTTTCCTTTGTGCAGGATTGCACCAGCATTGAAGACAGCATTGACGCCCATGCGCTCCATTAGGAAGGGATTTGTCTTTTGATCGAGGTCGTAGCGCCAGGTGATAGGCGCGTGCGCCGCGGTGAGTACCGGATACTCATAGCGGTCATAAATGCCGTTGCCGCCGGATATGTTGCGGTTGCAGCGAGCGAGCAGCTTTTCCTGCCGCTTGAATAACGCCTGAACATTCTTTTTGAAAGCCGCGCGATTCATTTGAATCATCTTGTTCTTTTATCTTAGCCTCGAGTTTCGCGGTCCAGTCGTTCTATCACTTCAAAGCACGCACGGCTGTTGTGGTATGGGCACTTCCAAGGGCCGACTTTATCCTGGGTTGCGTCCGGGAGGCCCTCGCGAGAAACCAGCCAAAACCACTCGCCACACTGGTGATCGACGATGTGCTCTGAAAGAAATGCCCAGCTTCGCAGGGAAGCATCCAGGAAGCGCTGCTGGCCAGAAAGTTGCCATGCGTTGAGGAAGCCGACAACCGCCTCGGCCTGAGGCCACCAGTGCTTGTCACTGTCGATAATTCCGGTGGGGTCGGCTTCGTAAAGCAGTCCGCCGTCATCGTCGAGACCTTGCTCATAGACGGCCTGCGCCATTTTTACCGAAACCACTCGCACGCGCTGCAGAAGTTCTTGATCGTCGAGTACTTCTGCTGCTTCTGCCAGCAGCCAGCTTCCCTCGATGTCGTGGCCGAAGGAGATTTTATTCGAGCGCGGATTCCATTGCTCATCAAAAAACAAAATGAAGTGATCTGTAACTGGATCGATTATGCGGTCGAGGAAGACGTCGATCAGCTCTCGGAGGCGCAGGCGGACGTTCGCGTTTTCGTGGACGCGCAATAGAGTGGCGTAGGCCTCCAGCAAATGAAGGTGTGTGTTCATGGATTTCTTTTCGTCCATGTCCACATTGCTCAGGCGCTGGTCAATGGCCAGAGTCCAATTGCGTTCATAAGTTTCAAAGTAACCGCCGTGCAAAGCATCGTGGCTGACGGCTTCAATCTTCTCGGTCAGGCGCAAAGCCCTTGCCAGAATCTCAGCGTCGCCAGTTGCAGAATAATACTCGGCCAACGCGTAGACTGCGAAGGCCTGACCATAGATTCGTTTTTTTTTGTCGATTGGCTGTCCTAGATAATCGACCATCCAGTAGACGCCGCCAAAGTCACTGTCCCAGAAGTGATGAAGTAGGTATTCATATGCGCGTTGCGCGGCGGCGAGATATACGGGATCGCGATAAACGGTGAAGGCCTTGGAGAAGGTCCACAGAATGCGCGTATTCAGAATGAGTCCCTTGGCGGCATGGGGATCGGCTGTCAGGTTATAGGAGATTTGGCCGCGAAAGCCGCCGTATTCGCCGTCGATGGCGTGCTTGAGCCAGAAGGGCAGTATGTTAGAGAGTAACTCTGCTTCTGCCTTCCGCCGTAACTCTTCCACTGGCGCGTCTCCTCGTGAATGGGGCTGATTGGGGTTTCATGGATTTTCCATCCCCTTGCGC
>CAYPYJ010000001.1:104350-155337 GCA_964414945.1 uncultured Occallatibacter sp.
CAGCCGATAGGGGCCGTCGGCGCGCAGGTCGTTGTGCGTAAAAGAATGGAAGACCCACGAATTACACGATCCGAGGAAGACCCTAACTCAGAATTCCATGAATCGAAACTTCCTTGCGACCGTTGGCGTAAGGAGCTACTACATTGCCATCGACAGCCTTGCCGTCAACGGTTAGAGCAATCCGGTTTCCATCGCCTTTGCGCTCAATGGAGATTTTGTAAGTGACTCCGCGGAAGACGCGGGTAGCGGTGAAGCCCGGCCAACTTTTCGGAATGACGGGAGCGATCTCCAGTCCGCCGAGCGTGGTACGGATGCCCAGTATCCACTGCACAATCGCGTAATAGTTCCACGCCGCAGTACCGGTGAGCCAGGAGTTCTTGGCCTCGCCGAATGAGGGCGCATCTTTGCCCGCGATCATCTGCGCATAGACGTAAGGTTCGCAGCGATGCAGGTCGCCGATCTCTTCGCGCGCCGAGGGGTTGATGCGGCTGTAGTAATCGTGAGCCTCATCGCCGTGGCCCAGGCGCGTTTCCGCGATGATGACCCAGGGATTGTTATGGCAGAAGATGCCCGCATTTTCCTTGTAACCCGGCGGATACGATGAGATTTCTCCGAGGTTCAGATAGTACTTGGAGTAAGGCGGCTGTTGCAGCACTATTCCATGTTTGGTGGCGAGATGCTTGCGCGTGGAATCAAGCGCCTTGGCGGCCATGCCATCTTCTAGTCCGATGCCGGCCAGCACGCAGAAGCCGTTGGACTCAATGTAGATTTTGCCTTCTTCGCACTCTTTCGATCCGATTTTGGCGCCGAAGTCGTCATAGGCTCTGAGGAACCATTCGCCGTCCCAGCCATGCTTGCGAACGACGAGATCCATCTTCGCGACTTCTGAGAGGTACGAAGCGGCCTCGGCGGTTAGCCCGCGATGGCTGGCAAGCGCTGCCAGTTCGCGGCCGGCAAGAACAAAGAGTCCGGCGATGAAGACCGACTCGGCGACTTTACCTTCCTTGTTGGTGGTGGTCTGAAAGCTCTGGCCGGGAGTGTCGGAGAAGCAGTTGAGATTGAGGCAGTCGTTCCAGTCGGCGCGGCCAATCAAAGGCAGCCCATGCGGTCCGAGCCGTTCGAGCGAATGACGGAAGCTGCGCTGAAGGTGGTCGTAGAGCGGCTTTTCAGAGCCCGGCTCGTTGTCGTATTGAACACTTTCGTCCAATATGCCCCAGTCGCCGGTTTCCTTGATGTAAGCCGAGACGCCGACGATGAGCCAATGCGGATCGTCGTTGAAGCCGCCGCCGATGTCGTTGTTTCCACGCTTGGTGAGCGGCTGATATTGGTGATATGCGCCGCCGGTGGGCAACTGCGTTGCTGCCAGATCCAGGATGCGCTCGCGGGCGCGAGCGGGCGCCATGTGGACAAAGCCGAGCAGGTCCTGATTGGAATCGCGGAAGCCCAGACCACGCCCTATGCCGGATTCATAGAACGATGCCGAGCGCGACATATTAAAGGTCGCCATGCACTGATAGGCGTTCCAGATATTGACCATGCGGTTGGTGTGCGGGTCGGGCGTCGAGACCTGAAGAATGCCGAGCAAGCTATCCCAGTATTGACGCAACTGCTCGAAGGCAGCATCAGCCTTGGCGGGGTCAAGATATTTGGCGATGACCGGCTTGACGGTTTTTTTGTTGATGATCTGCGAGTTGGGCGGATCGAACTTTTCGGCAACAGGATTTTCATGATAGCCAAGCACGAAGATGATTTGTTTGGTTTCGCCGGGTTCAAGTTCGAGCTTGACCTGATGAGCGCCGATGGGCGACCAGCCATGAGCGATGGAATTGGTGAGTTGGCCCGCCGCAACTGCAGTCGGCGAATCCCATCCCCGATAACGGCCCAGGAAGGCATCGCGCTGCGTATCGAAGCCAGCCAGCGGCTCCGAGCAGGCAAAGTAGGCAAAGTGGTTGCGGCGCTCGCGATACTCGGTCTTGTGATAGATCACGCCGTCTTCGACTTCCACCTGGCCGGTGGAGAAGTTGCGCTGAAAGTTGGTGGCGTCGTCCTGGGCGTCCCAGAGGCAGAATTCGATTGAAGAGAAGGCGGAGAGGCTTGCCCTGGTGGTGCGGCGATTGGTTACCGTGAGCTGCCAGAGTTCGAGATTCTCGCCGAGCGGAACGAAGTAGCGGGTGTGCGCCTCGATGCCGTTCGCGGTTGAGCCGATGGTGGTGTAGCCCATGCCGTGGCGGCAGGAGTAGCCCGAAAGCTGGTGGCGCGTGGGCTGCCACGATGGCGACCAGAAGGATTTGGAATCATCGTCGCGCAGATAGACGTAGCGGCCGCCGGTATCAAAGGGCACGTTATTGTAGCGGTAGCGGGTCAGCCGGCGCAGGCGTGCGTCGCGATAAAACGAGTAACCCCCAGCGGTGTTGGAGATGATTCCGAAATACGCTTCGCAGCCCAGATAGTTGATCCACGGCAGAGGCGTCTCCGGCTGCGTGATCACATACTCGCGGTTTTGATCGTCAAAATATCCGTACTTCATAATGATTGCTCTCCGCCTCCCGGGCATAGGGCTGCAGGAGGGCTCTCAACTAAAAACCAGTCAAACGTTTTTCCAGAGCGAAAATGATTGCTTTGGATGACAAAACGATTATACTTGCCGTGGCGCAGAGACTGAGATTTTCCGCGCATGAAAGTGAGAGGCTCTGCGCTGTGCCGGAAATCGCTGCCGGATTTCAGGCCTATGTGAGTGGATTTCAATAATTGAGTTCATTTCAGGCGCACCCGCGAAGGAAAACGGAGATGGCAAATTTTCTGTCACAGCCCTTTACCGGTGCGCGATCAAGTAGAACATTTCCGATCTCGTTTGTCTTGGCTATCTCTCTCTTTCCATTCGCTCTCAATGCTTTCGCCGCTCCAGTAAGCGGAGCGGAAATGCAGGGTGCGCCAGTCGCACAACTATCTATTGCGGTGGACCAGGTGGGCTATCCGATGGATGGGCCCAAGGTGGCGCTGGTCAGTACTACAGTTTTTACCCAGACCATTGCCCCTACCTTTCAACTTCGCCGCTCCAGTGATGGTGCGGAAGTATTTCACGGAAAACTGACATTACCTGAGGTTGATCCAAATTCGGGGGGGCATGTTCAGGCCGCTGATTTCTCTGCCTTTAATACGCCGGGAACTTACTATCTTGACGTGCCCGGCGTTGGTCGGAGTTGGGATTTTGCGCTGGGCGCGAATGTATTCGAGCATGCGTACGTTACGACCATGCGCGGCTTTTATGGGCAGCGATGCGGAACCGCGGTGGATATGGGTCCAGAGTTTCCCGGGTATGCGCATCCGGCTTGCCACCTAAAGGGCGCGTTTCATCCCAGTTCCGGCCTGAGTGGTGAGCGCGACAACGTGGGCGGCTGGCATGACGCGGGCGATTACGGGCGCTATGTGGTCAATTCCGGCATTGCTGTCGGAACGCTGTTGTGGACCTGGGAGATTTATGGCACGAAGATCAAGAACATCTCACTGAAAATCCCCGAGTCAGGCAACGGTACGCCCGATATTTTGAATGAGGCGCGCTGGGGTCTGGAGTGGATGCTGAAGATGCAGGACGAGGACGGCGGCGTTTGGCACAAGCAAACCAGCGAGCACTTTCCCGGCTTTATAGCGCCGGAGGCTGACACGCTGCCCAGTGAGGTAATAGGCACAGGCACAATACCCTTCAAAAGCACTTGCGCGACGGCGGATCTGGCGGCTGTGGCGGCCATCGCCGCGCGAGTTTACCAGCCCTATGATGCGAAGTTTGCGGCGCGGGCACTAGTGGCCGCCCGCAAAGCCTGGGCGTGGAGCGAGAAGTATCCCAATGTTATCTTCAGGAATCCGGCTGGCATCACGACCGGAGAATATGGCGACTCCAACTGCCAGGACGAGCGCCTGTGGGCGGCAGCCGAACTTTGGCGCACGACCGGCGAAGCGACTTATCATAAGTTCTTTCTTTCGAGTTATGCCGCGTATCTTCCCAGCCTTGATTCTCCGCCCGCGGAAAACTGGGCTAATGTAGGACCGATGGGACTGTGGAGTTATGCGCTTTCAATGCGTAAAGATGCGGACGTCAACGCGGTCAAGGCGATCCGCGAGCGCACTCTTCAGGCAGCTCGAGGAGTAGTAGAACGGACGCGTCGCAATCCCTACCACATCAGTATGCAAACTAAAGACTTTGTTTGGGGATCCAATGGCGTTGCGGCTAACTATGGGATGTATCTTCTCGTAGCCAATGTTATGAGTCCGCGCGCGGAGTTTTTAGATGCTGCACGGGATAACTTGCACTATCTTCTGGGACGTAATACGTTTTCGCTTTCCTGGGTAACTCAGACGGGAGAGCGCCCCTTCCAGCACCCGCATCACCGGCCCAGCGGAGATGGGAAACATGAGAAGCCATGGCCGGGGTTGCTTTCCGGCGGGCCAAACGCCAACCGGCAGGATGACATGTTAGTCAAGATGCCGAGAAATCTCCCTCCTGCAAAAGTTTATGCCGATCAAATGGCATCTTATGCGAGCAACGAAATATGTCTCAACTGGCAGGCATCCCTGGTGTTTTTGCTCGCCGGTGAATTGGAATAGATTGTCCTGGAATGAGAAGACTTGATTACTAATTCATGGCAGGACAAACAATTTGGAATAGGTTTCCCGCAGAGAGCGGAGAAACTGCGCCCGCGGGCATTGAGGAGTTAGATGCTTCACCTTCATGTTATTGACATGGTTATTATCGTTGCTTACCTGATGAGCACCGTGTTCATAGGTTACTGGGTCTCAAAACGCGCCTCGCAAAGTATGCAAAACTACTTTCTCGGCGGTAACTCAATGCCTTGGTATATGCTGGGCATTTCCAATGCATCGGGTATGTTCGATATCAGCGGCACCATGCTGCTGGTCTATTGGATGTTTGTTTACGGATTGAAGAGTGTATGGATTCCCTGGTTATGGCCTACCTTCAATCAGATATTCCTGATGGTATATCTTTCCGCATGGCTGCGCCGCTCCAAAGTGATGACCGGCGCGGAATGGATTAAGACGCGCTTCGGCACTGGCCGTGGCGCGCAGTTATCACACATCATTGTGGTGATCTATGCCTTTGTCAGTATCATCGGATTCTTTACTTATGGCTTTAAAGGTATTGGAAAGTTTGCCGCAGAGTTTCTTCCCTGGCATCTTTCGCCCAATCAATACGCGCTGATTCTGATCGCGATTACTGCGATCTATGTTATCAAGGGCGGCATGATCAGCGTCGTAATTACGGAAGTTGTCCAGTTCTTTATCCTGGCCATCGCCAGCTTTGCCGTAGGCATTATCGCCATGATGAAGGTATCTCCCGAGACCCTGCACAGAATGGTACCCGCCGGTTGGGACAACCTCTTTTTTAGTTGGCATCTAGGTTTGGATTGGGCGACCTTGCTTCCCGCGGCTACGGCCAAAATCGCGGCTGATAAGTATGAGCTCTTCGGCTTTTTCGTCATGATGCTGCTCTTCAAGGGCATATTGATCTCGGCAGCAGGTCCTGCGCCTAACTATGATATGCAGCGCGTGCTTTCGGCCAAAAACCCGCGTGAAGCGTCGATGATGAGCGCCTGGGTTAACATCGTACTTACCCCACCTCGCTACTTTCTTATTATTGGTCTTACCGTGCTGGCGGCGGCTTTCTTCGGCCCCGATCTACGAGCCATGGGTGCGAATCTGGACTTTGAAAATGTGTTGCCGATGGCGTTGGGACGCTTTGTTCCGGCAGGCTTGCTGGGCTTTTTAATTGCCGGTTTGCTGGCCGCCTTCATGTCTAACTTCGCGGCTACGGTTAACGCCGCTCCGCCTTACTTTGTCAATGACATCTACAAGCGCTTTATTAATCCCGATGCGGCACCCAAGACTTATGTTCGCCTCGCCTATCTCACCTCCTTTTTGGTTGTTGTGATTGGCGTGTTGATCGGATGGAATGTTACAAGTGTTAACTCTGTGGTGTTGTGGATCGTCTCTGGCTTGTGGGGCGGTTACACTGCGTCGAATGTCTTGAAATGGTACTGGTGGCGCTTCAACGGCTACGGTTACTTCTGG
Source organism: uncultured Occallatibacter sp. (assembly GCA_964414945.1). Lineage (GTDB taxonomy): Bacteria > Acidobacteriota > Terriglobia > Terriglobales > Acidobacteriaceae > Telmatobacter. Next base: position 110,432 of record CAYPYJ010000001.1, read on the forward strand.
GGCATGATTACCGGCATCACCTCCGCGCTTGTGCTGGCGTTTCCTGGTTTACTCGACAGCCTCCCGATCGTGCAAAGCTTCCAGGCCAAATATCCAGTCAATCTCGAAGTCGCGATTATCTTCCCTGTGGTGTTGGTGATTTCGTTGGTTGGATGTTTACTGGGCACATTGCTCACCAAGCCAGAGTCCGACGCCGTGCTGATGGACTTTTATCGACGGGTGCGGCCATGGGGCTACTGGGGTCCGGTTCTGAAGAAGGTGCTGGCGGAAGACCCCGGTTTTAAACGCAACGAAGACTTTTTCCGCGATATGTTCAATATCGCTGTTGGTATTGTTTGGCAGATTTCCCTTGTAGCTCTGCCTTTATACATCGTGATTCAGGAGTTTGAGCGTGCAGCCATCACACTGACTGTGGTTCTGGCTACGTCGCTGATTCTCAAATTCACCTGGTACGACCATCTTTCCGAACGCGAGGTTGAGACCGACCTTGCCGCATCTGGAGACTAGCTGGACCGTGCGGCTGCATTCCCGCAAAGGACGGCAGCCGCCAGTTATTGGAAGAAACAAGATTTTTCCACGACGTCAGAAAGGCCGCATCCTTTGGATCGCCAATCCAGACCCCCGGATACACGGTTTATGCCGGTCGCGCAGCGGCCAGGGGTGTCTGTTGAGCGTATTTGCTATCACGGCTGGACCGATAGTTATCTGATTTCGAACGGCAGAATAGAGGCTGCGATCGTTCCCGCCATTTGCCGCGTGATGCAACTGCGGCTGGCGGGGGAAGCCGACGGTGCCTTTTGGGAGAACCGCGCGCTGGATGGTCAACTGTACGGCGCGACCTCGAAGGATTGGATCAACTTTGGCGGAGACAAGTGCTGGCCTGCTCCGCAAGCGGTTTGGACGGAGCATCAAGGCCGAGATTGGCCGCCGCCTTTGGCTTTTGACGCGTGGCCCGGTGAAGCGGTTGTCAGCGAAGGCGGTGTGGTAGTGACGTCGCCAATCGATCCGGGTTTTGGCATCCAAATGGTGCGGCGGGTGGAACTGGACTTCGCTCAGCCCATTATCCGGATTGAGACCGAGTATCGCAAACTGATGGGCAGCGCTGTGAGGGTGGGGATATGGACCATCACTCAATTGAGGGATCCCGAGCGTGTTTGCGTCCTTCTAGCGGCAAAATCTAGGTTTGAGAAAGGTTATATCAATATCCTTGCGGCTGAACCGGCTGATTTGAAGATCGACGGACGCCTGCTTGGACTTAAACGTCATGCGTTGCAATACGTTAAGGTCGGTACGGACGGAGGCAGCATGGCATGGGTTGGGCCCAATTGCGTGGTGCGCATCGACGCGGAAGTTGGGCTGGGAGAATACCCCGATGGCGGTTGTGTCACCGAGGTCTACACCAACCCCGATCCACTGAAATATGTAGAACTGGAGACGCTGGGACCGTTGCATACGATGAACATCGGCGACCGGATCAGCCAAACAACGGTCTACACGGTGATGCCCCGGACAACTTCAGACGCTGAGATTGAAGCGCGAAAAGCCCTCCGTTAACGGCAAAATAATTACAACGGCAGGGAGACAGAAAAAATCATAACTCCGCCGGATTATCTTATTAGAAAGAATCGATTTGCGGGATGTTTAAACCTAATTTTTCTCTCATTTCCACACCTTAGAAAGTAGTTGCTGGCAGCGGATTTCAAGGATTATCAAATTCGTACTTGACAACTTATACATCTTGGGCGTGTAATGCGTCGGGATTGAAAAACAGGATTTTTTCTCAATCTCCTAAAACGTTTTACTTCTACTAGTGAAACGTTTGAGCAGTAAGATTCCAAAAAGCGGAGAAATGCACTTTGCATCTTCCATACCACGGAGAAAAATCGGACTGTTCTGGTGCTTGTACAAGTGTTACTTCAGCTTGTTCAGGGGTGCCGGTTGTTTGTGTTCTGGGGGCTGGGGAATCGCGAGGAAATTTGATTCTCTATTGAAAGATGATGGGTGCGCTTCAATGGGCTTCAGTCCTGACCGAAAGGCAACGACTGAAGTGCGAAACAAATCACAGAAACAAATTTGAAAAGGAAGGTCACATGAGACAAGCTACATTCAGATTTTTCCTTTTGCCGCTGTTCTTCGTGTTGGTCTGCGCCGGAGTATTTGCGCAGTCTAACTCGACAGTCACCGGCATCGTCACAGACCAGATGGGAGCGGCCATTTCGGGAGCGGATATTACGCTGACCGATCCGGCCACCGGCGGCAACCACGCAACAGTGAGCGGCAGCACCGGTTTGTACAGCGTCGGCGGCTTGAACCCTGCCAACTACGATCTGAAGGTCGTGGTCAAGGGCTTCCAAACATACGTTCAGAAGGGCGTTGTGGTCAACGTCTCTGGCACGTTCCGCGTCGACGTCAAGATGACCGTTGGCGCTGCCACCCAAACCGTTACCGTCCAGGCGGATGCCTTGGCTGTACAGACCGACACCAACGTGATCAGCTCTCTGGTCAGCTCCGAGGAGATCAGCGAGATCGCCACGGAAAACCGCAACTTTGTAGGTTTGGCTGCACTCGGCCTGGGCGTTAGTTCGCTCCTACCCGACGCCAACACCCCCGGCGCAGTCGGCGCCAACTTCCAAATCAGCGTCAACGGCCTTCGCCAGAGCCACAATATCTGGCTGATCGACGGCGGCGAGTCCGATGACCGCGGCGGTGCAGGCGGCATGCAGATTCAGCCTTCACAGGACGCGGTTGCTGAGTTCCAGATGATGAGCTCGAACTATCCTCCGGATTACGGCATCTCCTCCGGCGCTACCATCAGCCTCTCGCTCAAGAGCGGCACAAAGACCTTCCATGGCACGGCGTGGGAAGAGAATCGCAACACCGACTACAACGCCAATACCTATTTCAACAAGCAGGGCGGCAATTCCCGGCCAGCGGTGAAATATAACATTTACGGCTTCAACGTAGGCGGACCGCTCTTCATTCCCAAGACCTACAACGAAGGCAAAAAGAAGACCTTTTTCTTCTATAACGAAGAGTGGCGCAAGACCAGCGGCGTGGCAAGCAGCAACAACCCCACGCTCCCTCATGGGGACATCCCCACGCTTGGCACACCACTACCCTACGTTGAGCCTTCGTACTCTCCGGTGAGCCTCGGCTCAATGGTGGTTCCGAACGTTTCAACCACGTCAGACGTTTATACTAGAGCCACAAACGGATTAGCAGCCTTGGGACTGACAGGTGCCCCGTCGGGGCCTCCAGGAAACACGAATGGTTATCCGATTACAGGCACTCCCGGTCCCGGAAACTGCTTTAATGGAACAACGACATGGGCACTGAACCCAGGTGCCACTACCACCCTTCCCTCCGACTACCACGTAGTCTGCACGGGGCAACAGACTATTCCTGCTGCATTGTTTGACCCCAACGCGGTCATCTATCTCAGGGCAGGAGTTCTTCCTAATCCGAACTATAACGGATCGGACCCGGCCAAGAGGGATACAAACATCGCCAGCGTCTCGCTCCCGTTCGTGGTTCGTGACGATATCGTCCGCATCGATCACAACTTCAATGACAAGTGGGCTATTCTAGGCCACTATATCGGCGATACGCAGAATCAGAGCACAGGCGGACCGGAACTGGGATGGTGCGGGTGCAATTACAATACCCTCACCAGCATCCTGACCACCCCTGCCCACAGCGCGGCCATCAAATTGAGCGGCACCATCAAGCCCAACCTGTTGATGGAAGTCAGCATCAACTATGACGGCAACGGGATCGATATTCTTCCCAGCGCGAACACCTACTTGCCCTCGACATGGACTGTTTCTCCGGTTGTCGCGCCCTATACCGTTACCCGGAAGATCTGGCCCGGTATGAACTGGGGCGCCCCTCTAGGTAAGGCAGAAGACACGGCTACCGAGCCTTATCACAACGCAGCTCAAGACTATGCGCCGAAGCTGGATGTTTCTTACACCACAGGCAAGCACGCCCTGAAGTTTGGTGTTGGCTACAACCGTTACACCAAGAACCAGATGCTCTACGGCGATGAGCAGGGCAACTATACCTTCGGCGCACTGACAAACGACACCCTGATGGACACTCTATTGGGCTTGCCGAACAAATTCTTCCAGACGCAGAGCGCGCCGATTCGCCACTACGTCAACCAGACTCCTTCGGTCTACGCGATGGATAACTGGCACGTTACCCCGCGCCTGACCTTGCAGTTGGGCGTTCGTTACGACGCTCTGCCGCACGCTTATGAGCGCCAAAACCTGCTGGGCAACTTCGTCCAGTCCACCTACCAGCCCAATGCGGCTCCTGTCTGGAACTCAACCGGCACTACCATCTCCGCGACCAGCCCGGATCTGTACACCTACAACGGCATTCCCTCTTACGTCAATGGCACTCAATTTGCCGGCGTAAATCACACCCCGGCGGGCGTTGTCACCAATGACTTCAAAACGCTGCAACCGCGCGTTGGCTTCTCTGAAGATCTCTTCGGCAACGGCAAGACTGTTGTTCGCGGCGGCTTTGGTACCTTCTACGAGCGTATGCAGGGCAACGATGTCTTTGGCGTCGCCACCAGCGCGCCGTTTGATCCTTCGCTCACCCTCGCCAATCCCTATTTCAGCACTCCGGGAAAAGCCTGGGACACGGGCAATGTGATCGCGCCAACTTCTCTGATCTTCGCGAGCAGCCAGGACAGTCTGGCCACAACCTACAAAGCTCCTGGTGTGGCGCAGTTCAGCCTCGGCGTGCAGCGTGAGATTATGCCTTCACTCATCTGGGTTGTGCAGTACGTCGGCAACATTGCATGGCACCAGAACATCGTGAACAACGCAATCAACAGCTATTCACCTGGCATTGGTCTGGTGGACATTGGAGCACCCGGATCACCAAATATCGTTGACCCGCGCATGGCTTCTGGTGACGGCAGCGCCAAATTTGGTTCGGACCCGAAGAGCACCTTCAAAAACCTGGGCGGCGGAGATGCTTTCCGGCAATTCCCTGGCTACACTGGTATCACCCAGGATCAAAACACCACCAACGGCACATACAACGGCTTCCAGACCGGTCTGCGTGTCCAGAACAAGTGGGGCCTGAGCGGCGAAATCGATTACACGTGGTCGCACGAAATCGATCTCACCAGCTCCGACCGCTCCAACATCAGCAATCCCTGGAATCTGAAGTATGACAAGGGCTCCGGTCAGTATGATCGCCGCCACATACTCAGCATCAACTACATCTACAAAGTGCCCCTGTTTAACAAGAGCACTGGCCTTGTCAAGTCCATCGCCGGTGGATGGGAGTTTGCAGGAACCGTGGTAGATGAGAGCGGCACGCCGCTAGTACCGACCTTGAACATCTCGTACGATCCAGTCGGTCTGAACGGCGGTTACACCAACCGTCCGAACTACTCCGGCGGAAAGATGACCTACAAAAAGACGGTCAACAACTGGTTCGACATAACCCACTGGACTCCTCCAACTCCTTCGTGGGCGGGTGGAAACAACCTTGGCTTCGGAAACGTCGGCAGGGATGCAATCGTTGGCCCCGGCCGCGTGAACTTTACCACTTCAATGTACAAGGCGTTTACAATCACGGATCGTGCTAAATTCGTGATGCGTTTCTCGTCGTTTAACACCTTCAACCATGCTCAGTTTAACGGCGTGGATGTGGGCTTCGGCGACGGCAACTTTGGTAAGCTGACTGGCACCTATGATCCTCGCAACCTGGAGCTTGGCGGCAGGTTGGTTTTCTAACTTAACCCTCAACCGGGGCGCGGCAGGCAACCCCTGCCGCGCCCTTTTTCGTCAGGCTGGCAAATTGCCATTATCATTAATATTGACAAGGTAAAAAAGTGAGCTTAGCAACGCAATTGCGCATCTGTCTGGCATTGGCGATGATGCTGGTCATGATCGCCACCCGCTGCACAGGACAGGCCGCGGCAGCCGCTGGGAATCAGCGGCAGACGGCGCTGGCCCTGGAGCAGCAGGGCAACAACGCCGCGGCAGAGGCTGCTTGGCGGGCCATTCTCAAAGTTCATCCCTCGAATCCGGAAGCTTACGCTCACCTGGGGCTGCTGGAAGCGCGACAGGAACACTACAAAGAGGCCGTGTCGCTCTATCGCAAGGCTTTGGCGCTGAATCCGGCGATGCCCGGTTTGCGCATGAATCTGGGACTTGCGCTTTTCAAAAGCGAGAATTTCAAGCAGGCGATCCAGGTGTTCACGCCGCTGCTCAAGAGCCAGCCTGCGGGCTCAGCCGAGACCGAGCGGCTAACCATCCTACTGGGGATGGCGCACTATGGCTTAAGGGAGTATGCTGAGGCGGTTCCGTATCTGAAGAAGGCCGCTGCGAACGATACGCAGAATCTGCCGCTGCGACTGGCGCTGGCGCACAGTTGTCTGTGGTCCAAGCAGAACCAATGCGTTCTGGATACATATCACGAGATTCTCATACTGAATGCGGAGTCGGCAGAGGCCGATATGCTTGCTGGCGAGGCGCTGGATGCGATGAAAGACACCCCCGGTGCCATTCAGCAGTTTCGCGCCGCGGTGAAGGCGAATCCGCAGGAGCCGGACGCGCATTACGGCCTGGGCTATCTGTTGTGGATACAAAAGCAGTACGCCGAGGCGGTGAGCGAGTTTCAGGCGGAGCTTGCGAACAATCCGAATCATGTTGGGGCCATGCTCTATCTGGGAGACACCGAGATGGAGTTGAAGCATCCGGAGATTGCCCAGCCGCTGCTGGAAAAAGTGCTTCGCATCGACGCGAGCCAGGAACTGGCGCATCTTGACTTGGGCATTGTCTATGCCGATACAGGCCGCAACGAAGATGCTCTGCGCGAATTGAAAGAGGCAGAGCGTCTGGCGCCGGAGGAAGTGACCGTTCACTGGCGGCTGGGAAGACTCTACCGGGCGATGGGCAAAAAGGACGAAGCCAAGGCAGAATTTGACCGGGCCAGCAGCATCAACAAGTCCACTGACACTTCGCTGGTCGACAAGATAAGCGGTGGGCACGCAAAGGACAGGCCGATACAGCAACCGGTGGTTAAGCAAGCGGAAAAGTAATCTGGGAAGTGTCTTGAGAGGAAAGAATGGCTAAACGCGCGAATTCAGCATCGAAGTCGCAGCACGCGCAACCCGCGAGTTTGCGTTCGCTTGGCGAATATTTGAATTTATCACCGGCCACAATTTCGCTGGTGCTGAATAACGCGCCGGGTGTGCGCTCGATACCGCAAGATACCCGGGATCGCGTCACCAAGGCGGCGGCGGATTTTGACGATAGGCCCAGCTTTTATGCGAGATCGCTGCGCAAGCGCCAGACATTTTCTGTCGGTGTGCTGGTGCCGGATCTGAATGACCATTATGCCGCGCAGGTATTGGCCGGTGTTGAAGAGTATCTGATCGAGGAAGGCTACTTCTATTTAACTGCCAGCCATCGCCGCAAGCCTGATCTGATTGAGGAGTATCCGCGCCTGTTGATGGACCGCTCCGTGGAAGGGTTTGTCCTGATTGATACCGTGCTGGAGCATAGTATGAATCTGCCGGTTGTTGCCGTGGCAGGCCATCGCCAGATCGAGGGAGTTACAAATGTCGTTCTCGATCAAACTCGTGCGGCGGAACTGGCACTGCACCACCTCTACGATTTGGGGCATCGCAAAATCGCCTTTATGCGAGGCGGCAGCCATAGCTCTGATGCGGACGAACGCTGGGAATGTCTGATGAACGTGGCCCGGGAGTTGAATATCGCGGTTCTTCCGGAGTTGACCGTGCAGATACAATTGCGGGTTTCAACGCCGGAGTTGGGTTTTGGACCAGCCAATGAACTTCTCTCCCGCGGCGGCAAATTCACGGCCATTGTCTGCTACAACGATGAGGCTGCCTTCGGAGCGATCCGCGCATTCACAGATCATGGCTTGCGTGTGCCCGAGGATGTCTCTGTGGTTGGTTTCGATGATATTCAGAGCGCGGCCTTCTATAACCCCAGCCTGTCCACCATTCGTCAGCCACTCAACCAGATGGGAATCGAAGCCGCACGTATTCTCTTGCAGCGCATTCGCGGCGAGGAATCCTTTCCAGATGTTGTGAAGATATTGCCCGAACTTGTGGTTCGCGAGTCGACCTCTCCGCTTCATTCTCGGCACGCCCACAAAAAGCTGAGCTGAGAGCTCAACGAGCCTTCATCCGGTTTCCTCTCCGTCGATCAGAAGGAGAAGACAGCCTGAAAGAAAATGCGCCTTGCTGCTGCGGGGGTAGAGAACATGCCGCCCGCCAGGCTCGTCGAATTGTTGAAGTTCGGCGCCCCCACGGTGCCGCCGGGGCTTCCATAGTCGATATCGTTAAAGAGATTCAAAGCCTGAGCGTTGAAGTTGAGCGTATATTTGCGGCCGGATTTGGCCGCTCTTGCACCGCCGCGACCTCCACCCATGCTTCCCATCCCGCCACGCCCGATGCCATCCATGCCTCCACCGGTGCCTCGACCGCGTCCACCTGAGCGTCCTGAATTGTTCTGGTCGGTTGCTGTAAGCTTTGGCCCGAAGCCGAAGGAACGGCCAACGCGCAGGTTTACGACTACAGCGGCAGGACCATTGCCCAGATTATAGGGAATGATGTTTTCGCCGGCTTGGGGAACAGTGTCGAAATCTCCATAGCTGGTTTGAACCACGTTGGCCGGATTAGATGTTGCCGTCGCATACGACGGGCGATCGTTGAAGTAGTTGTCGCCGGTCAGGTCGTAGCGGGTGACAATATTGAAGGGCTTGCCTGCCTGCGCGGTAAGCACGGCGTTAAAAGTGAGGCCCCAAGGGCCGGTGTAGTTCGACATCAGGAAGACCATATTCCGCGCGGCAAATGTGGCGCGCCCGTAGTCTTGCTTCAGGTTGTAGGAGTTTGAGGCGGTTCCGCTGTTGGAATTTGCCGCGTTGAAGTCGTAAAAACCGGTAACGCTGAACTTGGGCGTGAAGTGCGCATTGATGTTCGTGATCAACTGGTTCTGCTTGAAGACCGCCTCGGAGGCGTACTGATTGACGATGCCCCTTGAATTGGGCCGTGTACCAGTCAGTGTTGCGCTGCCGTATTCGAAGCTGCCCGGCTCAAAGGCATTCGCGTCGCGCGTCACAGTCTGATGGACTCCATAGGAGTGCAGGTAGGTCACCGTGAGCGTCGTGGTCTTGGTCAACTGCCGGTCCAAGCCGATGCCAGATTGCTCGGTATAAGGCGAGTGATAGTTGGGTGCAATCTGAACGATGGTGCTGGTCGCTGATGTGGCTGCTCCGCAGGTGGCTAGATTGGTGTTGCTCAGCAGGACGGCTTCGAAACAGGGCAAGGATGGATTTGTAATCGTAGTCTGCTGTTGTGTGTCAGGGCCACCGCTGAAGCGCTCGGCCGATAACTCATTACCGAGTCCGAAACGGTCATAAAACAATCCAAAGCCTGCACGCAAAACCGTCTTGGCCTGCTTCTTGTTCTTGTGGCCGTCCAGCGCATAAGCAAGAGCCACGCGCGGGGCCCAGTCGTCGTGATCCGTGATGTGGTTCTGCGACTCCCAGCGCATGCCACCGGAGAGGGTCAGAAAGGGATTGAACTTCCAGTCGTCCTGCACAAAAAGAGCGGCATCAAAGACATTGGCCCTAGTGCTGGGAGCGCCCTTTGTGTAGTTGAGTTTGCTAGGTGCGTTGGTGGTTCCGCACTGCACGGGCGCCGTGGAGGGTGGGTTCACTGGGCAGGTGAAGCTTGTGTCATTGGCGAAGTTGAGTGCACCCACGTAATCCGCCACGGTGTCGAAGGTGAAGCTGCCGTTGAAGCCTGCGTCGGTTGAACTGACCTCGCGGCTGTCGCGCAACCGAGTTCCAAACTTGATGGCCTGCCTGCTCACCGACATAGTTGTGAGGTTGTGCAATTCCAGACGATCGGTATGATTGCTTGAGTTTTGCGCCGAGGCGCCACCGCCAGAAAACGACCCTGACACAGAGATCATCGGAGCCGTGCTGAACGGCGTCATCGATGCATTGCTGCGCAGATACTGAAAACGAGTCTCGTTGACCATGTGTTCGTTGATGACCTCGGAGTCGCTGATCTGGATGGCCTGCTCCAGCGAGTCTGACGTCGTGGAAAGCGAAGGCAGTGAGGTTGAGCCGATGTTGCCGCTCTGGTTGTTGCGAAAGAATTGGTAACGCACGGTGAGCGTGTTCTTCTGGCTCAGTTGCAGATCAATGCGCGGCGAAATGTTGGTGTGGGTTTGCGGAGCGAAAAGCCCTCCGGAGACAGGACCAACCGAGTAGAGACCAGTGGCGGCATCCAGCACCGGAGCCTGAGCCAGTGTATAAACGCTGTCGGTTTGGTTGTTGCGCTGCTCAATACTGATAAAGTACGAAGCTTTTTTGGAGAGCGGTCCGTTGACCGTGCCGTTGAGTTGATAGCTGTGATATTCGGGCATGGATGTAACGAAGGGATTGCTGGTGTTGAAGGCGTCGTCGTTGCCCTGCGCAAAGAAACGTCCGTGCAGTTTGTCGGTTCCGGGCTTGGTAAAGATTTCTATGCGCCCGTAGCCTAGCCGGTCGAACTCTGCGGAGTATGGATTCTGGTTGATGCGAATTTCGCGGATTGCAGACTTAGGTGGCAGTTGCCCGCCAGTAAAGCCGTCGATGTAAATCTGCCCGCCGTTCGGTCCCGCTGCGGGTCCGGCCAGCGCCTGGAGTTCGCTGATAAGCTCATCGGGATCATCGGAGAGAGCGTCCAGGTCTGCGCCTTTGATGACGATGGCGCTTCCGTTGCCGCCAGGCTCCACGTTAACCGTGGGCGAATCTTCAGTGACCGTTACACTCTGTTGCGCAACTGCCAGGGACATGGTTATCTTCAAACGTCTGGTCTGGCCCGCTGTGAGTTGAATGGGTTGCGAAGTAAAGGCCGCAAAGCCCGAGGAGGTTGCCTGCACAATGTAGCTGCCAGGCGCGATGCCATTCACCTGATATGCGCCGTCCGCATCCGCTTTTGTGGTGGCAACGGTTGCGCTTGTGGGGGTAAGTACGGTGACAGTTGCGCCGGGAATGAGCGCGCTTGACGGGTCATAAATATGCCCGTATAAAGTTGCCTTCGCCACCGGCGCGGCAGGGGCGGCGGTGGCTGCATCAGGCACAGCCGGTGCATCGGGAGTCTGGTCCTGCGCGGCGGCAACGCCCAATCCCAAGACAATAAGAAAAATAAAGCAATGAGTTCTTGAATGCATTCAGTTCCTCGTCTGTGTCTCCGGCAGACTCAGTTCTCAAGCATTTTCATAATTTGTGCAGAGTGATCCTCATGCTTTTCCACCCATGCACGACTAGAAAAGACCCAAAAAAGAAGGCCGGAGCATTGCTTGCCGGCCTTCCGTCAAGAATGGGTTCCACACTGTTAGACGATTTCATCGCAACGGAAGGATACAGGCTTCAATCATTCATCAGAACGAAAATACGGCTTGCACAAAGATGCGTCGCGCCGCCGAGCCCTGAGAGAAAATTCCACCGGCCAGATTGTACGATTGCCCGAATTGTCCGCCGGGTACGTAGGTATTCGTAATCGGATCGAATGTGGGTTTTTCCGGGATGGTGCCGTTCGGCGTTCCCCTGTCGATGTCGTTGAAGAGGTTCAACGCCTGAGCGCTGAAGGTGAGCGAATATTTGTGACCGGTGCTATTGCCGCCACCCATAGGCCCACCTGGCCCACCGCCAAAGCCACCGCGCCCGCCGCCACCACCGCCACCGCCCGGTCCACCACGTCCACCACCGCCCGGAGGTGGGGCTCCCTGAGGTGGTCCACCGGCATTGTCAGGAGTTGCTGAAACAAGTTTCGGGCCGAGGCCGAAGCCGCGGCTTATGCGCACGTTGACGGCTACAGCGGCCGGACCGTTGCCCAGGTTGATCGGGACAAGTGCAGAGCCGCTGGCGGGTGTTATATCGAAGCATCCAAATGTTGTCTGTACAAATTCGGCGGAGCTTGATTGGCACTGACCGGCGGTCGCGTAACTGGGGCGCTGATTGCCGAAGTTATTCAACTGGTCTGTTGCTCCCAGCGTGACGTTATACGGCCGGCCAGACTGCGCAATCATGAACGGACTGAAGCGGATCTTCCAAGGGCCGGAATAGTTGCCCATCAAGAAGAGCGAGTTGCGTGTAACAAAGCCGGCGCGCCCGTAGTCCTGATCGAGATTGTATCCGTTGGAAGCGTTGCCATTATTGTTGCCGTTGGCAAACGAGAGCGAGTAAAAGCTCACCACATTAAGATTCTTGGTGATCTTGGAGTTCACGCTGGCGAGGAGCTGATTCTCTTTGAAGACAGCTTCGGGATAGGTCTCGTAAAGGTAGCCGCCGAGGTTATCTTGCGGATTTCCGTCAGGGGCCTGGTTGGCGTTACGCGTGACAACCTGGTGAACGCCGAAGGTGTGCATATAAGTAAGCGTGAGGCTTGTGCCGGTAAACAGTTGCCGCTCCATGCTTACGCTGCCTTGTTCGTTGTAGGGAGAGTGATAGTGAGGCGCAACCTCGTACTTGACTGGCGTAGATATTGAGGATGTACCGGTGGTGCTGGCGCAAGTTTTCAAGTCGATATCGTCCAGCTTGGTTGCATTGGTACCATCGGTTGCCGTCGATGAGCAGGTCGGATTGTTGAGTACAATCTGGTCTTGCACGTGTGCGCGGTTGATGGTCAGTAGAGTGCTGCTTCCCAGCCGGTCGTAGAAGAAGCCGTATCCGGCGCGCAGCACGGTTTTGGCCTTCTTGTCCTTACCGTTTCCATCCAGAGCGTAGGCCAGAGCTATGCGTGGCGCCCAATCATTGTGGTCTGAGATGTGATTCTGTGACTCCCAGCGAAGACCCCCAGAGAGCGTCAGCCGCGGGTTGAACTTCCAATCGTCCTGCACAAACCAGGCCATGTCGAAGACGTTGGCAAGCACCGATTCCTTGCCGCTGGCGTAGCTGACTTTGGAAGGTCCGTTACCCTCCGTCACGATGTCATTGAACGAGGTGCCGGTAGCAAGCTTATTTGCCATTGCCTCATAACCCGCGGCGGAATCAAATGTGAATGTTCCTTTAAACTTCGCATTGGACCAGTTCGCATCCCGCGTGTCGCGCAGGCGCGTGCCGAACTTGATTGCGTGCGCGCCGTGGGTCATGGTCGTCATGTTCTGGAATTCAAGGCGTGTTGAGTGATCGAGGCTCGTCTGTCCGCTGAGGCCGCCCCCAGTGAAATCCCCTGTGACACTGATAGTGGGCTCTGTCGAGTCGGGGTAGTGATTCTCATTCTGCCGTTCGTATTGAAAGCGGCTTTCGTTCACGGTATGTTCGTTGATGATGATCGCGTCGCTCATCTGGACGGTGTGGTCGGTATTCGATTCGTGCCAGGAATTGGTGGTCAGCGCGAGAGAGTTCAAGTTGCCATGCTCGGACTCGGACCCGAAGCCGTAGCGCGCCGTGAATGTGTTTTTAGCGCCCAGTTGCCAATCGATGCGCGCCGAGACATTATCGCGTTGGCGGGTATTCAAAAGATTGACACCGTAGCTCGGACAATCCACGTAGGTGCCGGTACCCACGCAGTTCGTGGGTAAGTCAGAGCTATTGGCAAGCACCGCGTCTTCGATGTTCCAGGCATACACGCTCCCTGTGTTGCGCTGTTCGGCGCTCAAAAAGAAGGAAGCCTTCTTGGAGATCGCTCCGCTCACTGTGCCGTTGAACTGGTAGCTGTGATAGGGAGGAATGTTCTGCGTAAATGGGTTGCCGGTATTGAAGGCTTTGTCGTTGCCCTGAAGAAAGAACTGTCCACGCAGTTTGTCCGTTCCCGGCTTGGTGAGAATCTCGATGCGGCCGAAACCGATGTGGTCGAACTCAGCCGAAAATGGATTCTGGTTGATGCGAATCTCTCGAATCGCCGACTTGGGCGGCAGTTGCCCGCCGCTGAATCCGTCGATGTACATCTGTCCACCGTTTGGTCCCGCCGAGGGGCCAGCCAGTGCCGTCAACTCGCTCGAAAGCTCATCTGGATCGTCGGAGAACGCGTCTAGGTCCGAGCCTTTGAGGACGAGAGCGCTGGCGTTGCCGCCTGCGTCCACACTGACCGCTGGCGAATCATCCGTAACGGTGACGCTTTGCTCCTCGATCGCCATGGCCATGGATACTTTCACGTTCATCACCTGGCCAGCCGCAAGCTGAATGGGCTGCGAAACAAAAGGAGCGAAGCCCGCAGTGGCGGCTTGCACAATGTAAGAGCCTGGAGCGAGGCGGTTCACCTGATATGCGCCGTCCGCATCTGAGGTTGCCGTGCCAACGGTCTTTCCGTCTGCCGTGGTGATTGTGACGGTTGTGCCCGGAATTAGCGCACCAGTGGGGTCCACAATGTGTCCACGCAGTGTAGCCGTTGTCGCCGCTGCCACAGGCGCAACAGGAGACTTGGTCGCCGCTGGCGTCGTCACGGCTGGAGTCTGCGCCGCCGCCGGAATAGCACTGATTTGCGGCTGCGGGTCGGGATTCTGCCCATGCGCCGCGACCACCGCTGCCAAACCCAGTGTCAAGGCAATCAATAAATGAGTAAAGCTATGCAATCGTGAGTACACGTATCCCTCGCTTGTCTTCGGTGAACTGTTATTAGTGCCTATTGTGCTGATGCTTCAGCAGCTCCCGAGCCGGAGCTCATGCTCCAGTTTGAAAGCAGGTTTTGGGCTGCGGGAGCCTCCAGCAATGGCTCAACGCCCGCAAACAACGTGATGGCGGTAACCTCCGCCGCGCCCTCGGTGGAGACCACCATTACCGCATCGCCTTTGTGCAGATCGCCGAGTTGAATGGCTGGGGCGCGGCTGAGCATCTGTTGCGGATCAGGGATGCCGCCGCCATTTCTGCCACTCCATTGGCCGTTGCCCTGGCCTGCGGCGTGTTGTCCGGCTGCTGCTGCGTTCGCAGTTCCTTTCAGCCGCATTGCCAACATTTGCGCCATGCGGTCTTCCAGGCGGTGCATCTTCGCTTCCGCGGTGACGTGGACGGTGACGGGTTTTTTCGTAGCCAAATCTTTGACCACCATTGTCGCGGATGTTGCATCAGTGGAGACCACGGTTCCGGCGATGTTGCGGAAGCCGCCGGAAATTACATCCTCTGCGGCAAGCTCCGTTCCGTCTGCATTCTTGTTGCCGCGCGCCTGCAACTCGTCGCCAGCGTGGATCGCGTCAATCGGAGCGAGCTTCGCGTCATCAAAGCGCACCGAAGGCAGCGCATAGCGCTTGAGCGTCGTCGCCTTGGTGATGTGAATGGTCACGGTCTTGGCCGTGGCTCCCGCGCCTGTGGTTAACATAATCACGCCCGCGGGGTCGACGCTCTTCACAAGGCCGCCCACGCCGCGCCGCTGCCAGTCCTCGCGATCCTTCTGCTGTTTCAGCGCCAGATCGGATTGCTTGATGACGATAATCCGCAGCGCCTGCGTTGGCACCGCAGGATCAAGCTTGACCGACGCGCGGTCCCCGACAGCCAGATCGCTGAACTGAATCGTCTCTGCCGTGCTCAAATCTTTTTGGCCGGGAGCGATGCGTTTAAGCACAGCCGTGGAGGGAACCGCGACCTGTCGCACTTCGCCGACGTCTGTCTTGATCGTGAGCGCGCTGCTGCTAATAGCAGTGATAGTGCCCCCCAGCGGTGCGGGAGCCTGTGCGACGGCAACCGCTCCGGAGGTCAGGAATCCAATCAGCAGCGTCGAGACGATCGTGGCACGAATCTGCGTTACTTTCTTCATAGGTTAACTCTCCACCGGCCTACCCGTTAGGATTCCGGCTGGGAAACATATTCTCTGTTTTGGTAGACGAACCAAGCCGCTAAAAGGTTGAAAGGCTCGTCTCATTTCCGGTGAAGGATGCTGATAAGCAACGCTATTTCAAATATATCGGATGTGTTTTCCAAAAGTTGAGAGGTCACCGAACCCATTAATTATCAACCTGGGCGGCTTCAAGAAAGGCATAACTCCCCGAGGGAGTGGGATGTACGTTCGTCAGCCGGCGGCTGTGAACAACAACCGTATCCCGATACCATAGATTGATGGCAGGCAAATCGTGCGCCAGAATTTTTTGCGCCTCGACGTAGTTGGCGCGCCGCATGGCTTGGTCCGAACTCACGGCGGCCTCGTCAAGCAGTGCATCGAGCTGCGGATTTGAATAGTGGCTGCGATTAGCTCCCTTGGGAGAAAAGCTGGCCGTGGCATAAGCATAAGTGAATATGTCCGGCTGCTCAATGCCGATCCAGCGCAGAGAAACCATCTGAAATGCACCACGACTTACGTCGGAATAAAAAGTGGCGAATTCATAGCTGCGCAGGTCGAGTGCAATGCCCACGCGCGCCAGTTGCTGCTGCAAGACGGCGGCCATCACGCGCGTACCCTCGTCGTTGCTGGTCTTCATTGTCAAATGAAAGCGCACGCCGTTCGTGCCGGGCTTGCAACCGGCTTCATCCAGCAATAGAGCGGCCCGCGCAGGATCGTAGTTGTAGCGCGCAACATCATCCGTGTAGGCCCAGTGACTTGGCGGCAGCAGGCTCTCGGCCGTCTGCGCGTGGCCTTGCATCAGCGTCTGGATGATCAGCTTGCGGTTGATGGCGTGGGCGATTGCTTGACGTACTCGCACATCCTTGAGCAGCGGATCGCGCAGATTGAAACTGATGTATTGAATCTGTGTTCCCGGCGCATCCTCAATCTGAAGGTTGGGCCGCGTGGCCAGCACTGCCAGCGAATCCATCGGCAGGGAATTGACAGCTACATCGCCCGAGCCTTTTTCCAATTCCAGCGATTCGGTAATCGCGTCCGGCACTACGCGAAAGCGTACCCGCTCAATCTTCGGCTCACCAGCCCAACTCAGTGGATTGCGTTCGATCACAACCTCTTGATCGATCTGCTGGCTGACAAAGCGAAACGGCCCGGTGCCTACTGGATGCCGCCAGAACTCACTGCCGCTGCCCTCAGGTACAACGCCGAATGCGCCCGTTGAAAGATTGGTCAGCAGAAAGTTGTCTGCGTGCTTCAAATGGAAAATGAGTGTCCGAGTATCCTTCACTTCAATCTTTTCTATCGAGGCATAAGCGGCGGCTTTGGGTGAGATCACAACGCCAGAGCAGATGGAGTTCACCGACCACGCCACATCACTCGCCGTCAGCGCGCGGCCGCCATGGAAGCGAATAGCGGCACGCAGATGAAAGACCAACGTCAATGGCTCCGGCTGTTCCCAGCTCTCGGCCAGTGCGGGAGTAAAATGGAAGCTCGCGTCGCGGGCCACCAGCCCGTCAAAAAGCAACTCGTCAATATGCTCCGATTGCGCGTCAGTCCCTATGCGCGGGTCAAGATTAGCGGGGCTGCTCTCAATGAGAAAAACTACAGTATGTGGGTCGCGCGGGGCTGAGTGGCAGCCAGCAAGCGTCAGTAAGCATATCAGCACATAAAAAAGGGATTTTGAAAATACATAAGTCGGGTGCCCCATCCTTGCCGCGTTTTTGTTTTTACGGCAAGGGTGAGATAGCTCGAATCTCAATCCGCCGCATTTTTCCAATTGCGCAATCCATCTACACATACGTCACCTGCCCAAGAATTGCCGGCCGGTCCGCGCCGGTTGCCCGGGGCAGATTTCCCGGTAACTGATGCCATGTCTGCCAAGCCAACAGCGCAAAGGCCGCGCCCTCCTTGGCTTCTGCCGGCAGGCCAAACTGCTCGCTCGCGGCCAGCTCGCAATTTCGCGGCAGACGTTGTGCTAGCATCGCCATCAGCGTCGCATTGCGTGCCCCGCCGCCAGAGACAATGTAATCCACTGCGCGGCCCTTCATGCTGTTTCTGACGTAAGCCTTATAACTTTGTGCGATCGTCTCGGCCGTCAGCGCAGTTGCAGTGGCCAGCGCGTCTTCGGGTTTCTTACTATGTTTTTTACACTCGGCCAAAAAGCCCACTGCATAAACACGGCCAAATTGCTCGCGCCCTGCCGTGCGAGGCGGCTTCTGCTTGAAGTACGGATTGCTGAGTGCCTTATTCAGCACCGGCAAAAGCACTATGCCTTGCGCGGCAAAGCCGCCATTGCGATCAAATTTTTTGTGAAAGAGTTCCTGCGCCAGCCAGTCCATCACCATATTGCCTGGGCCGTTGTCGAATGCGATTACATCCTCAGCTCCGGCGCCTGCGGGAATCGCCGTCAGGTTGGCGATGCCGCCGATATTCTGCAAAATGCGCCCGCGCTTTCGATCGGCAAAAAGAACATAATCCAGCAGTGGAACCAGAGGCGCTCCTTGGCCGCCTTCGAGCATATCCGCTGGCCGAAAATTCGAGACCACCGAAATGCCTGTGTGCGCGGCAATCACTGCGGCTTCGCCTAACTGCCAAGTGCAGGCGAAACTGCGTCCGGCATAACTGGCTACGCGCGGCTGATGATAGAGCGTTTGTCCGTGGCAGCCAATCAGGTCAATCATCACAGCATGCCGCTGGCGTGTAGCCTCCACAGCTTCGGCGTATGCGATTCCCAGCCGCCAATTGAGCCGTGCCAACTCCGCCGTCGAAGTTAACTCCGCATTCATCGCCGCCAGAACCGCTCGCCGCAGCGTAGCCGGAAATGCGAAGCCCTCATGCGCCAGCAGCGTAACGCTTGGCCGCGGTCTTCCCGGCGCAATCCGCACCACTGCCACATCAATGCCGTCCGCCGAAGTCCCGCTCATGATACCGGCAACCGTCATGGACTTTGCCCTCATGCGGTTTGCGCCTCCAGGATCTTTGCGGCAATTTCACTGAAGCTGAGGATACGCCCGCGCAGCGCCTCGAATTGTTTCGCCGTCAGCGCAGCCGGAACTCCATTTATAAAAAGTTTCGCACGCTGCCGTTCCGTCTCTTTCGCGCGAGCAAAGAGTAGTTTCGCGAATGCCGCCGACCGCTCACCCTCGGCAATCAGCGCTTCATAGGCACGTAAAATCAGTTCCGGACTGTGGCATATTTCGACCAGATTCATCCCCGCGCGAATGGCTGCGACCGCAGCCTCTTCAATCGGCATGAACTTCAGAATTCCGCCCATCTCCAGATCGTCGGAAAAGATAATTCCGCGATAACCTATGCGTTTGCGCAGCACGGCTTGAATCCAATAACTCGATACACTCGCCGGGAGTTTTTTGCTCGGTGTCTCCGGATAACTCGCATGGCTGACCATCACCATGGGCAACTCACTGCACAACTCCCGATACGGAACTAAATCAGCGCGCTCTAAAGCGCGTGCGCTACGATGGATAGCTGGAGTGCCCAGATGCGAATCCAGTGCGCCGCCACCCAGCCCAGGAAAATGCTTGCCGCAACCGGCGACATTTTGCGCCGCCAATCCAGCTAGAAACTCGCGCGCATAAATCACAACGTCCTCTGCATTTGCTCCTGCCGCGCGCGAGCCCATCACGTCGGCAGATTCAGGCAGCGCCAAATCCATTACCGGCGCGAGTGTTGTGTTGAAGCCGAAGGCCTTCACTCCACGCGCAATCAGTTCGCCGTGCTCGCGAATCAGCGCACTACCATAGGGTGCCCCATCCTTTCGCGTTCTTTGCGAAAGGGTGGGAACGCACGAACCGCAATTGATTCTTCGCGCCGCCTCTGCCACGGTCTGCGCGGAAGGCATCGGCGCAAGCGCATCGCGCAAACGGTCTACGGTTCCGCCTTCCGCATCCACGCAACGAAAGCTGTTCTGTGCGCACAATGCAGTCGCCTCATCCAGCAGCGCGCGCGTCTGTCGTGCATCCGAAATGTTACGTCGAAACAGAATCACGCCAGCAGGCTTCACCAGCTTTAGCCAGGCACGTTCCAGCGCGGTCAGCTCTGTGCCTCCGAGACCGACAACCATCAAGCTTCCCGCCGCGTGACGCAGATTCGCTTTCATTTCCACTCCTTCAATTGTTGCTATGATCCGGTTCCGCAGTCACGATTCCTTGCAGATCTTTGCAGATATAACCGACGATATAGTCCCTTTGGGTCTTTTCGATAATGTCGTTGTTATCCACGAGATCGTTGATTGTTTTCTCTACAATCTTCCAAACCTGGGTTCCCCCAAACATTTCGTAGGGGTTAGTTGATGACACGTGTTCAGTGATTTTGTCTTTCAATCCATTTTCCTTTGCTCTTGCTGTCATCCTCTCTCCTTCAACTCCTGCTGAAGTTCTTCCAGTAGATTCAGCGCCTGCAACGGAGTAAGTTGGTTCACGTCGGTTGCTTCGATGCGATCCACGATGCGCTGCGAGAGCGGCGTGAAAATCGTCAACTGCACCGGCTCGGCGGTTGTCTCAACTTGCACGCTCTGCCGTTCCTGCTTTTCATGCTGGCGCAGCACGTGTCTTGCTCGCTCGATGACAGCCATCGGCAACCCCGCCAGCCGCGCTACTTCGATGCCATAACTTTTGCTCGCCGCCCCCGGTTCAATGTTATGCAGAAAAACAATTCCGTTCGGCGATTCCTTCACGCCCACACGCAGATTTCTCACGCGCGGCAGCTTCTCGGCCAGCATCGTCAGCTCATGATAGTGCGTTGCAAACAGCGTTCTCGCTCCGGTTTCCGCATGAAGATACTCGACCGTTGCCCAAGCCAGCGAAAGCCCATCAAATGTCGCTGTTCCGCGTCCCATCTCATCCAGCAGTATCAGCGACCGATTCGTCGCCGTATTCAGAATCGTCGCCGTCTCCGTCATCTCCACCATGAAAGTCGAGCGGCCACGCGCCACATTGTCGCTTGCTCCAATGCGCGTGTAAATTCTGTCCACAAGCCCAAAGCGCAAACTCTCCGCTGGAACAAAGCTACCCATCTGAGCAAGCAGCACCAGCATCGCCGTCTGGCGCAGATAAGTGCTTTTGCCGCCCATGTTAGGGCCAGTAATCAGCAGCAAGCTCGGCCCATCGCCCGTAGCATTCAGGTAGATATCGTTGGCAATAAACCTGCCCTCGCGCGTCTCTTCCATCCATTGCTCAATCACTGGATGGCGAGCGGCCATAGCCTCGATGACTAACTCCGATGAGATAACAGGCCGTACATAGCGCCGTCCCGCAGCCAAATGCGCGAAGTTTGCCAGCAGATCCGCCTCTGCCACAACCGCCGAAGTTCGCTTGATTCGCCCTGCGGCTTCCAACACAGTTCGCCGCAGATCGGCAAAAATCCGTTTCTCGATTTCGATGGACCGTTCGTGCGCAGTGAGAATCTTTCGCTCGTATTCCTTTAGCTCAGGCGTGGTAAATCTCTCGGCATTCACCAGAGTTTGCTTGCGCTCGTAGTCTGCCGGAGCCAGCGACATATTCGCTTTTGTGATCTCGATGTAATAGCCGAAGACCGAGTTATATCGAACCTTCAGTGAAGCTATTCCAGTCCGCTCCCGCTCCCGCTCCTCGATGGCCGCAATCTGCTGACGCCCGGTCGTAGAAATCGTCCGTAGCTCATCCAGTTCCGCGTCCACGCCCGCAGCAATTGCGCCGCCATCGACCAGCGTCAACGGAGGCTCTTCGACCAGCGTTGTGGCAATCCGCAGCGTCACGTCTTCCAGCGAATCCAACCCCTCCACTAACTCAAGCCAGCGCGCCGAGCGCATCGCGGCCAGCGAATGTTTCAGCCCCGGCAAACGGCTCAGGCTTGCTGCCAGCGCCCGCACATCGCGTGGCCCCGCCGAATCTAGTGAGAGGCGCGCAAGCAATCGTTCCAAGTCAAGCAGTCCAGAAAACGCGCGGCGAATCTCCTCTCGCCGCACTAAATCTCCATGTGCCTCGCCGACTGCTTCATAGCGCGCCTCCAGAGCTTCCGCGTCCACCAGTGGCCGTAGAATCGTCGCGCGTAAAAGCCGCTTTCCCATCGGCGTCTGGCAGGAGTCCAGTGAGTAAAAGAGCGTCGCTCGCGTGTCTTGCCCAGCAAAAAGTGGCTCTACCAATTCCAGATTCCGCACCGTTACTTGGTCCAGCTCCAGCGCCGTCGAATGCTCTTCAAAGCGCAGGCTGTCAATGTGCAGCGCTTCGTTTTTCTGCGTCGTGCGCACATAGTGCAGTACCGCTCCGGCAGCAATAGCTGCCGCCGGATGGTTGGTGAGACCAAAACCTTCCAGCGAGCGCACATTCAATTGCCGCTCCACCAGCGGAACAGCAAACTCCCGCGTCCAAACCCAATCCTCCACGCGCGTCCGCGCCGCAATTCGCTCCAACTGCGCCGGCAACTGAGCGCTTGTGGGCGTAAGCACTTCGCTCGACCCAGCCTTCAGAATTTCGTCCACGGCCTGCTGCCGCGCAGCCGCTCCCACAAACTCCGCCGTGCGAAACTCCCCGGTGGAAACATCCAGCAGCGCCACTGCGCAGACTGGTTCTTTCTCCGAGCCGCTCTCAAAGTACGCCGCCAGAAAATTGTTCTGCTCCTGCCCAAGGCCAGAGTCAAGAGCCGTGCCGGGCGAAAGTACGCGCGTCACCTCACGCCGGACAATCTTCTTGGTAAGCTTGGGGTCTTCCATCTGATCGCAGAGGGCGATGCGATAACCCTTGTGCAAAAGCCGCGTCAAATAGCTTTCCACCGCGTGATAAGGAACGCCGCACATCGGCTGCGAGCGCTCGCGGTCGCGTGCCGTCAGCGTCAGTTGCAACTCACGGCTGGCCGTCACCGCGTCGTCGTAGAACAGCTCATAGAAATCGCCCATACGAAAAAACAGCAGCGCGTCGGGGTTCTCCCTCTTGGCCGCCGTCCACTGACGCATGAAGGGCGTCAGCTCGGCAGAACTCTTGTCCAAAGGATGAATCGGCGGAGCCGCGGATTGGGAATCTTCTTTGATCACGTTGGCTTTAAGAGTATCGCGGCAGGATGGCAGCGGGGTAGCTCTTTCCGGAATGCATTCGCATCCCTTCCGACTCGACACGATTCTCGCATCATTTTGTGCGTATTTTTGATCTCAGAGGAAGAAAGATTACACTCTAAACAGGCGGAGATACGGGTGAATTCAATCCTCCCGTTTCCGCCGAACAATACCAGTACGTGATTGATTCTAAACGAGCAGGAGCGAATGGAGCCAACTTTCCCCGACTTCGCCGATTCCGAACAGACCTCAGCGTCTGGTGCGGACCAGATCGACGCCTTACAGACCCCGACGCCTGTGCCGTCGCGCGTGCCCCACGGCATCAGGCTGTGGGTTCGCGATTTGTTGATCTCCGCGGCCGCTTCGATTTTTATCATCACCTTTCTTTATCAGCCGGTGCGCGTGGAAGGCACCAGCATGTTGCCGCGGCTGGAAGATGAAGATCGCCTCTTTATCAATAAATTTGTCTATCACGTTTCAGCTATCGAACGCGGCGATGTAGTGGTCTTTCGCTACCCGCGCGACCAGGAGAAGAGCTACATCAAGCGTGTCATCGCCCTGCCCGGAGACCGGCTGCGCATCGACCATGGAACAGTCTGGCTCAACGGCAAGCCGCAGCGCGAGGACTATGTGCCGGAGGAATACCGCGACAGTGAATCCGTCGCCGAAATGGTGATTCCCCCAGACAACTACTACATGATGGGCGACCACCGCTGCATCTCCTGGGACAGCCGCAAATTCGGCCCTGTTGAACGCTCGCTCATCTACGGAAAAGCAGTCTTCGTCATGTGGCCGGCGCGCGACGCTGGCGTGGTGCGATAGAGAGCTGGAGTTACCACCCTGAAATCCACCGGCACGACATCTCCAAAGCTGTTAAAATCGATAGAATCCACTCCTCGGAGAGGCAATGCAATCGATTCTAGCGCTCGAAGACGGGCGTATATTCCGCGGCCTCGGCTATGGTCACCCGGGCGAATGCCTGGGAGAAGTTGTTTTTAATACTTCCCTTACCGGTTATCAGGAAATCGCTACTGATCCTTCCTATGCCGGGCAAATCGTCGTTCTCACCAACCCCCAAATCGGCAACTACGGAACCAACCAGGCGGATAACGAATCGGCCAAGCCCTATATCGAGGGCTTGATCGTCCGCGAGTTTTCGCCCATCGGCTCCAATTGGCGCTCTGAGCAGGTCGCCGACGAGTATATGGAACGCTATTCGGTTCCCGTGCTGGCGGAAATCGACACCCGCGCCCTGGTTCGCCACCTGCGCACTTACGGGGTAATGCGCGGCGTCATTTCGACCGCCGAGAGCAACTCCGATGTTCTTGTTGCCAAGGCACGCAGCATTCGTAAGATGGACGGAACCGATCTGGCCCGCGTCGTCTCCACCAAGTCGGTTTACACCTTCGACTCAACGGACAGCCGCAACCAGACGGGCGATCCTCTGTTGGCGATTGGTTTCAATCAAAAGGAAAATGCTGGGTGCCCCATCCTTGACGCAGCTTCATCGCGGCAAGGGTGGGAGAGCACGAACCTCCACGTTGTCGCCTACGATTTCGGCATCAAGCAAAATATCCTCCGTATGCTGGTGCGAGAGGGCTGCCGTGTGACGGTCGTTCCCGCCGAGACCAGCGCCGAGGATGTCTTTGCGCTGAAGCCCGACGGCGTATTTCTCTCGAACGGACCCGGCGATCCCGAGCCTGTGGATTATGCCGTGCGCGCGATTCGCAAGTTCCTGGGCCGCGTCCCGGTCTTCGGAATCTGTTTAGGCCATCAGCTCACCGGCATTGCTCTGGGCGGCAAGACCTACAAGCTCAAATTCGGCCACCATGGCGGCAACCACCCAGTGCAGAACAAGCTCACCGGCAAGGTTGAAATCACTGCGCATAACCATAACTTCGCCGTCGATCCCGATTCGATCAATGCCAACGAAGTCGAACTGACCCATGTGGACCTGAACGACCAGACCCTAGAAGGCCTGCGCCACAAGACGCTGCCGCTCTTCAGCGTCCAATATCACCCCGAAGCCGCTCCCGGCCCGCACGATTCCAATTACCTCTTCCGCGACTTCCGGCGGCTGATGGAGGAGTGGAAGGGATGAAGAACTACCTACCAGTCTTGGCGGTTTTGGCAGGGCTGGGGAGTTCTATTTCCTGTAAGCATTCTGTTCCTCCTACACCGAAACCCGCACATGAGCCAAGCAAACAAGTTGACACGTCAGTGCAGACAGAGAGTGCTGTTAATACTGACGATCCATTTGTGCGCTATCTTGACGATCAGAAGAAAAATAAATTTGAACCATCATTGAAGCGATTTGCAGAAGAGTGTGGATTTGATATTGCTTCTGTGAAGCCCGGGTATGCTGTTAGCGCTGGAGGTGGTTGGAATCCGGTTAAAAATCTTGCGACAGGACTACAAAACCTGGAATCCGATTTCTATTCGGTAGCGGTGGTTTGGCATAAACGGGATCAAGTAATCGTAGAAATCTGGGCGAATAGCGACGATGTCGGGTCGGAAGTTCGGGTCTATCGCTGTTTTTCAAACGGTAAGTTGTTGCGGGCGGAGGCCATAGATTGGAATCTCCCGATGGAACAACCGAATGATAGTACGTGGGGCTATGCTCGCCGATGGAATACAGACAAAAATGGGAGCATGCAAAGAACACAGGCCCAATTTGTCGATGGAATGGAGCGTCCAATCCCCAAACCAAAAATGGATGCAGATGACAAGAAGAGTCTCAACTGGATACCGTCTCTTGAGCCGCTCAGCGAAATGAAACTACCGCCAGAATTGTTGCAATGATGTATTGGCGCCAACATTATTCAGGAAATCGAAAAAGAATATGCCACGCAGAAATGATATTCAGAAAATACTGGTGATCGGCTCCGGCCCGATTGTGATTGGCCAATCAGCCGAGTTCGACTACTCCGGCACGCAGGCCTGCAAGGCTCTCAAGCAGGAGGGCTATGAGGTGGTGTTGGTGAACTCCAACCCGGCCACCATCATGACCGATCCCGACCTCGCCGACCGCACTTACGTCGAGCCGCTTACCCGCGAGTACGTCGAAGAGATTATTCGTCTTGAAGCCGATATGCTCGTCAAAGGCCCTGGCCTTGCTTCGGGTGGAAATGGCAAAGACAATGCGGGTATTAACCTCCCCGGCAAATTCGCTTTGCTTCCTACTGTGGGCGGCCAAACAGCATTGAACCTTGCCGTTGATCTGGCCGATGCGGGCATCCTCGACAAGTACAACGTCGAGATGATCGGCGCGCGTCTGGAAGCCATCAAGAAGGCCGAAGACCGTCTGCTCTTCAAAGACGCCATGCTGCGCATCGGCCTCGAAGTTTCCAAATCCGCGCTGGTCAACAATCTTCGCGACGGACTCGACTTCGCGGGCAAGCTCGGCTTTCCTGTGCTGATTCGTCCCAGCTTCACGCTTGGCGGCTCCGGCGGTGGCATCGCATACAACCGCGAAGAGTTGATGGAAATTCTCGCTCGCGGCCTCGATCTTTCGCCGGTGCATGAGTGCCTCATTGAAGAAAGCGTTCTCGGCTGGAAAGAGTACGAGTTAGAGGTCATGCGTGACCTCGCCGACAACGTTATCATCATTTGTTCCATTGAGAATTTTGATCCGATGGGTGTGCACACCGGCGATTCGATTACCGTCGCCCCAGCGCAGACGCTCACCGACCGCGAGTATCAGAAGATGCGCGACGCGGCCATCGCCGTGATGCGCGAGATTGGCGTCGAGACCGGCGGGTCGAATGTGCAGTTCGCAGTGAATCCCATCGATGGTCGCATGACAGTGATCGAAATGAATCCCCGCGTCTCGCGTTCGTCGGCGTTGGCCTCCAAGGCCACCGGATTTCCGATTGCGAAGATAGCTGCCAAGTTAGCCGTAGGTTACACGCTCGACGAAATCCCCAATGACATCACGCGCAAAACGCCAGCCTGCTTTGAGCCGACGATTGATTACGTCGTCACGAAAATTCCCAAGTGGCAGTTTGAAAAGTTTCCCGGCTCCGACGAAACCCTTGGACCGCAGATGAAGTCCGTCGGCGAAGTCATGTGCATCGGCCGCACATTCAAAGAATCGCTGATGAAGGCGTGGCGCGCATTAGAAACCGGCAAGAAGACTGGCGCTGAAATCCTCGAGCCGCGGCGGCTGACGCAGATGCTGGTCACTCCGCGCCCTGAGCGGCTGGGTTACATTCGCTATGCATTCGAGCGCGGCATGAGCGTGCGCGAAGTGGTGCGGCTCACAGGAATGGACCCGTGGTTCCTGCATCAGTTGCGCGAAGTTGTGCTGGCGCAGATGGCTATTTCGCAGACGACGCCGGAGACCATCGGTACCGAGCAACTTCGCCAGCTCAAGCGCCTCGGCCTGAGCGATGAACGCATCGCGACCGAATGGAAATTGGAAGGCCACGCCGGTACGCAGCAGGTTCGCGAATTGCGCGAAAGCAAGGGCATCAAGCCGGTTTTCAAGTTAGTCGACACCTGCGCAGCAGAGTTCGAATCCATGACTCCGTACTTGTATTCGACGTACGACGAAGAGGATGAAGCGCCGCCGACACAGACCAAGAAAGTTATCATTCTCGGCTCCGGTCCGAATCGCATTGGCCAAGGCATCGAGTTCGATTATTGCTGCTGCCATGCGGCTTTCGCGCTCAAAGACGACGGCTATGAGACCATCATGGTCAACTGCAATCCAGAGACCGTCTCTACCGATTACGACACCAGCGACCGGCTCTACTTTGAGCCGCTGGTGCTTGAAGATGTGCTGGCAATCTACAATCACGAGTCGCAATCGGGCGCGGAGATTGGCATGATTGTGCAGTTCGGCGGGCAAACGCCGCTGAATCTTGCAAAGCGGCTGCTCGCGGCCGGCGTGCCCATCATCGGCACTTCGCCTGAGTCGATTGACTTGGCCGAAGATCGCAAACGCTTCGGTAAACTGCTTGACGAATTAAAAATTCCGCAACCAGCGGGCGGCACGGCAACCAGCGTGGAAGAGGCTCTGGCCGTGGGCGAGCGCATTGGTTACCCAGTATTGGTGCGGCCGAGTTATGTGCTGGGCGGACGCGCGATGGTGATCTGCTACGACGGCGAGGCCGTGGCTCGCTATATGCGCGAGGCTGTCGAGTATTCACAAGAGCGTCCAGTGTTAGTCGATCACTTCCTGGAAAATGCCATCGAAGTGGACGTTGATGCTTTGTGCGACTCCAAGGATGTCATCATCGCCGGAATCATGCAGCACATTGAAGAGGCCGGAATTCACTCCGGCGATTCATCCTGCGTGTTGCCTTCCGTTGACATTCGCGAAAGCACATTGGAAACATTGCGAACTTATACACGCAAGCTGGCTCTGGCGCTCAAGGTCGTTGGGCTGGTCAATCTGCAATTCGCCATTCAGCGCGACGCAGAGGGCGTTGATCATGTCTATGTGATTGAAGTCAATCCGCGCGCCTCGCGTACTGTGCCTTATGTTTCCAAGGCAACGGGAATTCCGCTGGCCAAGATTGCAGCGCGGTTGATGACTGGCCGCAAGCTGAGCGAATTATTGCCAACGCAGCTCGCAGGCGGCAAAGACCTCGAAACCGGAACGCATTTTTATGTGAAGTCACCGGTTTTTCCATGGAATAAATTCGCCGGGGTGGATACGGTTCTTGGGCCGGAGATGCGCTCCACCGGAGAAGTGATGGGCGTGGCCGCAACCTTTGGCGAGGCCTTTGCCAAGGCGCAGCTTTCTGCGGGACAGATTTTGCCTACCGGCGGTACGGTCTTTTTCAGCGTCAACGATCCCGACAAGACTGCGGCCGTTGACCTGGCTCGCCGCTACGTCAACCTTGGCTTCAAGATCGTGGCTACCGAGGGAACAGCCAATGTGCTGGAGAAATCCGGCCTCGCGGTTGAGCGCGTCTTCAAGGTCAAAGAGGGTAGGCCGAACATTGTGGATTTGATCAAAGGCGACCGCATCCAGCTTATCGTCAACACTCCGCGCGGCCAGGATACATTCTTCGACGAGAAGGCCATTCGACGCGCCGCGGTGCTGGCGCGCATTCCCACCATTACCACCATCGCCGCCGCGCAGGCCGCTGTCGAAGGCATCAGCGCGATGCAAAGCCACCAGACCACGGTCTTTGCGCTGCAACACCTGCACGCCGTTACCTGCGGCTGAGGTTGCTTTTCACGCTCTCGCACCCTTACGAAAAAGGGTGCGAAAAACCTCGCTTTCTGACCTCAGATTCGGCCAAAAACTGCTGTTTTTCCCTCAAAATTCGCACGTTTCGAGGCTGTTTTTTGCCTGTTTTCGGGCTTGAAGCGGAAGTTTTCCACAGTGATTATCTTCGGAAGATATTGATTTTAAATATCTTAAAATTATCTGCAAGGTTTGGCTAGCCTTTGAAAATAAATAAGGGGGGGAGGGGGTAGGCAAAAAGCAGGGAATAGGGACCAGGGAACAGGTAGGTTTGCGGCTTTCTGGCCACCGTTCGTCTTTATATTGTGCGCCGGTGGAGATTAATGATCTGCAACGAGTGAGCAAAAAAGGTTGTGGTCTCCCAGGTCCCAAAGGTGGGAGCTGGGGCACCCCGCCGACCCTGCCACGCTCGCGGTCAACTGCACTTTTCATTTCGTCAAAGTCGCGCAGAATCCGCGCTAACAACTTTCCCGCGCAAAAGCCGATACGCTGATTGATCGAGGAAGGTGTGTTTAATCGGGTTGACGGAACACATCGATGAATGGCCCAAGCCCCAAAAACGGGAGCTGAGGCACCGGGTGTTTTTAGCGTCAGAAAGCCGCTTTAAGATGATCGGCGAACCTTAGGTGGCTCGGCAGGAGTAACATGTGTCGGCCGAAGCTTTTGAGCTTTCGGAGGTCTCAAAATCGAGACCTGGCCACCCGTTACGATAGAAGTCGCAGCCGTACGATAGTGGCTTGCCATCGCACTTTTGCCTTTCAGGCTCTTCTCGAATATGCCTATCAACAAGCGCATACAAAGATCTTTATTTGCTTTCGTTCCCAAGTACTCTGCGAGAATATGCTGAAGAACACCTGAGGCAAATCTTTCGACGGTGTGACCGTGGAGGTCGCGCTGTACGTCTATGCGCTTCATTGCTTTCAATCGTACATTCCTATTATTTGAATGGCTTTCTCGAAGTAAAGTTGCAACTCGCTTTCTCGAAATTCTGGGTGCGCTCGGCGGTCTCAGTTCAATTGAGTTCATCAGAGCGCCACGGTCGCAGAGATCAGCACAAGAGCCTGCCAAAGCATTGTCCCATTGAACTTGAACCTTGAAAGACCGCAGGAATTGTTCAAACAGATCATCTGTAAGATCGTTTATTTTCTTGCACCGGATCCTATTAAGACACAGACTACGACTCAATGTTTTGAGGTTAGATTTCGTGAAGACATCATTTTCCCAGCTGTACCCATATGTATAAAGTACGTTTGGGTGCCTAATCTTCGCCCGACGAATATGGTCGAAATCTCGGTCCAACGCTGTAATTACATGATGTATCACTCCTGTCACTACAAGCCGTGAGACTGAAATGACTGTTGCCTTTGATCCTATCGACTTCAAATGGGCTTTTATATTCGGCCGAAATTCGTTGAGAATTGTCTGCCAGAACATTGTGTCGTGATTCTCGGACGCTACAAGGTCGGTCTCAAGGTCTGCAAGAGATAGCTTTCGGTCGCCGCCTTCTAGGTAGACGACTACATCAACTCCGAGAAAAATTGAGAGGTTGCTTAGCCCTGAAGAGGTACGATGAAAAGCAATGTCCATCTCATTGTTCCTCCATGTTAATTACGCGATCCCCATATTGGCTAACAATATCCGGAGAGTGTGTCGCAAAAATCACTTGAGCCTTTGGGTTTATCTTTCGTAGATTTGCAGTGAGGTTCTCTTGCCAACTGACATGAAGAGAAAGCTCCGGCTCATCCGCAATATATATGAATTCTGACCTATCTTGAAGAAGAGCCTCTCCGAAGATGATAAGCAACTGTTTCTCGCCTGAAGAAAGTTCTGAAAGCGAAAGATGTTTGTGCGCGGCAGTACCTAAAACAACCTCCAATTCGTTTCTTGTATTGATCTCCAGCTCTTTACCTTTCAACATAGAGTTTATGATTTGCAGGAAGTCGTGTTGTGGTTTGAGAATATCTTCCTGTCTCGATAAAGTCTTGCTCCATTCTTCTGATACTTTGAGAAGATGCAAGACGCCAACTAATGACGCTAATTCTGACCATTCGAAAGTATCTTTCCTCGATGCCTTTTGTGCCACTTCCAGAAAAGTGTCTAGCTCGTTCCTTGAGTTATCGTCCTCTATCTTGAACTGGTGGAATATTGCCTCCATGGTTTCGCTGAGCTTCTTAAAGTCGACGGTCTTGGCGACCTTGAGCGAATCACTCTCGCCTTTATATAGTAGTGCAACAAAAACTCTGCTGAGAAAGTGATTTATCGCTTCTTCTTTGCGCCCCGCTAATTTTGAAAAATAGCGCACGAGGAGGTTATTCAGAAAGTTGAGCCGACGGTCTACACTCGACTCTCCTTGGGATGGTTCATCCGGCCTATTTTTCCCCGATGATCTATAGACGGAGAGCCATTTGACTCGCACCAAGTCCTGAAGCGCAACTGCAAGTGATTCCATATCGAGATGGCCTTTTATTTTCGCGCCCAATCTCAATCTGTGAGCCATTAAACTTGAAGTTGGAAAAAGTTCAAATTGCTTCTTCCCGTCAGGAAGACTCAGTGTGTAATTTAAGATCGGTGATCCGATTTCCTGCGATGGTCTTTCCACCGTAATCTTAGATATCTGCTTAGACCGTCCTTGGGCAAGTAGTTCGCACGTAATCGATGAAAATGGGATTCGGGTCAAAGTCTCATAGTCGCCCGTAAGCGCGGCCGCGACTAGGTTGATGACAGTAGTCTTCCCGGACCCATTCGCCCCAATTAGGAAGTTCACGTCTGGGTGAAATGTGCAATCGAAGTTCTTTTCCCCCCAAACACCTTTCAAAGACGCCGATTTTAGAATGCTCATAGCGGGATAAGTTTACACTCGGTTGGTGGCAAACGTCCCACCCTTTTTGAAAAGAAGTGGTTTGCCCCAGGTGCTACTCGATGGCCGTGGACGAAACCTCGTGCAGCCAGCCGGGGGCTTTTAGTAACTCGCGGGGGCGGGAGCCATCGGCTTGGCCTACCAATCCATCGCGCTCCATCAAGTCGATTAGATGGGCCGCGCGGCCATAGCCGATGCGTAGCCTGCGTTGCAGCAGCGAGGTGGAGGCTTTGCCGAATTCGAAGACCAGTTGCACGGCGTCGTTGAAGAGCGGATCGTTTTCGTCGGGGTCGGAGTTGGAGCCTTCCACGTTGGCGCGGTCGTCTTTGGGAGATTCGAGGAAGCCTTCGACGTACTCGGCCTGACCCTGCGCCTTCCAGAAATCGACGACGGCGGCGGTCTCTTTTTCGCTGACATAAGGAGCGTGGAGGCGGATAAGGCGGCTGGTTCCGGGCGGCAGAAAGAGCATGTCTCCGCGGCCCAGCAATGACTCTGCCCCGTTGGTGTCGAGGATGGTGCGCGAATCGACTTTGGTGGCGAGGCGGAAACTGATTCTGGTTGGCACGTTGGCTTTGATGAGGCCGGTGATGACGTCGACCGAGGGACGCTGCGTGGCAAGGATGAGATGGATGCCGACGGCGCGGGCCATTTGCGCGAGGCGCGTGATGGACTCTTCGACGTTGGCGCGATCGAGCATCATCAGGTCGGCCAGCTCGTCGATGATGATGACGATGTAAGGGAGCGGCTCCTCGTCAGGGGCGTCGTCAAAGAGCGAAGGCATGGTGCCTTCGAAGAGCTTGTTGTACTGGTCGATGTTGCGGACGCTGCGCGAGGCGAGCAGCTTGAGGCGGCGCTCCATTTCGCGGACGGCGTTACGCAGGGCGTTGGCGGCTAGTTTTGGCTCGGTGATGATGGGCGTGAAGAGATGCGGCACGCCTTCGTACATGCCGAGTTCGACGCGCTTGGGATCGACGAGGATGAGGCGAACCTGGGCGGGCGTTGTGCGATAGAGCAGGCTCATAATCATCGCGTTGATGGCGACGGATTTGCCACTGCCCGTGGAGCCGGCGATGAGCACGTGAGGCATGGCGGCCAGATCGGCGGTGCGGATGAGGCCGTTGATGTCTTTGCCCATGGCGATGGTGAGGCGCGATTTGGCTTTGTTGAATTCTTCTGACTCAATGCAGTCGCGCAGATGAATGGTTTCGCGGCGGTGGTTGGGAACCTGAATGCCGACGGTGTTTTTGCCGGACATGCGCTCGATGAGAATGCTCTCGGCTCGCATGGCTAGGCAGAGATCGTCGCCCAGGCCGGTGACGCGGCTGTACTTGACGCCAGCTTCGGGCTTGAATTCATAGGTCGTCACCATGGGGCCGGGATTGATCTGGACAACATCGCCGCGCACATCGAACTCAGCGCATTTTTCTTTCAGAACGCGGGCTTCATTGCGCAGTTCGTCCTCGCGCACGGCCTGGGGACCGTCGCCAGGATTGAGCAGCGTGCTGGGCGGCAGACGAAAGCCGCTAACGTTTTTGGGAGCGACGGTGGCGGAGGGCAGATCGGCGTCGGCGCGCTCGTGAATGGAGATAACGTTCGCGGACCGGGGTGGGGCGGATGACTCAAAAGCAGGGTGCGCGGCGGTGGGTTCAAAGCGGGCGGCGGCTGGGCGCGCATCGATTGGATGCACCTCAGGAAACGATTCGAGGGGCCGCGCCATTGGCGGCGGAGCGGGTGCGGATTTTACAGGAGTTTCAAATGCGGTGATCGGAATGGCGACCGGAATCGCATCTTCTAGCGGAGCTGGCACGCTCGCCACCGACGAAGGCTTGTCGCTGGGGACGCTGCGTTCCCAGATGCTTCTGCGTGCCGAAGTTGCCTCGTCGTTTTCTTGCGATTGGTTTTGGGCGCGCTGATAGGCGGGAATGTCTTCCGGGTCGATCTCCAATTTGCGACGGCGGAAGAGACGCGCAAAAAAGCCGGGAGGCGGACCGAGCGATGCCTGACCTTCTTCTGCCGCTGTGCCGGTAAATAGTTGCGAGGGCTCGGGGAGTGCTTCTTCATGCAGAGCTTCTTGCTCGGCGTCGCGCTCTTGCTGGATGTCGGCACGCTCATCGCGCCAGTTGCGCCAGCGGCTGCGCAGAGCGGAAGAGCGCTCCCAGAGGGCTTGCGAAATTTCCGCGATGACTGAGAAGCTGACGGCGGTGGCAAACCAGAGGCCAGTGGCGGCCAGCACGCCAGCCACAAGCCACGCGCCCTGCAAGTTGAGATAGGTGACGAGCCAGCCGGCCATCAACTTGCCGACCACACCTTCCACCGGAATGGCGTGCAGCCATAACCAATGCCATGGCAGCAATCCCAGGACGGCGGGGAGAAATGCGAGTGAGAGGATGGTGCCGATCCAACGCAGCCACACGAGGCCGCCGGGGCGAGAACGCATCCAGGTCCAGCCGAGGCCGCCGATCCAGAGCGGCAGGAAAAATGCGGTGAGGCCGATGGTTTGCAGCAGCAGGTCGCTGAACGAAGCGCCGAAAAGGCCGACCCAGTTGTGGACGGCGTGGGGGCCAGCTTCGCCGGAAGCGGTGTTCAAGGAGGGGTCGCTGGTGTGGTAAGTGGCCAGTGCGAGCAAAACCAGGAGCGCGACTAAAAGCAGCGCGAGGCCAAGCAAGATGTTGAAGGGGCGGCTGCGCGTGGGCGCGAGAACTATGCGAATCGGTTTCATGGCGGGTGCGCTCCGTCTCGTTGCTCAGGTTGGCTGCGCAAGCGAGCAGATGGAGCCGCGAAGACTTCCAGAGCAGTCTCTATTATCGGTGCCGGAGGGGAGAATTTTGAGCAAAACAAAGCCGGGGGAACCTTGCTGTGGACCCCCGGCAAAGTTGAGTTTGCCGGCGCCTAACTGCCGATAAACTTCGTTCCCCAGATCAGCAGCGCGATGCCGAGAATAATCCGGTAGATGGCGAAGAAGGTAAAGCCGTGTCTGCGGACCCAGTGAAGGAACCACTCCACAACACCAAGGGCAACGATGAAGGAGACGACAAAGCCGATGAGGAGGACGATCCAACTTTCACCGGTCATCACCACATGGGCGGCGACGCCGTGGCTCGGGAAGACTTCTTTTTTCATGTCCCAGAGGGTGGCGGCGATCATGGTGGGAATGGAAAGCAGGAAGCTGAACTCCAGCGCGGTGGGCCGGTCCATCCCGGCGATTTGGCCGGCGGCGATGGTAGACATGGAGCGCGAAGTTCCGGGAAAGATGCCTGACAATGCCTGGCAAAGGCCGATCCAGATGGATTGCGGAAGCGACATCTCTTCGACGTGCGTCGTGCTGGCCTCATAGCGGTCACTCCAAACATCGACAATCCACATCACGATGCCGCCGATGAGCAGCGCAAAGGCCATTACCTGTAAGCTGCCTAGATTGTGGTCGCTCCATCTTTTCAGCGGCAGCATCACCGCCGAGGTGCATGCGAAGGCGACGAAGGTCAGCGAGATAGGGTGATTCAGCCAGTTGCGGTCGCCGTTTTCGCCTTTGGGGAAGGTGCGGAAGAAGTCGACGATGCGGCTGAGGAATAGCAGCAGCAAGGCCAGAATCGCGCCGAGCTGAATGACGATGGTGTACATCTTCCAGTAGGCGTCATCGAGAGGGATTTTCATCAGCGCTTCAGTGATGCGCAGGTGCGCCGTCGAGCTGACCGGAAGAAATTCGGTCAAGCCTTCCACAATGCCCAACAGAATGGACTGAATATAGGGGTTCAAAAAGCCTCCGAAGTACGGCCATTTCGGGTCCGGAAAATAGACGGGAATGCCTGTCTTTAATTTGAACACGAACGGCTGAGTGAAGGCGAGGAGTTGGCGGCAATCTTGGGTAAGAATCAGTTTTCCGTGAGTACCTGGGCCAGCATTTCTGGCGCAACATTGCCGCCGCTGACGATGGCTACGGCTTTGGTGTACTTCGGAAGCTCGGCGGCATGAAAGAGCAGTGCAGCCGTGGCTACGGCTCCGCTGGGTTCGGGTACCAGGCGCGTGGCAGCGACGATGGCGCGCATCGCGGCGCGAATTTCTGCTTCGGTTACGGTGAGGATGCCGTCGACGTAAGCCTGGATGTGGGCAAAGTTGCGCACGCCAACGCTCTGGGTGCGCAGGCCATCCGCAATCGTCCTGCTGACAAGTTCGGCTCCCCAGGTAACGATGGAGCCGGTGCGAAAGCTTTCGGCGGTGTCGCCGGCCAGCTCGGGCTCGACGCCGAAGACTTTTGCATGGGGCCGCAACTGCTTAATGGCAGCAGCCACTCCGCTGAGCAGGCCGCCACCGGAGACAGGCGCAAGAACCAGATCCACATCGGCCAAAGTCTCGATGATTTCCAGACCGCAGGTGGCTTGGCCGGCGATGATTTGCTCGTCGTCGTAAGGTGGGATGACGACGTAGCCATGTTCGCGGACCAGCTTCTCAGCCACGGCAAGACGCTCACTGGAGGCTAGGCCGACATCGACGACCTCCGCGCCCAAAGCTAGCGTGGCTGCGCGTTTGATGGGGGGAGCGTTGGAGGGCATGACGATGACGGCGTGTGTGCCAACTTGGCGCGCCGCGTAAGCCACGCCCTGCGCGTGATTGCCGCTGGAATAGGTGATAACTCCGCGGGCGATTTCATCCTGAGTGAGCTGGAGAATCTTGTTGGCCGCGCCGCGAATTTTGAATGCGCCAATGGGCTGAAGACTTTCTGCTTTGAGCCAGATTTGCCTGCCGGCTCCATAACCGGAGATGCCGGGGAATACGGCTTCGATCAGCGGAGTTTTGACGGCGATGGAGCTGATGCGCGCAGCCGCATCGTGGATGGTATCCAGCGTGATGAGGTTGTCAGAGCTCTTGTCGATCAACGCTCATGACCCTTCAGAAATTTTTAGAACCCGACCCACTGGGCCGTGGTTGATGCGCCGGTGAACCCTTCCTAAGAAGGTGGAGCTCTCCGCGGTTCATTAGGCATTCCGGACTGGCGGACACGGCACACAGAACCGATTGTCGAGTTGAGCCCCTGTTCATTGAATGTTGGTTCAACCAGCGTTGATCGCCCACCTGCTTTGCAGGCCGGTTTCTATTGCGAATAGTAGAGTGCGCGGAGCGGAATTACAAGTCTTGCGCGGAATGATGCGGTGTGTTAGATTTCTTGCCCCGCCGCTTTCGGGCCGCGTGTTCCGAATGCGGCAAGTGTAGCGGCATATTTTCAGTTTGCGCTGCTGGTGGAACTGTTGTCGCTGCTAGACTTGACTGCATTTGCCGTTGCCTTGCTATTGGCCGCCTGTGCAATCAGCTTTTTGATCTTGCCCTCGAGATTCGCGTCGCCCACGTGCTGATCTTCAAGCACGCCATCGGCGTCGATGGTAAAGGTAGCCGGAATCGCGGTTACGCTGAATTGTCTGGCAAGCTTTCCTGTGAAACGGCCGTCGCGATACTGCATCCAGGTCATGCCATTCTTTGCGACAAAATCCTTCCACGCGGCATCGTCAGAATCCATGCTGATGCTGAGCACAGTGAACGGCTGTCCATCGAATTTTTGCGCAAGCTTCTTGATGTTAGGCAGGGCATTGCGGCAGGGGCCGCACCATGTGGCCCAGAAATCGATGAGCACAACTTTGCCGGCAAGCCCGTCCATCGAGATATGCTGGCCATCCAGCGTGACCAACGAAAAAGGCGGCGCCATGGTGGCCCGGGCCAGTTCAATGTGCTCCAAAAACCGCTGGGCGCGCGGATGCAGATTCGCGTTCTTGTGATCCTGGTCGAGAAATGCGGTAAACTCCGCACGCGCCGAGTCATCCTGAAACAGGTCGGCCAGCGTTACACCAAGATAGTAATGCGCATTTGCAAACTTGGGATCGATTTGCAATGCAGATTTGAACTCGTCGCTGCTCTCTGTGAAACACCGCTGCTGCTTGTCTTTCTTTTCGTAAAGGCCCTGCTGCTGCAAGGCCATCGCCAACCTGAAATGAGTGTAGGCCTTGTCTGGATCGACCGGGGCAGCCGTCACCATATCCCGCGCAATTGCCACTGCATCCTTGTATGCGCCTATCTTGATAGCCAAGCCATAGGCACGGTTCAGGCATTGTCAGCAGTGGCCGCCATCTTGTTTATTAGCCTTGCGAAATTCGTCCAGCGCAAAGCTGTATTCACGATTCTTCACCCAATCGTTAGCTGCCGCATAGCTCTTGCGCGCTTGCGATTCGGTGGGTTCACCCGGTTTGGGCGCATCGGGTTTGACTGGGTCGGGCTGGACTGCGCGTGAAGCGGAAGGAGTTGCCGCAAAGATCGCTGTCAGGAGTGCAGCAGCAATGAACCCCTTCTGGAAGAAACCGGAAACCTGAGACATACGTGCATCCTCACCGGCAATCGTTGAATATAAGAGCTACTATAGTACATTCGCCCAACGCAATCAGCCCGTTTTGCGCTCGTCTTCGAGAACTTCGTCCAACAGCCCGCGCAAACTAGCCGCGCGCGCCAGAGTCAACTGCCCGTCACCGCCCGTGGCCTTGCGAGCCTCGGAGAGTTCATCGGCAAGATTCAGCGCTGCCAGCACAGCCACGCGCAACGAATCCACCGTGCGGCCCTGCGAGGAGACGGCGCGCATCCGCGCATCCACCAACTCAGCCAGGCCGCGAATATGCTCCGTGTCCTGGCCGGAGAGGTGATAGAGCTGATCGTAGATTTGGACCGTTACATAATTGCGGTGTTCTTCAGCCAAAAGGTGCCTCACAGTTCCAGTGCATCCAGTTGCGAGAGCAGCTTTTCAACGCGTTGCCGCACATGGTCGCGCTCGCTGCGCAGCGCGCTTACTTCCTCTTGCAAACTCTCAGTTTCGCGCAGCCGCCCTTCGGCCTTCCTGGCGCGCTCTTCCGCCTCGGCGCGGGCCTGGCGCTCCTGCTTGACCAGATTTACGGTGCGCAGAATCCGCTCTTCCAGCGCGGCAAATTCGTCCACGCTCAACGCGGCACCGGAATTTTCACTCGACTCCAGCGCCGGTTCTGCGACCGTTTCCGCCACCTCTTCCAAGGCTGGCTGCTCGGGCTGCGCTTCGTCCAACACATCTGACTTCCAGAAGGAATCTGACATTGAAAAACCTCCGCACGGATAAAACTATTCGTGCAAGTATAGCGCCGGTTCAAGCAATTTTCCTTTTAACCGCGCAGCCGTGCCCCAACTTTGCCAACAGCCTCCACAACCCGCGTCTGGAAGAGTTGCAGCTCCTCTTCGCGCAAGGTGCGGTCCGTGGCCTGGAAGGTCGCGCCGAGCAACAGAGCGTATTCGCCCGCGCCCAACTTGGCATCGTGGAAGACCTCGCGTGCGCGCCACTCCACTAGCTCGGGAATGTGCAAGCCAGCCACCGCCTGGTCGATCTTTTCCCAGGTGACGCTCTCCTGCAACACCAGCGAAAAATCGCGGCGAACCGGCTGGAATCGCGAAATATCCTTAGCAATTGGCTGCCGCAACGATAGTTTGTACAAGCGGTCAAGATAGAGCTCGCCCACCAGCACCGGCACTTTCAGCTTGCGCGCATCCTGCTGGCGCGGATGCAGTTGGCCGAACCAACCGACGGTTACGCCATCGGCGACAACCCGCGCCGCGCGATAAGGATGCAGCCACTCAGGTGTTAGGCCAGCCTCGGCTGGGAAACAATCAAAACCGACGGAGCGCGACAGAAAACGCGCAACGACCTGCTCGACTACGCCTTTCACGTCATGAAACTCGATGGCCCGTGCGGCGTGCAACGCGCCTTGCTCTGGCAGGCTGCCCACAGCGCCGAATGAAAGCGCGGGACGCTCATCGACCTTTTCCGTGCTGCCGCTGAAGACCGTGCCCAGCTCGAAGAGACGTACATCGCTGACGTCGCGATGCAGATTGCCTGCGATCATCGCGAGCATTCCGGGAATGAGTGACGGACGCAGTACGCCCGCCTCTTCGCTGAGCGGATTGCCGAGCGGAACCGTGAGTCCCGGCTGAGGCGCAGTCAACGCGGCCTCGGCTGCCGAACAGAATGTGCTGGCGATGGTCTCGTGAAATCCGGCGGACAAGAGCGTTCGGCGCACGACGGATTCTTTCTCCGCCCAGGGCAGCGCGCGCACGCCTTCGCCAAAGGCAGGCAGCGTGTTGGCAAAGCGGTTGTAGCCGTATACGCGGGCGACCTCTTCGATCAGATCAATCTCGCGCTCGACGTCAAGCCGCCAACTGGGCAGCGTGACTTGCCACGCCTCGGCGCTGGTTTTTTGAAGGCCGCAACCCAGCGCGGTGAGTACGACCTCGACCGTGGCCGCTGTGATGCCTTCAGCGTCGATCGTCTTGCCGAGAATGCGTTGCACCTCGCTGAGTGCGAGGGCAACGGGCTTGCGATTGGCGGTGCGCGCTTCCTGAGCGGGCACTCGCACATCCACCAGATCGCCTTCGATGTAGCCGCCGCTGGCGAGCAGGAAGCTGCAGACAAGGGCCGATGCAACCTCGGCGGCGTTGTAGTCCGCGCCTCGCTCAAAGCGGTGACTCGCGTCGGTATGCAGGCCGTGACGGCGCGCCGTGCGGCGAACCGCAACCGGATCAAACCATGCTGCCTCGACTAATACATTTTTCGTCTCCGGCGTAATCATCGAGTCCCAGCCGCCCATTACTCCGGCGAGGCCGAGAGGCTTAGCGTGGTCGGCAATGATTAGATCTTCGGGATCGAGCACGCGCTCCACGCCATCGAGTGTTTTGAGTTTCTCGCCTTTTTTGGCGCGGCGCACCACGATTCCGCCTTCGAGTTTGTCGAGGTCGAATACGTGCGTGGGCTGGCCCATCGCGAGCCATGCAAAGTTGGTGGCGTCCACAGCGTTGGAGATTTGCTTTTGTTCCAGCAGGCTGAAGTACGTCGAAACTTCCGCGCCGGGAAACCAGTCGCGCGAGTTGGCGATGGTAACATTGCGCAGCACGCGGGCGGTGAATCTTCCGCAGGCGTCTTCGGCTTCAATTTTGACCGGGAAAGACTTGGCCGCAGGCTTAGGCTGGGGTAGTTTGAAATCCAGCGGTGGCAGAGCGAGACCATAAATCGCCGCAGCCTCACGCGCCACGCCGTAGTGGTTCATCGCATCGACGCGGTTGGTGGTCACGTCCATTTCGTAGTACGAGCCATCGCCGCCGCCGAGAGGGTAGACGCCATCAACGGCGATGCCGCGCAGGGTAAGGTCTTCCGCCAACTGCGCGTCATCAACCGGCAATCCCGGCACATACGCTCTAAGCCATTTCGTAAGTATCTTCATAGGGTGTCTGTCTTCTCTGTGATTGTACTTCCCTGGGTGTTATCAATCGACAGTTCATCTATCGGAACTGCGTGATCCACGCTAAACAAAGTCATGGCCCGTTTACGGACTGTGGGAGCGAGCGAATAGCCAATCGCGATCAGCCATATCACAATCATCTGCACATGAACCAAGCAGCCTAGTCCATATCCATCGCGCCAAAATACAGCGCTTTCTGATGCATTCGAGCAATTTGTAGAAAGAAAGCCGTTAAAGAACTCAGAAAACCGATAAGGTGAATCGGTCTGTAGAACACTCGAATACCGGCTGGCATTCTCAAACCATTGAAATGTCCAACGCAATAAAGCGATCACGATAAACGGGCTGAGAAACACAAAT
This sequence comes from uncultured Occallatibacter sp., assembly GCA_964414945.1. Classification (GTDB taxonomy): domain Bacteria; phylum Acidobacteriota; class Terriglobia; order Terriglobales; family Acidobacteriaceae; genus Telmatobacter. Next base: position 151,940 of record CAYPYJ010000001.1, read on the forward strand.
AGCCACTGTTTGAGCCGGTCTGGGTTTAGGCGCTTCAAGCGTCGCTCTAACTTTCGGTCAAACACTCCTATTGTTGCAATCCAGATCCGTCCGGGCACAAGTCCCGCAATCAATCCCACTAGTAAAGCACGCACAAAAAGATGCTCGTGCAGCATCCGCCAAAATTCGGGCGAACCGCTCTTCGCCATAAGAATTGACAAGCCATTGGCAATCCCGCCGACCACCCAAATGGAAGTGACGTAGAAAAACATACACAGAAGAAACCGGGGAAACCGGCGAGGCATATCCGCTCCCATACGCTAACTCTCGATCACACAAACTGCCCCAAAAATCTCATGTCCCCCGCAAACAGCGACCCGATCTCGCTCACGCCATATTTCATCATTGCGATGCGCTCTACACCCATGCCAAAGGCGAAGCCGGAGATTTTCTTCGGATCGTAGGCGGGCTGTTTTTCAGCCGCAAACTCGAAGACCTTCGGGTCCACCATGCCGCAGCCCAGCAACTCGATCCAGCCGGAGTTCTTACATTTGCGGCAGCCCTTGCCGCCACAGAAAATGCAACTGATCTGCACGTCGGCTGAGGGTTCGGTGAAGGGAAAGAACGAAGGGAAGAAGCGCGTTTTCACGGCCGAACCGAAGAGCGCCTTCATGGCGTGGTCGAGCGTGCCCTTGAGGTCGCTAAATGTGATGTTGGTGTCCACGCAGAGGCCTTCGACTTGATGGAAAATCGGCGAGTGAGTGGCGTCGGCGGCGTCGTTGCGATGAACCTTACCCGGAATAACGATGCGCACCGGAGGCGGCTGCGATTCCATCGTCCGCATCTGGACGGGCGAAGTATGAGTGCGCATCAGCAGGCGGTCGCGCTGCGGGCGACGATCTTGCGCGGCGACGACGAGAGTATCCTGCGTGTCGCGCGCCGGATGCCCAGGAGGGAAGTTCATGCTCTCAAAGTTGTAGTAGTCGGTCTCCACCTCCGGACCCACGCCGACAGAGTAGCCCAACGCCGCAAAGACGCTGACGATTTCGTTCAGTGTGCGGGTGATGGGATGCTCCGCGCCGGTGAGCCGCTCGGTTCCGGGCAGCGTAATGTCGATGGCCTCGCGCGCCAAAGCCGCGTCGGTGGGACCCGCGCCAAGAGCCGCATCAAGCAGACCCTCGACAACAGCCTTCAGCGCATTGAAGCGGATGCCCAACAGTTTCTTGGCTTCGACAGGCGCGGCCTTCAACCAGCGACTAGAGACTTCGTTGAGCAGGCCCTGCTTGCGGCCCAGCCATTGCAGGCGATAGTCCTCGACCGCAGCTTCATCGCTGAGCGCGGCAGCAGCCGCGCGCGCCTGCTGCTCCAGTTGGGCAAAGGCCCCGTCGAGCGCAGGCTCATCAAATGCCGTCAAATTGGGAATTTCGATATTCATAGCGTAACTATTAGGATAAACCAGCGCACGACACCATTTTGCTTCAAACGATTTTTGGACGCGACTTATTTGCCAGTGGTAGGATTCCTTCATGAAATGGGTAGCTCAATTTGTCTCGTGTGTTTTAGCACTTGCCGGTGCCCCGCTGTTTGCGAACTCTGTCATATCCGTTCCCGCCGATGTGCAGCACTTCGGGCCGTTGCTGGTGGTTGCCACGCATGAGGATTCCCCGAACCCGGAAACCTACAGGGCAGATTTGTTTAGCGACAAAGCAGAAGAGAGAATGCGGCTTCTCCGTGCAATTGGAATCGAGTCGATTCCCGAATTGCGCGAGCTTTGGTCAGAGTTTCTTCGCGATCACGCCGGAGAGGATCAGAACAAAGTTATTGCCCAGCGAATTTCTGGCGGAATGCTGGAGTGGAATTTTGGAGAACCAGGGTCAAAACAAGTCGTTCTGAATGCGGGTTTTGATGATTCTACTGATCATCCGTTTGAATTGCGAGCGATTTTCAACCAGAAAAGTGGCCATTGGACTCATGTTGCGACTTTAGCTTGCCGCTGCCAGATGGGGGACGATGCAGAACCCAGTAATTATATGCATCCCGGTAAGCCGTTGCCACAACAGGAGTGGGTAATCACGCTTCACCATCAAACAGAAAACCCTACTGGATACCACCGCAAGGAAATACGGTTTCGTCTTCGCGGAAACGCGTTGTGGCCGTTAATTGAGTTTGAGAGTATGTCCACGATTTGTCCGCAAGGCTCGTCTTATGGTCCAAATTGCAATGTCGTTAAAACCGACTTCGAGTCTGCCAAACTGATCAACGAGGATAATGAGGTCATCCCCGGTTTTGTGCTCATTTCTTGGAGCGGCAAACCGCCTCAGAAGGATATGGCAGCAATGGTGCTGTATAACCCTCACTGCACTCCCTACTCCTGGAATGAAACAGCTTTTGCCTATATACCTTCAACGCTCAAACCCGTTGTGTGCGGAATACAAAGCAAACCAGCCGCAAGCCAACCAGGTCAATCCTCATCCCGTGCGAAGCCATCCCCGCACAAATAGCTGATTTTTGGACTTCTGTCCTCGCTTCTTCGACGCATTCTTGTCGAAAACGCGAGAATAGGCGTTTTTCGCCGATTTATTATCAAACGCAAAACGGCCCGGAATCCTGTGATGGACTCCGGGCCGTTTAACTCACTTACTTGCTTTCTGCCAGCTTTCGAATCTGCGCTTCAGAGACCAGCGCGGTCTTGGCCTGCTCAATGAGGCGGGTAAAGCCCGCGGCGTCTTTTACTGCGATGTCGGCCAGAATCTTGCGATCCAGCTCGATACCGGCTTTCTTCAGGCCGTTAATCAACTGCGAATAGCTGAAGTTGTTCAGCTTGGCGGCAGCCGAGATGCGCACAATCCACAACGAGCGGAATTGGCGCTTCTTCTGCTTGCGGCCGGTGTAGGCAAACTTCAGGCCGCGCTCGACGGCCTCCTGGGCTGCCTGATAGAGCTTGGATTTGGTAAGGAAGTATCCACTAGCCCTTTTCAGAATCTTCTTGCGGCGGTCAGTCCGCTTCGTACTGCGTTTTACGCGGGGCATAACAGTTTCTCCATTTTGCGTTCGGTGATGCGGCTGGAGGCAGGAGGCCCTGCAACAGGGCGGTAAACCTCTTCACTCGCTTTTGCAAGCCTTGATCTCTCGATTGGCCACTCTTTGGACCAATCGGGGGCCCGTGCAACGCGTTTGCGGGGGCCCGGAAGCGCCCTCCCGTTAGGGAAGGGCACAGCGATCAGGCGTAAGGAATCATGCGCGCTACCTTCTTGTAGTCGCCATCGGAAACCATCAGGGTCTTGCCCAGCTTGCGTTTCACTTTTGGCGATTTCGAAGTAAGGATGTGACGCGTCTTCGTCTGGTGCCGCTTGATTTTGCCGGTACCAGTCTTGCTGAAGCGCTTCTTCGCGCCCGTATGGGTCTTCAACTTGGGCATT
>CAYPYJ010000002.1:0-133110 GCA_964414945.1 uncultured Occallatibacter sp.
TGAGCGGAGCCAGCCAGCTCCGGCTGGGAAGTACAACCAGCTTCTCTGCCACGGTGGCCAATCTCGGCAATACATCGGTAATCTGGCAGGTCAATGGCGTCAACGGGGGCAACAGCACGGTGGGCACGATCAGTAGTGCCGGGGTCTATACACCACCCGCGGCCCTCCCCGCCACAGATCCTGTCACGGTGACAGCAGTGAGCGTGGGGATGCCCACGGTGTCTGGATCGACACAGCTTACGGTTCTCAATCCGGTGCCGGTGCTTACTTCTGCTGTGGCAACACTCGTTTCCGGCACAAGCTACGCGCTCGTAGTGAATGGTTCAAGCTTTGTAAGCGGCGCTCAGATTTTGGTTGGCGGCGTGGCTGAGCCCACCACCTTCGTTTCCGCCACCAGCCTACAAGCCACGGCAACCCTCGCCAGCGGGACAACCATGCTGACCGTCGCCGTCCTGAATCCGGACCCCGGCGCGATGGCCTCGAACTCCGCGCAGCCCACCGTCTACCTCGCCTCAATTCCCACCGCCGCCCGCCTGCTCGATCAAGCCACCTTTGGACCGACACTCACCGACATCCAGCATGTGCAAAATGTTGGAGCGGACGGATACCTCACCGAGCAGTTCAACACCCCGGCGACCCTGCTGGCGAACATTCCCACGCCCTTGCCCGCCGTCTGTTCGGCCTCAAACCTGTCTTTCGTGTGCGAAGAATCGGAGTGGTGGCAGGCGGCGCTCAACGGCAGTGACCAGTTGCGGCAACGTGTTGCCTTTGCACTGAGCCAGATTTTCGTCATCTCCAGCCTTGGCGTGGACCCAACCACGATCACCTATTACCACAACACCCTGGCACAGGATGCTTTCGGTAACTTTTCCACCCTCTTGAAAGACGTCACACTTTCTCCGGGGATGGGCGCGTATCTGAATATGCTCAACAGCGGCAAGGCGCCCGCCGGACAGATTGCGAATGAAAACTACGCGCGCGAGTTGATGCAACTGTTCACCATTGGCCTGAACCAGCTTAATCCGGATGGAACGCTTCAGCTTGACAGCGGCGGGAATCCCATTCCGACTTATACCGAGGACCAGGTGCAGGCCTTTGCCCGCGCTTTTACCGGTTGGACCTATGCCAACTCCACCGGCGGCACACCATCCAGTTTTCCCAACTACACGGCCAATTTTTTTGCGCCGATGGTTGCAGTCGAGACCAAACACGACACAACCGCCAAAACGCTGCTCAACGGCACCGTTCTTCCCGCTGGCCAGAGCGCGGAAGTTGACCTGCAAGACGGGCTGGCGAACATCTTCAATCACACCAATGTCGGCCCCTTCTTTTGCCGGCAATTGATTCAGCACCTTGTTACCAGCAACCCCAGCCCGGCTTACGTTTCGCGCATATCTGCCGTCTTCGCCGATAACGGCAGCGGCGTACGCGGCGATATGCAGGCTGTGATCCGCGCCATTCTGGAAGACTCGGAAGCCCGCGCCGGAGATATCAATCCGCAGTACGACGGCGGCCACCTGCGCGAACCAGTGTTATGGATGAGCAACTTTCTGCGCGCCTTTGGCTACACTAATACCGATCCCAACGGCTCTTATTACCAACTCTCCTATTACTGCATCTTTCTGGGTGAGGTTCCATACCGATCGAGCAGCGTCTTCAACTTCTTTCCGCCCAGCTACGTGATCCCTTTGACCACGCTGAACGCGCCTGAGTTTGGAATAGAAAACACTGCCACCGCCCTTCGGCGCCTCTCAACGGCAGACTTCCTGGTATACAACGAGATCATGGGCTTCTCGACTGATTTGAGCGCCACAAGCACGCTCGGCCAGATAGCTGCCGCCAGCCCCGCCAATCTCGTAAATACCCTCAGCACGATGTTCATGCATGGTCAGATGCCAGCCGAGATGCGCACCCAGATACTCTCCACCATTAACGGGCTTGGCACGGCGCAGCAGGTGCGCGTAGCCACCTACCTGGTTATTACGTCTTCACAGTACAAAGTCATGCACTAGAGCGTTTTCAGTTGCGGTGTTTACGGCCGAAATGAACAGTTGTGCTATCCCACCCTAGCCGCAAAAACATAGGCGCGGCGAGGGTGGGGCACCCAGAATATTGTTAACACTTGAATTGAAAACGCTCTAAAGATTGAAAACCTGCGCAAGTCACGCAGACAACTCGAATCAAGGGAGATCGAATGAAAACCAATCGCAGAAGTTTCATCCAGTATGCAAGCCTTGCAGCCGCCGGCAATGCACTCGGGCTCAGTCCGTTTGGCGCGCTGAATGCCCTCGCTCAGAGCAGCTCCGACTACAAGGCGCTGGTCTGTATCTTCCTTTTCGGAGGCAATGACGCCAACAATACCCTCGTCCCTTTCGATACCTCCGGTTACGGAGCATACTCCTCTTTGCGCGGCGACCTGGCGCTGGCTCAGAACACTCTGCTCCCTCTGACAGGCGCGCCCAACTTCGCCCTCAATCCAAATTTGCCTGAGGTGCAGACCCTTTTCAACAACAACAACGCCGCATTCATCGCCAACGTCGGCACACTGATTCAGCCGCTCACCCGCACCCAATACCTAGCCGGACAAACTTGCCCCACCCATCTCTTCTCTCACCCCGACCAACAGTTGGAGTGGCAGAACGCCTCTCAGAGCTCGACCACGCCAACCGGCTGGGCCGGCCGTATTGCCGATGCTCTTGGCGCGAGCTATAACCAGGGCGCCAGCATTCCGATGATTACCTCAGTTGCCGGCAACACCTTGTTCTGCAATGGCGTGACCACGGGCCCGGTTACCGTCTCCCCCGGCAATCTCGGCACGATCTTTTGCGCCGAAGGTGCTGAGTGCGCCGCACGACAAGCCTCCCAACAGGCCATGCTCACCCTCAACTCCGGCATCTCGCTTGTTCAGGCGGACGACTCCATCACCACCAACGCCTACGCATACGCAAAGGCACTCATCGATGCCACCCAATCCATTACGCCACTGCAAACTGTCTTCCCAGCGAATAACAACCTGGCAGCGCAACTCAAACAAATCGCCCAGATCATTCAAGTCCGTGCTGCCCTGGGCGTACAGCGGCAAATTTTCTTTGCCTCTCTGGGCAACTTTGATACCCACTCCGGGCAGCTTGCCGTGCAGAACACATTGCTGGCGCAATTGTCCGCCGCGCTCTCCGCTTTCTACAGCGCCACAGTTGAACTGAATGTGGCAAGCAATGTGACCGCTTTCACCATGTCCGACTTCAGCCGCACATTTCAGCCCAACTCCAACAACGGCAGCGACCACGCCTGGGGATCGCACCACATCGTGATGGGCGGAGCCGTCAAGGGCGGGCAAATTTACGGAAGCTACCCAACTCTAGCGTTGGGCGGACCAACCGATTCCGGCTCCAATGGCCGCTGGATCCCCTCGACTTCCAGTTCGCAGTACGCGGCCACTCTGGCTGAGTGGTTCGGAGTGAGCGCGGCCAACCTGCCAGCCATCCTGCCCTCGATCGGAAACTTCAGCAGTAGCAATCTTGGCTTTGTCTAAGGGAACGGAGAAGAACATAGGTTAATCGAAGATTGCGTCAGAGAACGGCCTCGCATTTTTGCCCTTTGCCGCTGCCATCGGCGAGAATAGAAGAGCCGATGCCAGAAGCCACACGCACTATCGCTCCTCCTTTTACCGACGTCCCGGGCGCATTGGCCGAGATTCGCGCTGGACGCATGGTAATTGTGGTGGACGATGAGGACCGCGAGAACGAAGGCGACCTGACGCTGGCCGCCGAGTTCGTGACGCCTGACGCGATCAACTTCATGGCCAAGTTTGGCCGGGGCTTGATCTGCCTGACTCTGACCGAGGAGAGAGCGGATTATCTGCGGCTGTTTCCGATGACGCAGCAGAACTCCTCACGCTTTGGCACGGCGTTTACCGAGACGATTGAAGCGCGCGAAGGCGTGACAACGGGCATTTCGGCGGCAGACCGAGCGCAAACCATCCGCGTGGCGATTGACGCCGACTCGACCGCTGCCGACCTGGCGCGGCCCGGACATATCTTTCCGCTGAGAGCGCGGCAGGGCGGGGTGCTGGTAAGAGCGGGTCAGACCGAGGCATCCGTCGATTTGGCGCGGCTGGCGGGGCTAAATCCCTCGGGCGTGATTTGCGAAATCATGCGCGACGACGGTGAGATGGCGCGCATTCCCGACCTGATTCCTTTTTGCGCGGAACATGGACTGAAGATTCTGACGGTGGCGGAGCTGATCCGCTATCGGTTGCGCAACGAACGTACCATTCAGCGCGTCGGCGAGAGCCGCATACAGACACGTTACGGCGAGTTTCGCATGATTGCCTACGAAAGCCCGGTGAATGGCGGCGAAAGCCACGTTGCACTGGTGCGGGGCGACCTTTGCGCCGATTGCCCCGCATTCACGGCTGGCTCAATGCCTGTGGATTTGCCGGGAGATTCGATGCCTTGCTCGGTGTGCGGCGGTGAGGGAGTGCGGACTCCGTGCGAACGGGCGGTGCTGGTGCGGGTTCACACGCGCTGCACGGCGGGTGATATGTTTGCCGCCGACTGCCACTGCCGCGAGATATTGGACCAATCGATGCGCATGATTGCCGAGGAAGGCTGCGGCGCGGTGCTTTATCTGCACAACACCTCGCGGGGCTTTGATATTGACCATCCGGCGGTGCCTGAGGCCGCGGCGGAAGCGAATGTTGGACGGCTTGTTCTGCATCGAGAACTGCGAGAGAGAGAGGGGCCGCAGGCTCGCACAGGACGCAATTTGCGTGCGATCGGGCTGGGCGGCCAGATACTCTCCGATCTGGGCATCAAACGCATTCGCCTGCTCTCGAATACGCCCATGCACATTCCGGCTCTGGAAGGCTTTGGGCTGGAGATTGTTGAGCAGGTGGCGATTCCCATCGAAAAGGCTTGAGGCTGATCACACGGGAAGAGAACATAAAGGTCGAAACGCACGACCTGTTGATGGGTTCATTAAAAAAATCGAATAAGGCGATCTGCGGCGAGGGCGCTCAATATAGAAATACAACCGGGAATTATGTCTAGTTTCGCTCAAAGTGGCCGATAATCTTGGTTGGATGTCTGCTGCATTTCAACTCGTACCTGACCCTCCTATGAACGATGGGCTGACGGACGCTGCTAGCTCGCTTCGTGCTGAAGAGCAACAACATCTGTGGAAGATGTGCTGGATGAATGCGCCAGAAGGCGTTTTTGCGTTCGACTGCGATACCGGAGAGGTGATCGACGTCAACCCAACTGCGGAGATATTCTCCGGCTACTGCCGCGAGGAGCTTCTAGGATCGTCAATCGCTATGCTGCACCCGGAGAGTGAACGAGAGCGAGTCAGAGATGAATTTCTCAAGCCGATTGAGATTCCGTGTTTTCACACTGGTTTTGAGATAGAGCGCAAAGATGGGCAGCGGTTCCCGGTGAGAATCCGGCCATGGAAATCGCTGAGGCTGGAAGGGCGTCCGGTGACGATTTGCGCATACTTTGATGTCACCGATCAAGTGAAAAAAGAGCATCTGCTGGCGACGCAGAATTGGGCGTTGTCTGCCTATGCGGGATCGACATTGGCACTGGGTCATGCGAAGACAGTGGAAGAGTTGAAGCAGACTATTTGCGAGGCAATTACACGGGAGTCTGTTTACGCGCTGGCTTGGATTGGAATTGCTGAGGACGATTTTGGGAAAAACGTCCGAATTGCGGCGGCAGCCGGCAGCGGGATCGGCTACATGGATGGCTTGAGTGTGAGTTGGTCGGCCGAGGCTCCCAACGGAAATGGTCCGACAGGAACCTGCATCCGCACCGATACAGTGCAAATCATGGAGGATTCCGAGATCGTTGAGTCATTTTCGCCGTGGCGCGAACAAGCACGGCAATTCGGCATTCGGTCGAGTGTGGCAACTCCCTTTACCATCGAGGGCGAAAGACGTGGCGCGTTGACGGTTTATGCCATGTACCCCAACGCATTTGGACCTGCGGCCATGAAGGTTTTTGAGCATCTTGCCATGCAGATCGGGCACGGCATTCGCGCTATTGAACAGGATCAGCTATTGCGCGCCGAGCAGATGCGCCTGGAAAAACTGCAAAGACAGTTGAACGACGCGCTGTCAGCAATGGTGTCGCCCATTGTGACAGCGATGGAGATGCGCGATCCCTACACATCTGGCCATCAAACCCGAGTGGCGGAGATCGCAGTTTCCATTGGCAGGAAGATGGGCTGGCCTGAGGAGCGATTGCAAGGTCTGCGGGTGGCGGCACTGGTCCACGATATTGGAAAAATGTCGACGCCGATTGAGATTCTTACCAAGCCGGGTCGGCTGACTAAAGAGGAACGTATAATCATCAACCAGCATTCTGAGGCAGGATATGCCATTCTGCGGGATATTCCCATGGTGTGGCCGATTGCCGAGATTGTGCGCCAACATCACGAGAAGCTGGATGGATCGGGCTATCCCTTCGGCCTGAAGGGTGAGGAGATTCTTCCGGAGGCGCGAGTTCTTACGGTGGCCGACATGATGGAAGCAATGGCGTCGAACCGGCCATACCGGTCGGCAATCAACCTGGATACTGTGCTGGAAATGCTGGAGAGCCAAGCCGGGACTTTGCTGGATGCCGAAGCAGTCCGTGTGTGCGCCGCATTGTTCCGCGCGAAGGAATTGGTGATCACTTCATCGCACTGACGCAGGAACTCTGGTGCCCCTGTGCTGGTTGGACGAGCGTCAAACGGTTTTGTAATATAAATATATTTATTCAGAATTTATCGAGTTTTTCCAAATTCGGCCCATTCTGGTCAATAGTGAACAATCAGTACCGCATAAACCCTGTAAGATTGTGAGACAGTTCTGGCGGGTAGAAACGCCGCGGGTGGTGTTGGCTGCAGCGCGCACCACACATCACAATCGATGAGCCCGATTGCGACAACGCTCTCAGAGGCCACCGTACTCGACGCATTTTAGCTGGCATGAGGAAAGGTTGGTTTTGTTGAGCGTTCATCTGGTCAATCCCAGCGACAACTCTTTTGGCACCGCGGTCATTACGCCGCGCTGGCTTTTTGTATTGGCTGCCGCAACACCCGAGGCTGCTGGCGACCCGATTCTCGTTGATGAATCGCTGGAACAGATTGAGCCTGAGACGATTCAGCCGGGAGACATTGTGGGCATCAGCGTGCACACAGGCAACGCGCTGCGCGGCTACGAAGTTGGCAGGATGGCGCGGAGCCGGGGTGCAACGGTGGTCTATGGCGGCATTCACGCCACGCTTTTTCCTGAGGAGGCTTTTGATCGCGGCCAAGCACACGCAGTGGTGACCGGGGACGGCGATGTGGCCTGGGGCAGAGCTGTGACCGATTGCATGGCCGGCAAACTGGAACGAATCTATGACGGCGGGCGGATTGGCGGCAGCGAATTTCTGGCGGCACGCTGGGATCTGATGAATCCAGAAAAATATATGTGGGCGTCGGTGCAGACGATTCGCGGCTGCCCCAAGCACTGTTCTTTTTGCAGCGTGTGGCGTACCGATGGACAGAAGCCGCGACAGAGAAAATTTCAAAGCGTAATTGATGAGTTCGTAGCTCTGCGCCGACTCGGCTTTCGCTTCATCGCGCTGGCCGACGACAACTTTTATCCGGTCACCTTCACCGATCTGCGGCTGGCCCGCGAGCAGGGCAACACCGCCAAAGTCGAGGAGTTGACCCAGATGCGCGCCGAACGCTTCCACCTTATGGAAGAAATGGCCAAGCTGCCTAGGGACATGGTCTTCTATACCCAAATGACGATGGAAGCGGGCGAAGACGTTGCGTTTCTGGATGCGATGAAAAAGGCCAACATCAAGGGCGCGCTGGTGGGGATTGAAGCGGTGACGCCTGAGGGTCTGAAGGCTATTTATAAAGACTGGAATCTGGCCGGTGATGCGATGGCCAAGCAGTTGCAGACATTCAAGGCACACGGCGTTCATGTGCTGGGCTCGTTCATCTTCGGGCTGCCGACTGACAGGCCTTCGACATTCGATGCTACAGTGGCGATGGCAAAACAAGCGGGCATCACTTTTGCTCAGTTCGTAATGATGACGCCGTTTCCGGGCACGGTGGATTTTGGCCGCTGGGAGAAAGAGCAGGCGCAGAATCCCACCATGGTGGGCGATGTGCCGATTACGCGGTACTGGCTGATTCCCACCGCTGTACGTCCCAAGATGTTTACGCCTCATCCTACGATGAGTTCGGATGAGATCCGCGAGCGCACGCAAAAAGTCTGGGATGAGTTTTATAACTGGGAAGCGATCTGGGAGCGGTCTGAGTGCACTCCCAATCTCAAGTCAAGAATTGCATTCATGTTTTTATCGAAGCTCTACCGGCAGATGTATGCGGGCACGGGCATCTCGACTGACAGTGCGCGGCGCAAGAAGTCAAAGGCATGGGCCAAGTGGACGGCACACCAGTGCAAGAAGCTCTTCAGGGCCAAGCCGATGCCGGAGCTGGAGTCGCGCACATGGATGCCGGAGTTGACGCCGAACATTGCTCAGGCGGCGTTTGCTGGCGGCGATGGAGCGAAGATGACGGGGCCGTTTGTTGTGGTTCCGAAGTGAAGGTTTGATTAAATCGGCTTTATTTTAGTAGGGAGTATCCGGCCCTTGCGACGAAATACCGCAGGGGCTAAAGTCCGACATTCCTTGGCTGTTCTGGCGGCACGACTGAAGTCGTGCCCTGACACTTGTTGCGCTCTCGACGGAATTTTGCAGAGGCTCAAAAGACAAGGAGATCGGACCTCTTATTCGGTGATTTCTTCCACTGCATCGCCCTCTCCGGGCGCCAGGAAAAGATTCGCCTCAAGGCCGTGCTGACGAGTGTAAAGGTCGTAGTAGCGACCGCGCATGGCGAAGAGTTCAGCATGATTGCCGCGTTCAATGATGAGTCCGCCTTCAACGACGAGTATCTGATCGGCGCGGCGAATGGTGGAGAGGCGATGAGCGATGACGAAAGTTGTGCGTCCCTGCATGAGCTGGTTGAGACCGGCCTGAATCATGGCTTCTGACTCGGAGTCGAGCGAACTGGTGGCCTCGTCGAGAATGAGAATGCGCGGCTCGGCAAGCAGAGCGCGCGCGATGGAGAGGCGCTGACGCTGGCCCCCGGAGAGCTTTACTCCACGCTCGCCAACGATGGTGTCGTAGGATTCCGGATAGCGCTCGGCAAACTCGTCTACGCGTGCGGTGCGGCAGGCAAAGAGAAACTGATCTTCCGTTGCGCTGGGCCGCGAAAATAAAATATTCTCGCGAATGGTTCCATCGAAGAGAAACGATTCCTGCAAAACTACGCCCAGTTGCGAGCGAAATGTGTTCAGGTTGACGTGCGCAATGTCCACATCGTCAACCAGAACGCGGCCCGCTGTGGGCGTGTGGAAGGCGCAGAGCAAACTGATAATTGTGGATTTGCCTGAGCCCGATGAACCGACCAGCGCGGTGACTGTCCCGGGCTCGGCTGTAAAGCTGATGCCGTGCAGCACAGGCCGCTCTTCTTCGTAGGCAAACTTGACATCCTCAAAGCGCACTGTGCCCTGAATGGGCGGCAGCATGAGAGTGCGGTCTGGGCTCTGATTCTCTTCAAGCTCTGCCATAAGTTCGTTGGTACGGTCGAGGCCTGCAAAGGCCTCTGTCAACTGCGTACCGATAGCCACAATCTGGAAGATCGGCGCAGTCATGAAGACCAGAAACATGTTGTAGCTCAGATAGTCGCCAAAGGTCCAGCGGTGAGCCATGATCAAATGTCCGCCCATGCTCATCACAATTGCAGTCAGCAGACCCACAGCTGTGGTGGCTGTAGCCGCTAGCGCGCTGGTCATGGTCAGTGACTTCATTACGTTGTCTAACAAGCGGCCAACGCCTTCGCCAAAGACACCTGCCTCGCGATCTTCAGCGTGGTAGCCCTTGATGACGCGCACGCCACCCAGCGATTCGGTGAGCCTGCCGGTGACTTCGGCGTTGATTTTGCCGCGTTCACGGAAGATGGGCCGGATCACTCTGAAGGCGTATTGCAGGACGAAGACGAAAGCGCCCATCACTGCAAAGGCGGTCAATGTCACCGACGCGCTGAGGTGCATTAAATAGACAAAGGCCAATATGGCCGTGAAGAGGCCGCCGACAAACTCCACAAGCCCGGTGCCGACCAGGTTGCGCACACCTTCAACGTCGGTCATGATGCGAGCAACTAAAGTTCCGGTGCGGTTTTCGTCGTAGTACTTGACCGAGAGCAGCCCCACATGCCTTTGAACCTGCCTGCGCATCTCGGCAATTAATCGCTGACCGGCCTTAGAGAGTAACTGGGTCAATGCGAACGAGGATATCGCCTGAATCACCATGGCTGTGAAAACTACTGCGATGATGCGGGGCAAGAGCTCTGGGTGCGGGTGATCCTGATTGAGCACTTTATCCATGAACGGCTTGGAAATATAGGGCATGACCAGCAAAGCCACTCGGTTGATGATCATGAGGCCCATGCCAGCCGCGAGCAGACCGAGGCGCGGGCGGACCAGCGCTTTGATTTGCGGCCACAGTTTTTTCAGATTGGGTTTGCGCTTGGGCAGATCGGCTTGAGACGCACGCGCACCACCGGCTCGCGGCGCGCGTTCGGCACGCGCACCCATATTCATTGCGCCGCCATGCCCATGCAGGCCGCCCATGCGCTAGAGCTTCCCAGAGCGGCGCGCAAAGATGAATGAGCGCACACAGAGGGCCACATAGATGAAGAGCAGCCAAACCAAGGCCAGCTTGGCAGTGATTGCTGCAAAGTCCAGCGGTTTGGAGGAGGCGAGACTGCGGATGATCTCCGCGAATGTTCCCACAAAGCCCACCAAGGCTATGGTGACATTCACATGCATGAATAACTTGCGCCGGCTTTCATCGGGACTGAGGGACAACCAGCCGAAGACGCCCAGCGCAACGCCGAAGATGGCAGGAATCAATGCGGTGTAATGTGTGTGGCCTGTGCCTAGAAAACCTATCAGGCCGAGGACAATCAATAGAACTGCGAACAACAATGTTACTTTCGCCATTCGAGAACTCCTTGCGTTTGATGGTTCAACCAAGCCAATAGATGCACTTCAAACTGTCATCAGAATAACTCCGGGGCCAGCAGGTCGACCATCGTCTCGCGGCGGCGAATGAGGCGCGCCTTTGCGCCTTCCACCAGAACCTCGGCGGGACGCAGGCGGGTGTTGTAGTTGGAGCTTTGCGCCATGCCGTAGGCTCCGGCGTCGAGGATCGCGATGAGGTCTCCCGGCTCGATGGGCGGAAGCATGCGGTCGCGGGCAAAGAAGTCGCCCGACTCGCAGATGGGACCGACGACATCGACCTGACGCGGCTTCCCTGCCCTGGGAGTGACGGGCACAATCTCGTGATGAGCCTGATAGAGCGCGGGACGGATGAGGTCGTTCATCGCTGCGTCAGTAATGACGAATGTCTTTTTGCCGCTGCGCTTGACCTGCAAAACGCGCGCAACAAGAGCGCCAGCCTGCGCAACAATGAAGCGCCCGGGCTCCATCATCAGCGTGCCGTCAAAATCTGGCAGCGCGCTTTCGATGGCGGCGGCGTACTCGCGCACTTTGGCCGCGGCATCGAATTTGCCGGCGTGATAATCGACGCCGAGGCCACCGCCTGCATCGACGGCGCTGAGCTCAATGCCCTCGCGACGAAGTTGGCGCACCAGCTTGGCGACGCGCTTCATCGCCAGGCCGAATGGATCGGCGGAGCGAATCTGCGAACCGATGTGAACGCTGACACTGTGCGCCTGTAACCAGCGATTGCCCGCCACGCTCTTATACATTGCGAGAGCCTGCTTGATGTCGACACCGAATTTGTGTTCGCGCAGACCGGTGGAGATGTAGGGATGCGTCTCGGCAAAGACGTCGGGATTGACGCGCAGTGCGAAGCGCGCCTTCTTTTTGAGCTTGGCAGCGCGGGAGGCCAGAAGCTTCAGTTCTGCTTCGCTCTCGACGTTGAATTCAAGAATGCCCAGCGTGAGCGCCTGATCGATTTCGGCAGCGGTTTTGCCCGCGCCGGAGAAGACAACGCGGCTCACGGCCTCTGGCGCGGCAGCTAGAACACGAGCCAGTTCGCCGCCGGAGACGATGTCGAAGCCTGCGCCGTGGCCGGCCAGCAGCTTGAGAATCGCGAGTGAAGAGTTGGCCTTGACCGCGTAACAGACCAAGTGATCGCGGCTCGCAAAGGCCTGCTGAAAGAGACCTAGCCGCTCGACGATTTGATCGGCGGAGTAGACGTAGAGCGGAGTGCCGTGGCGTTTGGCGAGAGCTTCAAGAGAGACTTTACCGCAGTGCATGGGGCTGCCGGGTTGCGGATGAAGGAAGGGGCGCGGCGATGAAGGCGTTGATGGGGTCAAGATGGGCTTCCGTTCAAATCGATCTCTCTTAAGCCTATCGCATCTTGCAGCAGCTCAGCGATTGCGCGCTTCTGCCTCGGCCAGCCAGCCACGACGCAGTTTTTCCTCGGGAATGTTGGAGAGGTAGGGCTTGATGTCGAGGATGGGCGTTCCGTCGAGCATATCGATACCGCGAACATGGAGTGAGCCGTTCTCGCGGCGGAGCAACTCGACGATGGTCAGAGCGATGGGGTTGGGGCGGCGGGGCGAGCGCGTGGTGAAGAGGCCGTGGGGACGGTCGTCGGATGGCGGCGTTATCACGAGATCAAATCCGTCGGAACGGTCGAAGACCCACAGCACGATGAGATGCGAGTAGCCTTCAATGTCTGAGAGGCCGGGAACGAATTCTGGCAGCAACTCAAGCACGCCGTCTTCCGGATGTTTGGCGTTCAGGCCCTTGGGAACTGCGGCTGCATCGCGAAATGGGCTGCGGACGAATCCGATTGGTTGCGGGGTGAACATAGATGCCTCTACTCTTCATCCTAAACTGACGAGAACCACACGGATGACAAGCGTGCGTGTGAGGATCGATGTATCCCAGGTCCCAAACACGGGACCTGGGGCACCCAGACGACTGCGGATAGAAAATTGCTGAGTTTGTGCTTTCAAAATGGTCTAGAAGCGGCCCATTTTGATGCGAACTACCAAGGGCTTTTGGTAGAAGCAGAGGCCGCGGTCGGTTTCGTCGCCATTCCACAAGCGTAGCTGCTTCCAGACGCCGTTTTCATAGACGCCTTGCTCGGCGGTGATGATTTGGCTGTGCATCCAGGGCAGCTTGCCGGGAAGATGGAAGACGACGCTGGCATCGACGCCGGTGACCAGGAACTCATCTGGACTGAGTTGCGCCACCACGGCTGCCGCGTGCGCATCTTTGGTGCCGGGAGCGTGGCCGCCGTCGTTCTGCGGGAATCCGAAGGCAACGGTTGCTTGCCAGGGGCCGAAGTCCAGCTCCTGCGTTGCATGCCCCGGCTCTTCAACGGCTGTTTTGAGCTTGCCGTCGAACTCCAGTTGGGCGATCTCGCGGCTCATTGGTGCAATCAACTCGAAGTTGCGGGCGTGCTCCTTCCATGGTTCGTCGCCGGAGATATTCCAGCCGGTTTGATCCACGCCGAAGGGTGAAAAGCCGATGGCTCCCTCGCCCAGCGCATAGAAAAAGAATTTGCCATAGCCGTCACTGCGGCTGGTTTCTGGAATCCACAATGGATTGTCTGAGCGATGATAGGTGCGGAGCAGCTCGCGATAAAAGCCGGAGTCGTTGCTATAAATGTCCGGGCCAATCATGTCGATGGAAGGCGCCAGTGCTCGCCAGAGACCCACCCACCTTTGCACTGCACCGCCGCTGGGATATTGGATGCCGGGAAGAACAACCTGGCGCTGGGCAAGCTCGTGAACCGGGGGGCTGATCCATGCATTGATGTAGCAGGGAATATTGAATTCGGCTTTGCCCGCCGCGACGATCTCGTTGATGTACCGGGCCTGATGGTATAGCTGAAAGATTTCGTCTGCATCGGCACCGAAAACCTGAGCCCAGGTACCGGGCTGCTTTTTGGTTGCGGCCAACAGATCGGCTGGAACCGCGCCTTCAAATTCCTTGTTCGAGGCGGCGGAGTAGTCACGAATGCTGCCCAGATTGCCGGACTCATTTTCCGCCTGCACCATGAGAACCGTGTGCTGCTCGCCGTCGATCTGCTTCAAGTGGCGCATGAGGGCTGTAAAGGCCGCTTTGTCTGCATCGAGGGTGTTGCGCGAGTGCGGCGAGAGCACGTCGATGGGCTCGCCGTCGGGGCGAACGGTGTGAGGAAAGCGCTTGGAATCGTCTTTGACCCAGGCCGGAACATAGTGCATGTTGCCGTTCTTCCATGTACCGAACCAGAGAACGATCAGGTGCAGGTTGTGCGTCCGCGCGCCGGTGACTATCTGGTCGATATTTGTGAAGTCGAAATGGCCCTCACTGGGTTCAAACTGCTCCCAGTAGATGGGGATTTCTACAGTGTTGGCGTGCATTGCTGCCATCGACTCCCATACCTGGGACAGTTCGCTGGGCCATGCGCTGGAGTTGTGAATCTGGCCGCCGAGGATCAGGTAGGGGCGGCCTTCAACAAAAAGGGCGTAGCGTCCATCTTTTTGCACCAGCCGTGGTGCTTCAACAGCCAGAGCGAATGGAACGGCGATGAAGGCGAGCAGAGAACCTGCAAGGAAACGGCAAAGAGCGGAAACGCGCATGAAATAAATTACCCCTTGAAAAATGTAATCGCCGCAAGTGCTTCGCGCAAGCTAAACCATCACGACGGAAATTGCCGCAGCCAGCCCGAAATCAGGTCTGCAACTTTCCGCGGTTGCTCGTAAGCGGCAAAGTGACCGGCGTCAGGAAGCAGATGGAAGTTGCAACCACCGGGAGCGGCGCGGAAGGCTTCCATCTCAGCGGGAGAAACTCCGGGGTCTTCGCCACCAGCAATGGCGAGGATTGGAACCGTGATGGTGGCTACGGTGGGCATAGAGTCAGGTCGCGTTGCGAGGCCGGCCTGCACGGCTATCAGGGCCTGCGGAGTGAGATTCATGCGTGCGCGCAGTTCTGTGACAATTTCGGGACGGTTCTTGCGAGCCGTCTCAGAGGTCAGCGTTTGCGCCATGCCGTCAAAGAGCTGGGCGCTTTTGCCAGCCCGCGCCTGGGCGATGGTGGAGGCACGGCGAGGCTGATTGGCTTCGGCATCGGGCTGCGGCTTGGAGCAGACAAAGGCCAGCCCGCGCACTCGCTCTGGGGCCTGACGCCAAATCTCCAGCATCACATAGCCGCCGATGGAGCAACCGGCAAAGACCGCCGTGGGTAGATTCAGATGGTCGAGGAGGGCAAGGATATCAGATGCGAGCCGCGTCATGGTCAACACCGGCGCATCGGGAAGCAGAGGAAAGCCGCCCACGGGCAGCGTTCCCAACTCAGAAGCACCGTGGCCGCGCAGGTCGGGAACGATGGCGCGGACACCGGACAGGTTCTGGATCAGCGGTCGCCAGTACTCTCCGTCAAGCGGGGTGGGGTGCAGAAAGACGACCGGCATACCCGCGCCGGAGTCGCGAAAGGCCAGCGTTGCCTGTTGGGATGAGTAGGTTGAATTCATACCCTAAAAGAATACGCTCACGGCAGCGGGTATGGCTCCTCAGGAATTGCGATCCAGCAGGCCAGATAGGCAATAAATACCAGTCCGCCGGAGAAGAAGAGTCCGATTACGGAGAGGATGCGGACGAGCGTGAGGTCCCAGCCATAGGCCTGCGAAAGACCAATGCAGACTCCGGCAACCCGGCGGCCCAGAATCGGACGGACGAGAGGCCTGGCAGGTATGAAAGCGACAGGGGGCATGACCTCCCCACAGTTCGAACAGAAACGCGCACCTAGCGGCAACCCAGCTCCACATTTTTGACAAAAGACGGCCATTGTCGATTCCTCCCGAAAAACCTTATCCATATGAAGATACGGTAAAGAGCCGATAGCGGTTCCATTCCACCACCTGCGGTGAGGCCAACTGCCTTCGGCCTGCGGTTGAAGGGGTTTGAGGTATTCCACCCTCGCCGCAAAAACGTGGCAAGGATGGGGCACCCAGAGTTCCGTGCTCAGGACTCTTCCCCGGCATCAGTTTCCCCGGTAGGGCTCCCGAAGGCGTTTGCGGGCGGTGTCGGCGCGGGAGGTGTTGGGCCCGGCTTCGATGGCGGCCTGATAGTCCTTAATCGCCACCGCACGTTCGCCGTTCAGGTCGCGGCACTCTCCGGCGGCAAGCAGAGAACGGATTTTGAGTTCCGGAGACGTGTTTTTGTTTCGGGCGGCTTGCTCAAAGGCCAGCGCCGCTTCGCTGAAGTGGCGCTGACCGCGCAAGGCGTCGCCCAGGCCAAACCACGCCAGTTCCAACTGGGACGAAGCAAAGTATCCGCGCCGCGCGCTGTTGGCAATGATTTCGCGATATGCCTCGACCGCTACCATT
Organism: uncultured Occallatibacter sp.; assembly: GCA_964414945.1. Taxonomy (GTDB): domain Bacteria; phylum Acidobacteriota; class Terriglobia; order Terriglobales; family Acidobacteriaceae; genus Telmatobacter. The sequence goes on from CAYPYJ010000002.1 coordinate 16,401, forward strand.
CCCTGTCCGTCGTCCTTGCGCAGGTTGGCCTCTTCAAGGCAGAAGAGGAAATCGCGAGGATACTGTGCTTTCAAGCCCTGCACTACCTTGATCGCCTCTTTGTACCGGGCCTCTCGACGCAGGAAGAGAGCAATCGTAGTGCGCGCGTCGACGCTGGTGATAACGCCACGGGAGCCCGCGTCGTTAAGCATCTCCATGCCGCGCGTCTTGGAGCCGGTGATGCCGGCAAAGCCGATCAGCAGCTTGAAGGGCCACGGTAGCGCTCCGACAACGTATTCGTAGACCCCGGCCACCAGCTTGGCGTCCACATAATCCGGGTCGAGCTGGAGGACACGCATTTCGTCGTCTTTGGCCTTGGTGGCAAGGCGAAATCCCGCACCGAAGCCGCGCTCGACCATGGCGATATACGTGCATTTGAGGCTGCGCACCCAGCCACGCGCAAAGAGTGCGTCGATGTCGTTGGAGTTGCGGTTGATGCGCCAATCGGCTTCGCGGATGGCCTCGTCGGCGAGCCCTAGAATGCGGTCGCGGGCTTTGGGATCTTCTTCGATGGCATGGCGGCCGGTGAGAAAGCCGTCGTTGGCGTAGAAGGTGGTGTCCAGCAGGTCGAGCCGGTAGAGTTCCTGGAAAAGCTCGGCGTTCAGCAGTAAGGCCGTCGCTTGAGGATCACCGGAATGAGTCTGATGAAAGCGCTCAAAACGCTCTACTGCGCCGGGATAGTCCAGGTTGTAGGCGTGCTCGTAGGCCTCGCGCACCAGCGGATCGCGGTTCAGCGGATTGGTATGCACCGGATTCGGAGAAGCCCAGCCCGGAATGGCCACGAATAACAATGTCAAACTGTATACGCAGATCCAGTTGGCAACGCTCTTCAAGCTCTATCTCCTTCCCTCTTCACAGAATACGCTCCCTCTGGCCCCACTGAGCCGACTGTGAAATGTGATTGGTGTGGCGCGGAATGCTAGAAGCTATGGGCCGAATCCACAGGAGAATCCACTAAAATGAAGGTATGCCGATCCCCGAGCGTCTGAACCCGAGCTTTGCCACCGCCCGCCCGCCCGTGGTGGACACCATGGAAGAAGCCCGCAAGCGACTGATTGTGGCCCTCGATGTACCGGATGCGGCCTCGGCGCTTGCGCTGGTCGGCCAGTTAGAGAAGAATTGCCAGTGGTTCAAAGTGGGGTTGGAGCTGTTTGTGGCTGCGGGACCCCGTGTAATTGAACCGTTGGTGGCGCGCGGCCACTCGGTTTTCCTGGACTTGAAACTGTACGACATTCCCAACACCGTAGCTGCGACAGTACGCTCGGCCTCGAAGCTTGGCGTGAAGATGCTCACGCTGCACGCGGGCGGTGGACCAGCGATGCTAACTGCTGCGAAAGCTGCTCTTACGGGAGTTGAGAATCCGCCTGAACTGCTGGCCGTTACCGTGCTGACCAGCATGGATCAGGCTCAGGTACATGCCGTGGGCCTTGACCGCTCACCTGCGGGACAAGTGGAGTTGCTGGCCAAGATGGGCCTTGAGGCTGGAATTCGCGGCTTTGTCTGTTCGCCGCAGGAGGTTGGCTCACTCCGCGTGCTCACCGGACCGGGGGGGGTGCTGGTGATTCCCGGTATTCGTCCGGCAGGAGCGGCGGTGGGCGACCAAAAACGCATTGCCACCCCGGCTGAAGCGCTGAGGATGGGAGCGAGCTATCTTGTTGTAGGCAGGCCGATTACGCAGGCCAAAGACCCGGCGGAGGCCGCCGATGCAATTTTGCAGGAGATGGCCGAGGCACTTTAATTCAGAATTGCCAAACCCCCGAATGTTGCGACAAATGAAACAAATGAAACAACCAGCCCGTATACTTTGTCATCATGAGCACGACGGTGTCGCCCGATCCATCTGCCAGCTTTCTATCCGTTTCCTCGGAGTTTCTGACGAGCCGCCTCTTTGGCATTACGAGCCGGATCGAGGAGATTGACCCGCAGTTATCGCGCGTTCTGGTTCCGTGGGTGGTGCGACATCCGCGCTACCTGCCGGGGTTTATACGGCTGGCGCGAACCATTGGGCATTCTCGGCGTGTACGTGCACGAGCGCTGGCTGATGGGGTGAAAGTGCCTCCGTTTCTGGTTCTGAGCGTGACTTCCAAATGCAATTTGCGCTGCACCGGATGCTTTGCCGGGGATGTGGGAACCGTGGCCAGAGAGCTGAAAGAGCCGGGACTCGGCCTGAGCGATTGGTATGAGATTGTGGATGATGCCGTACGGCTGGGGGTGATGGCTTTTATGATTGCCGGCGGCGAGCCGTTTCTGCTGCCTGGGATTGCCAAGCTCTTCCGCGACTATCCGGACAGGTTATTTTTGGTTTTCACCAATGGCACCGCATTGCAAGCCAGCGACTACGAGATTTTGCGGAAATGTCCGAACACTGTGGTTGTGGTCAGCCTGGAAGGTGATCGCGACTTGACCGACAAGCGAAGAGGCCAGGGCGTATACGAGAAGGCTCTGGGCACGCTCGACCGATTGCAGGAGGCAGGTGTTTTGACGGGCATCGCTGTAACCGTGGGAGCGGGAAACATTGAGTACTGGACGGAGCCGCACAACATCGACGGGCTGATTGCGCACAGCGGGCCGCTGGCAATGTTTCTGGAAGAGATTCCTACAACTGGCTGTGAAGCCAGTGCGCAACTGACCGATGAGCAGCGGGTGCGCTTCCGCGAAACCGTTGTGCAATATCGGGATCGAGCGACGAATGGTGCATTCATTATCCATTCGCCGGGCGACGAAGAGACGCTGGGCGGGTGCGTCTCAGCTGGACGCGGCTTTGCCCATGTAACTCCGCGCGGCGACGTGACTGCTTGTCCGGTTTCAGCGCTGGCCACGCACAATGTGAAAAGCTCGAATCTGCGCGAAGCACTGGCTAGTCCGCTCTTCACGATGATCCGGGAGAATGGGCATCTGCTGGAGACGGAAGGACACCCATGCGGACTTTCGGCGCACGCGATAGAACTGGAGAAGATGGCGAAGGGGCTAGGCGCTTATCGAACGGGAGTGCCTGAATCTGCGGCTCGGGAAAATGATTGGCCCGTCACAATTCAATGACGGAGATACGCAACTAAAAAAGCCCGGCAGTTGCCGGGCTTTTTCTTGTCGCTGGAGTCGATTCAGGGTTTAGAGCATTTTAGGTTCTGGGGCACATCGTTGAAACGGAGAGTTGCACTATCCCACCCAGAATTCTCGGTTTGGTGTTTATTGTTGAAATCGAGGCTTGTGCTGTCCCAGGTCCCAAAAGCGGGACCTGGGGCACCCAGAATTGTGTTAACGCTCAAGTTGAAAATGCTCTATAGCTTCTCGTAGAAATCGCAAACGGAGCACGAGATGTAGACGCCGCCGGGGACACCGCGTTCGCGGTCCTTTACGCGCTTGACGATGCGCGTGGGCTTGCTGCATTTGGGACAGTCGGTTGACTTCGTCGTGTCCATTTCCTTCTTGCGGTCACCTGTTTTTGCAATCTTGGCCATCGGTGGGGTAGTTCTCCTTCTTTGGGGTGTCTCTGCACACACGTTTGCACGCGGCTTCAACGGCGCGGTCGGCGGCTCTAAAGCTCCTGACTCGCTCTTTCCAGTTTACATGAAGGCCGTGTCGGCGGTGGGCAGGCGGGTAAACTGGCTTTGGAGGCTGTTCCTGATGCCGATTCGCTGGATGAATGACGAAGACGCCCGGGCGTTTCTTGCTGGGCAGACCGAGGGCCGGCTGGCCACATGCGACAGCGCCGGAGAGCCGTATATTACGCCGCTTAATTATCTCTATAGCGAAGGAAAAATTTACCTTCACAGCAAGCTGACGGGACGGAAACTGGAAAACATCGCCGGGAATCCCAGGGTCTGCTTTGAAGTGAGTCAGGTTGAAAAGATTACTGCTTTGCTGGATCGTCCCTGTGGCTGCTCGACGCGGTACACCTCGGTGCTGGTCTTTGGCGCGGCGCGAGTGCTGGGCGACAACGCGGAAAAGGCGGCGCTGTTGAATCTGCTGGTGGAACGGTACGCGGGGGGCAAGCCTTATAAGCTGGTGACCGAAAAGGAAGCCGCCGGGTGCGCTGTCGTGGAGATTGCCGTCGATAAGATCAGCGGTAAGAAGAATATCGATCCGGAGTAACTACTCGGCTTGTGGCGTCTCTGGCTGGGCCGACGCCGACACAGGCAAAATCTGCACCAGGCCGGAGGCCGAAGTGGTGTGCGCCACGGGAGCCGTGAGCGCAATGCCGGCTTCATGCTGGCGGCGGGCTGCCCCGTCGAGATCAAGCGGGATGCCTGCGGGGACAATCACCGGCGCGTTGTACTGGTAATCCAGATCGCGGGTGAAGCGGTAGACGACCGGCAGCGCGGCCAGCAGAAGAACGACGGTCACCCAACTGCCATCGAGGCCGAAGCCTCCGCCGGTAAGCCAAAAAGAGCCCATGGGATTGCCTTCAACCACGGGCGAGTGGTTGCTGACGCCGCTGATGGTGAGGCCAAAGACGAGCGCGCGGCTGGCCTTCCAGCCGAAGTTCAGCCCCCAGCTTACCCACAGGGCGCGGCTGCGCAGGTAAGCCAGAGAGAGCAGGAAGCTGAGCGCGAGGGAAACGGCGAAGCTGGCGCGGTTCGAACCCGGCACGAGCGCTTGCACGATGGAATAGTAAGCCGCAAAGCCCAGCGCAGCTCCCCAGGGGCCGAGGGCACGCTCCAGGCACTGGAAGCCATAACCGCGAAATGCAACCTCCTCAGCCAACGCGAGCAGAGCAAAGAAAGCGGCGTCGGCCAGGAGCCAACCCCACGCCGGGTACCCCGTAATGAGCACAATGGCGATGCCGCCGCCCACGACCAGCACCAGAACGCAAGCCACGGCCAGCGACCAGCCAACGGCCAGACCCAGGCCAACTTCGCCAAGGCAGCCTGCGCGCCGGGGCAGCCCTTGATTTCGGATGGGGTGCAGATCGCCGTCGAGCATCATCCCGAGACCGGCATAGCCTGTAAGCAGTAGAAACAGCAACATCGCCTGCTCAACCAGCGGCTGAAACTGCTCGGTCGCCATCGTAAAGGCTCCGCGATGAGCGATTGACCGCGCCAGAAAAAACCACAGCACCGCGACAACAAATCTCAAGTAAGCGCGAAGGCGGCTGAAGACCGGCGGCGTGGGGCTCATGGGGATCAACCTTCCGTGTAGAACTGCGCGATGTTGCGAAACTTGGCTTGGCGCGCGGCCACCAATTCGTTGAGCGGGATGGCTTTGAGCTCCGCCAGTTGCCTTTTCAGCACGCCGGCCAGCATACCCGTGCCTGCCACTCGGTCAGAGTGAATGCCTTCTGGCGGTTCCTGAACGATTTCGTCCACGCAGCCGAGCGCGGCAACTTCTGGAGCGCTGATGCGCATGGCTTCAGCGGCGAGTTGCTTGTTGGCCGCATCACGCCACATGATGGCTGCGCAGGACTCCGGCGTAATCACGAAGTAGAGGGCGTTCTCCAGAATCAAGACGCGATCGGCAACGGCCAAGGCCAGCGCGCCGCCTGAACCACCCTCGCCACTAATGATGGAAATTGTAGGCACACGCAGGCGGGACATCTCCAGCAGATTGCGTGCGATTGCTTCAGCCTGACCTCGCTCCTCTGCACCCAAGCCGGGATAAGCACCGGGCAGATCGATGAAGCTGATGACCGGGCGGCCAAATTTTTCTGCGATCTTCATGGCGCGCAGGGCTTTGCGATAGCCCTCGGGATGCGGCATTCCGAAGTTGCGGCGGACACGGTCTTTGGTGGTGCCACCTTTACGATTGCCGATCACCAGCACCTCTTCACCATCGAGTCGCGCCATGCCGCAGGCCACTGCCTCGTCGTCGCCAAAGGCACGATCACCGTGAATCTCGCTGAAATCGGTGAAGATCCGCTCGATGAAGTCCATCGGGTAAGGTCGCTGGGGATGTCGCGCCCGCTCGATTCTAATCCACGCCGGCGAAGCCGCCTTTGCTTCAACGGAAGTTCCTGATTGCTCTTCGCTCATCGGCTCCTTGTGCAGCTCAAAACCAAGTGCAACTCAAATTTGGCGCAATTAACCGCCTAAGTTGATTTTACGGGGCGCGGGCCGGGGGCACAATGACGAGGATCAACCAGGGCGCAAAGCTTAGCCCTGGCGGCACGAACAAATACGCCGCGCGAGTGGGGTTTCTATTGGTATGGGCGAAAAAAGCTATCGCGAACCGTTCAAGGAAACCGCCTTTGTTTGGAAAGGCGGGTGACGGCGTCGCTTTGCTTGACCATCTCCATGACCGAGAGGCCTTTTTCCGCGAGTGCTCCGGTGGGGCAGGCATGGACGCATTTACCGCAGGCGGTGCAGTTGACCGCTTGGCCCCAATCGTCTTTGAGGTCGCTGACGATACGCGAGTAGATGCCGCGCGAGGCTACCTCCCAAACGTGTGCGCCTTCGACCTCCGCGCAGACACGGACGCAACGCGTGCAGAGGATGCAGCGGTTCTGATCGAGGACGAAGCGGGGGTGAGTCATGTCCACGGCGAGGCGGGGATTGTTGTACCCGTAGCGGACATGTGTGATGCCCAACTCGCGGGCCAACGCCTGAAGCTCGCAGTGGCCGTTACTGACGCAGGCGGAGCAGATGTGGTTGCGTTCGACGAGGAGCAGTTCGACGGCCATCTTGCGATAGAGGGTCAGCTTGGCCGAGGCGGTCTTGATCGACATGCCTTCTTGCATGGGCGTGGTGCAGGCTGGCAGAAGACGGTCAGTGCCCGCCAACTCGACCATGCAGACGCGGCAGGCTCCCACGGCGCTGAGGCCCTTGAGATAGCAGAGCGTCGGAATTTTCTTTCCGTGGTCGCGGGCCGCTTCCAGAATCGTCTGGCCTTCTTTGGCGCTGATCAGTTCGCCATCAATTCGGACTGAGATTGTTTTCGTCGGCATCTCGGCGCTCCTTTTTCGTGCAATCCCATGTCCCAAGATCGGGACATGGGGCACCCATCGTTCGTACAACAACAAGCGAAACTTAATTTACTCCCGCGGTAGCTCGCAAATCGCAACGCAGGCAGCGGCGGCACTCATCGAGCGCCTCTTTGGCACTCAAGCCGGCAACTACCTCCTGCTGCGAGTTAGCTCGGAGAGCAGCGGGAATGGCGTGGGCTGTGTGACGCCGGCTGAGGCTGGGTTCTCCGGGCGCGGTGCGGCTGTACTCGAAGTCGGGGAAGATGCGCTGCCAACGCTCTTCACCCATGAGGCGCTCGTCCATTTTCTGCGCCGCCTGCTTGCCGCAGCTCATGGCATTTGAAACGTTGGATGCGCCGGTGATGACGTCGCCACCTGCGTAAAAATTAGGCCGACTGGTCTCGTAGGTAAAGCGATCGACGATGATCGTTCCCTCTTCTTTGAGCTCCAGACCGGAAGCGCGGCAGAAGTCCTGATCGAAGGTTTCGCCTACGGCAAGGATGACGCTGTCACACTCAAAGCGCTGCACCTCGTCGGTGGGAATCGGCTTGCGGCGGCCTGATTTGTCGTACTCGCCTAGGTGCGTCTTGACGACCTCAATGGCCTTGACGTGGCCTTCGGCGTCGCCCATGATGCGATGCGGCGCGGCGAGAAAGACAAAGAGAACGCCCTCGTCCTCGGCGGCCTGAATTTCTTCGTCGATAGCGGGCATGTCCTTGCGTTCGCGGCGATACAAAATGGTTGCCTGCGCGCCCATGCGCATTACGGTGCGCGCCGAATCGATGGCCGCGTTGCCGCCACCAATGATGGCGACGCGCGCGCCGATGGAGACCTTCTCCTGCCGCGCGATGGATTCCAGAAAAGGCAGCGCGGGATGAACATTCTTCAACTCGGTTCCGGGCAGATAAAGCCAGGATTCCTTCCAGGTTCCAATCGACAGGAAGACGGCGTCGAATTGACTAGCTAGTTCGTTCAGCGGCACGTCAAAGCCGATGCGCGTGTTGAAGACAAATTTCACGCCGACGCCTTCGATGAGATCTAACTCGCGGCGCAAGACGGACTTGGGCAGACGATACTCGGGAATGGCAAAGCGGAGCATTCCGCCTGCCTCGCCGCGCTCTTCGAAGATGGTTACGTCGTGGCCGAGCATGGTCAGATAGAAGGCAGCGGTGAGGCCGGTGGGACCGGAGCCTGCAACGGCCACCTTGCGGCCCGTGGGCGGAAGCTTGCGCGCGCGAATGCGCTCCAGCACAGGCTCGAAGAGATCCGATTGATAGATGGCATCGGCGATGAAGCGATGCACCTCGCGCATATTCACCACCTCGTCAAAAGACTGGCGGCGGCAGCGATTATCGCAAGGGTGCTGGCAGACGCGGCCTGTGGAGGCGGGCAGCGGATTGTCAAGAACGACGGACTCGAAGGCATCTTCTAGCCGGCCTTCTTGATAAAGCTCAAGAAAACGCGGGATGTTCATACGCAGCGGGCAACTGTTTTCGCAGGGCGAGAGCGCCAGTTCCTGGCAGACTCCGGCGCGGCAGCGATGCGCAACGATGTGGTCCTCGTACTCATCGCGGAAGTGGCGAATGGTGGTGAGCACGGGATTGGGCGCGGACTGGCCGAGGCCGCAGAGCGAAGTCTCGCGAATCATGCGGCCCAGCTCATCCAGCAGGGTCATCTGCTCGCGGGTGCCGCTGCCGTTGGTGATGGCGTTCAGAATGCGCAGTGCCTTGTTAAGGCCAACCCGGCACGGCACACACTTGCCACAGGATTCAGAGTGTGTGAACTCGACAAAGTAACGGGCCACATCGACCATGCAGTTGTCTTCGTCCAGGACTACCATGCCGCCCGAACCCATGATGGAGCCGAGCTGCGCCAGACTCTCGTAGTCCACAGGTGTGTCGAACATTTCCACGGGGATGCAGCCGCCGCTGGGTCCGCCAGTCTGCACAGCTTTGATGCGCCTACCGTTCACAGCGCCTTCTCCGATGTCATAGATGTAGGTCTTGAGCGGAGTGCCCAAAGGCATTTCAACGAGGCCGGTGTTCTGGATTTTTCCCACCAGGGAAATGACTTTTGTCCCCGGACTTTTGACGCTGCCGGTTTCAGCGAACCATGCAGGCCCACGGCTGATAATCGGCGCAACGTTATACCAGGTTTCGACGTTGTTGATGTTGGTGGGCTTGCCGTACAGACCCTTCTGCGCGGGAAAGGGCGGACGGGGATGGGGGCGGCCTGCGTGGCCTTCGAGTGACGCGATCAGCGCGGTCTCTTCACCACAGACAAATGCACCCGCGCCCTGGACCAACTGAATACTGAAGTTGAAGCCGCGGTCGAGAATATTCGCTCCCAGCAGGCCGTATTCGCGTGCCTGCTCGATAGCGCGAGTGAGGCGGCTGACGGCCAGCGGATACTCGGCGCGGACGTAGACGATGCCCTCGGTTGCGCCCATTGCGTAAGCGCCAATGATCATGCCTTCCAGCAGAGAGTGCGGATCGCCTTCGATCTCGTTGCGATTCATGTATGCGCCGGGGTCGCCCTCGTCGGCATTGCAGATGATGTATTTGGTGTCGCCCTTGGCTTTGGCCAGAAAATCCCATTTGTTACCGGTGAGAAAGCCAGCACCGCCGCGGCCACGCAGGCGCGCCGCCTTGATTTGTTCGATGACATTTTCCGCGCGACCATCGATGAGAACTTTGTAGAGCGCCTGATAGCCACCCACAGCAATGTATTCTTCAATGTCGGAGGGGTTAATGAGGCCACAGTTGCGCAGAACGATTTTCTTTTGTCCCTTGAAAAAAGGAATCGTGTTCCACGCGGGAATATCGGGATAGCCCTGGCCATATTTCAGACTGGCTGTGATGTGATCCCACTCCTCGATCTTGCAATAGACCAGGTCGGTGGGCATTTTTTGCGTGGAGACCGCTTCCAAAATGCGCGCGGCATCGTTGGCCTGCACGCGATGCAGCACGACGAGGGGATTTCCCGGCAGGCGAAGACCCACCAGCGGCTCCTGAAAGCAGGAACCAAGGCAACCCACGCCCACCAGCATTACATCCAGTCCGCTGCGCTGGATGGCCTCGTTCAATGCGTGAAAAACCTCTTCCGCGCCATTGCCGCTGCCGCAGGTTCCCATCCCCACCGTGAAGCGCGGAGTGGACGGCATCAGCTTGGCAAGCCCTGCTTCACGCGCCGCGTTGAAGGCGCCTATATCCTGAATTCGCGGCATTATTTTCCCCCTCCGTGGACAGCCAGCGCCTTGACTTCGCGTTGCAGCGTGCGCTCGTTGACGTGGCTGAGAATGTGGTGATTGACCTCGACAACCGGGGCCAGCGCGCATTGTCCAAAGCAGGCAACCGTGCGCACCGTGAAGTGGCGGTCGTCGGTGGTGAGCGCCAGTTTGTCGGCCTCGTTGGTGTCGCTTGCTTCGCGCCCGCTCAGGCCGAGGTCGAGGCACAACTTTTCCAGCAGATCGCGGGAGCCGCGAGTGTGGCAGGCTGTGCCGCGGCAGACGCAGATTACGTTGTCGCCCTGCGGATCGAGGTTGAAGAGCGCAAAAAACGTGGCGGCGCTGTAGATGGTGGCTGGGGGAATGCCGGTTTCATCGGCAATGTAGCGCAGCGACTCCATGGAAAGAAACTTGTGCGCGTTGGCGGCCTGAACAGCTTCCAGGATTCCCAGCAGCGCTCCGGGACGGCCATCGTGCTCGGCAATCGCCTGGTCAATCAGCAGCTTCTCGTGAGCGTTCAGCACTTCATGAGCAGCACTCTTCATAATTCCTCCGCTTCTGGAGCATTTTCACGGATGAAATTTCGATGATTTTGAAGATGTTTTTTGCGGGATGCGACGTAGCCTGTGCGTTTTGGAAAAACAGCACACACCTGCCACGCACACTTTATGAGGGGACGATATGGAGAGGGCGACATGGTCAGACCCTGCTCACTTCCGGACCATATCCCTGGGGCGTGGAGGGAGAAAGTAAAAGAGCGTTCGCCTGTGAAGCCTTGCGCGGAAAAGTAGGGACAGAACTGTATTAGAGCTTTCCGCGGCGGCTTTCACCCCAAAGACTGTCCGCAAGGGACAATGCCACCGAAAAGATAAGTTAGGATGTGCCTTGCGTCACACGGGTTTGTGATGACCTTTTGCGCGCTTTGCCTCTGAGTCCGTCAGGCCGGATCGACTGGGTCGGACTCAGGTTCAGATGTGGGTTTGGGCGCGAATTCTATTTGCGGAGCTGGCGGTTCCCAGGGCTCGTTGACCGACGGCAGCACATCAGATTCGGCCCTGAGCTCGGCCGTGGGAGTGATCTCCGGATTTGCCAGCTCTAGCACTGCGGGTTCAGATTCTTTGACGGGTTGAGGCTCCGTTTCGGTCGGCGGCTCGGATTCAGCAGCAGGTTCTGCGGCCGGTTCGATTTCAGGCTCGACTGGGGCTGGCTGCTCATGAAACGCAGACGGCTCTTCTTGCGCCGCTTCGGTTTCAGCGGCGACTTCGATCTCCGGCTCAACCGACTCGGCAACTACAGGCTTAGGTTCTTCGGCAGGTAATGCCTCCGCTACAGTCGCCGCTTCGGATTCAGTAGCAACTCCAGCGACAGACTCAACTTCAGTTGCAGGCTCTTCAGCAGTAGTCTCGGCCGGGGCCGGAGCCAGCAGCATATCCACGCGATAGCCTGCGGCCTCAGCAGTTGCCAGAGCTTCGTCGATGGCCTTGCTCATCGCCCCTACCGCAGCGCGGCTGGGAGCAGACTCGCCCGCCATGCGCAGCAGCGAGGGCATCAGCAGCCACCACAACAGCTCTTCATAGCGCTCGCGCACCAGATAATCGTGACCCTCGGCAGGATGCACGCCGGTCAGCCAGAGGACATCCGCATCTAGCCACAAAGCGGGCCATAATGTTGGCAAAGCATTGCATTCCGGGGCTAAAGCCCGACTTTCATTTTGAGTTGTTTGCGGCACGACTGAACTCCCACCCCATCGACGAAGACCTGTCGATGGGGACCCCGGTGAAGTCGTGCCCTGACACGGTTGAGAACCGGAATCAGGTATTTCCGCCGCCACGACTTCTTCCGTCGGCTGGCCGACACGAGCTCCGGTGAGCAGCACAACCTTGATTCGGGCAGCGACGCGCCAGCCCTCTTCGCCCTCGAAACCGAGCGCGGTGAAGGCCTGGGCAAAGGGTTCGCGAAGGCAAAGGCGGTCAAAGAGGTCCAGAGCCACGCGCTCCGCATTTTCAGCATCGATGGATTCGGCCAGCAACTCCAACATGCACCAGCCGAGCACCGGACCCCACATTGCCGTGGCGGTCAACTGCGGGCTGGGGCTGGGCAACATGCGGCGAGCGGCTACAGTCCAAGGGGCCGGGAAAAGATTTTCGAGCGCGGGAATGCGCATGGCGGCGCGCAGCCGCTGGCGGTAGGCGGCACGCAGCAGGCTGGGATTGGCGGGCTGAACGCCGCTGTTGCCGGTCAGCGTGCAATAAGCAGTTTGAGCATGCCGCAGGAAATTTTCGCAGCGCGTCCATGCAGCCTCAAAGAACTCCGTGCGTTCGGCCTCGATTCCGGTGTTGATGCCGACAGCCAGGGTGCGTGGATGCTCGGCCAGATCGGCGAAGAGGCGCACCAGGCCGGGCTCCAACTGAACACGCAGCGCGTCGTGCGTTGGCTGCAACTCCATACGCACCAGCGCGTCGTCCAGGTTAGCTACGCCGCGGCCGTTGAGATGATCGCTGAGCCGGTCCCAGGGCTTCTCTCGCGTTGAATAAAGCTCACGCCAATCGAGAAGAACGTGGCATTGGTAGGCGTGCAGGTTTAGCCTCAATCCTTGCTGTGCTAAATCGCTTGCACGGCGCAAATATTCCAGGCCCGTCAATGAGTCGCGCCAAGCCAGCACGACGGCGGAGTTGTCGGTGAGTCCCAGCCCTTCGCGAATTCTTTGCTGGCGAAGTTGTCCGGCTCCTTTGTCGGCGTAGGCGGCGGAGTAATCAATCGTGCCGTGCGTCTCACCGTAGCGGTTGTTGAAGACCACCAGAGCCCGCTCGTCATCCCTGCGATTGGAGTAGGCAAAAACGTTTTCGTCCACCGTGCCCGTATCCAGAAAGAAGTCGTAGAGACGAAAATTGCCACTCTCGGCAAAGAGGCGGCGGCGCTCCAAGAGAGGTGCAATCTCACGCTCATGACGCTCCACCATCCAGTGATCGGGGCTCTCATCGTAGCGCGGGCGCTGGTATTCCATGCCGTATTTCTCAGTGAATCCCTCGACCTGGCCATGGCCGAACATGGGCAGCCCCGGCAGTGTGGCCATCATTGTTGTTACGCCAAAACATTTGTCGCCCTTGCCAAATTGATCGATGGCTGTGCGCTCGTCGGGATTGGACATGAAATTGACATAGCGCTTCAGAATGTCGGGATCGAACTCGATGGTGTTCTTGATGACCTGGCGGTACTTGGCGTTGTCTTCGTCGCGCAGCATCACCATGAATGCGCTGTTATAAACGCGATGCATGCCCAGCGTGCGAACGAAGTAGCCTTCCATCAGCCAAAATGCCTCGGCCAGGAGCAGCGTGCCGGGAACTTCGACGGCCACGCGATCTACCACCTCACGCCAAAATTCGTGCGGCATACAGCGATCAAATTCCGCCTGACTCATGCCGTATTCAGCGCGGCTGGGAATGGCGCCGCTTGATCCCGGACCGGGAAACCAGAGGCGATGAAAATGCCGCTTGGCCAGCGTCATCGCTGCATCGAAGCGGATCACCGGAAAGAGACGCGCCACGTGCAGAATGGTCTGGATGACCTGCTCGCGAACGGCTGGATTCAGGTAGTCGAGCTGCGCCGTGTCGTTCCAGGGAAAGCTGGTGCCGTCGTTGCCGTGATAGATAAAGCGCGTTTCGCCACTCTGCTGATCGCGGCGGCGAAAAACGACTGCGGCATCCGATTGCTCAAAGTAGTGGTCCTCGATTTTGATCTCGACACGGCCATCGTGAGAGAGGTTGGGACCGTTGAAGCTATAAGCCGGGTAAGGCGGCTCCGGGCGCGAAATAAACCACTCTGGATGTTCAATGACCCAAGGCGAATCGATGCCCATGTGGTTGGGAACCATGTCGCTGGCAAGGCGAATACCATGCCGATAGGCGCGGTCGCGCAGATTCGTGTATGCTGCCTCGCCGCCCAGGTCGTCTGAAATTGTGTAGTCAAAGAGCGAATAGGCCGACGCCACAGCGTCCGAATTTCCGCAGAGTTGCTTGATGGTCTTGGAGGCGCGGCTGCGCTCCCAAACGCCGATCAGCCACAGCGAATTCAATCCGCGATGAGCCAGCAGAGCCAGTTCCTCGTCGGGAATCTCGTCCAGTTTCGAAATCGCATGGCCGTAGCGTTTGCTCATCTGCGCCAGCCAAACATAGGTGCTTTTGGCAATTAGCACGGTGGTCGGCATCCAGGCCGTGTCGGCGCTGAACTTTTCGTATTCGTGGGCAGGGTCGCCGAAGACCGGAACCTCGGCGGTGGCAACTATGCCTCCACCCGTTCGACCACCCTCGCGGCGGCGAGCCATGTCGTCGTGCGGGTTGAACTGCATCCAGATGGCTAGCTCTTCTTCACGTAGAATTTCGGCAGCGATGGACAGAAGCTGCTCCAGGCTGTCGCCCAGCATCGGCTTCCAAAGCTTGCGGATCAGGGCGAGCTGGTCGCTGAGCGAACGGGGTGCACCCACTGCTGGCGCGCGAAGCAGGTCAAGCAGGTTCATCGGCGTGGCGCCGGGCAATGAAATCAGTGGGCGCGTGGCAAAGTACTCAGGAAACTGCTGCGTGACCCGGCGATAGACCGTTTTCTCGGCCAGCGTCTTTTCTTCAAAAAGCTCCTCAAAAGGTTGAAAGGCCTCGTTGCGGTTGGCGGTCCACAGCAGCAAAAGCTCTTCCAGCGCGACAGCCCAGTGCGAAACGCCATCGGTCGATTTCGCCAGCCATTGCTTAGGCGTTTCCAGGCCGCGAATTACCGACGAGCCGGGAAACTGCTCGACAAAAGCCAGCAGCATTCTGGCCAACGGCTCCGCGCCCACCTGCGCCGAGAAAAAGTCCAGTGCAGAGGTCATCACCGCCGGGTCAAATTGCTCCCTGTAGCGCGCCAACAGCACGTGGCTGGCCTCGTCGATCAGGCCCATTGCAAAGAGCTGGCCGGCATGAACCACCAGCTCGGGATGCTTTTCGACCTCGCGAACGGTGTTGATGCGGTGCGCAAACTCGCGGCAGGCTGCCACATTGGCAAAAACCACGTTCCCCGAATAGGAAAACAGCGTCTGCGCGAACTGATAGCGTTCGCGCGCCTTCCGGGCTATATGGAATTCCATCATAGGAAACCGAACTCCCAATAGATAAAGGTACATCAAACAGGTCAGGGGCGCTGGAATCTATAGATCTATTCCACCGGCTATCAATCCAACGCCTTGTGAAACCGCAAAATTGCCGCGGTCAGCAACACGACGCCCAGCCCCGCCATTGCCGCCATCTGCGGCCAAAGAATCTCCATTCCTACACCCTTCAGATAGCTTCCGCGAATCACGATTAGAAAATATCTCAGTGGATTCGCGTAGCTGCAAATCTGCATCCATTGCGGCATCGTGCTGATGGGAAATCCGAAGCCGGAAAATGTGATCGCCGGCATGATGAAAAAGAACGATGTCACCATGGCCTGCTGTTGCGTGGCAGATACAGTGGAGATGAGCAGCCCCACACCCAGCATGCACAGTAGAAACAAAACCGCGCCAGCTACCATCACAGAAAGATGACCGCGAAAAGGCACTTGAAACCAGAGCGATCCAACCACGGCAATCAGCGTCACGTCGAAGAGGCCGATCAAGAAGAACGGCAGTGTCTTGCCAAGAATGAACTCGGCGGGGCGGATGGGTGTGACCATGATCTGTTCCAGCGTTCCGATTTCGCGCTCACGCACCACGGCAAACGCTGTCAGTGTAATTACGAGAACGAGAGTCAGGCTGCCGATAATTCCCGGCACAAAAAACCAGCGACTCGTGAGGCCGGGGTTGTACCAGGGCCGCGGCGCGAGTTCGACCGTAGGCATGACTTCAATCAATTGCGGCGCAATCCGGCTGATGCGATCTCGCTGGTACTGCCGCGCAAAGCCCTGCGCAATCTGCGAAATGTAGCCCGAAGCAATCAGCGCGGTATTGGAGTTGGTTGCGTCGACGATGACTTGCAACGGAGCGGTCTGTCCCTTGCGCAACTGCTGCGCAAAGCCCGCGTGGATTTCGAGGCCAACCGTGGCATCGCCCCGTTCGATCAAATCGCCAAGCTGGCGAGAGTCAGTCAGTTGCCTCTGCACGTCAAAGTACCGGCTCGACGTGAAGAGCGAAACCAGTTCGCGGCTCTCCTGGCTTTGATCTAGATCGAGCACCACCGTCGGCACATGGCGTATCTCGTAATTGGCCGCGTAACCGAAAACCATCATCTGAATGATCGGCGGGCCAATCAGAATGAAGCGCGTCCGCTTGTCGCGGAAGACCTGGATGAACTCCTTGATCAACATCTGTTTCAGGCGTCCCAGCATCGCTTCTCCCCTCTATTCCAATCTCTTATGGAAGCTGCGCGTGGCCGCAAGCGCCAGCACAAAAGTGAATATCGTCAATGGAATCAGATCCGCGTATAGCATCGAAGTGGACGTTCCTTTGAGAAAGATTTTCTTCAGCACTGAAACGTAGTAGCGCGCCGGTAGAATGCGCGTGATGCCCTGCAACACAATCGGCATTTGTTCAATGGAAAACAGGAATCCCGACAACAAAAACGCAGGTAGAAAAGTAACTAGAAGCGCAATCTGGCTGGCTGCAAATTGATTTTTTGCCAGCACGGAAATCAAGAAACCCAGCGAAAGAACCACCACCAGAAACATGGCCGAGGCAATCATCAGCGTGATCCACGAACCGCGAAAAGGCACGTGAAACCAGTAGATCGCAATCAGCGCGGTCATAATCGTGTCGAGCATTCCCAGAACAAAATAGGGCGCGAGCTTGCCGAGCATAATTTCCATCGCCGTAACCGGAGTGGAGATCAACTGCTCCATTGTGCCTCGTTCCCATTCGCGGGCAATGGTCAGCGAAGTGAGAAACGCGCCGATGACCGACATGACCAACGCCAGCACGCCAGGAATAATGAAGGCGCTGCTCTCCAGGTCTTCGTTGTACCAGGTGCGCGTTTCAACGCTCATCGCAGCAGGTTGAATCGCGAGGCCGCGCTGACGCAGCCAGTCGATTTGCACCTGCGCAGAGTAGTTCTGAACGACGGCTTGCGTATATCCGATGAGAACGTTAGCTGTGTTGTCGTCCGAGGCATCGACCAGCGCCTGCACTTCAATCAGACGGCCATCGCGCAAGCGTTGCGAGAAATCCCACGGAATTACAATGCCCATCTTGGCGTGGCCATCGTCAAGGGCGCGCGTCAACTCCGCATAGTCCGTAACAACGCGAGAGATATGAAAGTATTCACTATTCTGGAAATGCTTGAGAAGGTCCTGGCTCTGCTGGCTGCCGTCGCGATCCAGCACATAGACAGGCATCCCTTTGAGGTCGAGATTCACGCCATAACCGAAGAGAATAACCAGAATCGCGGGCATGACGATCACAATCATCAGGCTGCGCGAATCGCGCAGAATCTGCACAACCTCTTTGCGTGCAACGGCCAGGAGGCGAGTGAGGCTCATCACTTGCTCACCTCCTCGTTCGTCGTGATCGAGACAAAGACATCTTCGAGGCTGGGACGGATTTTTTCCATACGGCTCACTGTGATGTTGCGCCCTGCCAGAAACTTTTCAAGCTGAGGCACTGCAACCGCTGCGTCACGAACCACCAAATGCAAAGCGTTTCCGAAGACCGCGGCATCCATCACGCCGGAAGCCGATTGCAGGGCTTCCACCGCAGCACCCAGCGGAGCACATTCCACCAGAAGCAATTCCCCACTCATCGAATTGCGCTTCAACTCCGAAGGCGTTCCCAGTGCAACGATCCTGCCGCGAAAAATCAGCGCAAGGCGATTGCAATATTCGGCCTCTTCCATGTAGTGCGTTGTGACAAAGGCGGTAATTCCCTCTTCAGCCATTTGATGAATCAGATCCCAGAACTGGCGGCGCGTAATGGGATCGACACCGGAGGTTGGCTCATCTAGAAAGATGATGGGCGGCTTGTGCAGCACTGCGCAACCCAGCGCCAGACGCTGCTTCCAGCCTCCCGGCAGCGTGCCGGTGATGAGATTTTCTTGACCTTTTAGATTGGCCATCTGGAGCGCCCATTCGATCCGCGATGTGAGAGATTTGGATGGAACACTGTAGAGTCCGGCGAACAATCGCAGGTTTTCAATCACTTTCAGATCGTTGTAGAGAGAAAACTTCTGCGACATATATCCAATATTCTGGCGCACTGCTTCCGGATTTTTACTTACATCAAATTCAGCAACTGTCGCACGTCCCGAAGTGGGTTTCAGCAGCCCACAGAGCATACGAATCGTGGTGGATTTGCCTGCGCCGTTCGGCCCCAGAAAACCGAAGACTTCGCCTTTGCGGACTTCGAGATTAATCTTGTCAACAGCAACAAAGTCCCCGAAGCGTTTGACGAGACTCTCGACTGTAACTGCATTGGAGACATCAGGCATGAGTAGCGACTCCCGCGCTGACCGCATCGACAAACAGATCCTCAATCGACGGCGCAACTTTGAGAATTGCATCGAAAGAAATGCCGGCGTGTTTGAGCCTTGCCTCAAACTCAGGAATGCGGCGCGCTGCATCGTCTACCACAATGTGCACACCATCGCCGGTAAGAAGAACACTCGATATTCCCTCCGCATCTTTCAGTTCGTTGCGTACGCGCCTCGGTTCCGCTGCGATGATTGACAATACGCCCTTGCCCATATTCGCTTTCAGATTTACCGGCGTATCGCAAAACAGCAGTTTGCCTTGGTGCATCAGCGCAACGCGATGACAGCGCTCGGCCTCATCAAGGTACGCGGTCGAGGTTAGAATTGCCACGCCCTCTGCAACCAACTCATAAAGAATGCGCCAGAAATCGCGCCGCGAAACCGGATCTACGCCCGTGGTCGGCTCATCAAGCAAAATCACTTTCGGCCGATGGATGAGCGCGCAGACCAAGCCAAGTTTTTGCTTCATGCCGCCGGAAAGTTTGCCTGCCAAACGCATGCGAAACTCGCTCATGCCTGCGGCGTCGAGCAGTTGGGTTGAGCGGAGATTCCTTTCAGTGGCGCGCACTCCAAACAGGTCCGCATAGAACCGGATGTTTTCTTCTACCGTCAGGTCTTCGTAAAGTCCGAAGCGCTGCGGCATATAGCTGAGAGAGTGCTTTGCCCCTTCCGGATCGAGCGCAACATTGAATCCTGCAACCGTGGCCGTGCCTGCATCTGACGGCATGATGCCCGCCAACATACGCAGCGTGGTTGTCTTCCCTGCCCCGTCAGGACCGACCAGGCCGAAGATTTCTCCGACGCGCACATCAAAGCTCAGCGCATCAACAGCGCGGACGCCGGGAAAACTCTTCGCCAAACCCTCTACGACAATCGCGGATTGGGATTGCTCTGTCATGGTTTGTTGGTCGCCTTGCTCGCGGCCAGTTCGATACGCGCATCGGCAGGCATTCCCGGCTTCAACTCATGATTCGGATTGTCGATGTCAATTTTGATGCGGTAGACGAGAGTCACTCGCTCCTTGGCTGTCTGAACGCTTTTAGGCGTAAACTCCGCAGTCGATGAGATGAATGAAATGCGCCCGTGATATTGCTTTCCGGGATAGGTGTCAGTAGCGACAACTGCGTCCTGACCCCAGTGAATACTGCCTAAATCAGTTTCGGCAATGTAGGCGCGCAGCCAGATGTGATCGAGGTCAGACAGTGTTACCACCGGAGAGCCAGGGGCGACAACCTCTCCTAACTCCGCCTGACGCACGGTGACGACACCCGACGAAGGGGCGCGCAAAACGGTATAACTCAGATTGACCTGCGAGAGGCCAAGACTTGCGCTGGCCTGACTAACGTTGGCGCGAGCGATGGCAATGTCCTCTTTGCGGCTGCCCTCGACAGCCTCGTTGTAGCGCTGCTGCGCGGCCTTGGAAATGGCCTCTGAGCGCTTGAGCGCGGTAGCCGCTAGGTCGCGATCCTGCGCCGAAACCTCGTCCTTTGCAAAAAGTTTCTGAGCTCGCTCGCTGTCGAGTTTCTTCTGCTCCACATCGACCTGCGCATCAATCATGGTCTGCTGCGCCGCTCTCGTTTCCTGCTCCCGTGTTCCGGCCATTGTGAGCGCGAGATTCGATTCGCGCACACGTACACTGGCCTCGTCGATACGGACTTTTTGCTTGAAGTCGGCGTCGTCGAGCCGCGCAAGCAAAGCGTCTTGAGCAACCAGTTGACCTTCTTCGACAGGCAATTCTACGATGCGCCCTTGTACCTTGAAGCCCACCAAGCTTTCATGCGCTTCTATGTTTCCGGAAAGCATAAGCTGGTTCACGGGTGTGGCCTTTTTTGTAAGGCGCGGATAGTAGTAAATGCTCGCGGCAACGGCTGCCCCCAGCAGAACCAGAACTGGAATGATTTTCTTCATCGCTTCAATCCTCAATTACGCTGTTCACAATGATGGCCCGACCGTTATTGTGGCTTATGGATTTTTCAGGAACTCAATAATGTTTTTCTCGGTATCGCCCATCGCGCGGGCAAGCGCAAACTTTGCGTCCACATGGCTACTGACTGCAAGGATGTAGTTTCCCTCGGCGCGCGCCAACTCGTCCTGCGCGGTAATTACCTCGACATTGTTGGCCGTACCCTGCTGAAACCGATCCTGTGCCATTTGCAGTTCGCGTCGCGCCAGCTCCTGCCCCTCTTGCGCCACAGCCACTTGCTCGCTAGCGGAATCCAGATTTAGCTGGGCCTCGCGAAGTTCTTCATCAATGCCGCGGCGCAGATCGGCAATCTGATCGTCAATCCGCTTTACGCGACCTGCCAGTTCCTGCGCTTCACCATTACGGTCGCGGTCGAAGAGGGTGAAATCGATTTGGCCTTGCAGCAGGCCCGTGCTGCGCACACTGCCGATGCTGCGCCCAATCCCGCCAATGTTTCCGTTGACGCTAAGCTTCGGATAGTAGCGGGCGCGATTGGCGCGTTGCTGCTCAACCAATCCCTGACGCTGCGCGGCCAGTGCGAGATAGTCAGCGCGAACCGTGAGCGCCGTCGAGGCAAGTGTTTCAATCTCTTGCTGCTTCAAGGGGCGATAGTCGAGCGGCTCGGCAAGTTCCAACGGCGTACCCGGATTCATGCCCAAGTTACGCGCGAGCATGAGCAGCGATTGCTTGTATTGGTTTCTGGCAATCAGTAGCGCCTGACGATCGTTGGCCAACTGAACTTGAGCTCGCAGTACATCCACGCCGGTTGCGCTTCCGGCATCGTGCCTGTCTTTGGCCAGCTTGAACAATGCGCTCGAATCGTTCACGCGTGATTGCGCGGCATCGGTGCGCGCCGCAGCCGACTGCGCATTCAAATAAAGCGCAGCAACGGCGCGCACGATCAGGTCGCGTGCATCTCGCTCGTCCATCTTGCTGGCATCAACAGCACGTTCGCTGGCCTTTAGTCCGCGATAGCTTGCGAGATCAATTATGTTCTGCTGCGCATAGACGCGGAAGTCATAATTCGAAAATGGCCCGACAACATCCGGCATTCCTGGCAAAGAGATTCCGAAGGCGCGCAGGTCGCGGTTCTGCAAATTGGCGTAGCTCTGAGCATTCACGCGCGGAAACAGCGCGGCCGATAAGCGGCGCATGCGTGTACCCTCCGCCTCGTCAACCCTGGTACCCGCGGTCAGCACGCTCACATTGGCTTGAAGTGCTTTTTGAATTGCTTCCTGCAAGGTGAGACGATACGTCGCTGGCTGCTGTCCGGCAGATGTGGTTGCGGCCAGCACAGCCAGCCAAAGAAATGCGATGATGCGGAGTTTTGAATTCATGGTACCTACTTTTTGCTGGAGACGGCGATCGCTCTCCAGAAGTGCTGAAAACTGTCTTCCATACAAAGATCAAGCGCCGGTTCACCATGCAGCGACCAGAACAAGACAGTGCCCATGAAGGTTTGCTGAAGCTGCAACGCAACTTTCTCTTTCTTCAGGCTGGGGTCAATCTCACCGCGCATCTGGCCGGCGCCGACAACCTCGGCGACCATCTTGCAGCCCTCCCGCATATTGTGCGCAATGGTAGCGCGAACGAATTCATTGGCCTGAAAGAATGAGACAACGACGCGCGCCAGACTGGGGCTCCGTCCAGGCTCTTCGGCGAGACGCAGCATCAGCCGATGCATCACGGAATGAATCGTCTGTTTACCCTGACCGGCCTTCAGAACGGCCTCCCTCACCTTGCCAAGCTGAATTTCAGCCATCACTCCGAGCACATGGTCCTTGCTCTCAAAATAGTTGAAGAATGTTCCTTTGCCGACATCGGCCGCTTCTGTAATATCCTCCACGGTGACGGCAGAAAAACCGCGCGCGGCAAAAAGCTGCAATGCGCAGCGGAAGAGTCGCAGCCGCGTCTCCGCGGCGCGGCGCTCACGTCGGCCTGCACCCGGCGGATGGTCCAGATCGCCGGTAGCCAATGCCTGAAGAATTGCAGCGGAGTGATGACTATGACTTTCGCTCATATTCGAATTGTGGGCATTTTTGACCACGAGTCATTTATATCGCCAAAGACGCATTTCTGTCAAATATGCACTATGCCTGGGGTTTTGTGCCCGCCGCGCCGATGGTTCTGAGTCCATCCGGTTTAGTACAGTGAGCATTTCTAGCTGGCTCATGCCATGCCGGATGACTTCCCATCAGGCTCATTTGCTATAGAAGAGAGCGTTCTTTGACACGACCCCTCTGAGTTGATAGCCTTCATAAGGGCGCATACGACCGACTGAGGTCGATTGCTTACCCAATACGCGTCCCCGTCGTCTAGCCCGGCCTAGGACACCGCCCTTTCACGGCGATAACACGGGTTCAAATCCCGTCGGGGACGCCAAATAGAATCAGGAGTTTACGCTCAGTTTCGCCTGACCTTCGAGGGTGCAAAAAGCCACGTTTTTGTGTCCTTTTTGCACCCTCAAAACCGGATTGCTTCCAATTACGCCAGCCCAATAATATCGCAACCATCGTGTAAATCCGGCGGCGCGAAGAAGAGCGAAAGCACTGCGGCTTGCGCGGCCCGCTTCGCTGGGCCAACCGCCTGCGTGTACACGTCGAGCGTGGAGCGCAGCGAGGAATGCCTCATCAGTTCCTGCATGACTTTGAATTCGACTCCAAGACTTCTCAGCAATGTGCAGTAGGTGTGACGAAACGTATGCCACCCAATGCGCTTTTGAATACCCAGCTTTTCGGCAACTGGCTGGATGTAATGGCGCATAATTGCTGCTCCCCAATACGGCCTTCGCCCGTTGTGCAATCGACTGGCAAACACCCAATCGTCACCGGTCTTGAGCCTGCACTGTTGTCCCCACGCAATCAATGCCGCGGCGAGCTGCGAATGCATCGGAACCGGCTTCTGCGAAGATTCGGTCTTGCAGCGGCCTTCGACGCCACAGACAATCGATCGAATGACATTCATCTCCCCATGCTCGAAATCAATGTCCCTCCACTTTAGACCGAAGAGTTCGCCCTGTCTCAACCCGGTTGATGCAGCCAGCAGAACAAGGGTGCGCTCACGTAGTGGCAGATTCTCAACCAACACCCTGATTTCAGCGCCTGTTAGCACGTCCGGAGTTCCTCGGCGCTTGGCACTTTGGCGAACGAAACGTATTGGGTTGCGATCAAACAATTCATGCCGACACGCATGGTTGAATAGGACACAAAGGACGTTTCGAATCTTGGCTCTTGAGGCGCGGGCTAGATTGATCCCATGCAGCCAAGCTTCTACTTCCACTGCCTTAATCTCGTCCAGAGAGCGAGAACCCCAGCGTGGTCTGATCCATCGACGAATGTAACCGCGATAGGTCCTCTGGGTTGCGATGCTCCACAAGTTGGCGCCGGAACGCATTTCACTCTGCTCAAAATGCTCACACAACTGATCAACAGTGATGGAGCCGATCCGATCTTGACGGGATCGCAAATACACATCGGACAAGAGAGCTGAAGCCGCATGGCGCACTGCAGCCGCATCAGCGTATTGCTCAACCGTTCCGATGACCCGTTTGCGGTATACACGGTGGCCGTTCAGATCCTTTTCCGACCACCGAAACTGCCATACATTCGGACCTTCCCTTCTGGTCGTTTGAATAACGCTTCCCTGTTGCATGGCTTACCTCCTTGATCCTTGAGACGGAGGCAGTCTTCCACGAGTCCTCGCGCAATATGCGATAAGTTCTGCGCTACGACATTCCTTTTTGCAGGAAGTGAGGTAAGAAGGCATTGGATGATGCGCTGCTATCAATTCTGTGATTGTCTGCAAAGGCCGCGGGTAAGAAATCCCTGTGCCGGTCCAGACCATTCCGGACTCGTGGATCGTGACCGATTGCCCACTCGCAGTTAGAAGCGCCAGTACTTGCCTTCGGACATTTATCGCGGGCGGCTCACCAACGACCTGCTTGCAAAGCCCCGTCCGACAACAGATCGGCGGTGAGAAGTGGGCGAGATGATGCGGGCGATCGCACGCGAAGAACAGAAACGAGGCAAAGGCAATGCAAAAATAGAAGCGCATGACAGACCGGTTCGCTTCGACACTCGTATTGCGATATCTTGAGCGCCCAACCTGGAAGCTTGAGTATTGATGGTCTCAGAAAAGGCGCTTCCGATACAGCGACTTGAACTTCAGACCAGCCTGTCACCTGCCTTTCGCATGTCATAGCCGACACAAGCTTCCACCTCACGCCGGTACGCAGATCGGCCCAGGGTCTCTATGAGTGCTTGAACAGGCGGCAGCGTAAGATGCGCGCGCCGGAGCACCAAGAGGTAGGGTTTCTCTGCGAGTGGAAGGAAGGCCAAGCCCATGGAGGATGCAGCGGCCTGTGTGCCTATGCAACAATCCACCTCTCCGCTCTGAACCAGACGTGCGGCGGGAAGCTGTCCGAGCGTGATTCGGTCATAGCCTCGAATCCTGTCACTGGCGGTCTTGTTCTTCCGCAATAGGTCGTCTAATAGGCGACGGCAGCCTGCGCCCGGTTCACGATTTGTTATGCGAATGTCTTTTCGCGATAAGTCCATAATACCCGTTATCTTCTTAGAGTTATCCTGAGCGACGATCAGCCCTTCTTTCCACATCGCATAGGAGAGAACGGCAATAGAATTGCGAGGAAACATTTTGCTGATCTGCAATAAATCGGCCTTGTCGTTTGCCTTCTCTGCCAAATGCGTACCTGCGACATGAACCAGTCCCTCATGTAACAAGTTGAGAGCGTGCGAACTGTTTTCATAGGCGATTATGAGTTCAAATCCCTGGCGTTCAAGCGAGTGTGCGAGCAGCGATGCGCTGGGATCACAGCCAGTGAGAAGGATGCGTCCTGGATTCTTCCAGCCATTGCCGATAAGCCGAACCCTCGCATTGACGTGGCTTGCACCATTACTGATCGGCGCTAGAAAAACAGCATCTGTTGGCTGCAAACCCCAACTTGCCGGATCGGGTGCTACGGCAACCAAATGATTATTGACATTTGCTAGCCTCAGCGGCTGTCCCTTCGGAAATGAGGTCAGCTCGCCAAGAATGAAGACTTCCGCAGTCCTCTCAATCACCTTCTGGTCTGGTTCGAGTTGGAACAATTCCTCAACCGTCGTGCCGAGGATGCGAGCCAGCTTCAGGCTAACTGTCGTGTTGGGAATATAGAGTCCAGCTTCAATGGCGTGAATTGTCTGGCGGCTGACGCCGGCTTCCGCGGCCAAACTCGCCGCGGAAATAGCTCGTTTTGCCCTCAATTGCGCAAGATTCGTTACTACCTCGATTGATTGCATCCGTGCCTCGTGGCAAAATAGCGTGTACTGTATACGCGACTGATGATACGGATACGAGGGAAAATGCACAAGAGGGAATTGGAGTCACCGACTAGGCAGACCAATCCGGTATCCTGGAAATGATTTATGGTACTGTTATCCACTGGCGGCAACCCATTGCCCCCGCGTCGCCAACCCGGCAATCGACTGGAGGAGAGGAATGAAAATCAGTGCGAGAAATGTCTTTGAAGGTAAGGTGCAGGACGTGACCAAGGGAGCTGTGAACGCTGAGGTCACACTTGCCCTGACGGGTGGGGAGCACATCGTCTCAATCATTACAAACTCCAGTATCGATACGTTGGGCTTGACCGAAGGAAAAACGGCCTTCGCGATTATTAAAGCCAACGAGGTGATTGTCGGCAGAGGCGTGGATGGCTCCAAACTGAGCGCCCGCAATGTGCTGGCAGGCGAAGTGATCAGTTCCCATGACGGAGCGGTCAACAGCGAGGTCACAATCAAGCTAGCCGGCGGCGCTACGGTGATTGCGTCGATCACCAAGGAGAGCGTTCATGCACTCGGGCTGCAAAAAGGCGACAAGGTCAGCGCGATTGTGAAAGCTTCGAATGTGATGATCGGCGTTTGAGGCACAATTCTATCGACGCAAAAGAGTGCGCGCACCTTGAATTGTCAAAGTTCTCCGCGCGGCTAAATTCATCATCGAATTCGACCAGGGAAGCGTCGGCTTCCGTCCATTGTCATCGACCCAGAGTCTGAAGCATTCCCGCGCCCAAATATACGGAACCTTCTTTCTATATTTGCATTTGTCTTGCATACGAGACAGAGTCATGTATAGTTGTATCAATCGCTGCCAGCCGCTCAACCTCATTCAAATTTGTGGAACACATGCATCGTCCTTGCTGATGCAGGACTCCGAAGCTCCATCAAATCGAACGGGAAACAGGAATCCCTTGGAGGAACAATGCCCCAGCGCCATTATCTTTTTCTTTTCATTTGTCCCAGTTTGGTGGGTGCCGCAGCTTCGCTCTTCGGCCAGGCTGGAGGCAGCGAGCTAACGGGCAGAGTGGTCGACCAGATGGGGGCTGCGGTTGTTCGGGCACATGTAGCTGCAACGGATGAGAGCACAGGTTTGGATGAGCAGGCCTTGACCACCAGCAGCGGTGACTATTCATTCCCGATTTTGAGGCCCGGCATCTATCGGGTTGACGTTTTGGTCGCGGGCTTCAAGACGGTGCAGCGGAAGGGCGTTGGCCTGGAGACTGGGAAGCACGTTCAACTCGACTTTGTGCTGGAGGTAGGCTCGAACACCGAAACAACAATCGTTTCGGCCGATGAGATGATCCTGCAATCGGCGGCTGGCGATGTGGAGTCGGTTGTTCATGGCGATGCAGTGCCGGCGATGCCGCTCAATGGCCGCAATTTCGTACAGTTGACGACATTTGCGCCCGGTGTCGCGTTGCCCCAGGGTACGCAACTGCCGCGAATCAATGGCGGCCGCCCCAGAACAAACGAGTACTTGTTCGATGGCATCTCTGCGTTGCAGCCGGAGCCGGGCCAGGTTGCTTTCTTCCCGATTGTGGACGATATTCAGGAGTTCAACATTGAGACTAACGGGGTCCCCGCCGAGTTTGGCCGCTTCAACGGCGGAGTTGTGAACCTGACCACCAAGGGCGGCACAAACGCCTATCACGGCAGCCTCTACGACTTCTTCCGCAATGAAGTTCTGAATGCGCGTAACTACTTCACCCCGCCAACGGCCGCCAAGCCCAGATTTCGCCGCAACCAGTACGGCGGCACACTCGGGGGTTCAATTGTCAAGGATCATCTCTTCTTTTTTGGCGACTTCCAGGGACAACGCCAGGACTTGGGTGTAGTGCGCACTTCGACCGTTCCTACAGTCGCCGAGCGCAGCGGCATCTTCACAGGAGTCGCGCATATCTTTGACCCGTCGAGCACAACCTTTACCGGTGGCAAATACGTGCGGACGGAGTTCTCGCAGGATGTAATCACTACTCCTCTTGACCCCGTAGCGGTGCAGTTCCTCAATCGCTATCCACAACCACTTCCAAGCACAGGCGTGGCAAACAACTACACGCGCGTGGCCAACGATCTCGATCATCAGAGTCAATTCGATCTGCGAGTCGACGCCAAAATCCGGCATAATGACCTCGGCTTTGTTCGATACTCGTATTTCAACGACGTTGATCAGCCGGCGACACCATTCCCAGACGGGAGCGGCGCGATCAGCGGCACGGTATTGGGCACCAACAACGTTGCCGGACTCTCGCATGTGCTGGGCCAGCAGGTGGTCTTCAATGAAGCTCATCTCTTCGGCGGCAAGACGCTCAACGATCTTCGCGCCGGCTACACGCGACGCTCCAACGGTATTGTAGGCACGACGCTAGACAGTTCACCCTCGACGTCTCTGGGCATCCCGGGAATTCCAGCCAATGCAGCATTCAATAATGCGATACCGCTTTTCACGCTTACCGGCATGCAGCAACTTGGCCAGAGTAGCGGCACATTTTCAAATTATGAAACTGCAGTAACTCAGCTTGTCGACATCTTCTCTCGATCAATTGCCTCACACACTCTGAAGCTTGGCGTCGATCTTCGCTGGTACCAATTAAATGCTGTGGCTCCCGGCAACCCCACTGGAGCCTTCGGCTTCACAGTCACCGGAACAAATCAGCAGATCGCGACTGGGACAACCGGCGGCAATGCGATTGCCAGCTTCCTGCTTGGCCAGGTTGATAACTTCCAAATCGACCTTCAACAAAACAAGATGCGGCCACGCGACCATGTCAGTGAGTTCTTTGTCCAGGACGATTGGAAGTTATCGCGGCGCCTCACTGTCAACGCAGGGGTGCGTTGGACTCTGAACTTCCCTTCAACTGAATTGAACAATCAGGGTGCCGTCTTCAATCTCGGCACACAGACGCTTCAATACCTGGGAAAAGATGGATTCTCTCGCAGCGCCAGGGAACTGCATTGGGACAACTTCGGTCCTCGCCTCGGCATCGCATATCTGCTGACGCCAAAGACCGTTGTACGCAGTGCATTCGGCATCGTGTTCTTCGATCAGTCCGGCATTACGACACCGTTTACAACGCCGCAGTTTCCTTTTATCCAAAATGTCGCTCAGAGGACTCAAGACAACATCAACCTAGCCTTCGCACTCAGCAGCGGTCCAACTGTGGCGCCGATACCGTTGACACCGGACGCCGGACTTGGCCAGAGCGTTTACACCGCGAACAAGACTCTTGGCTCAGGTTATGTTCAGCAGTGGAACCTCGCGATTGAGCGAGAGATCACAGGCCACCTGTCGTTTGACATCGCGTATGTTGGATCGCATGTCGTTCACGTTGGCATGCCAGATACAAACCTCAATCAACTCACGGTCGACCAACTTTCCCAGGGATCGGCGCTACTCACCAAAATTAATAATCCGTACTTTGGTCAGTTGCCGGCGTCATCATCCATCGGTGGGAAGACGATTACCTACGCGCAGTCGATCAAGCCCTATCCACGCTTCCTCAATGTTGCCTCCTATCGCAAGAACACCGGAGAGACAAACTACAATGGGCTCGAGGCGAAGGTGGAGCAACGCATGTCGAATGGGCTTTCGTTCGTCCTAAGTTATACGCACTCCAAGCTCATCGACGAAGCCTCATCGGTCTTTTCGACGACGGTTCTGTCGTCGCCGAATTCAAGCAGTCTCGGCGGGGCGGATACCTTCCAACCAAAGCTGGAGCGCGATTCCTCTTCCGGAGATATGCCAAATGTGGTTGCGGCAAGCGGCACATATAGGCTGCCCGTCGGAAAGAGACATGGCCTTGCCTCCAATGGAATCGAAGAGCGGCTCTTTGGCGGATGGTCGTTCAATGGCATCCTGTTGCTCCAGTCGGGCATGCCGATCACAGTTACGCAGGCCACCAACAATAACAGTTTTGCCGGTTTTGCAATACAGCGTCCGAACATCCTCGGAAAAGTTGGACTTCCTGCATCGCAGCGCACACCTAAACAGTTCTTTAATACTGCGGCATTTGGCACGGCTGCGGCTTTTACGCTGGGAAATGCGTCGCGCAATCCGGTCCGGGGACCTCACTATCACGATGGCGATATTGCGCTCATCAAGCATACGACGATCGGCGACAACGCTGACTTTGAGTTTCGCGCGGAGATATTTAACCTTACCAACACGCCGGCGTTTGCGCAGCCGAATGGCAGCTTCGGATCACCGGCCTTCAGCTCCATCACCTCAACCGCCACAGATCCAAGAGTCGTTCAATTCGGTGCAAGAATCAGTTACTGAGAAGAGAGGCGGAAATGAGATTGGTCAAGATGTGGGCTTCACATTTTATCCGCCTTTGCGCATCTGCCGTTATGGGCGTTCTAGTGTTTGTCTTCGGTGGATGCAGCAGTCTAGCGCAGACGACTTTGACAATCTCAGCGGCTGCAAGCTTGAAGGATGCCCTCGTTGAGACGGAGGCTGCCTACAATCAAGGCCGCGGCAAAATCGCATTTGCCAATAACTTCGGCTCCTCTGGAACCCTCGCAGCACAGATCGATCAGGGCGCGCCGGTGGACATCTTCATCTCCGCCGCAGCCAAGCCCATGAACGATCTGACGGCCACGGGGCTGATCGTCGGAGGCACACGCCGCAATCTGTTGAGAAACACGCTGGTGCTCATTGTGCCACTGGACTCGAAGCTTCGCGATTTTCAGGGGCTAACTGATAAGTCAATTCGGTTGATCGCACTCGGCGATCCGGCAAGCGTTCCGGCAGGTGAATACGGCAAACAAGCGCTCCTGTCGCTTCACCTCTGGGATCAACTCAACACAAAGCTTGTGCTCGGAAAGGATGTCCGCCAGGTTCTGACGTACGTTGAAACCGGCAATGCCGATGCTGGCCTGGTCTATGCAACAGACGCGATGACGACCAGCAAGATTCGCGTGGTCGCCTCAGCTCCCGACTCGACGCACGAAGTCATCGTTTATCCGGCGGCTGTGGTGAAGGGAAGCCACGGCGAAGCAGACGCACGCAAGTTCATCGACTATCTCGCCAGCCCCACCGCGCAAGCCATCTTTCAAAAACACGGATTTACAAGGTCAGCGCCGTGACGCTACCCATCGATACCTCGCCGCTACGGATCTAGCTGAGATGACGCTTTACCTGCTTGCACGATGCGCCGACGGTAGGCGAGCTGTCTCACTTGCAGTCCGATGTGCCCAAGGATCTCAGGCGAACGCTCAGTGCCCAACCGCAGCCGTGGCGGGTGCGACTTGATCCCACAAGGCTTTTGTTGTTTGAGGGATAGAGGGCCGCAGCCTAGCATAAATGACTTGAGAATATAACGGTTTAGAGTTTCACTGTTCCGGATTTCGCTGTTTTCCTTATGCGGTCTTCATTGACCGAGCATGAAATCTCTGCCAAAATATGCCTACGAACCGGAGCGTTGCAAACGTACTGGCATCTGGCACGCAAAGCCAGAGCGGGCGGACGATTCTCTTATTCCCGTGTTTAGGCAATTCAGCTCCGTATTGCAGATTCAGTCAGCCATTTTTTGCCTTCACAGAAAGGAGGCGAGACGTGTCGAGCCAGGACGAGACCCCCAGTCATGAACGTGCGATGCAATCGAGCAGTCGCGCAAATTCCGCGCTCATGGGAATTTACGAGATCTCGAAGCTGCTTGCGCGTCCTGCTCGACTGGAGATGGCTCTCTCTGGAGTCATTAATCTTCTAGCCAGCTTTTTAGATATGAATAATGGCCTGATCGCGTTGCTGGACGAAGAAGACCGGACGTCTATCGTCGTCGGTGCAGGATGGAGCGAGGCGACTGCGAGAGAGCATTTCGAACGACTCCCTGAACAGGCGGTGGGCCAGATCGTTGTCTCAGGTATGCCACTGGTTGTGCGCAATATCGCAGGAAGTCCGCTGTTCGCGGATTGGGGCGAATTGAACTCGGACGATCCCTCCATTCAAAGATCGTTTGTGGGCGTTCCGATTAAGGGAGACAACCGCACGGTTGGCACCATCATGATTGAAAGGCTTGACGGTAACTCCTCTCCGCATACGCTTGACGAAGATGTGCGCTTTTTGACCATGGTCGCCAACCTGGTAGGTCAGTCCGTTGCGCTGCAAACGCTGATAGCCAGAGACCGCGAAAGACTGATGACTGATCGTCACCGGCTTGAAAAAGAGCTGGAGCAGCGTACCGAGTCCAAACACGACGGAATCGACTGGATCATCGGCGAGAGTGCGGCCATTCGCGAAGTGGTTGAGAAGATACAGCAAGTTGCGCGATGCAATCTGCCAGTTCTGCTCTGCGGAGAATCAGGTACTGGTAAAGAACTGTTTGCACGCGCCATTCACGAGTATTCTCCACGCAGCGAGAAACCGTACATCCGAGTCAATTGCGCGGCACTCTCTGAGACAGTTCTGGAATCAGAGTTATTCGGCCACGAGCGCGGGGCTTTTACAGGCGCTATCGGATTGCGCAAAGGCCGCTTCGAGCTGGCTGATGGAGGGACTCTCTTTCTTGATGAGATCGGAGAGATTTCAGGTGCGTTCCAAGCCAAGCTGCTGCGAGTGCTACAGGAGGGTGAGTTTGAACGTGTGGGTGGCAGCCGCACTATCAAGGTTGATGTGCGGCTGGTGGCAGCGACCAACCGGAATCTGGAAGCAGCAGTGCTGGCAGGTCAATTCCGCTCTGACCTCTACTATCGCATCAGTGTGGTGCCTATCTTTCTTCCCCCCTTGCGAGAGAGGCGCGAGGATGTGGGGATGTTGGCTAAGGAATTCTTGCGCCGTTTCAATGAGGAACATGGTGTCTCGCTGACCCTCTCAAAACGCGCAATGGAGGTGCTGTGCGCTTGCGACTTTCCTGGCAATGTGCGGGAGTTAGAGAGCTGCGTAAAGCGCACGGCGGCGCTGGCAAAAGACTCTCTGATCGTGGTGGAAGATTTTGCGTGCAGCAATGATAGCTGTCTTTCGCTCGTGATGGGCAAGTCCATGAACAAGATGCAGCAACAACAGGCCGGCTATGTACCACTCCCTGTCTTTTCGCCGAAACAAGAACGCACCTGGCCGGTACGCAGGGTTGCTGAACATTCAAATGTTGCTGTTGATAGCGACATCGAAAACGCTAAGCCTTTGGAAAATTCAAGCAGCGCGCAAGAAAACGCTACGGATCGTCAGCGCCTGGTCGATGCCATGGAGAAATCCGGCTGGGTTCAAGCCAAAGCAGCACGGATACTGGGCTTGACATCACGTCAAATGGGTTACGCGCTGCGAAAGCACAGCGTGGAGATCAAGCGATTCTGATCATTCTTTGAACTCTTGACGATTCTTCCTCGTGCAAACTCCATCGCTCGATTGCATTGAAATTCCGCTCCAATTTGCTAGTTGCGATGGCCGATTTGCGACAAAACCGCTGCGTATCTCGTCTTGTGTCAGGATTACGACATAAACCAAACGCCCGTAAGTTATGCAGTATCTGCAACATCTACTTTGGCGGTCGAGTTGCAATAGACCATTGCAATACCCGTAGTCCGGGGCACTCCGACACAATGGGGGATGCAATGGAGCTTGGCACTCAAAAGGCCGTCGCACAGTTGCTCGTGATGCTGCCAGCGCTTCCTGGGAGCGGACAAAAGGGCTGCGGTTCAAAGGGCGTAAGCGGAAAATCCAGTTGTGGTTCGGCTGCTGGACAAGGCGATCTGTCGCCGGAGATTTGGGAGAAGGTGAAGAACCATCCCTGTTACAGCGAAGAAGCGCATCACCACTATGCGCGAATGCATGTGGCCGTGGCGCCAGCCTGCAATATCCAATGCAACTACTGCAACCGCAAGTACGATTGTTCGAATGAGTCCAGGCCAGGTGTTGTGAGTGAACGGCTGACTCCGGAACAGGCGGCCAAGAAAGTAATTGCCGTGGCCTCGAATATCCCTCAGATGACCGTACTCGGTATTGCTGGTCCCGGCGACCCGTTAGCTAATCCTGAGAAGACTTTTAAGACCTTCGAGCTTGTGACCGAGACAGCTCCGGACATCAAGCTTTGCCTTTCGACCAACGGACTTATGCTTCCCGAATACGTCGATAGAATCCAGGCGCTCAATATCGATCATGTGACCATCACTATCAACATGATCGATCCAGAGGTCGGAGCAAAGATCTACCCCTGGATCTACCACAACAGGAAGAGATACGAGGGAGTCGAAGCAGCCAGGATTCTGAGCAAGCGTCAACTGCTGGGCCTGGAGCTGCTGACTGAGCGCGGCATTCTTTGCAAAGTGAATTCAGTGATGATTCCCGGCATCAACGATCATCATCTGGCAGAGGTCAACAAGGCAGTGAAGTCGCGCGGCGCTTTCCTGCATAACATCATGCCCTTGATCTCCGCGCCTGAGCATGGCACGGTCTTCGGACTCAACGGGACACGCGGGCCGACCGCACAAGAGCTAAAGGCCTTGCAGGATTCGTGCGAGGGCGAGATGAACATGATGCGCCATTGCCGCCAGTGCCGTGCGGATGCGGTGGGTCTGCTCGGCGAGGATCGCAGCAATGAATTCACAACTCAAAAGGTCATGAAGATGAACGTTCACTACGATCTGGAGATCCGTCAAGCGTATCAGGAGGATGTGGAGAGGCAACGAGCAGCTGTGGTTGCGGCTCGAAATGAAGAACTGAAGATGCTCGCAGGCACAGACAGCGATATCTCCGTTCTGATCGCTGTTGCAAGCGCGGGGGGAGGACGCATCAACCAGCACTTCGGTCACGCGAAAGAGTTCCAGGTTTATGAGGTTGGCACTACCGGAGCGAAGTTTGTAGGTCATCGCAGGGTGGATAACTACTGTCAGGGCGGCTTCGGAGAAGAGGAAAGTCTAGAAACCGTGGTTCGCGCCATCAATGACTGTTCTGCCGTATTCATCTCCAGAATTGGCAACTGCCCACGCGAAGGGCTGCTGAAAGCCGGCATTGAGCCAGTCGATCGTTTTGCACTGGAGTACATCGAGCAGTCTGCGCTGACGTATTTCAGAGAGTATCTGGAGCGAGTGCAAAACGGAGAGATCGAACATAAAAAGCGTGGCGACGCCGATATACGGCAAGGTGCACTGATCGCAACCTAAGGGTGCAGAAATGGAAGGTCCACAATGGCATACATGATTAAGGAGTCAAACTGCACAGGATGCTCGGCGTGTCAGAATGAATGTCCCAACGACGCGATTTTGGAGAAGAACTTTTCCTTCTTTATCGACCCAGCAAAGTGCACCGAATGCATTGGCTTCTTTGATGAGCCTCAGTGTGCTGCAATTTGCCCGATGCCCAAGACATGCATCATCAACCCAGATGTACCTCGATTTGCTGCGGCGGTGTAGGTGAGCGAGACAAAGCAAATATCCATGGAGTTGACGCCGGCAGCAGAGAAGTTTATTCGCCGCATGATGCGGTGTGGCGAGGGGTCGTTCTCTGGCTTTAGACTCAAGGTCCGGCCGGGCGGGTGCTCCGGTCTTGCTGTCGAGTTCGATCTCGCTGCTGAGCCAGGAGTCAACGAGATCGTTTGGACTCATTCGGAACTGCGTATCTTTCTCGATAGCGCGAACTGTCTTTTACTGAATGGAGCGAGAGTTGATTTCATTGACAGCCGTTCGCTCACAGGATTTGTTATCACAACACCGGGGGGAACCGCACATGCATGTGCACCAGCTTCGACGCTGGTGCCGGTGGATGCACTCGTCAGGCGCTGAGGTATTCGAGAGGAGGGACGCATGTTGCTGCGCAAACCGGAAAAGGCGCTGGATTGGCAAGGACGCGAAGTGTGCTGCACTGGCTGCGTTCACCGGGAACTGATTCACGAAGAGCGCTGCCGGCAGAAGCACGTCTGCGTCCAGGATCGCTCTCCTTCGCGCATCGAGGAGTTCTTCAAGACAAACCCTGGCCTGGCCAACGATTTTCTTTCCCATCCCTACTTTGAAGTGCGTGCGGCAGCGGCCAAATATGCCGATGTCTTTCGGCTGACCGCCCTGCTCAACGATGAAGACGAATCTGTTCGATGGAATGCGGCTCTGCGGCTTCCCCGCCGTTTCCTCTTGCGGTTGCGTGATGATCCCCATCGCGAGGTGCGGATTCGCATTGCCTCGCACCTTGAGGGTGAAGAACTGATGCCAATGAGTTCGGATCCAGACTACTTTGTGCGCCAGATCGTGGCGCAGCGCATTGGAGTGCCGCAACTTAAATACATGATCGACGATCCAGACCCTGAAGTGCGGCGCGCCGTCGCGCAGCGAATCCCACCCGAATGGCTTTTTCAGATGGTGGACGATCCTGACGCTTCGGTTTGTCTTGCGGTTGCCGAGCGCCTGACGCCTACACAGATGTTGGCACTGCGCTTTCATCCCGACATTCGCGTTCGTTACGAAGCAGCCGGACGGGTTCCTGTCAGCGCACTTGATGTTATGCGCAAGGATGCAGATCCGCTTGTGCGCGAGCTGGTTGAGGAGAGGTTGCTTGAGGTCCGGAATCCCCTCGAAGATGGTCGTGCCGTTCTTCAGATGAAATCGGCAAATTGTGAAGATAGGAGCCGCTGATATGTCAAAGATCGTGCGCGATGGCTGGGTTGTGGAGTTGGATGGACCCCCTCAGTTTGAGTACGGACAAAAGGTTCGATCGAAATTCATGGTGCGCAACGATGGAACATTTCCAGGGAAGGATATCGGCGAGGTGCTCGTCGACAAAGGCGAGGAAGGATATGTGATCTCGATAGGCACTTTTCTTCAGCAGTACTACATCTACGGGGTCGAGTTTCTCGGAAGCGGCTTTCGGGTGGGTATGAAGCGAAAAGAGCTTGAGGCGGTTGAACTTCTTGTCGCTGGAGGTGGAGCATGACGGAAACGAGCGCACCACGCTATGAATGGGGGCAACGCGTCCAAGCGGCCGCTGGCCTGTTCAACGACGGGTCGTACCCACAGCAGCCATCGGAGGCTCTGCTGGTTCAAAACGGAGAAGCAGGAGAAGTTGTGCAAGTTGGCCGTCACACCGACTCGGGAACAGTTGTTTATATGGTCGAGTTTCCGCTCAATCGGATCGTGGGATGCTTCGAGCAGGAACTGGAGCCGTGGCAATCGAACGGAGGAGCGCAATGAAGGTCATGATCCGAAGAAGTAGCTCTGGTGTGCTTTCAGCTTATGTGGCCAAAAAGGACTTGGAAGAACCAATCGTTCAAGTAGAAAAGCCAGAGATGTGGGGTGGTCTGGTTACGCTCGCGAATGGATGGCGACTGGAGTTGCCCGCAATGGATGCTGCAACAACATTGCCAATCACTGTAGAGGCGCGAAAGCTCTTGGAAGACGAGGTGCAGGCTTGAATGTCAAACCGCTGGATGCGATTTCACAAGCATTCGACGGCGGCAATGCGATTCCCTTTCTTGGCCCGGGAGTATTGTCATTTGGCAAGGAAGGGGGCCAACTACCTGATTCACACAAGGCTCTCGTCGGGCATTTGACATCCAAGAGCAGCGTGCCCCATAAAGTTAGAAATAATCTAGGCGCCGTGGCGCAATTCATTGAAAACTTCAAGCATCGCAGTACAGTGACCAACGCAATGACGGAAGCATTCAGTGCGGACGCACAGCCGACCGCACTGCACACACTGTTGATGAGTCTGCCCGCGCTGCCATTGGTTGTTCATGCCTGGTACGACGATCTTCCTCAAAAGGCGATGCGCACGTACCCCGGTTGGGGCATGGTGCAGGGTGTAAGTCAGTCGGAACACTTCGGCGACTGGGTCTACTATTACAACTCTGATGGCACGTTTGCTGGGGTGGAGGCTGATAGGAGTTATGCTGACTGGAAGACTCTTCTCTATCAGCCTCTCGGCTCGGTGTGGCCGGCGCACAATTATTTGGTATCCGACTCCGACTTCGTTGAAGTGCTGACAGAGATCGATATACAAACGCCGATTCCGGCTTCGGTGCAGGAGATACGGAAGGGGAGAAGCTTTCTCTTCCTGGGCTGCAGGTTTTCAACGCAGCTGGAGCGGTTGTTTGCGCACCAGATCATCAAGCGCTCATCCGAGAAGCATTGGGCCATCCTGCCGGAAGATATTACGCGTAACGAGGCACGATTTCTTGAAGAGCACAACATAGAGTGCGTCCCCATGAGCCTCGATGAATTCGTCGCGGCATTGTCGAGGAAGCAGCACTTCGATTGAGCATCTTTAAGGCTCCTCCGTCGCATACGCTACAAAAGAGCTCTCGATTGTCGCATTCGACACAGGCCCGCAAAGATAAGTAAAGCGCTGAAGATGAACACTTTAGTTAAATATTCGGTTTGGCACGGGGATTGCTTATAGATATGCGTACACCGGAGCGCAAGGATGCACATCGACATTCAGCAACCTTGATCCGACAGTCATCTGGTCACTGCTTTGCTGTAAGCAGATGAAGACGCAGATGAAAGATTTTGAGAATCAGGAACGAATCACAGAACCGAGGAGGGTACGATGGCTAAACTGCGGCAGATTGCTTTCTACGGCAAGGGCGGAATCGGAAAGTCCACCACATCGCAAAACACATTGGCGGCGCTGGCAGAGATGGGGCAGAAGATTCTCATCGTCGGCTGCGATCCGAAGGCAGACTCAACACGCCTCATCCTGCACGCGAAGGCGCAGAACAGCATCCTCAGTCTGGCGGCGGAGAAGGGCACGATCGAGGATATCGAGCTCGAAGAGGTCATGAAGTACGGATACCAGAAGATTCGCTGCGTTGAATCAGGTGGTCCGGAACCGGGCGTAGGATGTGCCGGTCGCGGCGTGATTACGGCCATTAACTTTCTCGAAGAGAACGGCGCCTACGAAAACCTCGACTACGTCTCGTATGACGTACTCGGCGATGTTGTCTGCGGCGGCTTCGCGATGCCAATTCGTGAGAACAAGGCCCAGGAGATCTACATTGTCATGTCTGGCGAGATGATGGCCATGTACGCGGCCAACAACATCTCCAAAGGAATTTTGAAGTACGCCAACTCAGGCGGTGTGCGTCTAGGTGGCTTGATCTGCAACGAGCGCCAGACCGACAAGGAACTGGAACTGGCCGAGAACATGGCTAAAAAGCTGGGCAGCAAGCTGATCTACTTTGTTCCCCGCGATAATGTTGTGCAGCACGCCGAGCTTCGCCGCATGACGGTGATTGAGTATGCGCCCGATTCTGCGCAGGCCGAGCACTATCGTACCCTTGCGAAGAAGATCCACGAGAACGCTGGCCAGGGTGTGATTCCAACGCCTATCACCATGGACGAGCTTGAAGAGATGTTGATGGAACACGGCATCATCAAGAACATCGACGAGTCGCTGATCGGTAAGAAAGCCACCGAAGTCGCGGCGTAAGATTTCATTCTTTCACGGGCGCCATCATCGCAATGAGGGTGGCGCCCGTTTTCACAAATTCACCTGAGTGAGGTTTTCAATGAGTGATAACGCTGGCGTTGAAGAGGTCAAAGAACGTAACAAGCAGATGATCAGCGAGGTTCTCACCGCCTATCCGGAGAAGACGGCGAAGAAGCGCGCCAAGCACCTTGGAACATTTGAAGAGGGCAAGAGCGACTGCGGAGTCAAGTCCAACCTCAAGACCATTCCTGGCGTGATGACCATTCGCGGCTGCGCTTATGCTGGTTCCAAGGGCGTGGTTTGGGGCCCGATCAAGGACATGGTGCACATCAGTCATGGTCCGGTTGGTTGCGGACAATACTCATGGGCTTCGCGGCGTAATTACTTCATAGGCACCACGGGTGTGGATTCGTTCGGCACGATGCAATTCACTTCGGATTTTCAGGAGAATGACATCGTCTTTGGCGGCGATAAAAAGCTGGCCAGAGTAATCGATGAGATTCAGACTCTCTTCCCGCTGAACAAAGGCATCTCAGTCCAGTCGGAGTGCCCGGTGGGCCTGATCGGCGACGATATTGAGGGTGTCAGCAAAGCCAAGGCCAAGCAGTATGCAAAGACCATCGTTCCGGTTCGCTGTGAAGGTTTCCGTGGTATCTCGCAATCGCTTGGACACCACATAGCCAACGACTCGATTCGCGACTTTGTTTTTGACAAGCTGGGGGATAAGCCGGCGCGATTTGAAAGCACTCCATACGATGTGACGATCATCGGAGACTATAACATCGGCGGCGATGCATGGGCTTCCCGCATTCTTCTCGAAGAGATGGGCCTGCGCGTCATCGCACAATGGTCGGGTGACGGCACACTGGCAGAACTCGAGTCCACACCTCACGCCAAGCTCAATCTCATTCATTGCTACCGCTCGATGAACTACATCTCCCGCCACATGGAAGAGAAGTACGGGATACCGTGGTTCGAGTATAACTTCTTTGGACCGACCAAAATCGTCTCGTCGCTGCGCGCTATCGCGGAGCATTTCGATGACAAGATCAAGGAAGGCGCCGAGCGCGTTATTGCAAAGTACCAGGCACTGACTGACGCCATTGTTGCGAAATACCGTCCACGCCTTGAAGGCAAGAAAGTGATGCTTTTTGTAGGCGGCCTCCGCCCACGTCACGTTATCGGCGCCTATGAAGATCTGGGCATGGAGATCGTCGGCACCGGCTATGAATTCGGCCACAACGACGACTATCAGCGCACTACCCAATACGTGAAGGATGGCACACTGATCTACGACGACGTGACCAGCTTCGAGTTCGAAAAGTTTGTAGAGAGAGTGAAGCCCGACCTGGTCGGCTCCGGCATCAAGGAGAAATACATCTTCCAGAAGATGGGCGTTCCCTTCCGGCAGATGCACTCCTGGGACTACTCCGGTCCATACCATGGATACGACGGCTTTGCCATCTTCGCCCGCGATATGGATATGGCCATCAACGCGCCTGTATGGCGGATGACCAAGGCCCCCTTCTAAACAAGCGGAAACCTGAGAGGAGAAAAGCCATCATGAGTCAAAACGCAGAGAAGGTAATCGACCACTTTGAGTTGTTCCGCGGACCCGAGTACACCGAGATGCTTGCGAACAAGAAGTGTAGGTTCGAGGATCCCGTTCCGGCCGAAGAACTTGCACGG
The DNA here is from genome assembly GCA_964414945.1 of uncultured Occallatibacter sp. Lineage (GTDB taxonomy): Bacteria > Acidobacteriota > Terriglobia > Terriglobales > Acidobacteriaceae > Telmatobacter. The sequence continues at coordinate 57,356 of CAYPYJ010000002.1, forward strand.
GTTAGTGAATGGACCAAGAGCACGGAATATCGCGAGAAGAACTTCGCCCGCGAATCGCTGACGATTAATCCCGCGAAGGCCTGCCAGCCGCTGGGCGCGGTCTTCGCCGCATTGGGTTTCGAAGGGACACTGCCCTTCGTTCATGGCTCCCAGGGCTGTGTCGCTTACTATCGCAGTCATTTTTCGCGTCATTTCAAGGAGCCGACCGCGGCTGTTTCATCGTCTATGACTGAGGATGCCGCAGTTCTCGGCGGCCTTGCCAATATGATCGATGGCCTCGCCAATGCCTACAGTCTATATAAGCCGAAGATGATCGCCGTTTCGACAACGTGCATGGCTGAGGTAATTGGCGACGATCTGAACGGCTTCATTAAGAACGCGAAAGAAAAAGGATCAGTGCCGATGGAGTTCGATGTGCCTTTTGCGCACACACCAGCATTCATCGGTAGTCATGTGACCGGCTACGACAACGCGCTCAAGGGAATCATTGAGCACTTCTGGAACGGCAAGGCCGGCACTGTCCCGAAGCTGGAACGTCAGGCCAATGGCAAGTTGAATTTCATTGGCGGCTTTGACGGCTACACCGTTGGCAACATGCGCGAGATCAAGCGTCTCTTCGACCTGATGGGAGTTGAGTACACGATCCTTGGCGACAACAGCGACGTTTGGGATACGCCAAGCGACGGGGAGTTCCGCATGTACGATGGCGGAACTACGTTGGAGGATGCTGCCAGTGCGATCCATGCTAGCGCGACGATCTCCATGCAGGAGTTCTGCACAGAAAAAACGCTGGATCTGATCGAAGCTTCTGGGCAGGAGACCGTCGCCTTCAATCATCCCATCGGCGTCGAAGCGACGGATCGTTTCTTGATGGAGGTTGCGCGACTGACGGGCAAAAGGATTCCAGACTCGATCAGGAAAGAGCGCGGCAGGCTCGTAGATGCCATCGCCGATTCGAGCGCGCACATCCACGGCAAGAAGTTCGCTCTCTATGGAGATCCCGATCTAACTCTCGGACTGACAGGGTTCCTGCTGGAGCTGGGAGCTGAGCCGGTACACATTCTCTCCAACAACGGCGGACAGGCATGGAAGGAAAAAGCGGAAGCTCTGCTGGCCGCCTCGCCATTTGGAAAGAACTGCCACGTATATTCGGGGAAGGATCTCTGGCATATGCGTTCGCTGTTATTCACCGAACCAGTCGACTTTCTGATTGGCAGCACCTACGGAAAGTTTCTGGAGCGCGACACAAAGACTCCATTGATCCGTTTGGGCTTTCCTATCTTCGACCGTCACCACCATCATCGTTCTCCAGTCTGGGGCTATCAAGGGGGACTCAACGTTCTTGTGAAGATTCTCGATAAAATCTTCGATCACATGGATCAAACAACGAATGAAGTTGCGAAGACCGATTATAGCTTCGACATCATTCGTTAACACATGGCTTCATCTTCCCTCGTGCGGCGTGTTGTGATTCAAACCGGGATCGCCATGCGACGCAATTCTGCAAGAGAGTAGTGAGTGACTTCTGCAACGCACGTCGGCAGTGCAAATGGGAGCGGCGATGGGTACTCTTGGCTCAAAAATCCAGCAGGTGTTGAACGAGCCGGGTTGCGCCAAGAATCAGGCCAAGCCGAGCTTCGATCGAAAGAAGGGCTGCAATCGTCTACTTGCGCCCGGCGCCGCTGCCGGCGGTTGCGCCTTCGATGGCGCAAAAATTGCTCTTCAGCCCATTACTGATGTTCTGCATCTGATTCATGGACCAATCAACTGTGAGGGGCACTCCTGGGATGGCCGCGGCGCCAAGTCGTCTGGATCAAGCCTTTATCGCACTAGCTTTACCACGGCAATGACCGAGCAAGACATCATCTTCGGCGGCGAGAAGCATCTTTATAAGGCGATCAAAGAGGCTGTCAGGAAATACAACCCACCTGCGGTCTTCGTTTACCAGACATGCGTCCCAGCGATGATCGGCGACGACCTGGAGGCTGTTTGCAAGGCTGCCGCCAAGAAGCTCGGAAAGCCTGTTATTCCCGTCAATGTGCCTGGGTTTGTGGGATCGAAGAACCTGGGAAACAAGCTCGCCGGCGAGGCCCTTCTCGATTATGTGATCGGAACAGAGGAGCCCGCAGAGACCACGCCATACGATATCAACATCATCGGCGAATACAATCTTTCCGGTGAGCTCTGGCAGGTAAAGCCTCTGCTTGATGAGCTGGGAATTCGCATCCTTGCCTGCATCTCCGGCGATGCGAAGTATCACGAAGTAGCGCGCTCACACCGTGCTCGCGCGGCGATGATGGTCTGTTCAAAAGCCATGATCAACGTAGCGCGGAAGATGGAAGAGCGATACGGAATTCCCTACTTCGAAGGGTCTTTCTACGGAATAGGCGATATGAGCGATAGCCTGCGTAAGATCGCACAATTGCTGGTTGACCGTGGCGCTCCCGCAGAGCTGCTTGGCCGCACCGAAGCTGTCATCGAAAGAGAAGAAGCACGTGCTTGGGAACGAATCGCACCTTTCAAAGCTCGGCTTGCCGGCAAACGGGCACTGCTTTTCACTGGAGGGGTAAAGTCTTGGTCTGTGGTGGCCGCGATGCAGGAGGCTGGTCTTACCGTCATTGGCACCAGCGTCAAGAAATCCACACCGGACGACAAAGAGCGCATCAAGGAAATCATGAAAAACGATGCGCATATGTTTGACGACCTGAAGCCGCGTGAGATGTACAAGATGCTGAAGGAAGCGCGGGCCGACATCATGCTCTCGGGTGGGCGCACACAGTTTGTTGCCTTGAAAGCAAAGATGCCATGGCTCGACATCAACCAGGAACGGCATCATGCCTTTGCCGGGTATGAGGGAATGGTGGCGCTTGTGTGCGAAATCGACAAGGCGCTGTCGAATCCCATATGGGAGCAAATCCGCAAGCCTGCTCCATGGGAATCGTCTATCGCTCACGACGAGTTTTCGATTCACGTAGCATAGGACTGGCTTATGGCGAGAGTGACGATCAGCGACAAATACTGCACGGTGAATCCGCTCAAGATGAGTCCGTCCATTGGTGCGGCGCTAGCCTTCTTGGGAGTGGATAACTCGATGCCGTTGCTTCACGGCTCCCAGGGTTGCACCTCGTTTGGGCTTGTCTTGTTCGTGCGTCATTTCCGCGAGGCAATCCCAATGCAGACGACGGCGATGAGCGAAGTCACCACGGTTCTGGGAGGCTTTGATAATTTGGAACAAGCGTTGGTCAATATCGCAGAGCGCACCAACCCGACGCTGATAGGAATCTGCACAACAGGAATCTCCGAGATCAAGGGAGACGACCTGGCAGGATTCCTTAAACTGATTCGCGCCAATAATCCAAAGCTCAACGGTATCGCTCTCGTCGATGTCTCCACACCGGATTTTCAAGGGACGTTTCAGGAAGGATGGGCTGCGGCCGTTACACGCATGCTTGAAGAGCTTGTTGAGGTTCCACAGTTCGAGGCCAGACATTCGCGGCGCGTGAATGTGCTGCCTGGCTGCCATATTACTCCCGGCGATATCGATGAACTTCGTGACATCTTTGAGGCATTCAGTCTCGATCCAATCTTCCTGCCGGATCTTTCCGGTTCGCTCGATGGACATATTCCAACCGAGTTCATACCCACATCGCTTGGCGGAATCTCAGTTGAACAAATTCGAAGAATGAATTCTGCTTGCTGGACCGTTGCCATCGGTGAACAGATGCGCGGAGCAGCAATCACCCTCGAACACCATACCGGAGTTCCCTACAAGCTATTCGGCCGACTTACCGGGCTGGCGGCCAACGATGAACTGATGGGATTCTTGTCGGAGATTAGCGGCGTCCCCGTTCCAAAGAAGTATCGGCGCCAGCGCAGCCAGTTGATTGATGCAATGCTGGACGGGCACTTTTATTTCGGGGGAAAGCAAGTCGCTATCGCCGCAGAGCCAGACCTGCTGTTCACAATGTCGCACTGGCTTCATGAAATGGGCTGCAAAATTCAGACAGCAGTCACAACCGCAGCGTCGCCCGTGCTTGAGTCCATTCCAGTCGACGAGGTTCTAGTTGGCGACCTGGAGGATCTAGAACTTCGGTCCGCTGGAGCCGATTTACTGGTCACTCATTCGCATGGGAGGCAAGCGGCCGAGCGTCTTCAGATTCCCTTGTTTCGTGTTGGAATTCCCGTCTTTGACCGTCTTGGCGCCGGCCAGAAGGTATCAGTCGGCTATAGAGGAACGCGCAATCTGATCTTCGAAGTCGGTAATCTTCTCATGTCAAACGCTTATGAGCCAACACCCGAGACGTGGCTTCCGAAGCATCGACAATCCCATGATCTTGTAACGCTGCAATAGGTGCAGTAGACGATTTGTGTTTCGCAGGAGGACTATGAAAGTCGCCTTTGCAACTGAGGACGGACAACACGTCAATGCTCACTTCGGATGGGCAAAGAAGATTGCGATTTACGACATCAATCCAGACGACTGCCGTTTTGTGAATTGCGTTGAATTCATCGACAATCTGGAAGAGGACGGCAACGAAGACAAGCTTGCACCAAAGCTTGAAGCAATCAAAGATTGCGCAATTCTCTATGTTGCAGCTATCGGTGGCTCAGCGGCCGCTCGCGTGGTGGCAAAGAACGTCCACCCGATCAAGGTAGCTGAAACCCAGGCAATCGAAGATTCATTGCAGCAACTGCAGAAAGTGCTAAACGGTAATCCGCCGCCGTGGATACGCAAGGCGCTGAACAAGGGCAAAGAGCGCACCCTAGACTTCGAAGATGAGGTGATCTATGGCTGAAAACGCAGCGGAAGTCGTCGCCCCGCCAACACGGGGCCTTCTCAGTGAATTGATCAAGCAATGGCGGGCTCAGGATCTGCATGGGTCATGGGATGCCAGAGGCGATCGTGATCTGCTGGAACCATACATCATGACACGCGAAAAGCGCCTTCAGATTCCAATCATGAGCGATCCCGATCCGGAAACGCTGTGGCGCATGGAACTATTCTATAACGCTGTCGGACTGACCATTGAGCGCGTTACTGGCGTGATGGTCTCGCCACTTATGAAGTTGCACCACGAAGGGTTTGGCCGCCTCGTGCTCACTGCGGGCCGGTTGATCGTCTTCAACAAGCACTTGCGCGACGTGCATCGGTTTGGATTTGACAGTCTGGAGAAGTTGGAGTCAGAAGGCGAAAGAATTGTTGCCGATGCAATTGAGTGGATTGAAAAATACCCGGAAGTTGCACGCTACTGAAAAATGCGGAGGCATAAATGGAAGCGGAGCAAATAGAAACCCAGGCAGTAACGCGTGATGGGAGGGCGTGGCAACCGTCCTATCTTCTGAGCATTGATCAGGAAATCTGTATTGGCTGTGGCCGTTGTTTCAAAGTTTGCGGACGTTCCATAATGACGTTACAGGGTATCACTGAAGACGGCAATCTCGTGGGGCTCGATGACGACGAGGAGATTTTGCGCAAGGTGATGACTGTAACCGATCCAGGTGCATGCATTGGCTGCGGAGCATGTGGTCGCGTATGCGGGAAGAACTGTCAAACGCACGGTCCATCCTAGGGAGATGACGATGACGCCACAAGCTACATACACTTATCTAATCGGGGCAAACGCGGGCACCGCGTGCGACCCCTTCGATGGGCATGTGCTAGCGTGTGTCTTTGCAGCCGCTGTAGAGGAGTGCCGAGTCGGCGGTTTATTCACCGACGCTCTCGGCATCTGCGGTTCAGGACTCCGCCGCAACATCGAAGAATATTTTCCCGGAACATTGAAACGTCTGGAGATGTTCAAGCTCGATGTTGAGCCGAATGTCAACGAAGATGAAAAGTGCTTGCGAGAGCTATTGTGGCGCTTCCGCACCGCATCATCTCCAATCAATTCACTGTTGACCTTTCTCGTAGCCCGCAGAGCCACACGGCCAAATCATTTATGGCAGGATCTAGGACTGGCAAATCGAGGTGAGTTATCCAGACTCATCATGCGCCATTTTGTCACGCTAGCGCGTCGCAACGATCAAGACATGAAATGGAAGAAATTCTTCTATCGAATGATCTGCCGCGATGATGGATTCAATATGTGCGTTGCACCATCCTGTTCTGAGTGCGGGGATTTCGGTGCATGTTTTGGCAGTGAATCGGGCGAGAGCATCTTGGCGCGGACGCACTTTCTTGGTGAGTCTTCGAAGTTGATTGGCATCGGCTCCTCTTTCGCACAATGACCGGCTATCGACATGTCGCAAACGCGACAAATCCCTCGCCCGCTAGACTTGGGCGGGTCTAAGTATATCTATTTTCAGCAAACTCCGATTGGCATCCAACGTGCAATATATCAAGCAACCAGTAACGGAGGGTGTGATGATCCAATTGACAGAAGCTGCGGCAGGTGCTTTGCACTCGGCAATCGATACGGTACCGAGATCAATTGTGGGGCTGCGACTCATGGTGCGGTCAGGCGGCTGTGCGGGGCTCCAATACGAGATGGGCCTGGTGGAAAATGCAGGGCCGGAGGATATCTCCTGCGAGAGCCACGGAGTGAAAATACTCATCGATCCATCCTCTATCGCGTTGATATCTGGCACCACGATTGATTTTATTGACAGTCAAGAGGGCACAGGCTTCTCGTTCGACAATCCCCATGCCCAAACCAAGGCCGGCTGTGGCAAATCATGCTGTTGATAGACGCTGTCTGAGGAAACTCGATATGACAGAAATGCTCGCACAAAAACCATGGATTTATCTGGATAACAACGCGACTACGCGCACGGATCCTCGTGTTGTTGAGACAATGCTACCATTTTTTCGCGACGACTTTGCAAATCCATCTTCACTTCATGATCTGGGCGTTGAGGCGAAGGATGCTGTGCGTGTGGCGCGAAGCCAGGTTTGCGCGTTGATCGGAGCAGAACGCGATAGCGAGATCATTTTTACTTCCGGGGGAAGCGAATCGAATAACACAGCGATCCTCTCGGCTCTCGAAACGCAGGGGGAACGGAACGAGATTATTACTTCAGCCGTTGAACACCCGGCTGTTCTGGCATTGTGCGCGCATTTGGAGAAGACAGGGAAAGCTAAGGTTCATCGCATTCCGGTCGACGGCCAAGGGAACCTTATTCTCGACGCATATAGGAAGGCTCTTAGTGAGAGGACAGCTCTCGTCTCCTTTCAATGGGCCAACAATGAAACTGGAGTTATGTTTCCCGTTGAGATGCTTGCGTCCGTGGCGCACGCGGCCGGAGCCTTGTTTCACTGTGACGCTGTTCAGGCTGCGGGAAGAGTCGAAATCAAAGTCAATAGAACTGAGATTGATATGCTTTCGATTTCAGCGCACAAAATGCATGGTCCTAAGGGAATTGGCGCCCTTTACGTGCGCAACGAATTGAAGTTGGCGCCACTTATACTTGGCGGCCGTCAGGAACGCGGAAGACGCGCAGGAACGGAGAACACGCCGGCTATCGTTGGCTTCGGAGTGGCCGCTTCACTTACAGTTCAGACATTGCGGTCCGATATGAATCGGGTTACTTTGTTGCGCGACTACCTGGAACGGGAGATTCTTCGCCTTGTTCTAACCGCAATTCGTGTTGGAGACCGTCGTAACTGCCTACCCAACACACTCAACATTGCGTTTGAGAATATCGAGGCAGACTCGATTCTGCTCATGTTGAATCGTGAGTCAATTGCTGCATCCTCCGGTTCGGCCTGCACATCGGGTTCGCTCAATCCATCCCATGTGTTGGCTGCGATGAAGATTCCATTCAGTCATCTGCGCGGATCGGTGCGTTTCTCGCTTTCGCGCGAAACAACAAACTCCGAATTGGATCAGGTGATCGGAGTCCTTCAGCGGGTAGTAAGCGATCTGCAAGCCAGCTCTGTTCCCATGGAGGCTGCGTATGCCTAGTGTGTCTCCCGTTGTGATGAATGACTCGACGCTCAGAGATGGAGAACAGGCTCCCGGAGTCGCATTCACGCTGGAAGAGAAGCTGGCGATTGCCGTCGCGCTGGAAGACGCTGGTGTGGATGAGATAGAGGCGGGTACTCCAGCAATTGGAAACAAGGAGATAGAAGAGATCGCGTCTATTGGCATCGCGTTGAGTAAGTCCGAGCCAATTGCCTGGTGTCGCATGACACGCGCGGATGTCGACGCCGCGCGGAAAACCGGGTTGAAGCGGGTGAACCTTTCTATTCCGGTTTCAGATATTCAAATGCGAGCCAAGCTGAATCTGGATCGTGCAGGCGTGCTAAGCCGAATCCGTGATGTGATTGCCTATGCAGTCGATTGCGGATTGCGCGTGGCCATGGGGGGTGAAGATTCCAGTCGCGCCGACATGGACTTTCTGCTCAGTGCGGTAGAAACGGCTGAGGGCTCTGGCGCTCACCGCTTCCGTTATGCGGACACACTCGGCAACATGGAGCCATTTTCTGTTTACGAGACATTCAGGCAGCTTTGCCAAGCGACTGGCGTCGAGTTGGAGTTCCATGGTCACGACGATCTGGGTTTGGCCACGGCGAATACGCTTGCGGCAATTCGAGGGGGAGCAACTCATGCCAGCGTTTGTGTACTTGGCTTGGGAGAGCGTGCCGGTAATGCAGCTCTTGAAGAAGTTGCTGCGTGCCTGAATCATTTCCATGGTGCCGGCAGCAATGTGAATCTTGCGCGGTTGCCGCGACTCGCTGAAATCGTGGCCAGAGCGGCGCGCCGTCCAATTCCCGTTGGGAAGGCGATTGTCGGCGCGAATGCCTTTACACATGAGTCTGGCATTCACGTCGATGGATTACAGAAAGATCCAGCTACTTATGAGGAATTGTCTCCGCGAACCTTTGGCCGTGTGCGTCAGATTGTTCTGGGAAAGCACTCCGGATTGGCCTCGGTCACAGGCGCACTGCAATCTCTTGGGTTGGTCACGGACAGAGTTCGCACGCAATCGGTGTTGGATCAAGTTCGGCAACGATCCATGCAGGCAAAGCGTGTAGTCAGCTCAGAAGAGCTGCTGGACTTCTACCGGCGCACCAGCGATGCTCCAATATCCATGTACACCCCACAGGAGATGAAAATATGACTGTGCTTGAACAATTGGCAAAGCTTTCGTCCGCCGAGGACTACTTTCGCTTTCTTGGCGTTCCTTATGACCCTGCGGTGCTGAATGTGGCACGGCTGCACATATTGCGGCGTATGGGAGACAATCTTCGCGAGACTGGTATGGAGCCGGACGAAGAGAAAGCTCGTGCCTACTTCCGCGCCCATCTTGAGCGGGCGTACCAGGATTTTGTGGAGTCCACACCTATCAGAGAGCGGGTCTTCAAGGTCCATAAAGACGCAATCCGATCCACGGCGATGCCATTGGTGCGTTTATCCATTCCTGGAGATAGCCCTGAAGCGCTGTAAAGTCTGCTCCATGGCGGCTTTGTTCGCCTTTCATTTCTATTTCCTCATATCATCCTTATTACTTCACCTTTAGCCTTCAGATAAATCATTCAGATTTGTTGTGTCGCCTCGGTCAGCGAATCGCAGTCGAGTGGACCGCAAGATTGCCGGATCTAGAGACCGGAAGCAGCCGAAAAACATCACATTCAGGAGAATGTACATGGCAGATCAAAAGGCACCTCAAATGCAGGCTACTCTGGGCCTTACCGGACTGACCAGCAATGCAATGGCCCTTATCGCCCCCGGCGCGTTTCTTTGGCTAACCTTCTTCATCCAGGCGACCACTGGAACTACGGCGCCAGCCATGTGGATCGGAATCTTCGCCGCGCTGCTGCTCTGTCTCGCTACTGCCATTGCTTACGCTGAGATTTCCAAACTCTACCCCGGCACCGGCTCCAGCTACTACTATGCCGAGCAGGCCCTTTTGTCCAAGGACAGATTCTTCAAGTATGCCCGCGTCGCAAAGTTCATCGTCGGTTGGGGCTCTCACCTTTACTACTGGGTCTATCCGGGCGTGATGGTGGCCGTCACGGGCGTTTTCGTTGGCTATGTCGTCGGCTTCCTTTACCCCAACTTCATGAGCGGCTCGAACCCCGGGCCGATCTTCATGGCGCTGGTGGCCGTGGTCTTTTCAATCTTTGTCGGCTGGATCGCTTCAAAGGGCGCGGGCGCCTCCACGGCTGTCAACCTCGCTATTAACATTGTCCAAATCTCCGCGCTGATGGTCTTCAGCGTGCTGGCGATAGGCTATCGTGCCGGACATCCAGCAGGCTCGCCCGCCTTCCAGTACGACGGGCAAACATTGGCCACCTACCAATATCAGTTCCAGACGGATAAGACTGGAGCCACGATTCGCGACTCAAGCGGCGTGCCTCTGCCGCTGACGGACTCGGCCGGCAAGCCGGTTCCTTTCACCATCGACTATCCCGAGAAGGACTCCACCGGTACCTTCCTTACCCACCCCAATGCGATGTCGGTCATTGCACCGCATAAGTTCAGCTACCTGTTCATTCAGGCCACGGTCGCAATCTTAATTCTGGTCGGCTTCGAATCGGTTACGTCGATGGGAGGCGAAGCCAAGAACCCAACCAAGCATATTCCCATTGCTGTCATCTCGTCGCTACTAATTCAGGGCCTGGTGTGTTATCTGATCGAGTATTTCGCAGCAAACTACTTCCTCAACTCCGGGTATACCATGGCAAGCGCTGCCAGTTCCGCGGCACCTATCGGCGACATGATGATTATTGTTGGCGACGGTCTGCTGGGGCATGGTAACGGGCATTACTTCATGCTGGCTGAGGCTTTCACCGTATTCCTGGCGCTGATCGGGACTACATTGAGTTGCATGAACACCGGCGCGCGCGTTACTTACGCCATGGGCAAAGATGATGAGGCTCCCGAACACTTCGGCATTTTGCACGCCGAGTCGCTTAGCCCGCGCAAAGCAATCTGGACATTGGTTGTCATCTCGGCGATTATCGGCGTTATCGGTGTGTCGCTTGTATTTGGTGACGCCGGCGCTCCGACTGATGCTGCGATTGCAGCATTGCCTCACGGCATCTTCTCCAACGTCGGCTATCTTTCTCACGACCAGTTAGCCGCGTTGCCCAACTCGCTCTTGACAATCACACTCACTTCCAACTTCGGCACCTTTATCCTGTACGCACTGAGCTGTTTGCTGTGCATCGTTGCCTACCACAGACGCCATGATTACAGCGTCGTTCGCCACCTACTCGTCCCTGGCTTTGGACTCTTGGCCAACGTTGTCTGCATGGCCTTCTACCTGATCAGCCCTGTATTCGGTTTGGGCACATTCAAGGAACCGCTGTTGGCACTTGGCATCTCCGCGGTTTGGGGTATCTATGGAGCTTTCTACTTCATCCGCTCCTCGAAGGCCAAAGGCAAAGCTGTTCTGCTTACAGCCAAGTAAACTCAGCAGCTGGAATCACGAACAAACAGCACTCCCCAGGTGACATCTCCGCTCAACCTTTTCGTTAAGACGAGAACCGGATTGTCACTTGGGGTGTTTCGCGATAATCGCAGAGTTGCCCGTGCGACAGAGCTTCGCGCAGTCTCTGTTCGTAGCCCGTTAGATGTCATGGGCGGAGGACGTGGGCAGGAGTGGTAAACTCCGCTTGGTGTGTCTTTGTTTCAGATACACACGATTCACCGGTCCAATAGCGGTCCAATAACGTGCGCCGAGAGGGCTAAAGAGGGACTGAGGGAGCCACCTGTCCCGCAAAGAATCAATCAGTTACCTTGGTTGGTGCTTCTTTCACGGCGATAACACGGGTTCAAATCCCGTCGGGGACGCCAAGATTCTAAATTACTTAGCGAAAATTCCAACCTTCGCCGGGGCCGCTTAGAAACCAGTCATCCTATTCGGATCGCTTCGCGGTCTTCCCGGCTATTACCGAATCTCTTCAACAATCCTCCAGTTGAGTCTTCCGCTTGCCTCGGCGACATGGGCATCTTCCAGGTTATTTAGTGTGGCCAGTGAGTCGCGCTGAATCAGATGGGTGGCAAACTTTGCCGCCTTGAGTTCTGCAGCATCAAACCTCATTGCCGAATTTAACCCATAGTAATTTGGCCGCAAAAAGCTGTCAGACGTAGACGAATCAACAGAACTATTCGGAATACAGATCCACGGCAACAACAATGCACAAACTATCTTTGTGCGGCTACAGAGCAGATAAGCTCCACTCAATGTAAAGGTCAAAGACCGATGGCGATCAGAATGCTAATGTAAAGTACCTGCTGATTCCATTGATTCAAATAAGGGTATGGATGCCACGATGCTTTGATCCGATGAATAGTTTCGTTTTACTCTTAGGCAAGGACTGAATCCATTGACTGATCGACAAAATGCCTCGGCGCCAACCCCCGATGCGAATGGGAGCGCCTCATCGCTTTCGCTGCGTGGGGTACGAAAGACCTATGCAGATGTTGTCGCCGTAGAAAGTCTGGACCTGGATGTCGCTCGGGGCGAGTGTTTTGGGTTGCTGGGTCCAAATGGCGCGGGCAAGACGACGACGATGGAGATTTGCGAAGGGTTGACCTCGCCAGATGCAGGCACGGTGGAACTTCTCGGATTTAACTGGCACACCAATGCCAGCGAGCTCCGGCAGCGCATTGGGGTTCAACTGCAGGAGACGCAGTTTCCTGACAAGCTGACAGTGGAAGAAACGCTGCGGCTTTTTCGCAGTTTTTTCCGGCATGGAGTCTCGGTGGAAGAATCAATCCAGACGGCGCAACTGGATGAAAAGCGCAGTTCGCGTATTGGAGGTATGTCGGGCGGGCAGAAGCAGCGATTGGCGATGGCTTGCGCGTTGGTCGGCGATCCTGAGCTGCTCTTCCTCGATGAGCCTACGACTGGACTTGATCCGCAAGCTCGGCGTCACCTTTGGGACCTGGTGGACCAGTTGAAGCAGGCGGGACGCACCATTATTCTCACCACACACTATATGGAAGAGGCGGAGCGGCTGTGCGACAGGGTTGGAATCATGGATCATGGGAAGATCATTGCGCTGGGAACTCCGCAGCAACTGATTGCCTCATTGGGCGGGGAGGATATTGTTGAATTTGCAGTGACCGGTCACGCAATGAACGAAGGCACGGTTAACACAGCGCCGCTGATGAATATTCCGGGGATTCAGTCGCATCGCGTTGATGCAGGATTGCATCAGCTTTCGGTCAGGGAACTGCATCACGCAGTGCCGCGCATCTTTGCGGCTCTCTCCGAACAGGGGTTGCATCTAAGCGAGTTTCGCACGCACTCGGCAACTCTTGAGGATGTCTTTGTCGGCCTGACGGGAAGGAATTTGCGCGATGAGTAAATTGCAGGAAAGTTCGCTCTATCAACTGACGGCCGTGCGGTTCCTGCTGATTCTGCGCGAACCAGAGGCGATCTTCTGGATATTCATCTTCCCTATTCTGCTTGCCGCGGGATTGGGAATCGCCTTCCGCAACCGGCCTGCTGATGTGCTGCAAGTGGGCGCAACTACGGTCCAACTAACACAGGCCCTTTCCATCGACAAGGGACTCGCTGCGACAACAATGGATGAAGCGTCCGGCACAAGGGCACTGGCGACAGAGAGCATTTTACTTCTCGCCATACAAAGGCCAGATGGTGTGGACTACAAGTTCGACGACACCAATCCCGATGCGCGCACAGCGCGGCTGCTTGTGGACCGGGCTATTCAAACAGCGGCCGGGCGACATGAAGTGGTCTCCGTCAAGAACGATCTGGTACACGAAACCGGCTCGCGGTACATCGATTTTGTTGTGCCGGGTCTGCTCGGCATGAACCTGATGGGTTCGGCGATGTGGAGTCTGACATTTGCTATTGTCGAAGCCCGTCAAAAGAAACTGTTGAAGCGGATGGTGGCTTCGCCTATGCCGCGTTGGCAATACCTGGCGTCGTTTTTGCTGTCACGGCAGGTAATGCTGGTGATTGAGGTCGCAATATTTCTTGGATTTGCGCGGTTGGTCTTTGGCGTGCCGTTTCGCGGATCGCTGTGGCAGTTGGGCCTGCTGTGCGTGCTAACATCACTGGCCTTTTCCGCACTTGGTGTGCTGGTCGCTTCGCGGGCAAGGACAATGGAAGCCGCGTCGGGTTTGATGAACCTGGTGATGCTTCCAATGTGGATACTTTCCGGCATCTTCTTTTCCGCGTCTCGCTTCCCGGCGGTGATTCAGCCGGTGGTTCGGGCGCTACCCCTGACTGCGGCCATCGATGCGATGCGTGGGAACATGCTCCAGGGAATAAATCTGGGACAGATGGCGCCACAAGTTGGATTATTACTGGCTTGGTGTGTGTTACCGTTTGCGGTCTCACTGCGTATCTTTCGGTGGAGGTAGATGAACCCAGCTTCCCGCGGTTTTGTGAAGTGGGGCATGTATGATCTCGCCTAGCCATTCGCAACGGACGTAACGGGCGCGGACTCCGTGAATGCTGCTCATAGATATCCGCGCACCGAAGAGCATCAGCCATTGCACGCCCATGGAATAAATTCTGAAACAATCTGCACGATCCATCCACCTCGATATTCTGTTGAGGTCTATCCGTTTCATTTTCACCGCATCCAGAGATCACACCATCATAGCCAGGACTATCCAGCAATACGATTTTGCACTGCATATCCCATTTATTGCCGAATCTTGGTGATATGCACATTAAAGCCGGTCTTGGGAAGCAAGGCCGTCAACTCGAATACGCGATATCCATCGCCGGTAATATCGGTACGGCGGTATACCTCAGGCTCGGTCTCCACAACTTCGCGTCCTCCCGTCAGCACGTTCATGTAAAGTTCCGCCTCATGAATATCCGCGGCAGCGCCATTGTTTGCGGAAGTCATTGCCTCCGCAACATAGCTGCGCATCAGCTTCGGCCAGTACTTGGAGAGCAACTCTGTGCTGGCGAATACGTCGGCCCACAGAACACGCCCATTGACTGCCACCACTACTCCAACTGCGCCTTTGGCGCGCAGATCGCGCAGGATAGCCTGCTCGCTCTCAGTGCCTCCATATGCTGATACAAGTTTTGCGACCGGAGCGCTGGCGAAGACCTTGGCGTATGAGCTTGTCCCTCCAACGGACGCGGCCTCCTGGATGTTCAGACTCTTTGCAACCATCGCGTTCGAGGCGCGCACATTGTCCCACACTCGGTTTTGATTGTGCTCAGCCATCGCCGGTGTGCGCACGCTCGGTTGAGCCATCTGCGCGCCCATTGATCCGAAGTTGGCACTCGACGCGACCCAGCGCCCCGGCTCTACGCAAAAGACTCCGAGGTCGACCGGTCCTGTATTCGGCGGAACAATGCGGTCTGAACCAATTACACGATCCTGTTTGCCGCCGGTAACAATCTCTCCGGCCAGCAAAAGTAGCGGACGACTTGAATTGTTGTAAAGCACCAAGCGATTTACTTCAGCGCCTCCCTCTCGCCGCGGTATAGCTTGGCCAGGACGGATCAGACCCCGCTCATTTCCGGCCTCTGTTACCGTGACCTGTCCCGAGCGAACTCCTTCGTCGAGCGTAAGCAGTTGCGTTGTATCGTAGATGTGACCGGCCACCACGGGAAAGATTGCCAGATTGCCGCGTACGATGGCAGGCAACACCTTGAACCCGCCTTGATCGTTGGGGCCACCAGCCGATGCCGGAACAACCAGCATCAACCCGCAAATAGCGGCCAAACTCATTTTCACAGCACTGCGCAAACCTTGATTCAATAAACGCACCACATTTGCCATTGCATCCTCCTTGTACAGCCTATTGCTGCCCTGTACAAAAGAAGAACGTGAGTCTTTGGGGTTCTTGCATGAAATTTGCTACCATCGGTAGCAATGCTACCCGGCCCCCAAAATCCGGTCTCCTCAATAAAGGTTGAAGACCGCGAGCTGGGAAGTGCCGTATCGGCTGCCATCGCGCAGCGCTACAGTGAGCCCGGAGCGGAACGATACGGATTCACGCCTCAGCAATTCCAACAGATTGTTGCCGCTGTGGTGAGGCGCTATGCAACGGACTCTAGCGAAACCGAACAATTGGAACTGGTTGCAGCATTGCGTGTTGGAGATCTGGCGCTTGCGCGTGCCTGCACGGCTGGGAATCAGCACGCATGGGATATTTTTCTTGTCCGGTTTCGCGCATCACTCTATGAAACGGCTTATCGCATTGCCAAGGATGACGCGACCGGCCGCGAGCTGGCTGACGGGCTTTATGCGGAACTCTACGGAATTCCCAACCGTGAAGGCCGCCGCGTTTCGAAGCTCGACTATTACATGGGACGCGGTTATCTTGAAGGCTGGCTCCGCAGCGTGCTTGCACAGCAGTATGTAAATCGTTGTCGATCACACGCCAAAGACGTGAGCCTCGATGAACAGGTTGAGGCTGGTGTCTGCTTTGCGGCGACTCCTGCGATGGAGACAGCAGAAACAGATGATCGAGTAACCAAGGCTATCTTTCAGACGCTCGCCGAAGTAACCAGCGAGGAACGCTTTCTGCTTGCATCGTATTTTCTCGATCAGCGCACTCTGGCCAATATCGGACGCCAATTGTGTGTGCATGAATCCACAATCAGCAGGAAATTGGAAAAACTGACGGGGGAGTTGCGGAAGCGGATTCGAAAGCGGCTGCAGGCCGCGGGGATCAATCCACGGCGTTGCGACGAACTCCTGCAGGAGCTCGATGTTCGCGACCTCAATGTAAATGTTGCGGAAAATCTGCGGCAAGAAAGACCTGTCGAAACGTTCTAAGTAAGGAAGCCAAGTAAAGGAAATGGATCAGTGAAGTGAATCGATCAGACTCCAATCCGATTTTACGAGAGCTGGTGCGAAGCCGGCACGGCGAGCCTCACCCCGATTCCGATATACTCTCGGCCTTTTCAGAAGGCGCGCTCCTACAGTCTGAACGGGAGAAGGTGATGACGCATCTCGCGTCTTGCGCTGACTGCCGTGAAGTATTGAGCGTTTCTGCGGCTGCGGCATTGGATTCAGCGGGCGATTTGAAACCTTTCGTTCTCACTTCCCCGGTGCATCTACCGAAACGCGTTTGGCTGCCATGGGCGAGCATTGCGGCAACTCTCCTGGTTGTTTGTTCGGCGGTATTGGTCTATCAGCAGAAGCTTGTACCCCCAAAGAATCCAGCCGTGGCAAATAACGAAGTGGTGCAACATCCTTCGGCAATGGATCAACAGTTACCGCCATCGCCACCGCTGAAAGAGACGAAAACGCTTCGCAATAATGCAATAAGTCAAGAGCCCGAGCAATTGCACGCGCCTTTGGTTTCCCAGAACATTTCCGTCGCAAAAGCGATGCCAGAGACTCCGATCGATGCGGCAAAGAAGTCCGATTTCCGCCAACAAGATTCCTATCAAACCAATGCGGAAGTTGGCGGAATATCAACATCCCGAGCAACTGTGCTGAAAGCCGCACCGTCCCGATCTATCTCTGCGTTTGTCAGTGTCGCTCCCGCAGGGGAACTGTCAAAAGCTTCGATTGTACGTCCGCACTGGCGCATCAACGGCCTGGGCCAACCGGAGCGCTCATTCGGCGATGGAGCGTGGCAGGTGATATTGCCCGGTGAACAATCGAGGATGCGGGTAGTATCAGTTTTCGAGAATGAAATTTGGATTGGCGGTGACAATTCGCGCCTCTATCATTCGGTTGACAACGGGACAAACTGGAACCCAGTTATCCTGCCCGATAAGGATGGCCGCAAGCATTCCATTGCTCATATTCACTTCCAAACTGCGCAGTCCGGTACAGTCGAATCCGATGATGGGGCCGCCTGGACTACTTCGAATGGTGGAAGCAACTGGAGGTGAAGGTGAATTCATACCCGGTGCGCCCCTATCTTTCTCCACTTGTGACTTCGTATTCAATATGGAAGTGGGTAAGCGGTCTATTCTGCAAATGATCCTGAGCGATCACCGCATTCACTTGCGCAAGGCGCTCGGAGGGCAAAGGATGAGAACGGAAGTATCCTATCAGCCCATCGATTGCAACCTGACTTAGCTCACCCGTCGGCGTCTCCGCGTGAATTACGTATTCGCGTTGCAGCTTTCCCAGTCTCTCTGTCATCGTTACAGCGCCTTGAGGCGAATACCCCGCCGCCGCTGCAATACGCAGTCCTTCGCGGTCTGCTTCAAACTCCTGATCTTTGCTATAGCCGGCTTGCCATGAGGACATTGGAATCTCCGCAATGGCCGTCACAATGTCGAGGTCCAGGCTTTTCAGCTTCGCTTCAATCTGCACGCGCTCGACGGCGTGGTAATGGTCAATATGTTCGAGTTCATGCCCGAGGACGAAGGCCAGCTCATCTTCGCTCGTCATTTGATCCAGAAGTCCCTGGCCAATGAAGACGTGACCGCCCGGCAATGCAAAGGCATTAAGCAGATTTGCGTCGCCGATAAGATGAAAACGATAGTTGAGCTTGCGCTTCGCATGCACTGCAACGCGCCCGCCAACTTCTTTAACGTATTGTTCTGTCGCGCGCGTTTCTGGCGTTTGTGCCGGTTGGGCGGACACATACTTCCGCGCAAGCTCATCGCCGATCTGCGTTTCCTGCTCGTCGGAAATTCGCGTGAATTGCATGGGCGCGCGCGTCACATCGCGCTGCCAATCCGCGGCCATATCCACGACCGCATTGGCATTCACGGCGTCGTGGCGCTTGCTGTGCTGCGCCAAATAGAAAGCGCCACCGGCAACCAGCAAGACGACAACCAGTCCAGTTGCGTGCTTCATAGCAGCCGCCTGACGGTTTCGCGATATTTGCTATAAAGCCAGGAAACCAGAGTCAAAGACCCGCCCAGCGCAATGAAAGTGATATAGCGGTTAGTATCACTTAGGCGCCAGGCATCGAGACAGACGATTTTGCCTACACAAAGTAAAAGCAAGAATAGTCCGGTAATGCGATAACTGCGCTGGCTGACTAGAAGTCCCAACAAAATTACCACAACTCCCTCGATACCCCAGGAGAGTGTCACCATCTCCGGGTTCATCTTGACGGCAATGATGATGGTAATTAGCGCGGCTGGAGCAAAGAAAAACCATTGTTCGGTGCGCTTCAGACCAAGAGCGCAACCAAGAAATGATTCAATTGGGTGCTCAGTATAGCGTTTTCGTAATCGAAATGTAATAGGCAATGCAGTCAGTAGAATTGCTGACGTAATCGACAGAACAGCGAAGTTACCTCGCCATCCATCTGAAGAAAAGTAACTTCCGCCAAAGATGTTGTGTGCAATTCCCCGTCCGACGATCCCCACAGAAAGAAGAACCGCCTGTTGCAGAAACACCTCTTTGTCTAGCGCCCATGTCGCAATCACCAACAAAAGTGCGAGAGCGGCCCAGGCAACGACAATCCATTCTACGGACGTTTCGAAATACAGTACCGCAGCAATGCACACGGTCCCGAAATAGGCGATCAGATCGCGCGGTGACCAGCGTCCAATCTCCGGCGTTGACTTGTCCGATTGCAACTGCGCCCACACGAAAAATAAGATCAGCGCAATTGGAACAGCCGTGTAGATGCGAGGGCTGAGTGTTTCGCCGGGCAGAGTTGCTGCTGTCAGATTCACAAAGAAGATGCGAGCGAAGGCCGCGGTCAGTGCGGTATACGCTTGCAAACGAATCTGCTTTTGCTGCCACCAAGTTCCTAATTCGAAGAGCACAAGCCCGAAAACCGCCAGACCAACCGCGACGCTGATGGGTTGCAATTCGCTCCACAACAGCCAGGCTGCTAGGGCGGAAGCTACCCACGTATACGCATGGCGCGTATTCAGTGATTCAGGCATTCGCACCCAGCGCGCCAGGGCGTAGAGAACCGCTACCAGAATCGAGACGGTAACAAGTCGCAGGTCAACGCCGCGCCATTGATCCTGCGCGTACAGATTGAGAGTGACTGCGCGCAGCACAGCCAACAAAGCGAGTACGTGTGCTTGATACGGAAACTCCTCGACATCGAAGATGCGGTCAGTCACTGCAAGAACAAGCGCAATGATGGCCCAGATTGCGGCTAACCAGAGTTGCGTAGACTCGTTCCATGCCAGCGTCACGATCAATGCCGTGGCTGCCCATGTATGTATCCAGGCCGCTGGACGCCGGTACGGGGCATCCTGCAAAGTGCAATAGCGCGAGATGGCATAGAAGGCCGCTGCGCACCCGAGGAATGGGAGATAGCGCTCTACTGTATTGTGTGCGTAAAGGTTCACTTCAACAAGCTGCACGCCGACGGCAATAACCAACACATGGCCCTGGTAAGCGACTTCTGGGAGTTTCAGGCGGCGAGCAACGAGACTGAACGCAACAGCAAGCGCCATCCAGACGGGCGCTATCCACACAGGAGCCACATCGCACCATGCGAGCAGAACTAACAGAGAAGATCCCGCCCACAACATCAGCATACGAAGATGAAGACGAATGTCATCAAATCCTGAGAGCGCCCAAGCCGCTCCATAGAGAACAAGCGCAAGGATCGGGATCGTGACCAAACGTAGGTTAATGTGGTGCGGATATATTTCGGACAGATGACAGTTAATGATCACTGAGGTGAACCAGACCGGGATAAGAAGCAGTGATCCCTGCGCAAGTAGATGACTGTCGTCCAAATACCTCTTACCCAGGATTGCGCTGAACATCAACGCGGCCCAACCTATCGCTGTCCAGTCACCTGTAAACGCTGCCCATATACCGAGAAATGCTGCGATGCAACCGATATAACTGTGAAAGGTAATGATCGTTCCGTCAAACGTCTCAAAAAGAGAACGCCATTTTCGTCGAATTAAAAGTGCATTCAAGTAAAAGAGAACGCTGCATGTGAGCAGCAAGATTCCATCCTGAACACGCGGTGCATCCGAGCTTTGACGCAGCAGGAAGATATCTGAGGCTTCGTAGATGACAAGCAAACCAGTTACGAGTCCCGCAAGCAGTCCCAGCCTGCGGAAGAGAACCTCCGACTGAGTAATTCCTGCAATCAGAAGCACTTCTGCCGCAATCATCCAGAACAATGCAATATTGTTGCCGCTGAACTTGAAGGGCACAGAGGCAAACATAAGCAGTGTACCGATTACCGTCAGGAGAATGAATGCTGGGCGGCGGCGACGCGTTACCGGAAGTTGGCCAAAGATAAACTCCGCCGCGCCGATGGCGAGTATCCCGTAAAAGGCTAGCTCGGGGCGTGTGGACTGGAATTTCATGACCGCGCCTAAGAGCATAGTGTTCAGCAAGGCCGCGACAGTCGAGATAGCTTCATTTCGCTGAACTCGGATTCGGCGCACGACATAGGAGACGCGGAAGATCGCCCAATAGAAGATCAGGATAATGGCACTCGGCCAGAACTGCGGAAACGAATGACCTGCCACACCATCTGGGAAGAGCCGGTAGAGCCAATAGAAATGATTGGCATAACTGGCCAGGATTCCAAAGACTTCAAGTTCGTACCAGCCCATGCGCAGGGCGATTGCGACGATGCCAGCAGCAAGAATCACACCCGCCGCAAGCGCGTATACACTGTCTTGACTCAGAGCGATAGTAGAGAACGCCAATAGAAATGCCAGTCCGGTGACCAACTGCGATTTGTAACGCAGTGTGTGGGCTACCATCGCAATTGCCACTACCAGTAAGAGGATGCAGTTGTGTATGTTGGAACTCATCACCTTCATGGTAGAAACGTGATACATGGCATAGGTAGTAAAGAAGAGCAGCGCCCAACCTCCGCCGATTCCCGTTCTGCCAATTAAGCGATAACGTTCCTTGCCTTCGAGCCAGATTCCGCCTCCTAGCATCGCGGCGGCAGCAGCGTAGATCATGGCGACTCGCGGCCCCGGTCCCATGGAAATCAAAGCGACTCTGCCAAGCAGAGCGAAACCAAGAACGAGCAAGACGATGCCGATTTTGGCGAAGAGATTCATGCCCAGCAACTCTTCGAAGGGCAGTGTGAATCGCAGGCGCTCTCCCACGCTTTTGCGTGGCGGCTCTGCTTGAGGCGGTGCTGAAAGAGGCGGTTTGACCTGGACCTTCGCGTAGGCAGGCACAGTGCGGGCTGCGACAAACTCCGCATACTCGTCCTTAATGGAAGTGCCGGGCCTTCTGGGGGCTGCACCCCGCTGGGCAAGGTGCTGGAGCCAAGCCGCGTCGTTTGAAGGGTCAGAGGCGACTGTTTCGGCAACGGTGTTGACTGTTGACTGGGAGCGAACCGTTTCTGCCACAGGTACAGGCTTTGGAGGCACTGGATCTGGATCTCTTTGCTTCAGATAGACATGGGGCGCGGAAGCAACCAGCACAGCTTGCGGCTCGACCGGCGGCTGCGCAATAGGCCGTTGCGGAGCGGACTCCCGATGAGCGACCGGTATGGGAGCGGCTTCTTGAATGAATACAGGAGCCGGTTCTGGAGCGAGTTTTTCATTTTGCTCTTTAACAGCGGGAGCAGGCGAAGCAGCGCTTCCTTGCTGATCCAGGCGCCGGGAAAGCTCTGCCAATTCGCGCTTCAAGCGCCCACTTTCACCAATCAAGTCGGTAAGCTTGTCGCGGAACTCCAAGGAATTTTCGTCGAGAAGCCTCCGCAGTGTCCCAGTCCTAAATAGCGCTACAAAGGCAACGATTGGGATCGTAATTAGGAACCCACCAACCAGCACAACAATGACTTCCATGCTTGCTTCCTCTTCTCCAGTAGAGAAATGAATGACTATTGAAAGAACGGACCCGGCAGCGCCTCTTGCAATAAATTACGCAGGAATATACTGAATACCCGTTCTGGTAGATAGAGAGGTTAATCCCGTTTGTTGATGACACGGCAGTATAAACAATCGGAGCCAAGTCGCGCTATGGCCGGCAATACTCAACTAACCACCTTATGGCTGGGACCTATCAGGGACAAACGCCAACGTTACCGTGGATTGTTGATACACTGGCGCTTTAGGGATCGAGGCATTAGCTGGCGAGTCTAAATTATTATTTAACTCCATTCTGTTCATTTATTTGCATCTATTGTCTTGTCGTTTAAGCGGACGTCAGTGATGAAGTGGCTTTTGTGACTCTAACTCGGACCTAAGCCAATAAGCCGTCAGCGCTAATTCGGCAGTTGCATATTCTAGAGAGAGTCCCTCGATTTTGTTGTGGGACTGATGATGACCCGATGAGGCTGGGGCACAGTAAGAGTCGAACAAACGGACTCCTCAAAAGTACAACATAAATGCGCGGCTAATTGTTCTTGTGTGGGAATTCTGGGGCCACTACATTTTTCCCTTCATGAGACAAGTTCAACGAATGAATATAGGCAACGATGGCCCTCATATCCATGGCGTTGAAATTAGTTGGTGGCATACCGCCCGCCTGCATCTTCGCGCTATGGTGGCGCAGAAGAGCCTCAATATCAGATTCGGGGAGCAGTGAAGCCGTTCCGGCTAACCCAGGAGCGGCAACGGTTCCATTCATTCCGTCAACGCCATGACAAGACTCGCAGCGGTGTTGCTCAAAAATCCGCTTACCACGGGTAACTACCGGGTCGAACGAAATCGAATGAGTATCTTCCCGAGTTGCAAATTCACGAACGCCAATGACTGATGGAGTTGCTTGTGCCTGTATTGCACGGGTAGGATTTGAATCGGTTTGCAGAACGGGTTGGTTCGCAGGCACGGGCCGTAAGCTGGACAGGTAGTCAACAAGGTTGCTCAACAGCGCATCACTTACGCTGACGGAAGGCATACCGCCGCTGCGCATTTTGCTTGTGGGGTTGCGCAGCAGTTCCGCCAGCTTGCCGTTGGGGAATCTATCCGCGACACCGATCAACGAAGGCGCAATGCGCGTGCCATGAGCATCCATTCCATGACAGGCAACACAGCCACGCGAAACGAACAGTGCGCGACCCGCGTCATTAGCGTCTGATGGCACTTTGGCGTGCGATTCCACCAGCGGTGCTACGAATACGGGCGCTGGGTCTGCGGTGCGAGGTGATGACTGTGGCCTCTCGACCATTCGCGTCTGATCGTGAGCAGGCTGCGCGGCTTGCGGAGTTGGCAAGCTCCTAAGATAGGTGATGAGTACACTAATCTCATCCGGCGATGCTGTCACGGAAGGCATTCCACCCGCCTGCATCCGAGCGTTTGGCTGCTGAAGCAAATGGGCCAAATCTGAATCCGTGAGCTTGGATACGAGCGGTGCGAGCGCCGGGGCTCGCCCGCCTGC
The DNA here is from genome assembly GCA_964414945.1 of uncultured Occallatibacter sp. Classification (GTDB taxonomy): domain Bacteria; phylum Acidobacteriota; class Terriglobia; order Terriglobales; family Acidobacteriaceae; genus Telmatobacter. The sequence continues at coordinate 81,459 of CAYPYJ010000002.1, forward strand.
GCCGGCCTGACCGTGGCAAACAAAGCATCCGGTCTCTTGATATATTTGCCGACCCGCGGTGACACTGTTCGCGGGCGATACAGGCAACGCCGAATTACCTCGGCCTTCTACTGCCTGCGTCTTGTCTGTCGAGAATGATGTTTTTTCGAACCTCCCCATCAAGGCGTTTGAAGGCTGCGTAACGTATACCGGGGCGACATTTGCTTCGCGGCTCCCAAGAACTCCTAGAAACGCAACCAGCGCGGACATCTCATTTGGAGGAGCATCGACTGAAGGCATCCGCCCAGCTCTCATCCGAGGAGTCGGATTGTGCAGCATGGCGATCAGATTTGTTTCAGAAAATTTGTGGGTAACACTAACCAGACTTGGCGCCGCAGCAGTGCCGATGCCGCCGATGCCATGGCATGCAGTGCATCCGCGCGTGATGAAGATGCCCTTGCCGACGGCCACCTGTGGGTTGGCCGATTCAGACGACGTGCTTGTGCCGGGTACATCATTGGATTCGATAAAAGGCTCGAAGGAAGTAGCGGTATAGGTCTTTTCCTGTTCTTCCTGAACGCTGAGTTGATTGGCGATTGCCGGGTCGTGCCGGTCTTCATAGCGGCTCTTTACGCCCAGGTACACCATTCCCAGAACAACGATTGAAACCGCGAGAGCCGGTATAGGCCTGCGCCACGGTTTGCGTTCAAGACCGCGGTCAATGAACGGCAAGAGAAAGAACACCATTGCCAAAAGCCCCGGAATGACAAGAACACCTATGACCACGTTGGGACCTTCCCATAACTTAAGCCATTCAAACATCGGCAGGTAGTACCATTCAGGCCGGGGGAGGAAATGCGTGTCCGCTGGGTTGGCGATGGGACCGAGAGTTACTGGATGGAAAAAGGAAAGTGCGGAAAGCACTGCCATGATAACGAGCACAAATGCCATATCGATGAGAACCTGGCGTGGATAAAAGTGCTCAGGTGGCAGTTTGGGAGCGACGGGATGTTCATTTACAGGGCCTGCCGGACCTGCCTTGCGAAACAGGAGAACATGCGCCGCGATAAACAAGAAGATCGAGGAAGGAATCAGAAAAACATGGGCCACATAGAACCGCGAAAGGGTGAGCGTGCCGATTGTGTCTCCGCCACGCACGACGCGAGTGAGCATGTTACCGATAAATGGTGCCTGACCCATGATGTTGGTGCCCACGGCCGTGGCAAAATACGCTTTTTGATCCCAGGGGAGGAGATAGCCGGTGAACCCCATTCCAAGTACCAGCAGGGAGAGTAACGCGCCGGAGGCCCAAAGCAGTTCGCGGCGGCCTTTGAAAGAGCCATAGAAAAATGTCTGCAGAAAATGCAGAACCAAAACAATGATCATCGCGCTGGCGCCGTATGAGTGCAGACTGCGCAGGAACGCGCCGCCCGCCACCTGCTTGGTGATGTAGGCAACACTGGTATGAGCCGTCTCGGCTGTTGGTGTGTAATAAAGCGCCAGTGAGACGCCAGTAACTGCCTGCAAAAGGAAAATGAACAGCAAGCCGGAACCGAAGACATACGCGAAACGCGCACCGCCCGGAATATGCTCGTCGAGCACCTTCTTGGAGATATCTACTATCCCTGTCCGGCTGTCAATCCATCCGAGCACGCGGGGCGCGATGCCAGTGTTAGCAGGAGTATTCTCGTATCCGCGATTAGCCATTGTGCGCCTCACATGTTCTTTAACTCAGTGTTTCCCGACCAGAAACATTCGGCCGGAAGAATTCAAAACGCACTTGCAGCTTCCCGTTATTCATTCTCGTACTGAGATTGTCTAGGCCGCGTGGAGGCGGGCCTGCAAGATGCTTTCCATCGGCGGCAAACTGCCCTCCATGGCAGGGACAAACGAATTTATTCTGGGTGGCCTGCCACGCGACGGAGCAGCCCATGTGCGGACAGATCGCAGAGAGGGCCTGAAGTTCTCCATTCGGCAGCCGAGTCACATAGACTGGCTGTGTTGAGACGATTTCACGCCAACCATCGCGAGTTGTGAAGCTGATGGCTTTAGTGACTGGCCCTTTGGCACCGGAAAATTCGGCCGCATCTCCGACGTCAGACCATTCCCGATTCGCCACCTTCGCGTAGACGGGATAGAAGACAGACTTCAGGATCGGCACGGCAAGAATCGTCCCCAGCAGGCCCGACGACCCTACGCCCAGGCAAAAGCCAAATAGAGACCGCCGTGTAAGTGTGCCCTGATCGCGGTATGAGCATTCCGCGCAATTCGGATTATCGTGATTTGATTCATCTTGATGTGTCATGGTTTCCCTCCGTGACTTTCGTCAGAAATTTAGCCAAAGAGATACGTACACGGTATTGTTGTCAGAAGCATTGCGGCCAGTACCGTCATAGTCCATACGCGATCCATTGAACTTCACGTACCCGCTGTAGTTTGCATTCAGATTGATGTTCTTGACGGGCCAATACGCAATTTGGGCGATATAGCCGCTCGTGTTCGGGCTACCGTTGTTGCTCCCGGTCAGAGGCGCTGGCGCGAAGAGAATTGGATCAGCGGTTCCCGTGGTTGAAAAGCATGCTCCAGTTACACTCCATTTGTCTCTCCAGTGGTAGACGGCATCTCCCTTGAAGGTATTCAGGGAATGCAGCGCGACACTAGCTCCACTCGCGCTGAGGGTCGCGCCCAGATTCGATCGCTCGTGGATGTAGGTGCCATGAAGATCGAATTCATTAGGACCTATCGGCCGTTGATATTGGAAATCAAACGCGGGATCGAGATATCTGTCGGCAGTGCCGGATGCCGCTCCAGGAAAGGAACTCATGTATATTCCGTAGCTGCCAACCATCAGATAGTTACTGCCCCAATTCTGCTGCCAGGCAGCGCGCCAGTATGGTGCCACTCCACTGATATTGAGTGGAAAACCTGTGCCCGTAAGCGGAGTATCCGCACCGGCATGATCCGAACGGTAGACAGAAATGCCGGAGTACAGATGATTGTTCCAGAGGCTGTATCCACCAACTCCGGCCACGTCCTGAGCTAATCCTCCATTGATAATTGGTGACGCAATCGGACTTACGCCAGAAGCGGTAGATATCCAGGGAAAGCCCCATGCCGGTGTGCTGTTCCATAGGTCTTCCACAGTGGGGTTGTTGTTTAGCGTGATGCCAAAGGCAAAATCCTTGCCTCCCAACTTACTCTGATTGGCATAGCGGATGTCCGTGTTGTCTATACCGAAGTGGTCGTCCGCATGAGTGTATGTGAACTGCGCCATCCCGCCAACATGCGAAGCGTATTTGCCGGCCAGAAAGATGCTAAGCTGTTGCGGAAAGTTCGCAGCGCTGTTCTCGGTGGCCGGCTGCCTGCTCTGAAATGAAGTGTTCGAGAGCAAGATCATGGCAGAGAGTGGAATATACTTCGACAGTTGAAGATCCTTGGAGTTTCCGACCTTGTCACTATCAGTGACGGACGAAAGAACATAGCCCCGTAGCTTGAAGTTGCGGCCGAACGATGTCAACTCTGGAGGGTTCCTGTGGCATACATTGCACGTAAGACCTGTCTGGCGCGCAAAACTCGGAACACCGTACGCGGAAGAGAGAACCAAAGCAAAATACAGAGCCAAAGCAATTCGCAATGTTACTTTCATAAGTGAACCTCGAACGTGTTAGTCGGTTAATAATCAGCAGCACCTTTCGTTGATGTAGCTGAAATCTATGAGAATTGCAGCGCACAAATCTGTTACCCATATACAAACGGCAACTGTGTGCCTACAACATGGCCAACACAACTTGAATGTTACTGTTTACAAATACGAAGGTAGCTTGTGATATATCAATTACAATGTAAAGCTTTGTAAGCCGGAAGTAAGACGTTGTAAACTTCGAGGTCAATAAGTACATCGAGACCAAATGAATGCCAACATGCATTATCGCCCGCTCTAGTCGGTATCTCATGATTTAGCAGTGGGGGACAAGAGAGAATCTTTGCTCTACAGCAAGGTTCCCGCACGCTCACTTTCAGTATGCTCTGTAGTAGTCTTTCTTTTTCACGTGCAGTGACCGGGCACGGGGCGCCGCTCTGTTTATTGCTGCCAGTAGAGAATATGCGTGCGATAAAAGGGTTGATCGGTTGCCCGTGACCGATGAATTCAAGAGCGTCATACGGCGGTGTCAGCATTATGCGGCAATGAGATAACGATGCTCGCGTGATGCCAAGGAGAAAGAAATGGTTTTGTCGAATAAGGCTCTCAATGGCACAGGGCGACTATCGATTTTGATTTGTATGGCCTTCTTCAGCTGCTCAGCCCTCTACGCTCAAAAAACTCAGCTGGCAGATGATCAAACGACTGTCGACAAGACAACGTTACAGATTCTTCTAAAGAGAATCAGCGAGTTGGAGGAGCGTGTCGAGCAACTTGAAAATGAAAAAAAGGGGGGGGGCAGCATTGACCGCAAGCCTCTTACCGAATCTGAAAACAAGTTGTCCACGTCAGCCTCCTGTCCCGCTACCAACACCGTTACAGCCGTGCCAGATAACACAGCTGCGAAAAACTCACCCAGCTCTCAGGAATCCGAACCGACTCACGCGGATAATGTGATGGCCGAGAGAATGGATCTCGAAAAGACGCTCTTGCGTATTCGCGGCTTTGGGGACATCTCGCTTCATGGGGATTCGCAGAAAGGAGACACTACATCGTTCTCGCTAGGACAACTCGATCTCTTTGTTTCATCCGATGTTTCCGATAAGTTCAAATTTCTCTCCGAAATCGTTTTTGAAGCTGGAGCTAACAACTACTACGGCGTCATCAGCGGCCCGGAAAACTCTTATAGTGTAGATATCGAGCGCTATCTGTTGCTCTACTCGCATAACGATTATTTTAATATATCCGCGGGCAGAGGACACACCGCGATCGGTTACTACAACACCGCCTATCACCATAGCACCTGGCTACAGACAACTACTGGCCGTCCCTACTTATTCCAATTTGAGGACCAAGGAGGTATTCTCCCTGTTCATATGGTTGGAGTATCCGCAAATGGTCTGATTCCTTCCGGAAAACTAGGATTGCATTATGTGGCAGAAGTCGGAAACGAGCGTGCATCGCGAAACCCGTTGGTTGAGGAACCCGTTCAGAATGAAGATTCAGACACCAACCACAAGGCCTTCAATATAGCAATGTTTGCGCGTCCTGAATCGATTCATGGCTTCCAAGCCGGTCTATCCTTATATCGCGACGTGCTCGCTCCAACAAACGCTCCACGGATCGGAGAAACTATCCTTGCTGCGCACGCCGTGTTAATACGGCCGAAGTATGAATGGCTCAATGAGGCAGTTCTCGACCGCCACGCACCTTTCGGAAGTAAGTTCGTTTACAACACACCCGCCTTTTACACCCAGGTCTCTAAGCAATTTGGAATGAGTCGTCCATATTTTCGTTATCAGTATATGAATGCCGCAAACAGTGAACCTGTATTCCCAGATGTTGCGTTGCGGCATGGACCCTCGGTAGGCCTGCGCTACGATGCCAGCGAATCCGTTGCCTTGAAGCTTCAGTACGATTACACGTTCCTGCGCAATCAACCCGGCGTCAATGCGCTTAACCTTCAGGTTGGATTCACGTTTTGACGAGAGAATATCAATGTCTCGACGGATGACGGTACTTCTAATCGCTCTGGAGCTCGCTCTGTGGCCGCAAGCAGAAGCCGCGGACTTGTTTGCAATGATTCCAGAGCCGTCAGCCGTTGAACAGAACACACAGGCCGATCCTCTCGCAATCGTCGTCAACCGTTCGAATCCTGTCGATGAACTTTCCTTATCTGAATTAAGGAAAGTTTTTCTGGGAAGCCGGAGTCACTGGCCAAACGGCAGGCGCATAACGATCGTAATGCGCGACCCGGGAGAACCGGAGCGCAAGGCAATACTTCGCGACGTTTGCGGAATGACCGAAGACCAACTGAAGACTCACTTTCTTCGCGGTCTCTTCACGGGTGAAATATTGGTGTCGCCAAAAGTACTCTCTTCGCCAATCGGCGTGCGCAAATTCATTTTCAATGTTCCCGGCGCCATCGGCTATCTGCGCGTGCGCGACGTGGACGATACGATAAAAGTTCTGCGTATTGACGGACTTCTTCCAGATGACAAACACTACCAACTCCACATTCAAAGTCAGGTGGCAATGGAGTGAGCAGCCAACTCAAATCCGCATTCGACCATCGGCCGCGATCCCTGGTCCCAAACCTTGACCGGTTCCTGATTGCCACGTCACGCCATAATGCCAGTCTCTTGATATTTCTGGTTTGCTGCGCCGTTGCTTCGATTGGCGCAGTTGTAATTCGCGACATGGAGAACACAAACGCAAAAACATTGGAAATGTATGCTGCTTCGGTGCGCGGTCTTCAGAATATCGGGGAATTGCAATATGAGGCGCAGGAGACACGCCGCTCTACACTCTATGCATTGACAACCAGCGATAGCAATCTGCAGGTCGAATATGCAGACCAGTCGCGCAACGCAGATCAGCGCGTGACAAATGGCATCGCTGAATATACAAAGCAGACCAGGGAGGTTGAGGAATCTGCTCTTGCCAAGCGCCTCGCCATGGATTGGGAAAATTATCTCAGTGTTCGTGACGAAGTACTCGCTTCAATCCTCGAAGGAAGCATTAAAGAAGCTGTTAGTTACGATCTTTCCGGGGGTGTACCGGCGTTCGAAAGAGTTCGTCTGGATTTAAATGAGGTTAAACGTCTCTATGGAGAAGATGCCTCCAAAAGTCAGGCCCGTCTCGCTGCTTCGTCGCGCCGCTCCACTTGGAGATTGGCTGGAATCCAAGGATTTACTCTTCTTCTCTCGGGGGCTGCAATTTGGGCGATTCAGAGAAGCCGCATGCTCAATACCATTCAACTAGCGAAGCTTCAAATGGAATTTGTTGCATCAGTTTCTCATGAATTGCGCACACCATTGGCGGTTTTGAATTCCGCCGCGGATAACATTGCCGACGGCCTCATAGAGGGAAAGTCAACACTAAAAAGGTACGGCGCAATTCTTCAACACCAGAGCCGAAGCATGAGCCATCTAGTGGACGAAATTCTTCTATTTGCATCTACTGAAGATGGCAGCCAGAAGTATGTATTGCGGCCACTGCAATTGACTTCAATCATCGACTCAATTGTCAAAGCGACAGAAGGGATTATCAGAGATTCCGGATTTGTGCTCGAACTGAAGGTTGAACCTAATCTTCCACTCGCCTTGGGAGATGAATCTGGAATATCAAAATGTTTGCAAAATCTGATTAGTAACGCCATTAAGTACGGCGGAGAATACCGGCGAATTGCCCTTCACGCATTTCAAGCCGATGTAATGCAAAACTCCAGTAGAGAGGTTTGCGTTTCGATCGCGGACCGAGGCATCGGGATCGATTCTTCCGATCTCGAGCACATCTTCGATCCGTTTTACCGCAGCCCGCGTGTAAGTGCCGCGCAGATTCACGGTACCGGGCTTGGATTGTCTCTTGCCAAGAGGATTGCCGAGTCCATGGGTGGAAGAATTTCCGTATTAAGCGAAGTTTCAGTGGGAAGCACGTTTACCTTGCATCTGCAAGTTGCGAAAGGAGACGACAAGAAGGCGGCCACTTCATCGTTCCGTTCTTCTTTGTCCCAAAAGCTATGAAAAAAAACATTCTGATTGTCGAAGACGAAGAAGAGCTTTGCATGACTCTGGGCGATCGGCTGATGAGCGAAGGTTACAACGTGGATTTTGCAACCGATGGAGATTCCGGTCTGGAGAAGGCCACACAACTTCCGTTTGACCTGATCATCCTCGACATTATGCTGCCCCATCGCAGTGGGCTTGACGTTTGCACTGAGATTCGGCGCGCAGGTTTAGCCTACCCGATACTCCTTTTAACTGCTCGCAGCCAGACCTTCGAGAAAGTAGTTGGCCTGAAACTGGGCGCGGACGACTATGTTACGAAGCCGTTCGATACATTTGAACTTATGGCGCGCATTGAAGCTCTTCTGCGCCGCACCCCGCTGCAACCGCGTAGCCTGAACGGAAGTCGCCCGGACAATCTCCGGTGTGGCCCTCTCGTGTTGGATGTTCGGAGGGTCAAGGCAACTTATCATGGGAAGGCAATCAATTTGACATCGAGGGAGTTTCACTTGCTTTGCTACTTAGTGGAACACCAGGATGTTACTGTCTCACGCGACGAGCTGCTGCAAGAGGTATGGGGGCACCGCTCGTCTATGCTTACGCGCACCGTGGATGTGCACATTGCGAGTTTGCGGCAGAAACTTGAGGCATCTCCCAAAGACCCACAGATAATCGTAACTATTCCTGGAATTGGATACAGATTTCAAATTTGACGCGCGATTCGAGATTCGTCGTTACAAAAAAATCCGGGGGCCCAGGCCCCCGGAAAGATTGTTACTAGCGTGGCCTTCTGGAGAGGACCTTCAGAACAGGTGACTGCCCGAGGTCTCAGACAAGAGTCTCCGTCTTGCAGCAAAGCCGATCAATGCCAATAGTCCTGTTCCAAGCAGCAGGAAGCTGGAAGGTTCCGGAACTACCTCGTCCTCCCCATCGTCTTCGACCTCATCCAAAATATTAAACGTCTGGGAATAACCGAGATCACCGGTCGGGTAGGAGACCGGATCGGCTGAAACGGTTTGATTTCCGGACGACGATCCGCCACTAAAATCCCAAAGGTCTAAGCCGCCGAGGCTGATTGCATTCCCCAACTGTAAGTAGTAGGTGCCATCAGGAAGCACCAGGTTACCAAACGAAAAAGTTTCCGCTTTCAGGTCAAAGCCAGGGTCAAATGACTGTGGAATGGCCGAGGTCATGAGATTGGATGCCGTACCACCATACAGTGCGCTCCCGAGGGAGTCAGTAATCGTCCAATCCACACTCTGCAAAGAATCCCCAGAGAGTAGCCAGAGCCCAAACACAGCCCCACCTACTTGATTCTCGCCATTGATCGTGAACGAATCGGCGACTACATACCCAGGTGAAATGGGAGTACCAAGTGCTGGGGTCTGATGAGAGCTGGAAGTCGTGTTGCTGTAAACAATGTCTGCTCGTGCAGGAACAGAGATAACTGCGGCTGCAAGGATAAGAAACGAAACTGCAAGAACTTTCTTATTCATAGTCGACTCTCCTGGGCTGGCTTTGAGGCCGTTAGGTCTTGTGTCAGTTGGGAGGGAAATCAGTTCAGACTCGCCTTTGTGAACGTCTTACTTTGTGGCGAGTACTGCACACCCTTGAAACCTCAGCTTCAAGCACTCTGCTGAATTACTGTTAATAATGCAATTTTGCCGCCAAACCGACCACTCATTCGCCGAATCGTTAAACTCGCGGAAAGCTGCATAATCATTGCATAATCCTCATCCCGCGTAATCGCTTTGGCAACGATATTTGTCCGTGTCCGTGATTCACTGTGCAAAATTTTGCACAGTTAGGGGAAAGTGTTTACCTATGCGATTCTTCCCGCTAGGCGGTCCCCCAAGCAGAAATAGAGAACCGCCTTGCGGCAGGTATCGCGAGCTGGCTAGCGAGAATAGGAAGCAGTCTGAACCCGAGGCTTTGAAAAAAGCGATGGTTCGAGCTTCGGATTCACGGCCACCTTCTCGATAATGATCTTCTCTGTCGGGGGTGGCAGCTCCTTGACCTTTGCTGTAGTGTTCGCAATCGGCAGGACTCTCGTTTCCAATACGAATGGAATCAGAAGGCCGCTAACCTGACGATAGTCGCGGTAATAGATTTCTACGGGATGCATCTTGCCGTCGAGGCGCCGGGGCTGGCCTTCCATCTTTGCTTCGAGAAAGGTCTGTGTATCGACCCAGATGTGGGTTGTATCTCCGCTTACCATGGTCAGCTTTAGCTTGTAGGTGTCGCGGCCTTCCACCTTTTCCATACCGACGAGTTCAATACGGGTGCGCATGGCTGCCGAATTAATCAGCAGCCCATCTATGTCGGGCTGCAAGGAGGCGGCCGTCTGTTCGTCAGCGGTGAATGGCTCGACTTCGTTGCGATTGAGGAACGGCCGCACCTTCCATCCCTGTTCGCCGTCGAAAACCTGGACCGCCGTTTGTCCTTTGAACTCGAGTTCAAAGCGAACCTGCCGCGGTCGCCGCACCAGCATTTTGAAAGGCAGTTGCGCTTCTTCGGATAAACGCTGTGGAGCAAGAACCTTCTTCGATGCCGATCCTGGAAGGCTGACGGGAGTCGATGGTTGACGGTTACCTCCAGCACCCAACTTCCCTTCAAAGGAGATGGCCTGCACTGCACGCCATGCCTGCAAACCGCCACGCGCCTGAATGTTCTTTGCAACGATCTGAGCAGCCGAAAGGTTCGCATTGGAGGGGCGGGTGTCGAGGGCAAGAGCGCTGGAAACGGTTAAAGCGAGGGTAGTGGCAAGTAAAATTCTCCGAAACATATGTTGATCCCTCTTTCTGATTTCGTCGTTTGATTCGTTGACCGCAAAACTTGATTCCTATTGACAGGCATCAGATACTTGGCTGCCAATGCGCAGATTATTTGAAGCCGGTTCGATGCTACTCAACTATCAGTCCGTCAGCATGGAAGTTGCCGATCACAACATTCACGCGGTCCCCACGCGTTACAGTTTTATGTGGGTTGGAGAATGCCATCCAATAAGATTTCCCTGCCTCGGGTTTGTTGATTTGGCGCAACTGCCCAACCTTTTCCAGCGACGGAATGACTAGTTGGATGCGGTGTTCAGGGGAGTTCAAATAGGCCCCGATTTTCTTATCGTTGAATATCCTGGCTTTTTGGGGGTCCAAGATTCTGTAAGAGAATCGGATCAGTTCCCCCGATTCCGCGCTCTTTACACTGAGTGAATCGACACCCCAAACGGAGGCATAATACCTTTTTGCTTTCCCCGCGAATCGATCTGGCTGATAGCGCGTTGGCGATCCAGCTACTGCTGTTTTCGTGACCCGGGGTGCAGATTGCGCTTGCAAAGGTGAACCGAGCATCGCGCCGCAGAGTATCCCGGTCAATAGTAAAGTCATTGTTCCAGTTGTAAAATTCCGTACAAAGAAAGTTGCGATCCGAGTCATTGCGCTCCTCCATTACGTTCGTTGTTGCCTGTGAAGAGCTGGAAATTCTGGTTTAAATTTCAACCCTCGCAGGTAGCAGCGCGTTGTGATCGGCGCGGAGCCGGCGTGGTTTGAAGGCAATTGCAATGCCTTCGCCTGGATACCGGATGCGCCAAAACCTGTGATCGGGATGCTGCTCGCGGAACAATCCGCGAGCAGCATCCCGGCTAAGCGAATGGAATCAATTTGCGGTTCCAGTCAGTGTCGAGGTTTGCGTCCCGGCCGCGTCGGTCACAGAGATCGTCGCGGTCTTGACGCCGATAGTCTGAGCTGTCAACGGCTTGAACTGCACCGTAACCAGGCAAGTCGCACCCGGAGCCAGAGTTACATTGGCCACTAATTGGCCGCCACCCGTCGGTCCACAGGTTGAAAGCGCCCTGTTCACGCTAAATTCAGCTGCGTTCGTGCCGCCGAGTACCCCTTGCAAAATGCCGGTCAGGGGAGCGGTGCCGGTGTTGGTGAGAGTAAACGTCTGCGATGGATCAAGCGCGCAGGCGATAACTCCAATGCCTGTGCCGGGGCAATTGCGGGTAACGCTTCCGTAATTGCGGCTTGTTGGTGTGAAGGTAGCGCTGATCGTTGGCGCCACTCCAGTGCCTGTCAGCGACACCGGCGAGCCGGTGACAGTGACATTTGCGGCTATGGTTACGGTTCCAGTTGAAGCCACCGCCGTAGTCGGCGAATAGACCACGTTGATGGTGCAGGACGAGGTTGCCGCCAGCGTTGCCGCGCATGTTCCACCCGCAGTGCCAGCCGGCCTGGAGAACGGAGCAGTGACCGTCACGGTAATGCCGGTTGCGCCTGCTCCACCCGCGTTGGTTACCGTGAGTGTATGAGCAGTGCTGGTGGTTCCGGTCAAGACGTTCCCAAACGCCAGAGATGTTGGCGTGACTGCAAGGAGCGCATTGTTCGGAGCCACGAACTCGATTGCTCCAACGTCTACTGGGTTTCCAGTTTGTTTGCGCAGATTGCCGTAGAAGTCAGTGGTTGGCGCCGCTACGCCCTGCACACTTGCAAGAGGAACGTAGTTGACTGCCGGTGAAGTACCAACCAGCGATGGGTTAAAGGTAAAGGCCGGATTCCCCGATGCGTTTGTGACATTCGTGGATAGAGGCCCCCACCGGAGGTTGACCCAGTTGTTGCCCTCATCCACAGTTGCAGCGGGAAGCAGCGTAAATGGCGGTGCTGGAAGCCCGTTGGATTCATTGGTTCCTGGGGGCACCTGCCAGCCTGGATATTTCAGTGCGAGCGATGTCACTGCTTCGACCGGCACACGTGAGCCGTCGCAGTATATGCTGCCGACTACCGTACTGGGCGCCAGCAGATCGTTGGTGCCGGAACCGACTTCAGACAGCGCCGCTGTATTGGTCAGCACCGAGTAGAACGGAGACAGAGTTCCTGCCGAGTGGTTTCCAGGAGCAGAATCCCCGCGAACGCCGATATCCCAATAGCTTGCGTGCAGATCATCGCAAGCGCCGGTTGATCCCTGACTAGCTGCTTGGGTCGCAACAGAGCCGCCAAAGGGCGAATTGTACACCGACACCAAGTTGTTTTGATTTGTGAAACCGGGGGCCAAACCGCCCACTCCGATCATGAAAGAGCGGTTCTTCCAGATGATGTCGTTGTAAAGTACCGGAACTGAGTACTTTGTGCACGACCCGCCCGGCCCGCTCGTTCCGTGGTTCGTCGGGCATCTAACAGATGCCGTGCCGCCCGCCAATTGGCTGATGTTCGCCACCAGGACTGCGCTATTGGTGACGCTGACCAGACCTGCAACCTGCGGGCAGGAGTTTGATCCGTTGTTTGCGGTGCAGTTGACGCCCGGCGTGCTGGCCAGTGGTGCAAACAGAGTCTGGAACAGCACTCCAGCAGAGGCCGTGGAGTTGTTGGAGATGATCGTATTATTGATCAAATCCGTAGCCAAAGCGTCGATTAGAGATACACCGCCGCCATCCCAACCGGCGACGTTATTTGCAATGATGTTGTTGGTTACCCGAATTGCATTCCACGGAGTCGACAATTGGAATGCTGGCTGAGCTGCGTGTCCGGGAATGGCCGGCCACACAGTGGCTACGTTGCCCCTGGGGAAATTGAGCACTTCGTTTCCGTTGATGTGCTGCAACCTTAGGCCGCCGCCGCTACCGGCGTCTGCCGCATTGCCCAGGATCAGGTTCGCGTTAATAACGAGTCCAGGCCCCGTGCCATCACTGGGGGTAATCGTCCCCGGAGGCGACACGCAATCCTGGTCCGTCAGCAGAGCGCAAGGAGGATCTTGATCCGGAGCACCCATGATAAGCAGACCGCCGCCATTGGTAGAGATTGTCGGGTTCGTGCTTTGGTTAAAGAGGATCGAGTTGTGCTCGATGTCGCCATCGTAGCTGAATCCGATTTGCGCAACGCCAGCGCCGTCACCGGTGCTCATGTTGCCGCACACCCAGTTGTAGTTGAACTTGTAGTAGTCGCTGCCGTTGCAGAATGTGACGCCACCAGCTCCCGCAGGAGTGGACGAGAAGAGTTCGTCACCAAGCGAAGAGTTCTGAATGACCTGGTTGTTGTGGACATTCACATCCATGTTGAAGCAGTACGGCAGCGCCAGGTTTGTCGGCGACCGTCCTGTGTTCAGGATGCACGACCCAGGAATTGTCGCTACGGCAGCACCTCCTACGAGGTAGGCGTCGGGGTGTTCACCTTGGCCGATCGTGATGCCGCCGGAAAGAGTTCCCTGGTTATTAAGCACCCGGTTGTTGGCGATCTGGATATCGTGACTCCAGCCGTGAACCAGAATGCCACCGCCGCCCTGAGAACTATTCTTGATCGTCAAGCCATCGATTGAAGACGGATTGCACAAGAAATTGCTCGGGTACGGGTTATGAGCCGAGGCGGTATTGGCGCCGCAGTCGGTAGAGTTGAGAAGCACTGTTCCCGTTGGGAACACATCGGAGGCAAACGGATTCGACCCTGCAGGGAATTTCACGCCTTTGCCGAGTACGGTGATACCGGCACCTTCGTAGGCACCCATAATGGTGGGTTCGATCAGTTGTTCCGCCAGGTTCCCATTGAGTGTTGCGTCCCATCCTACTGTAGCTTCGAGTGGCAGACGGTCCACCGAGAACTGCATGTTCGAATCGCAGGTGAACGTACCGTTCGAGTCGTACGGATTCGTGCCTGTGATTGGAGTGCCGTTTAGCGCCAAGCCGAAGATGCACACGACCTGCCGACGCCATGGATTCAGTTTGCCTGCCGGGTGCGGACTGGCATCGATGACGCTCGACGCCGCTCCAACTCCCTGTAGGCGTACAGGCTTCCACACAAGCAGCATTTCAGAGTGAGCTGAGTTGCTTGTGCTTGTGACAGCCGGGTTCTTAGCAATGGTCGAACCGGTTGTGACATCGCAACCCACTGCTCCTGTCGCGGCACTGCAAGTCGGGTCGATTATGATCAGATCGCCTGGCTTGGCAGCATCAATCGCGCTCTGGATGGTTTGCGAGGCCGACACGTGAGTGGGAGCCTTGCCGCCAACCGTAACCGTAACGGAATCGATGGACTGCTTGCCATTACCAGCCGTGATGACCAGTTGGCCACATTTTGCGCTCGAGCCGCCGTACTGCACTTGCTGTTGAACACCGCAGGCGGGAACGGTGTTAGGCACGGTGACCGTGATCTGCGTATCAGACCAGCCAGTAATCGTGGCCGCGACGCCGCCTATGGTGACGCTGGATGCCGTATTGCATGTTGTGCTGCCAGCGGTTGGCGCGGTGCAACGTGCAAGGAACCCGTAGTGGCGTTGTATCCTTTGCAGGTTGTAGGGTGATGCCGTTGCCGACGGTCCGGAGTACATATAGTTGTCGACATTCTGGTTGCCGAGCGCCGTAATTGTGAGTGAATGGTTTGCAGCACTCACCCAGGGTCCAACTCCATCGCCATCCACTTCAGCGACCGCGGGCGTTGCGTCAGGATAGGCGCAGTCCGGGGTGTTGTAGTCTCCAGCGAATGCCGAGGTAGGCACGACCGGCGTATCGAAGTAACCAGTCTGGCCGGGCATGAAAGGCAGCTCATAGCAGAAGTCGCTGTAGCCGCTCTGGAAGAGAGGATCGGTGATCATCTGGCCAGCATGGTTCGGATCGGCGATTGGGCCGGCGTCGTTCATACATGTGACCATCATGGTTGGGCCGTAGCCGGTTGGGTTCGGCGGATTCACTTCCCATGTGGAGTAGTTGAGGCCGTTGTAAACGCCCCACTGATCCGCATATACGCGATTGATTTCGTTCCCCGCCCAATCCTTGATGCTCACAGGCAGGTAAGCCGGTGCGAACTTCTCACCGAAGGCTGGCGAGAAAGGATCGAATTCCGCGGCGAAGTCATCGGTGATCTGTCCGGTGAAATGTGCAGCTTTGTGTGTCTGCGTAAAGATGTAGAACTTGGTGAGGACCGACGATTGATCGTCAAGCGCTACTTCCTTGCGGTCGCAGAGAGGACGCGTCGCTCCGGCAAATGGCGCCACTTCAGCCGAGCCTGGATAGAGACTGATGAAGTCTGGAACTGTGCGCATCTCACCCACGCATGGCCAGAAGGATTCGTCAGAACCGGTGTCTGCCTCATGACTGGGAAGATCCGGAATTCTGCCCAAACTATTGGTTGAGTTTTGGGGATTATTCGGGTTGAAACCGGCTGCAATCTCCGCTTGGTCGGGCAGGATAAAGATGCTGCTCAACCCGCCAAACTGTTGTGTCACGGGCGCGATGAAATTGTCGCCGATGAGGATGTTCTTATCCTCCTCCTTGACTAGCTCATATCCGTCCGGCACTACCACTTCCACGACATACTTGCCGTCCGGCAGCATGGGCGCGCCTGCGCGATAAGGATCGGTCGCATCAGGGTTGGGGATGCATGCGGTACAGTTGGTGCCAGCCGGCTTGCCGGTTGTTGGGTTAATGGATAGGATGCTCGGGAATTTGTACATGCCGTCGTAGGGCGCCGGCTGTAGCTGATTCCAGTTGTGCATGCCGTCGTAGCACTTGAACTGAGAGCCGTTCGGCAGCGGAGTTACTGCCGGACCGCCGTGTTGCGAGTTATACACGTCGAGCCATTGGGGTTGGCCCTGTAAAGTGAACCAGAAGTAGGGATCCGCTACAGTGGTGGTGTCGGTTCCCTGGCCGGGGCAGTTCATGTTTGGAATGCCGTCTGACCGGAAACCCTGCGCCCAGTCGTCAAAGCTGGAGGTTTCAGTGTGATCTACCAACGTAAGAGTCTGGGTGATGCCGTCGCTGGCGATACCCTTCTTATAGAGGTTGACCCTCACGTGCGGAACCAAGGGCTCCCAGCTCAGTTGTAAGAGCAGTTGAGGATTGTCAAACGGCCGGGTTGAGGCATAGACGACGTGTCCGCGAATGCCGCCGTTTTCACCTTCCGCGAACGCCTTCTTGCCGAACTCCAGGAAATTGCTTTGGCCGGAGTATCCCTGCCATCCGTAAGAGTCGACCCAGCCCGGATCAATGCGACCGGCGGAGTGGTTGGTGGTGGAACTGGGAACAGGTCCGCCCGCAATAGAGAAACCGGTGCAATCCGCATTGTCGCAGTACACAGCGCCCGGTACTGACAGGTTAGCCGGAAGCGGATTAGGCTCGTACGTGTTCGCCAGGTTTGCAGCAATGGTGGAGCTTCCGCAAGGCTTTGTTGACGTGCTTGAGGAATTGCATGGCACGCCGTTGGGCGCGGTGCCATCGTCCGGACCGCCCGTGTCATAGACTACGTGAGTGCCCGTGTTCTTGTAACGCGTGGCGTCACTTTCAACTACGTACCAGTTGAAGAGCGGAAATACCTCATTGAAGCCGGCATAGCCGTTCAGGTCGGTGGTGTTGAAATTCGAGTAGCTGCCGTCGCGGAAGCGAATGTTGGTTGCAACGAGCGGCAGTCCAGGCTTTTGGTCGGTTGAGACACCGGAGTAATCGGTGTCGAGGAAGGTGCGGGTGTAGATGTTGGCCTGCCACTGGTGAACGGCGACCTCGCCCATATCCACAACGGACTTGCAGTTGGCCATTGTTCCCGGATCGCACATCCCAACCGCAGTGGTGATGCCATCTACCACCTGGTCATTCCATTGGTCGAAAGTTGTAATCTTCCAGTTGCCTACAGGCACGGTTCCCGACGGGAAATCGAAATTACCGTCTCCGTCGCATTTAGTGAAACCAAAATCCGCGCCATCTGGGTCACCGATGCTGACGTAGCACTGTGTAAACGCATAGGCATCGTGTGTTCCGCTGCCATAAAGCCGCTCGTCTGGCGTACGGCTCATACGCGCCGTAGTGATGTGTCCCTTGACCTCATGCGCACAATCGGCACCGGACGCACTGCACATCGCCTTGCCGCGATCATTGATGATCTTGGGATTCGCGAAGCCGATTGTGACGTGGTACCCGGCAGGTCCGAACTCCTGGAAGTAGCCCGGCTCGCCAATTCGCATGAACGAATCGTGCGCCTTCTGTCCATCCAGCGTATTGGTCTGGACCCATTCTTCACCGCGTCCAATTCTGTCAGCGCTGGGGTTTGCAATGACGCCGTAACGGCCAGGCCATAGATTCTTGACCACTGCCTGTCCGGCAAGAGGGGAGAGTGTCTTGCCGTCTGACTCGTATTTCGGGCAAGTGATGATCATGCCAACGATGCCGTTCTGAGAACTGTCACCGCCCTGGGAAGCCGCCGTAACCTGTGTTGAAATGGGGCATGCATCCAACTTCGTGGTCGGATCGATAGTTCCCGCCAGAGCATTACTTAACGGCATGTTGAACATGTCATATGTGGGTAAGCCGGTCATATCTCCGGTGCCGCCCGCGTTGTCGACCAAAGTGATTTGGAAGCCACCGAGACCGGGCTCGTTAGGCGAGAGAACGTCAATGCCACCGCCTGCGTCGTGTTCGCCGTTCAGAGGATAGTCATCCTCGAAGACAAACGCCGATAAGGTTGCAGGCGGGTACGGGCTCGGCTCTGTCATAACAGTGACCGATTGACCGCTGTGCGTACCATTGAGTACCGTCGGTATCTGAGCACCGCCCATGCCATGGCCGCAGTGTCCCGCAGCTGCGCCTGCAGCCGTGCAATCAGGCACACCGGTATACCCGGCAATGAACGGTTGCGCCGCATCGCCCGGCAGAACGGAGATGTAGTACCGCTTCGTGGGGTCCAGCGCGACATCGCTTGGATAGGAACGACCCTGAGGTGTCACTGCTTGACCAAGCACTGTTTGATCGTCCGCGCAGGAAGCAGCTCCGGTGCAACCAGTCGCAACAACCGGCATGAAGCTGGTGTGGAAGTTTGTTCCGAAGTTAATCGGGACTGCCGGACAACCGGCAGGCTGTATCGTCTGCCCCTGAGCGGCCGCGCAAATCGGATTGATATAGGCTGTCCGATCCTCTTCGATGATCCAGCGGTAGTCGGTAATCACCGTCGTTTTGTCCGCCCCATCGAGAACCTTCACTTGAAGGTTGCTCCCCTGCGGGAAGATGACCGTCACGTTCGTGGCAGCGCTGTGTGTTCCCAGAGAGTTCTTTGCCTGGAAGGAGAAGCTGTAGGCACCAGCTCCAGGTGCAACTACGGTGAATCCGCCGTTGGCATCAGGTAGAACCGTGATCCCACTCGCTGTGACCGTCGCAGTGTCAACAGTGAGAGGCAGATTCGCACCATCTTTACAATTTGCCAGCACGCCTGGAGTTTTTACTGCCAGGAAGGTGGCCACGTTCGAGTTAAATGTGCCGGCGGTGCAAACGATGCCACTGTCAACAATGTTGGTTGGGCCCAGTGTCACCGTAGCAGTGATGCCGGATGAGCATACCCCTGCGGTCACAGAACCGTTCGCGCAATAGGAAAACGCATCCGATGTAGCCGTTCCGCTCGGAACGTATACGAATGTTCCGTCCGCATTGAGCGTAACCGTTCCGTTAGTCGCCGACGCAAGAAGAGTAACGCCAAATACGTTGGTATCGTTGGCGATCAAGCCCAGGACTGGATCTGATACTGCAAGCGTCTGCCCTGCAACCAAGGCGGAGTAATTATCCGCGCGGGCTACCGCTGCTCCAATTCCCCCGGCAGCCGGAAGCCCTGCGCCGTTGACTCCAATGTAAGCCAACATGCCCGAATCGCGGCTGATTGCGCCTCCAGAGAGGCTCAACTCACGGTCATATATCGGTAAAGCCGTGCCGCCGGCGGCAGGCACATTGATCATGACGTCGTAGGTCTTACCCGCGGCAAGAAATACTTCGTTCTGAATGCGAGGGGTTCCGGGAAGAAGATTTCCATCTTCCGCGATAAGCGAGAAGCCGGAGTGAGCCGGAGTCCCCGTCTGCGATCCGACGATAGCCGGAACGTGCATGCGCAGCCCTGCGTTGACAAGACGAACCAGCACGTTTCCGGTGACTCCGGAGGCTGGCAGCGTCGAAAACAACGAAGCGCCGGAACTAGTCTTGTTGAATGCAACACCATTGATGAGGTAATAGCGGGGAGAGTAGTTGACCACCGGCGGATAGCATTGCTGGTAAGTCGAAGAAGTCGGATTACCGCAACCGCCCGGCAGGCCGGACCACACCATAGTCTCGCTGAATCCTACGGTATTGACCGCGGCGTTCACAGCCTTGTTTTGTACCGGATCGATCTCGCTAAAGATCAGCGGCACTTCCGCGTTGTAATTCACGCCTGGGTAAGCAGTACCAGCAGTAGTTCCAACAGGCGCAGCGGTTACAACAAGAACCCCATACAAGCCCATCGAGCCCTGTACGGAAGGATGCGTGCCAGATTCAATGAGGTAAGTGCCGGGCCGTGGAGCCGTCCACGTCAGCAGGGTCGTAGCCCCCGGTGCAACTTCGGTGGCGAACGACTGAACTCGATTACCCTGTGGAGGCGGAGTACCTGAAGGACCAGTAGCAGCGATAGGCCACGTCGTCGCCGCCTGAGCGCCGGTGTGGTCCGGGCTGGGCGTAGATGTGGCAGAAGTTCCCAGGCCACCACCCAATAATCCAACGATTGTCAGCGAGGTGGGAACACTATTGGCGCCAAACGTAAGATTGTTGGTGAGGTTGATGCCAAGGTCTTGTCCTGAAGGAATGGTGATCACGACCGGAGACCAGGAACCGCCCGAGGCCGTATTTGAAGCCGCACATGTCGCGGTCGATCCAGAAACAGGCGCACCGCAACTGTAGCCCCACATCGGTACTGACGATCCGTCCGGGAGGAGTGCATTGGCTGGTCCAGCTGTCAGGTTGACTTGTTGCTGGGCGGCAACCATGCCTGCTCCGAGGAGGAGAACAGTTGCTCCCATGATCGCTTGCGTCAGATTTGCTTTGAGTAAGTTGTATCGCATTTCTGTTCTCCTAACTAGTTGGATTCGTCAATTACAAATTCCCGGGAATCGACCAGCATCATCATCATCATTCCGCCTGGGAAAGCATTATTGGTGGTGATTTCGCGCTCATTGTGCGAGTGCCACATAAACGCAAAGCCTGCCTCTCCACCTGGCGAGTTCGCTATGGTGCCCGACGGAGGAGTTACACCGGAAGGACCAGTAGCACGGATGGTTGCATCCGGACCAAGATAGGGGCTTCCACCGTACCACGCACCGTTGACCAAAATATTCGGATCAGGCAGTGTCGCAGGACCGTCACTTGCAACATCGCCGAAGGGAGCTACCTGGAGCGGTTTATTGTGGTCCTGGCACCACTCCCAGTAATTGATCGCCGTGGGGTCGCCGGTGTTGTAGCCGTTTCCATCAGGAGTGCACGGCAGTTTCGCGATTGGATCCCCTGAAGTCGGATTGTGGCCGTACATATCCCAGTTCAGACCTCTGCCGGTGAAATAGAAGAGACCGTCCATGGCAACACCGGGAGTCGTCGTGGTTGTGAACAGCGCAGGGCCAGCGAGCAGAGTCTGATCGGTCTGACTCAGAATGAGGTTCCCGTCGCGTGCCAGAATGCGCACGTGGTTGGCGTGCTCATGGAAGGGATGCTGCCATCTGCCCTGGCCTACAATGCGCAAAAGCACGATCTCGCCAGGATGCAGGTGTGGGTTGCCGTTATAAGGCTGATGCGGGTACTGGGGCGAATAGTTGGGATCCATATCATCTGGCATTGAACGCCCATTGATCAGGAAGTAGGCCGGATGGTATGGTTCGGTCGCAACCTGAAGACCGCATCCCGGAGATCCAGCGGTGCAGTTTCCCGCCGTAGCTACCTGCTCCTGGGCCTGGATGTGGATTCGCGGATCAATCTCGCTGAACTGGAAGAGGTATTCCCGGTCGTAGCAGGTCTTTGCGTGATCGTATGCGGACTTGGCAAGCCTGAAGTCCTTCTCACCCCAGTGAGCTTCAGCGACTAGATTGCTTGCTGACAGTCCAGAAGAGCAAACCGCAGGCACACTGGACGGCAGCACGATGATGGCCCCGTAAAGGCCCATCTCAACCTGCAGGTCTCCCTGAGTTCCGCTGTAATACGAGTGAGTTCCCGGCGTTGAGGCTACGAATGAATATGTCACTGTACCACCCGGTGCGGCCTCCTGTGTAAGCAGGCCAGCTACCCCACCCGTGGTTGTCACTTGAAAGCCGGGAAACAGAATCGAGGTGGCACCAGCTGACGTGGGAAGACCATTGGCCAGATTTACAGTGACCGTCTGTCCTTCAGTGACAATCAGTGTCGGGCCAGGAACTTGCATTGTTGAACAGCTTGCACCGGAGATCGCAGCGGGCGCAAAACCGCTGGGCGCGCCATTACATCCGTATCCCCAGGAGTATATGGATTGCCCATCAGGTTGGGTTAGATAGGCGGGCTGTGCCGTCAGGTTAAATGTTGGACCCGTGATTCCGGGAGCCGCAGCGTGAGCCGTCGCCGTTTGCAACGTCACTGCAACCATCACGGCCAGTAGCAGTCTCATCTTCAAGAATGCGCTTTTCATATTCATCGGCCTCATCGTTGCTCTCCTAATTCACGTGGACTTCTGTCATCAGACCGCCGAAGTTCTCAGCGTCGTTTGCCAGATGGTCCAGATTCGGGGTGTAGAGGTAGTAGGTTCCCTTCGGGATACCAGCACTATCCAGGATTACGTCCAGCGATTCGCCACCTGCCAGAGTGATCGAATTGGTGGAATAGTACAAATTGTTTCCAGCCTGATCCCGCAGCAGTTTGGCGTTGTAGCCAATGACCTTCATCGGAATCCCCATTGAAGCCAGTGTCTGGTATTCGCTGACATCCAGGTCGGAAATGCGCAAAAGCGCCTTCTGACCTGCGGTGATATTGATGATGGAAGGCAGTGGCTGCGAAAAGTGCGACTGGCCGTCTGCGGACACTGTAGCCAGCGGCCCGGGAGTCACGGTGTCGGGATAACTGCGTCCATTGAGCAGGAAGTATTTATCCTTCATGTCCGCAAATCCTTCCGGGTTGAAGGTCATACCGACAAAATGGAAGTTAGGATCGAACCCGTGAATCTGTAGGGGGTACTCTACGTCGTATGCTGTCGTGCCATCGCCATCGTTATAGGCATATTTGGCGCCAGTGGCAACCGCTCCGGTATTCACCGCTGGAAGCGGATTGGTGCAAACGAGATCGGAGGAATTGCATGCTGTGCGAAGATCGCCTTGCTGTGCCTGGAGGGACGCATATAGGCTCGACCCAGCCAAAACCCTATTCTGGCGAGGACGCACGTAAAGCTGTCCAACCATGCCCATCTGAAGATGCTCGGGAGGGGTGATGTGGCAGTGATAGAAATATGTACCGGCATCTGGCGCAAGATAGTAATAAGTGAAACTGCCACCGATGTTGATCGCCACTGAAGCATCGGGTACGCCGTCATAGAAAGATGAGGCATTGGGATATCCGTGGAAGTGAACCGTATGCTGCTCGAACAAGTCCGGCCGCATGATCATCCCGACGTTGGTTAAAGTGAGGAAGTATTCGTCATCCTCGTCGATAGCCATCAGTGGGGCAGGAATGTTTCCATTCATCACGCCAACATCCATGATGGGGCGGGGATCAACATGTCCGTCCAGGCATGGAGCCGTACAGTTTCCTTCGCCGATATTATCCAGGTCAGGAGCCAGGCCGACAGCACCGTTATATGTAAATGCACTCAGGCTATAGGTGCCCGGAGTCGCACTCGCACTAATATCTGTTGTTGCGGGATCACCTGGAACCGGATTACTTGGAGCAACGGTGTTGAATACGCTCGGTAGCTCAGTGCCAGGCAGGCCATTGGCGAGATCGGCAAGTCCTGATAGCGGTCCAAAGGAGAACATATACGTCTGGCTGCCGTCGCCCATGGTCGAATAGCCGTCGCCGCCCGAAATCTGCTGGCACTTGATGGCGCCGTTAATGTTGGTGGTGGGCTGAAGAAATCCCTTTGCGCCAAGAGTCTGGACCGTTGGGCCAGTATACGTTGGCTCCGCGTTGTTGTTGGCCGCAACCGGGTGAGTTATCGTGCTTGTTGGACATTGGACTCTGAATGATTGTGCTGTTGCGGGCACCGCCGCAACGCAGACCAGCACCAATGTAGACAGAATGGCTCCTGCGCCTCTGCTCGACATGCGTCCTCCTCTTCCCCCCGCCCGACGGCTTTCTTGCTTCTGCTAGGGGTGTGTCTTTTTTGCCGTCAACTTACTGCACCTCATTCTGGCCGTTAGGCCGATAGCTATACATTGCGTTTGAGCAATGTGATGAGTATTTGTAGAGAGAGATTGGCCAAAATGAGTGATTGTTACATAAAAATTGAGTGTTTGTTCTTAAGCAAACAAGGAGCCTGAATACGAGAAAAGATATAGATCGGGGAGGTTATCTGAAGGTTTTTAACGCAGTGAAGAATCAAAGTAAGTCGTTGTATTTATAAGATCAGAATAGCTTATTCATGGTTGCCCAAACACCGGGAGCTTCTTTGGCTGCCTGAGAACCACCACAAACTTGAGCGATTGTTTGTTGCATTAATTCTCTGTTTTTGTCTTCTGGTCCCGGCTATTTTTTTATAAAAATAAACCGCATGAAACTCAAATCAGTCAGGCAGTCCTCGACTCGACTTTCTGCTTGATACTGAAAATTTGTTTTACCCAGGCTCTTGTGAAGAAGAGACGAGCAAGACCGATCTTGACACATAGCGTCACATCGTTGCGCTATGCCGTGGCGCGCTGTTGCTCCCTACCGCCCAGGCGCACGCTGATGACCTTGGAGACGCCCGGCTCTTGCATCGTGACTCCGTAGATCATGTCGGCGGTTTGCATCATGCGCTTGGAGTGCGTGACGAGCAGGAACTGCGTCTCCTTGCTGAGCGAATGGAGAAGCTCGGCCAGGCGGCCGACGTTAGTCTCGTCAAGCGCCGCATCCACTTCGTCGAGCGCGCAGAATGGGCTGGGCTGGAACTGGAAGATAGCAACCAAGAGCGCCAGCGCTGTGAGTGATTTTTCTCCGCCGGAGAGCAGCAGTACATTTTGCAGCTTCTTTCCCGGCGGCGAGGCAACAATCTCCAACCCGCTCTCTGCCTGGTTCTCCACATCGGTGAGACGCAGAAAAGCCTGACCGCCCTGGAAGAGCCGAGCAAAGACCACCGCGAAGTTCTCGTTGATGCGCGCAAATGCCTCGTCAAACTTGGTGCGCGAAATCAGATCGATCTCTTTGATGGTGTCTTGCGTATTAGTGATCGACTCCATCAAATCGGTGCGCTGCGTCTCCAGGAAGCCGTGGCGCTCGGCGGTCTCCTTGTATTCCTCAAGGGCCATCATATTCACCGGCCCCATCTGCTCGATTCTCTGACGCAAGCTCTGGCAAGTCTCGTCTTCGACTGTCAGCGCTTCTCCGCTGAGGCGTTCAATCATTTCGTCGGCGCGCAGTGCGGCGGCTTCCACGTTGACTTCAGCCAGGCAACTCGCCTCAAGATGCTCCATGTCGGCGCTGAGCTTGGCTACTTCACTGGAGCGGTTGGCTCGGTTTTCGCGCAACTGGTCGAGCGCTGCGCGTCCCGTCTTGAGCAGAGTTTCCATCGTCGCCAGTTGCAGCCGCAGCGCCTGAGCCTGTGCAGTCAGCGTTTGCGCCAGAGCAAGCGCTTCGGCACGCACTCCCGCCAACTCCTGCTCACGCTGTGCCAGTTCCGCGCTCTCCGCGATGCGCTGCTCACGCTCTGCCTCGGCCGCCGTCCGCTGCTGAGTAATGTTCTGAACACGCCGCTCCAAATCGGTATGAAGCCGGTCGATGCGTTGAAAGGCAGCCTCTGCGCCACGACGGCGCTCTTCCAATCCTGCCAATTCCGCCGTCACCTGCGCCGCCTGCTGCTGCAATCCCTCGCGCTGCTCGCGCAGCAAAGCCAGTTGCGCCTGCAACTCATCCAAAGCCGCTTCAGCCGCGCGATGTTCGCTTTCCATGCGCAGCATCTCTTCGCGCTTTTCGTCGATCACGCTCCGCTTGGCTTCGCGTGCATCCTTGTTGCGCGCGGCCTGCGCCGTCCACTCCTGCAAGCGCCGGTCAACGCGCTGTGATTCGGATTCCATCTGCTTCAGCGCCGCGCCCTGGTCGGCGGCATCGCGCTCGGCAAGCCGCCGCTGCTCGCTGCGCGTCTCCAGTTGCTGGGCCATCTCTTCAATGGCTTGAACCAGCGCCGCTGCTTCCGTCTCCGCTAGCGTTAAGTCGATCTCTAATTTGCCCAGGCGGCCTTCGGCCTCGCGTAACTCACGCTTCAGCGCCAGCGGGCCTTCGCTGGCTGGCTTTCCCCCGGTCACTGTCGAGTTGTGGAAGCACTCGCCCTCCGGCGTCAGAAAATATGCGTGCCGATGATTCCCTGCCAGCCGCAGCGCTTCGCCCGGATCGTCCACCAAATAACTGTTGCCGAGCTTGGGAAGAATCGTCTCCAGCGAATGTCCGAAACCATTCAATACCCGAATCGAATCCTTCAGCGGAGTCAGGCCGGGGCCGCTGATGGTTTCTGTACTCTCCTCAAAGAGCGCGGCTTGCTCCGGCGAATGAATCAGGAATGTAGCCCGTCCGTCCACGCCGGATTTAAGCAGTTGCACACCTTGCTCGGCGGCCACCCAGCTCTTCACCACCACGTAATTCAGTTCCTCGCGCAGAAACTCGTCCACCACGCCTTCATACGCGCCGCTCACTTCAATAAAGTCTGCCAGCGTGCCAATAGGCGCCATCCCCTGAGCCAACGCTCCGGGCTTCAACAACCTACGCACGGTATCAGTCGAGTAGCTGTGATTGCGAATCAGCGATTGCAGCGAGTCGCGGCGGCCAGCCACTTTAGCTTGTTCGCCACGCAGTTGATTGGCTCGGGTACGCAACGCATTTTCTTCTGCACGGCGGGCTTGCAATGACTCGCGCAGTTCGGCAATTTCGCTCTCCAGCCGCTTCAGCGTCTCTGCCGCGGATTCAAACCGCAGCCGCGCCTCACCGCTCTGCGCGCCAAGATTTTCCAGCTCGTTTCCAGCCTGGCTCAACTCGGCAGCCAACCGCTCCGCCTCGCGCTCCAGAGCCGCAAGGCTCTCTTCGCCCTGCGCCGTGTGGTTGCGTGCGTTGCCGGCCAATGTCAACAAATGCATCGCGTGGCGGCGGTTTGCCTCCAACTGCCGCTCCGCCGCAAAGACTTCTTCCGCCGCTGTGCGCGCCTCGGTCTGGCGAGCCTCAACCTGCTGACGAAATTCTTTTGCCTCACCGGCTGCCGTCTCCAAAAATGAGTACTGCTGGGTCCGCTCTTCGGCAATTCCCGCCAACTGCGTCCGCGTCTGTTCCAGCTCCGCGCCTGCCGCCGCAATGCGCGTCTCCAACTCCGCCACGCGTTCAGTGTTCGACCGCTCCCGCGCTGCCGCCCGCTCCAGTTCGACGGCCGCCGTGCTGGCGCGGTTCTGCGCCTCCAGACCTTCGCTGTCTAGTTCGTAGCCCCGCTCGGTCAGCGTGTGTTGACTACTTTCCTGCTCGCCAATCTCGGTCGCCGAAGCGTTGATCTGCTCGGTAAGCTGCGCAATCTCCGTCTCAAGCCTAGCTTGATCGGCGTCCATCAGGGCCATGCGGCTGGTCAGCACCACGCGCAAACGCCCGCGCAATTCGTCGCGCACGGCGCCAAAGCGCTCGGCCTTAGCCGCCTGCCTTTTCAGGCTGTTCATCTGCCGCGTCACTTCTTCAAATATGTCGTCCACGCGCGCCAGATTCTGCTTCGCGCTTTCTAATCGCAACTCGGCCAGCCGCTTCTTGTTCTTGAAGCGCGTAATACCCGCCGCCTCTTCGATAATCGCCCGCCGGTCGTGCGGCTTTGAACTCAGCAGTTGGCCGATCCGCTCCTGCCCGATAATCGCGTAGCTCTCCGGCCCCAGACCCGTGCCCATGAAAATGTCTTGAATGTCGCGCAACCGGCAGAGCTTCCCGTTCAGCAGATACTCGCTTTCGCCGGTCCGGAAGAGCCTCCGGGTTATGACAACCTCGCCCTTCTGCGGCGTCCGCTGAAACTTGCGGCGGCGAATCTTCAGCACCACAGCCTGCGGGCCTTCGCCGCTGCTCATCGATTGCGGTTGATCAGAGTCCACGCCATCTTCGTCGAGAACTTGCCCCGGCTGTTCATTGGCAATGATCTCTTCGGCTTCTGCAGCGTGCTGGCGGCGCACCTCATTTTCGTCCCAATCCGTCGGCCCCTCATGGTCCACCACAACAATCGGCTCTACGGGGATCGGCCCCTCATAAGCTTCTGGATCGACCATCGTGATCGTCACTTCGGCCATGCCCAGCGCCTTGCGCTCGCGCGTTCCGGCAAAGATCACGTCCTGCATATGCGTGCCGCGCAACGTCTTCGCGCTCTGCTCGCCCAACACCCAACTCACCGCGTCCAGAATGTTGGACTTGCCGCACCCGTTCGGCCCCACCACCACGGCAATCCCCGTACCGGCCACGGTCACTTCCGTGCGGTCACAAAAGCTCTTGAAGCCTAGGATGTGGATCTTCTTTAGTTTCAGCATCATTTCTCCGGGTCGTTGGGGCTATGAAAACTCTCTCGGGCAGCACTCCGTCAACGCCTGTGCGATGCCGGAAACTTGCCCTCCGATTCAAACTCTACGGGCCTGAGGGAGCAGGGTCAACGGGGCAAAGAGGGGTTTTTGTGGATAAGGGAGTCCACAATTCCTCTTCTTGGAATTTCCTAAAAAAGCGGTGCAAAATTGGGATTTTTTAAGAGATTTGAGCGGCTTTTTGCACAGGTCGGGAACGATCATCGCAGAGATTTTGATTCTTCTCAGATACGAGGTACGGGACTCACGCTTGGCAGCCTGTCCTGTTAAGTTGGAAGAGGATATTCATACTTTCTGCGCTTCTCATCTTGCGCCTCGGGCTCTCGCTATTTGACGACTCCTTCCAATCCGGAAAACCTCACAGAAGTGCTGCGCTCGGTCTTCGGCTTTGCGCAGTTCCGCGCCAATCAGGAGGCGGTCTGCCGCGCTGCCATCGACGGGCGCGATCTGCTGCTGGTGATGCCGACGGGCTTCGGCAAATCGCTCTGCTACCAGTTGCCCGCGATTGCCTTGGGCGGCACGGCGCTCGTGATCTCGCCACTGATTGCATTGATGGAAGATCAGGCGGCCAAGCTCATCTCGCTGGGCCTCAGCGTGGGTCGCATTCACTCCGGCCTCGACCGCGCGCAAGCGCGGCAAGCTTGCATTGATTACCTCAACGGCAGCCTGCAATTTCTCTTCATTGCGCCGGAGCGGCTGCGGGTTCCCGGCTTTGGCGAAATGTTGGCCAAGCGCAAGCCCGCGCTGATTGCCATTGACGAGGCGCATTGCATCTCGCAATGGGGCCATGACTTCCGACCCGACTATCGGATGCTGGGCCAGTACCTTCCAGCGCTCAGACCCGCTCCGGTGCTGGCGCTGACGGCAACGGCAACTCCTTCTGTCCAGGCCGACATTCTGACACAGTTGGGAATGATTAAGCCAGCGAAGTTCATTCATGGCTTCCGGCGTGACAATCTGGCCATCGAGGTCGTCGAGCTTCCCATGCCTGAGCGGCCAGCGGCGATCTGTGGCCTGTTGGCAGATGCAGCGCGACGGCCAGCAATTGTCTATGCGACATCTCGCAAAGGCGCGGAGAAATTGGTCGAGGAAATCTCGCGCGTGTTTCCGGCGGCGGCCTATCATGCGGGTCTCGACGCTTCGACGCGGGAGCGTGTGCAGACGGCCTTTCAGGCTGGTGAGCTTAAAGTCGTCGTCGCCACCATCGCCTTCGGCATGGGCATCGACAAGGCCGACATTCGCACAGTGATTCATGCCGGGCTACCCGCCACGCTCGAAGGCTACTATCAGGAGATTGGACGCGCCGGACGCGACAGCGCGCCCGGCCGCACATATCTGATGCACAGTTATGCCGATCAGCGCACGCACGATTTTTTTCTGAATCGCGATTACCCGCCAACTGCAAATTTGCAGCAAGTTTTTCGCAGCCTAGGAGAAGAACCGCACCCCGTCGAAGAATTGCGCGCAGCCTCGAAACTCGCCGAAGAGGAGTTTGACAAGGCTCTGGAGAAGCTGGAAATTCACGGCGGAGCGCTTGTTGATTTTGGTGGCAACGTAAAGGCGGGCGGTGCGGGCTGGAAGAAGACATACGCAATTCAGGCGCAGTTTCGCGCCGAGCAATTCGAAAAAGTGCTGCGCTTTACCACCTCGCCGGAGTGTCGCATGGCCGCGCTGGTGCGGCACTTCGGCGATGTGGAGGATGCGAGCCGCTCGTGCGGAATCTGCGATGTCTGCGATCCGGCTGGCGCGGTTCTCCGGCTCTTCCGAAGGCCGACGGCTGCAGAGCGCGCGCAGATGCAGGCGATTGCCGATGAGTTACGCGCTGTCGATTACAAAGCTACGGGAACGCTGCAACGAAGCATTGATTCCGCAGGCAAAATGAGCCGCGACGAATTTGATGCGCTGCTGGATGCGATGGTGCGCGCCGCGCTGATCGAGATTGAAGAGGCGGAGTTTGAAAAAGATGGAGCGGTGATTCGCTTTCGCAAAGTGCGGCTGACCGAAGTAGGGTTGGAGATGCGAGCAAGTTCGCCGGTTGAGCTGCTGATCAGCGATGGAGTGGTGGAAGAGTTTGCCGAACACAGAACAACGCCAGCGCGGGCGAAGAAGGCGAGCACGACAACAAGCAAGAAGAGTGCTGGTGCGAAGCCATCTGACACTGAGCCGATCAAACTATCGACGGCGGACGAAGCCCTGGCGGCGCGGCTGAAAGAGTGGCGCACGGCAGAGGCCAAACAACTCAGAGTCCCAGCGTATGTGGTGCTGCACGACCGGACACTCAATGCAATTGTGCAGGCCCATCCGTCAAACCCAAAGCAGTTGATGGAGATCAACGGCGTGGGACCGGCGAAGGTGGAGCGCTTCGGCGATGCGATTCTGAAACTGCTCAGCGATTAAGAAGGTATTCTTGCAAATTCGGTGACACTTGGCCTTCACCTTGCAAGCTCTTGCGCACGCGCTCCATGATTCCCAAATAGTAAGCCAGGTTGTGAATCGAGTTCAGCGTGCCAGAGAGCGCTTCGCCGGAGTGCATCAAGTGGCGCAGGTAAGCGCGCGAGTAGCGCTGGCAGACCATGCACATGCAAGCCGGATCGGGCGGGCCTTGATCCTCGGCATATTTTTTGCCTTTGATGTTCAGTCGTCCCTGGCTGGTAAAGAGCAGGCCGTGGCGCGCGGCGCGAGTAGGCAGCACGCAATCCATCATATCCACGCCTATGCGCGCATACTGCTCAATCTCGTCCGGATAGCCGACGCCCATCACGTAGCGAGGTTTGTCCTTGGGTAGCAGAGGCAGCACCTCGGCGATCATCTCCATCGTCAACTCGCGCGGTTCGCCCACACTCAGCCCGCCAATCGCGTAGCCGTCGAAGTCCATCTCTATCAGGCGCTCAGCACTCTCGCGGCGCAGGTCGGTAAACATTCCACCCTGCACGATGCCGAATAAACTCTGCCTGCGTCCGCCGAGTTCTTCGCGCCATGGAACCTCGTGGCAATGCGCATGGAAATGATCGAACGAACGCCGTGCCCAGGCCATCGTCAGGCGCAGGCTTTCTTCTGCGCGGCTGCGGTCGGCAGGATACTCGGTGCACTCGTCAAAGGCCATGCAAATATCCGCGCCCAAAGCAATCTGCACGTCGATGGAATGCTCCGGCGTAAAGAAGTGGCTGCTCCCATCTAAATGTGAGCGAAAGCGGACGCCTTCGTCGGTGACTTTGCGCAGTTGGCTCAAACTGAAAACCTGAAAGCCGCCGGAGTCAGTCAGTATGGCACGCGGCCAACTGATGAACTTATGCAGCCCGCCCATGCGGCGAATGGCTTCGTGGCCCGGTCGCAGATAAAGATGATACGTGTTGCCGAGAATGATTTCCGCGCCCAGGGTTTCTAGCACATCCTGCGGCACGGCCTTCACCGATCCGAGTGTGCCCACCGGCATGAAGACCGGCGTCTCGATGGTGCGATGCGGCAGATGAAGTTGCCCGCGCCGTCCGCCGTCCGCTGTAGTTGCCAGTACATTGAAGTCGAGACCCATCAGATGATTTTACCGGGACGGGCTGCCTCAATCATGCTTCTTGAGCTTTTGAAAGAGCAGAACCAGCGGAATGCAGAGCAGCGCAAGAAACGCGATCAGGCGGAAGTTGTCGGCATAAGCCATGAGAGCCGACTGCTGTTGCACGCTGCGATAGATTGCGGCCAGAGCCCTCTGATGTGCGGTGACCATATCCGTGCCCTGGAAAAAGAGCCTAGCTTGCAAACCGCGCGCCATCATGCTGGCTACGGGGCTGCCCAGGCCCGCATCTCCCGCCAAAGTATTTTGATGAGTCTGCGAGCCGCGCACCAGCATGGCCATCATACTGGCGATGCCGATGGAGCCGCCGACGCTGCGCATCAGGTTGTAGATGCCGCTGGCGTTGCCAATGTCCTGTTTACGCAAACGGCTGAGCGTCATGGTAGTCAGCGGTACAAAGATGAAGCCCATGGCAAAGCCATTGAGTATGTTGGGCATAATGACCCAAGACATGCTGATTTCAAGGCTGATGTTGCCCAGCATCCATGTGGAGGCGGCAAGCAGGGCAAAGCCAAAGGCCATCAGCAGACGGCCATCGATATACCGAACTGCAACGCCGACCATGATCATCGAAGCCATCGCGCCCAGGCCGCGCGGAGAAACGGAGAGGCCGCTTTGCAGCGCCGAATAGCCCATCACCGTTTGCAAGAACAGAGGCAGCATCGCCGTGGCCGCATAGAGAATGAAGCCGTAGATGCAGGTAATCAGCGTTCCCATGGCAAAGTTGCGATTAAGAAAAATACGCAACTGGACGATCGGATCGCGGTCCGTCAGTTCGCGAATGATGAAGGCGACGAGCGCCAGCGTGGAGATAGCCGCCGTCCAGCAAATCCAAGGGGCCGCAAACCAATCCGCCTCCTGACCTTTGTCGAGCACCAGTTGCAACGTCCCCAGCCAGAGGGCCATCAAGCCGAAGCCGAGATAGTCGATGGCTCCCTTGAATGCCTTGCGCAGATACGGCGGGTCTTCGACGTAGAGGTTAACCATGAACAAAGCCAGCAAGCCAATAGGAAGATTGATGTAAAAAATCCAGCGCCATGAGTAGCTGTCGGTAATCCATCCGCCCAGCGTAGGGCCGATGACCGGGGCCACAATGACGCCGACGCCATAGACGGCCATCGCCGTGCCGTGCTGGCGAGGCGGAAAGCTCTCCAGCAAAATGGACTGAGCCAACGGCTGCATTCCGCCGCCGCCAATGCCTTGCAGAATGCGCGCCAATATCAGCATCGGCATGTTCAACGCCATGCCGCACAGCAACGAGGCGACGGTGAAGATGAGGATGGAAAGCAGTAATAGCCGTTTGCGCCCGATGCGTCGCGCAATCCATCCGGCGGCGGGCAGCATGATGGCGTTCGAAACCAGATAGCTGGTGAGCACCCATGTGGATTCATCAGTGGAGGCGGAGAGATTGCCGGCAATGTGCGGCAGCGCAACGTTGGCTACCGAAGAATCGAGCACCACCATGAAAGTGGCGAGCATCACCGACGCGGCAATCATCCACGGATTCGCGTCGGGCTGCCATGCGTGATGCTCGTCGATCGCATTGTGCAGCGCGTCGTTCGCTGTGCTCATCCGGTTGTCTGTGCTCTCAATCCGTGGGGCTGGCTGCCTGGGTTAATGACAAAATTCCACGGGCATCTCTACTACTATTATGCGCGATTGAATGAATCCAGATTTTCTCGAGCGGCGAGACGTTCACGTTGCGCGGCGTCAGATTTTCTCGGTGAGCGAATGGGCAAAGAAATCTCGGAAAGGGCGCTAGGGGCTCGTGCTCCCCCAGCTCCGAGAATCTGGACATGGGGCATCCGGCATTGGGTACCCCCACCCCCTATTCTGTAAGCAAATTATTTGTTTTCATGAGTTTACGGGAAGGTATTCGCTGTAAAATCGTGAAAATAAAGAAGTTCCCCGCAGAATCGTCCAGGATAAGGAGTTACGGGACGATTCAGTCTTTGTCGGCGGCTTCCGCAAGAGAACGGTCGGGAGGATTGGAGAAAACTTCTGAGATTGATTATGCGACGAAGAAGGAAAATTATCTGCAAAAGATCGGTCAGAAAATGATGGCGTGGGGAGGTTCGTGGTTCTTACCCTTCCCGCAAAGAGCGCGGGAAGGATGGGGCACCCGCGTTGGTAAGGAATCAAGGGTGCGCCACCCGCCACGTAGGGGGTATGCTAAAATTGGCTGAATCATCAAAGGCTCTAGTAAAGTTCTGTCAGGAGTTCGCATTGTCATCTCTCGTTCGCTGGACTGCGTTGATTCTACTTTGCCCAAGTCTCCTTTTTGCCAAGCCACCCGAAGCTGACCCGGCAATATATGGGCCTCAGCCGTCTGGAAATGAACTCGCTTCAATTCTACGACCGCTCTTTTCTAACTCGCTACTTAGAAGCCCGTTGGCGGAATCAATGAATATGGATAGTGCGTCTGTCAGTGTGACTGGCGGCGCAATACAACCTTGGTGCTACCCGAATCATGCCAGCACGTATTGCGGCTGGTTGGCCACTTTTGTCTTCACCGTCGATGCCGTTTCGGCAAACAAGAAAGGCTTTTCAAAAATAAAGTTTCCTTCCTCTGATGTTTCGATATTCTTTCGAAACGGGAAGCCACTCGCTTGGCAAGGTGCGATCTACGACAACAGGCAATTCAATCCGCTCAAATTATCCTTTACAGCCATAGAATCCGACGGTAAAGCTGAAGCAGTGGCGGTTGATGTATTTCATCCCACCTTTCTGTTTGTTAATGAAAAAACAGGTGCGCTCATTGAGCTAAAACTGAGCGTTGCAAAAGAATTCAAAGGATGGCGGCGAGCATGCTACAACGATGAAAGCTACGTGCACCTGCACTCTCTCCAATATGGATTCTACCTATTCCTTGCTCTTGAAGAAGCAGGCTTTCATCGAGTTGACCATGCATCCAAGCAACCTGACTATGTCATCGATAACATTATGCTAGGCCTTACAAACCCAACTTTTTCATATCGAACGACGGCCCATTTGTCTCTATCTATTACCAATAAGACATCGATTGTCTCGAAAAAAGATTTCGAGGCAACAGCAGAGCCCAACACTCCCTATTGGTTCAATATAGATAAGAGCGTATCGGCGATGAATATCGCGATGGCCGATGCCGCTGAACAAGAGGTTCTGTATATCAAAGAGCAACTCGGTACTCAAATAGAGAAGATTTCTCCGTCTGCAATATCACAGTAAGCGTCTACGGCGGACCGTATTGACTCACAACGGTGATGACTGCAATTGTGGAAGGTCATGTCCACAGATTTTCAAATGGACGCGACCTGTAGCCGGATGCCCCATCCTTCCATGTTCTTTGCGGAAGGATGGGCACCCGGCAGCGTCAGGCATGCAAACTAACTCATTGATCCTCACACCGCGAAATCGATAAACCCGCGCTGGGGGTCGGTGGAGACTAGCTTCACAGTTACCTTGTCGCCTACGTCTAGGCCTTTGCCGCCTTGCACCACTTTGCCATCGACGTGCGGGTTGAGGGTGCGGACGAAGACGCCGTAGTTGTTGACGCCGGTGACGATGGCGGGGAAGCTCTGGCCGATGCGCTTGGTGAGCACGACGGCGGCGATGCGCTTCTGCATCTCGCGCTCCACCTTGCGTGCGTTGTCTTCCATCAGCGTGCAGTGCGTGGCAATGGCGGTGAGGTCGTCTGCGGAGTAAGGTTGCGGGGCTTTGGCGATCCAGGCCTTGAGGAGCCGCTGCGTCACCACGTCGGGGAAGCGGCGGTTGGGGGCGGTGGAGTGGGTGTAGTCCTGCACGGCAAGGCCGAAGTGGCCGGGGGAGACTTCGTTGGGCTTGACTAGCACATACTCGCCGGGGCCCATCAGCTTGACGGTAGCCAGCGAGAGGTCGGGGAAGTGATCGGGATCCTTTTGTTTCTGGGCCAGCAGAAAATCATTCAGCGCCTTGGAGTCAGGCTCGGCGGGCAGCGTGGTGCCGAGGCCCTGGGCCAGCTCGACGATGCGATCCCAGCGCTTGGGGGTGCGGACAATGCGGCGAATGGAGGCGACACCGGCGTCTTGGAAGGTGCGAGCGATGACGCCGTTGGCCGCGACCATGAATTCTTCAATCAGAGACGTAGCCCGATTCTTTTCCAGGCGGGCAATCTCGACGGCCTGATCGGCGAGCATAACGGGGCGGGTTTCCATGGTCTCCAGATCGAGCGCGCCGTGCTGGAAGCGGCCGCCGACCATGCGCTGAGCGGCTGTGTCCTGGAGCTTGAGCTGGGCAGCGAGATCTGCATTTGCGGCCACCTTGGCCGGAGCAGGACTGCGGCCTTCCAGCCACGCGCCGACGGCGTTGTAGGCCAGTTGGGCGCGGTTGCGGACGAGGGCGCGGTAGGCCTTGCCGTCGGATGTGGTGCCAGCCTGATCGACGGCGTACTCGATCACCAGCGCGGCGCGGTCTTGATTCTCATTGAGCGACGTAATGCCCTCGGAGAGTTCGGCAGGCAGCATGGGGAAGACGCGGACACCCGTATAAACAGAGGTGGTCTCGCTCTTGGCGTGGCCGTCGATAATCGATCCCTCAGCGACGCGAGCGTCAACGTCGGCCACGCCGACAAGCACACGAATGCGGCCGTCGGGGAGCTGCTCAGCCCACTCGATTTGGTCGAGATCTTTGGATGTATCGTTGTCAATCGAAGACCAGAATAGTTTGCGCAGGTCTTGAATTCCGACAGTGGTCGGCATCTCGGTATGAGCCTGAATTGCAGCGAGTTCGCCGTCAACACCGGCGGGAAAATCCGGCTGAAAGCCGTGCTCGATCATGGTGGCATGAGCTGCAGCAACAAGATTGAAATGATATGGATGAGGGGCGGAATGACTGGCTGCGGGCTGGCTTTCGGAAGAATGATTCGTGTGATTAGAATGCATGGTCCAGGCTCCTTCTGCGTGAAGAGCAAGGCTATCACGCCGGGCCACCTGCGGTGGGGCCATCTGCTCGCTATTCGCTCGCTGAAGGTTCATGCGCAGGAGATCTGCGATAGACTGACTCAAGAACGAGAACGCCCAACGGAAACCCGGCAACCCAAGGGTTCAAGTCATCCGCAGGAGGAACAGTTCAATGATGGATGCTAGTAGAGTGAAGCGTTTTTGCGGAGTTGCCCCGATTGTGATGTCGCTGATTGCATTGGCGCTAGTAATCGAGGGCGTGATTGAATTTGGAAATCATCCGCCAACCGACGAAGGCTGGCAGGCTCACATCTTTCA
This sequence comes from uncultured Occallatibacter sp., assembly GCA_964414945.1. Lineage (GTDB taxonomy): Bacteria > Acidobacteriota > Terriglobia > Terriglobales > Acidobacteriaceae > Telmatobacter. The sequence goes on from CAYPYJ010000002.1 coordinate 118,353, forward strand.
AATTCTGATGGTCATTCAATTACCGATTATTGCTGCATTTGTCGCGATGAACTGGCGCTCGTTAAGACGCAACCTGCCAACACTCGGAGCTCAGATATTTCTGTGGGCAATCGCAGTCGGCGCAGTGCGATTCTTTTCGCTCTAGTAGAGCATTTTCGGTTATTGCGTTTACCGTGAAATGGATAGTTGTGCTATCCCACCCATTTCGCGAAGTACGCGAAATGGGTGGGGCACGGAAGTTTTGCGGAAGAGCCGTCGGTGCTTATTGAATGCCCAGGTCGGTGAGGACTTTGGGCTTGGCTTCGTCCTGCACCAGCAAATTGTGGCAGGCGGCGCAATCCTGCGTGATGCTCTTGCTGGCGTCTTTGGTGGCGTGGTCGCCATCGTGGCAGCGGTAGCAGCCAGGATAGGGGTTGTGGCCGAATTGGTTGTGGCCTATATGGTTGGGATGCGTGCCCCAGGTCACCTTCATATACGGAAAAACATTCTGGCTATATAGAATCACCAGTTGGTCGCCCGCTGCTTTGACCTTCGCGGCTTTTGTGGTCAGCACATCGGGATGTTCGGAACGATAGAAGGCTTCGAGCGCGGCGGGGATCTTCGCTTGCGCATCGGCTTCACTGGCATAAGTTCCGTTGAGCAGCTCTAGTCCCTTTTTGTGAACCCACGGCAGATCGGGTGAGATGGCGCCTTCAGCCATTGCGCGATTGATCGCCTCTTCAGCAGTGACAAAAGTATGCGATGCGCGGTTGTGACAATCAATGCAATCCATTACGCGTCGTTCGCCCACCGGGGCAGTCTTGCCCGCCGTTGAAGCGGCGAATGTGGTTACAGAGCCGTCGTCGTTGCGCTTTTCAACCCAGGGAATCGTGGTGCGGGTTGGATCGGTGGTAATGTACTCGATGTGGCCGAGGTGAACGCCATGAATGCCTGTCAAATGCGAAAGCGAATCGCGCCCGCCCAAGTGCAGCACTAGGACAGTCTGAGTCTGGGTGTTCATTTCGTCGTCTGCAAAGAATGACTTGACCAGCAGCTTTTCGCCAATAAACCGGGCCGGAGTGTGGCAGCCTTCGCATATCTCCCGTGCAGGGCGCAAGCTCCTGACTGGCGATTCAATCGGTGTTGGATAATCGGGAATCATCTTGGGAGCGATGGACGCCAGAGGATGAAAACTCACCTCGATTAGCTGTTTGGTGCCGTTAACCTTGGCGGCAAAGTAAGAGGCAGCGCCGGAGCCGATGTGGCAATCCACGCAAGCCACATGTGAGTGCGCGGAAACTTTATAGGCCGCGTATTCGGGGTGCATCACATGACAACTCTGGCCGCAGAACTGCGGCGAATCCATATAAGCCGCGCCGCGATAACTGGCCACGGAGACCACCAGCAGGTTGACGATGGTTGTTACCAGCACTATGTCTAATCCGTGGCGGAAGATGCGGTCGTTCAGATCAATCTTGGGAAACTCAGCGGGAATCTGCCCTGCTTTTTGCAGCTTTTTGCGGCGCAGAAACAGCCCCACTGGAATCAGCAGCAGCCCACCTACAAAGACGCCCGGCAAAAGCAGGAAGAAGATAATGCCCAGATAAGGGTTGTCATTGGGCCGGCCGAAGAGTTCCACCAGCCAATACGCGATCATCGTTATGCCGGAGGCGGTGGTAATCGCTCCGCCGGCAAGGCTGATGGGATTGTTGCCGAAAAACAACGCCGGCCGCACCCAACCCTCACGAAATTTTTGCAACACGGGCATCCCCCTTGTGCTTAAACGGACAGCCCGCCGATAACGGCGGGCCTGGTCGTCCGTATCGATTCGATTGTACTTCCTATTTCAAGCCCTTGTAGTAGGCAGCGACCGCGGCAATCTGCGGGTCGGTGAGTCCGGCAACAGGATGCATCTTGCCCTTTCCGCTCTTGACGGCGGCACTGATCTGGGCCACGGTAAGCGCCTTCATGGCCGGGTCGGAGACGGCTTTCACGCCCATCTTTGCCATTCCAGCGCTGGGTGTGCCGGCGGCTCCATGGCACGCAGCGCACTTGGCTTTATAAGTCGCATCGCCACCGGACTGCGCGAAGCTCATAGCGCCGGCCAAAGATACAACAGCCGCCAACGCCAACAGGGAATGAGTCATCTTTGTCATTGCAACTCTCCTTGAGTTTTGCCGGCAAGGCTGCACAGGAGTACCCCCCGCCGAGCACTTTCTACTACATACTTAAACCCCGGAGACAGAAAATAGTCGCCGGAGCCGCAACCGGATTGCAACACTCTTTACTTGCACAAACCAGCGCAATCCCCTATTTCGAAGGGACTGCGCCGATTGTACATCTCGATCAACTTGTCACATTAGAACTCGTAATGCACTCCAAAAGTCACGTTGTTCGCATGGAAGACCCGGGGCGCTGTCGCACCGGCGGTCCCTTCGGTCATGCCGGTCGGAACTCCGATTGTGGCGCAGGGAGTGATTGTTGCCGTCGCGGACGTTGCGGTGCTGCACAACGGGGCGCCTGAGGCTCCGCCCTCTCCATAGCCATAATAGTTGAACTCGGCTTTCCAGATCAGTCCTGGACGCATGGTGTAGGACAGGTCAATAAATGGGGACTGGTAATTCGAGACCATGGAACCGTTCACTTCGCGCGCGTCGTTGAAGAAGCGGGTGCCATTCACAGCGCTGGCCGTGTAGCCCAGATTCGAGTGGACCTTGTCGGTCGGGCTATAAAAGAGCGACACTGATCCGAATTGAGTCGGCGCATCCATGAAATCCCTGGCCAACCACGTCGCGGGGACAGCGGTCAAATTATTAAGGTTGTAGCAAAGGTTGGGTGCTCCGGAGCTGGTGACGGTGGCAGCACCAGCAATGGCTGGTGTGGTGGCCGTAGCGGCTGCCGCGCCGCTGCTATAGCAGATGTTAGTTGCCGTATACACGTCGCTGTAGGAGTAGTTCAGATTCACTCCATAGTGCTCATTTGGTGTCAGCGTCAGGCCCATGCTGCCTATGCGGCTGTAGTCGATATGGTTGATCGGGCCGCTGTAATTCTCATCGCCAGCAGACACAACATCCTGATTGTTGTTGGTGTTATTGTGCCGCTCGCGATCGCTGAACGATCCGGAAAGGGTCGCCCAGGGCCTCGGCCTGTAAGTTGTGTGCATCCGGTACAGCCTGAACTGACGCTGGCCCACCGCGGTGAATGCGTTGTCGGCATAGCCGATTTCAGCCGAGCCGTTCAAGTTCCAGTTTTTCGCGGGACGCACCGCAACAGCTAAGATTCCTGCGTTTTCAGTAATGGCGATGTTTCCACTGACCGGGTCACTCACCACGATCGGAATCGGTCCACGATGCGGAGTGCCCTGGCCGATGTTGCGGTTGGTGAAACGGTAGGTGAATGAAAGCTTGGTGTGTGCCGGTGCGTCCCAGCTGACAATCGCGCTGTTGGTGATGTATTCCTGACCAAAGAAGTTGGGCTGAGATGCGCCGGTATTGCCATGCGGCAGCGAACCCACTCCGGCAGTCAACGCGCCAGCGTAGTTAATGGTCTGGTTGGGGGCCGCCGGCGTAAGTAGAGTAGTCGGCACAGGAATGAATGTGCGCGACGGCTCCTGAATGCTGGAGTAGCTCACCTGGTCGGCGAGGCTGAAGATCGGAGAGAAACGCCATGTCACGCCAAAATCACCGCCGATTACTGCCCGATGCGCAATCCCAAAGCCGCCCGTGGAGGTGGCCGAGCGAATGGCGCCATTCAGGCCTTGGGAACTCTCATAGTAATTGGGCATGTTCATGGTGCCGAGCGTGTAGTGAGCGTTGCCGTTCATCGCAACATTTTTGAAGGCCGTGCTGTGCAGCCGCACTGTCCCGGTTGGCGTCCAGATGCGGGTTGGCTGCGTACGCAAGTAGCTGGTGACCACAGCGCAGGCCGGATTGATGATCGGCAGGCCACCAGGCTTGTTCGCAGGCGAAAGTATTGTGTAGACCGTCGCGCTGGTGTACGCGCTGCCCATGCTGGTAGTGTTGCAGATTCCCGTAAGGCCCGCACCGGCATAAGGCGTCAGGCTGGTGAAGTTACCCAAATAAGCGGGCGTTCCGTCCGCCTCCTGAACCATGAAACCGCTCGGGTCCAGCGTGTAGTAAGTGTCGGACTTATAGTGATTGGCCTGCATTTCAAAACTGATCTTGGTGGCCGGCGAAGGCTTCCAGTCAACCCCACCCATAAAGTTGTCGTTCCCGTTACGCTCATACTGCCGAAGCAGCGCGTTGTACTTCATCCCAAACAGTGTGTACGACGGGCTGAGTGTCGGGCCTTCCAGGGTGCTGTGCGAGTATGCAAACCGATAGGTGATCGTATCAAACGGCCTGAGTGCGAGGTCTGTGTTCGTCATTCGGCGCACGGTATTGAACATGACCGGCGAGTTGTTCACCAGCGGCCAGGCCAGCGATCCGGTCCGCGCATTCGACGGCCCAATGGGAATGGACTGCCCGCTGGGAATGTTCGGGTTTGCCAGCAAATCGTAATTCGAGTAGAGACGGTCGCGCCGGAATACGCCCGAAAACTCGTAGATCTTGCTTTTGGAGGCAGTCAGCTTGGCCATGATATTTGGATCGCCGCCGAACCCCGTGCCAAATGCAGAGATAGTGTCGGCCAAGGTGTGCTTGATGCCGGGAAGCGCGTGCATCTCGATGCTCTCGCCCTGTACACGCGGACCGCTTTGGAGATTGACGAGGGTGTCATACATGGCATTGCTACCCGAGAGATTGGTCATGCGCCCGCCCATGTCCACCGTGTGGTGACTCGAATAACCGTCCAATGCAGTGAACTTCGTCTCCGGAACCGGTCCGGCAGGTTTGGCGTCCTGCGCGATCGCGATTCCTGCCGGGACGAGGAGCACAACTGCCGCCATGGCGCCTAACGCGCAGGAGACCCTTGCGGAAGAGGGCTGATGACCGAGAAACCCTGAAAACCAACCGTTATTCCTCATATGAAGCCTCACTTGAAAAAACTCTCAACCTTAGAATCCTTAACGTTCGTACGTTTTTTGAATTCCTGCTGAGCCGCCCCATGGAGGCGACGGCCACTCTCCACTACCTGGTAAATGCTGGACTTACGTTCGAGCCGTGGATGAATGTGTGGCAGGTGACGCAGGGCGTGACAGTCGTCGAACCCGGATCCAGACCGTGTACTCCCCCTGCCGAAAGCGGGCTGTGGCATTGGTTGCACAGCGTGGAAACTGACGGCATGTTCAGCAGTCGCGGATTCTGCGTTCCGTGCGGCGTATGGCAGGTCGTGCAGCCCTCAGCCCTGACCGGAGCATGCTCGAAGGTAAACGGCCCACGTATATCGGTGTGGCACTTGGTGCAGACCGCGTTCTGGTCTTCGGTAGACTTCTGATTGGTGGGCAAGAACGTGCCGTGCACGTCGTGGCAGTCGCTGCACTTGAGCAGGCCTTCGTTCACCCGGTGGTGGATAGGCATGTTGAACTGTGCCTTCTGATCGGCATGGCACTGGTAGCAGAGCGCAGGCTCGGCAGCCCTTAACAGTGGCTCAGCCTTACTGCCGTGAATGTTGTGACAACTGATGCAGCCAACATCTGCCTTGGCATGAGGAGAACGATCGAAGTTGGGATGCGCTCCCGCATGACAGCTCAGGCATTTGGCGTCCACTTCTTTTATCTCGGCCTTTGCGGGATTGAATATCTTGGTCTTGTCGCCGCCTCCATCAACGTGCGCCTTGCCTGCACCGTGGCAGTTTTCGCAGGTGACTCCGGAGTTGCCGTGCATTAGAGCCATCTTGGCGTGCGGATTGGTGGAAAACTTCGTGGACACCTCTTCGTGACAGGTCGCACAAGTTTCGCTGCCCACAAAATCCGAGGGAGCGGCTTGTTTTGCCGGCGCCACGACAGGCTTGTCCGCTGCCAGCAGAGGAACGCACAATAAAGCTGCGCCCAGCGTCAACATCAAACAAGCTCGCAACCCTGGCTTGCTGCCCGGGGCCGCACCGATCTGCAATTGCGTAACAGGCCTGATTCTGTGCATCAAATACCGCCTTGGATACCGCTTGGAATGCTTATAGCATTCTCTGCAAACCATAACACCAGTATTCTGCTGCTTAATCCAGATCATTCCCTCAACAGGAAATCTGGAGGCAGAAGCCTGGAACACTACCCAGAAGATGCTCTCCCTGTGAGGAAGATCACTCCATGGGCTGCATCCTATCGTCTCATTTATACACAATTCGGTGATGCTCGTCACATACGCAGAAGTATTTGTTTCCGGTTTTGGTTTCCTATTCCAAAGTGATACAGACCGCAAGAAAGGCTCATAATGATCGACTTAGGACGACCTCCAACAACTCGGAACGGCGTTTTTGCCTCCAGCGCTCTCTCGATTGCGTGGAAAACATCTGGACGAAAATGAGGTTTCTTTCGGAAGTAAAGCGCCATTTCAGCTATCTGTCTGTATAGAAACGCTCACTTCGGGCTCATTGAATGACTGGACGGCAAATCGGTGAAATCCCTGCCTTTCGCCAGCCGTAACCCCTTTTGCTGCTTGATATGGCACCGGGCGGAAAAACAACGCGTATTCAGTGCGTGGTCGGGTGGAATTCCACAAGAAGCCGCAGTTTTGCAGAAACGTGAGGCTCATCACATCCACAGCGGTAGTGGCTCAAGCACACTTTCATGAGGCTCTGGATTTCCTTCCCCGGAGCCAAGAGCTTTTTCGCTTCCTCACCCCCGGCTCCGCCCTGCCATAGCGCAGGGTTCGATTCAGGCTCCGGGCGAAAGCGCTGAACCAGTGGCGGACGGGACAGATCCATGACGCGCACAGAGAACTCGGCAGACGCACAGGCACGGCAAAAGCAATCCGCACGGCAGGTGGTGGGATGCGCGGCCTGTTCCAATCGCCGCCCTGGCTGGTTCTGTTCCCTGGGAAGCGCCGTACTGGCCGACCTTGAAATGGCCACCAGCACAATCTCCCTTCCTGCCCAGTCTTCCCTATTCGCTCAAGGCGACGATGCCAAATGTCTGTATCTAATCTGTGGCGGCTACCTTAAATTGACAGCCGGCCATCAGAAAGACCGGCAGATGATCGTCCGAGTCGCCGGACCGGGCTCGATGCTGGGCCTGTATGCGGTTCTCTCGCACGGCGTCTATGAAGTTTCAGCAGAAACGCTGACTACCGCGCAGCTTCGCCCGGTGGAGCGCGAGCGTTTTCTCACCTTCTTGCGCAGCCACAAAGAAGCGCAGATGCGCGCCGTTCAATGCATCTGCCAGGAATATCGCTTTGCCCTACAAGATGCATGCCGCATCGCCCTGGCCGAAACCGTGGCCGCGCGCCTGGGACGCCTACTGCTGGAGCTTGCCCACCAGATTGGCGAACACCTGAACGACGGCGGCTTCCGCTTTCCGCTGCTACTGACTCACGAAGAGATGGCCTCAATGGCCTGCACCACCCGCGAAACCGTCACCCGCACCCTGGGACAGTTCCGTAAAGAGGGCTGGGTTTCAATCGAAGACTCTCTTATTACCCTGCATGAGCCTGATCAGCTGCAATCGCTGGTCTAGGGAGTGCTGCGCTTTTAACTGCTCGCGAATGCCTGACTGCCGAGTCCAAGAGCTATCATTGGAAGATAAGGAACAGCGGTCAGTGAACAGTGGATGGTTTTCTATTGGCTGACTCAGAATTGTTCCTCCCCCGATACTGGCCACTATCCACTCATCCCTGTTCAGGTTGGAGTTCATTGTGCGTATAACCCGTTTTGCTGCTTGTCTTTCTGCCTTTCTTTTTTCGTGTTGCGCGGTCGTGGCGCAGAATCCGGCTTCCACAGTCGCCCAGCCGGCGGTCACCTCGGCTTCCAGCCCGGAGATCGGTCAGTTCCAGAAGATTGAAGACTCCTGGGCCAACGCAATTAACGTGCGTGACCAGTACGCTCTGGAGCTGGTGCTCTCCCCGCTGTTCGTGGATGTTTCCGCCGTGGGCGACATCACCACCCGTAACCAGCAACTGGCCCAGCTCATCACCGGCGAGAGCAAAGTTCTGCATCTTGAGCAAAAGGTGATCACCGTACGCATGTTGGGCGATATTGCCGTAGCCAATGGCACGTACACGCTGCATCGCAAGCCCGGCGCCACCCCGGTAGACGAAAAGGGTGTATTCACGCACGTCTTTGAGCGCGCGCGCGGCGGCTGGATCTGCATCAACTCCCAGCGCACCCTGCTCCGCGAAGATACCGCCGCCAAGGGTAAAAAGCAGCCCGGCGCTGATTCGTCCTTTCACTTCCCATTCCCAACTTTTGGCAAAAGCGAAAAATAAGGCTCAAGGGCTGACACTGTCTCTCGGGTGAGTTCAATCAGAATCGCCCATCAAAACTGCTCAGGGTTTATCATCTAAGAAGGCGCTGGCCAAAAGTGGCTGCGCCTTCGTTTTGCTGCCCCAATCTTCGAATCTGGTTTGTCATGGAGGTTGCGTTCGCCCTCGGAAAGGGCGGCAGGGGTTGCGATTTCACTCACAGCTGATTTATAAGACTGGCTACAGGAACGGGACGAGATGCGAGCAAAGACGGCAGTTGTACTGGGTGCCCAGTGGGGCGACGAGGGCAAAGGCAAGATTGTGGACGTGCTGAGCGAGCGGTTTGCCGCCGTGGCGCGCTACGCCGGCGGACATAACGCCGGCCACACGGTCATCATCGGCCAGCAGAAGTTCGTCCTGCAACTGATCCCCTGTGGAGTGCTCCGGCCTAATTGCAAGGGCATCATCGGCAACGGAGTCGTGCTGGACCCGATCGCATTCCTCAAAGAAGTTGCCAAGCTGCGCGCTCTGGGCGTCGCGGTCGATGAGCAGCTTTTCGTCTCCAACCGAGCGCAGGTGATCCTGCCCTACCACCGGATGATCGAGCTGGACGCGGAATGTGCGCCGGGACGGCAAAAGATTGGCACTACCAGCAAGGGCATTGGCCCGGCCTACGAAGACAAGATGGCGCGCAGCGGCTTGCGCATTGTGGATCTGCTTCGGCCTGAACTGCTGAAGACGCACATCGAAGCGGCCTGCGCGGAAAAGAACGCCATCGTCCATGCGCTTTTTGGCGCCGATCCGCTGGACCCGGCCCAGATGTTTGACGAGTACGCAGCAGCCGCCGAGCAGGTGAGGCCTTTTGTCACGGATACCGGACGTTTGTTGAACAAAATTATTGCCGAAGGCGGCAGTGTGATGTTCGAGGGCGCGCAGGGAACGATGCTGGACATCGATCACGGCACCTATCCCTTTGTAACCTCTTCGTCGGCCACGGCAGGCGGAGCGGCCACCGGAACCGGCGTGGGCCCGACGGCTATCGGCACTGTCATTTCTGTGACCAAGGCCTACGTGACTCGTGTGGGCGAGGGACCGTTCCCCACCGAGATTCACGACAAAGTCGGCGAGAACCTGAGAGCGCGCGGCAACGAGTACGGAGCGGTCACCGGACGTCCGCGCCGCTGCGGCTGGCTCGATTTGCCCATGCTGCGCTATTCCAATCAAGTCAATAGCGCCAGTTGGTTGGTCATCACCAAGCTGGACGTGCTGGACGAACTGGAAGAAATTCCCATCTGCACGGGGTATGAGATCAACGGCAAAGTCACCGACGAGATTCCCGCAGATGTGCAGGGTCTGGAACGGATCAAGCCGGTTTATACCACGATGAAGGGCTGGCGCACCTCGACCGAGGGAATTACCGAGTTTGAAAAACTTCCCCAGGCCGCGAGAGAATATTTGCGCTTCCAGGAACGGGAGAGTGGCGCCAGAATCGGAATGGTCTCGACTGGCCCGGACCGGAACCAGACCATGCTTCTGCCGGATTTTGCCGCTGCCCTCGAGAGCATTCACGCATAAACTTGTGGTATGTTCTTCTCGGAATCGAAATGACTTCAAGGTCGCGCCGATTCCGGGCGGGAGCAAAAGGAAGCAGCCCTCATGATCAGCTTTGCCGTACGGTTGAAATTTGCCTCAGAAGACCGCGCCGATGTTGCCGAATCGCTGCGCGTGCTGGCCGCCGCCTCGCGCCAGGAGCCGGGATGCGTTAGCTACATTCCCCACCATCTGGAGGATGATCCAGACACCGTAATCATCTACGAGCAGTACCGGGACGCTCAAGCCCTCTCGGCGCACCGCGACTCCGAGCACTTCAAAAACCATGCTGTCGGTGGGCTTTATCAAAAGATGCGGGAGCGTAGCGTGGAGAACTTGATTGCTCTGGTTTGAGATTTCCGGCTCCCATCATCGGAGAATTCATTTGAAACCCATTTTTTTACTCCTTCTATAATTCGTTGTCATTTCGGCACTTAATTCGCCGTATTTGCTGAAATCAATTGACCGGCGGGGCTTTTAGAGCTACTATCCGTTACGTTTATGCTCACAGCTGCGATCAAATTCACGAAGACCCTCCGTCGCCGAAGAGCGTATTCTCTGGCAATTCTTCCATTACTTGGCTTGCTTGCCCTGACTCCCTGCGCTGCCTTCCAGCATGCAGGCGCGCCCCAACATCACTCAGGGCCGCAGCAGCAAGGCGCAATGCACCGGAACCAAAAGCACTTGAGCCAACACGAGATCGAACAATTGGAAGAGAAATGGCGCAATGCCATGCTCAAAGGCGACATAGCCGTGATGGGCTCATTGCTGGCCGAAGACTTCATTGCCATCGGCGTCAACGGAACCCTGCAAACCAAAGAGGAAGCCCTGGCAAGGCTTAGCAATGGCAAGAGGCACATCACATCCCTCGAACTCTCTGACCGTCGAGTGCGCTTCTACGACTCCACGGCGCTGGTCACATCCAAAGCCGAGGTGAAAGGCAACAACGGCGACGACGACATCTCCGGCAGCTTTCGCTATACGCGCGTCTACGTGCGCAATGCGCAAGGCAAGTGGAAGATTGTGAGCTTTGAGGCAAGTCGGATTCGCGAATCGGGCGACCGAAAGTAGCGCAAACTTATTGAATACTTTATTCGTCCTCTATTGAGACTTTGGCGGCTTTGCGTTTGGGCTTGGTTTCAGGCTCAGGCACGGCTGGTGCCATTGACGGATCCCAGTAAAGCAGGCGGCCGCAACTGTCGCATGTCAGCAGTTCGCCCTCGCGGAGCAAGTTCCACATCTGCGGGCGGACGCCCATCCGGCAGCCCGTGCATTGCTGATTTTCAACGCGGGCAAGCCCGGTGCCGCGAGAACCGCAAAGGCGGTCAAAGCGGATCAGTGGCTCCGGCTCGATCAAGGGACGCAGAGCATCACGCTCAACTGTGAGCACAGCCAGTTCGCCTGCGTACTCTGTCTTGCGCTGATCGACGCGAGTACGAATCTTTTCCAGGGAAGAGGCCAGCAACTCGACCTGAGCGCGGGCGGCGGCCAGAGCGGCTTCTTGAGCCTCAGTGCGCTCCAGGCTGGCGAACTCCTCGCCTTCCAGGCGCTCCGCCTCGGCCTCGGCAAAGTGAAGCTCGTGCTCGACGGCGGTAGCCTGCTCAGGGGTTTTGATGGAGTCCTGCTGGCTGCGATAGCGCTGGGCCTTCTGGCGATGGGTAGCGATCTCGCGCTCCAGTTTGCTGCGCAGCGACTCCTCGCGTCCCAGAGCGTCCGAAGCCTCGGCAGACTGACGTTCGGCGGCAGCCAGCGTCGCCTTGGCCTGCGCAACTTCAGCCGGCAGGGCATGCATGGCCTGGGTCAGGCGAGTGCGTTCCAACTCCACAGCCTGTAGCTTTACGAGGTTTTCAATCTGCGTTTGCATCGGTGTAATGAAGTCTACGGCATTGACCGCCTATTCAGAAAATGGGGCCATTGAAGATTTGTGCGGAATGAGCAATCCGGGATGTTCCATAGCGTCATCGCCTGCGACAATAAAGCCAATCGGGAGGCGGACGTGGAAGAGCTTCGAGGATCGTTCTGGGGCAGGCACAGGTGGGCAAAATGGGTTGCGGGCGGGCTGCTGGTGACGCTGGCCGTGGCGGCCGTTGTTGTAAACCTTGGGCTGCGCCACGCGGAGCCATTCCTACGCGCGCGCATTGTCGAAGAGTTGGAGAATCGCTTCAACGCCCATGTCGAGTTGGACAACTTTCATCTCTCGCTGGTCAATGGGATGTGGGCCGAGGGCAAGGGGCTGCGCATCTGGCCCCCGGCGCAGGTGGCAGGCGTCGCGGTGCCGACAGGCCGGGGCGAGCCACTGATTCGTCTCGATGAATTCCGCTTTCATGCGCCGCTGCACTATGCGCCGGGAAAGCCAATTCACATTTCTCTGCTGGAACTAAAGGGGATGCGCATCGACCTTCCTCCCCGGTCGCATTTTGAACACGCCGCCTCTCAAGCAGCCTTAAAGCCCCGGAGCACGATTGCTGGAATGGTGAGTTTTGAATTGGAAACACTGGAATGCACCGGCGCAGAACTGGTGATGGAAACCAGCAAGCCCGGTAAGCTGCCGCTGGAGTTTCAGATTGCAAGCCTCAAACTGACCAACCTCGCCTCGGGCGGAGCGATGAGCTTTGACGCCGAATTGACCAATCCGAGACCCAAAGGGACGATTCACGCCACCGGCAGCTTCGGGCCATTCCATGGAGCGGACCTTGGAGAGAGCCCGCTTGAAGGCACTTACAACTTAGACCACGCGGATTTGGCCACCTTCAAGGAGATTGCAGGGATTCTCAACTCCACCGGCCGCTTCCAGGGCACGTTGCGCAACCTGATGGTGGACGGCGAGACCCGGACGCCGGATTTTCGCCTGACGCACTTTGGCAATGCGCTGCCGCTCACCACTCGCTTCCACGCTCGCGTGGACGGGACCAATGGCGACACCTGGCTGGAGCCGGTCGAGGCCACGCTGGGCCATTCGCACTTTACCGCACAAGGGCAGATTGTGCGCGTACCCGGAGAGATGATTGAAGGCGCGCAGCAGTATGTCGGCCACGACATTGCGCTCACGGTGAATGTGGACAAAGCGCGAATTGAGGATTTTATGCGCCTGGCAAGCCGCTCAGAGAAAATTCTCCTCACCGGCAACGTGACGGTGAAAACCTCCCTGCACATTCCGCCAGGCAAGGTGCCGGTTCATCAGCGGCTGCGGCTGGACGGCCACTTCTCGCTCGATCAGACGCGATTCACCGCCGCCAAAATTCAGGGACACATCGCCGAGTTGAGCCTGCGCGGCCAAGGACGGACGAATGAGCTGAAGACCATTGACGCATCGAGCATTCTCTCGCGGATGCAAGGCAGCTTCCAGATGGCGGACGGGAAAATTGCGTTGCCTACTCTGGACTTTACTGTTCCAGGGGTGAAGATTCAACTGAAAGGAACGTACGGCATTGACGGCGGCGCGCTGGATTTTGCCGGGAACGCCAAAATGGAAGCCTCAGTCTCGAAGATGATGGGCGGATGGAAGGGAATGCTGCTCACGCCCGCCGACCGCTTCTTCAAGAAGGATGGCGCGGGGACTGAAATCCCAATCCATATCGGCGGAACACGCGAAAAGCCGGACTTCGGCACTGACTTCGGTCGCGGGAAGACAGATGAGAAGAAATAGGTTCACTGCCGTGTAATTCGGCTGCCACGATGGTCCGGTATAATCGTCCGTTGCTTCTATATGAGGCAACGGAGGCTTTGAATGGACCCGGTCGTTTTAATTTTCCTGGGAGTCGTGGCTCTCTTCGTCCTAATCCTTTTCCTGAGCAGCTTCTTTACCGTTAACACGGCTGAAACCGCCGTCATCACGCGATTCGGCAAGTTTCTGCGCATTGCCGAACCGGGCCTGAACTGGAAGGTGCCCTTCTTTGATACGGTCGCCGGCGTTGTCAGCCTGCGCGTCAATCAGATTTCGCTGACCATGGAGACCAAAACCAAAGATAACGTCTTCGTCACCATTCCCATCTCGGTGCAGAATCGCGTGCGCCCAGAGAAGGTTTATGACGCCTACTACAAGCTTTCCGACCCGGTGGCGCAGATCAAGAGTTATGTCGAACAGGTAATTCTGGGCCACGTTCCCGGCATGACGCTCGACGAGGTTTTCGCCTCGCAATCGAGCATCGCCGCAGCCGTCAAGCAGGAACTCGATGCCGACATGGCCACCTTCGGCTTCGAGATTGTGAACGTACTCGTGACAGATATTGTCCCCGACGCCAAGGTGAAGTCGGCCATGAACGACATCAATGCCGCCCAGCGTGAGCAGGTAGCCGCGAACGCCCGCGGTGAAGCGGAAAAGATTCTGGTGGTCAAGAGGGCCGAAGCGGAAGCGGAAAGCAAGGCACTCCAGGGCCAGGGCATCGCCAATCAGCGCAAGGCGATTATCGAAGGCTTGCAGAACTCAGTCGAAGAGTTCCAGAAGGCAGTGGATGGCGCGTCGTCGAAAGACGTCATGCAGTTGGTTCTGGTTACGCAGTACTTTGACACGCTGAAATCCATCGGCGAAAGCGATAAAACCAACACACTGTTCCTCTCGCACTCGCCGGGAGCCGTGAAAGAAGTCTCCGACCAGATTCTTGAGTCGATGCTCGGAGCCAACAAAGCAAAAGGCTAACCACCTGCGGTGGGGCAGATCAGGACGCGCGTTCTCTCGCTGTGAGGTGCTTTGGTGAATCGGAGATCATTTTTGCGTTCTGCGGCCGCGCTGGCCGCTCCCGCAGCAACTCTTTCGGGAATTGCTGCCCAAACGACCGGCGCGACAAACGACAGCTCAAAAACGGACCTTCGTACTGAGAGAGCGCGCCGAATCGAGAAGGCCCGAGCGGCGGCCATGGCCACGCAGCGTCGCGACTGGGAGCAGGGCATTCTCGCTCAGG
>CAYPYJ010000003.1:0-116268 GCA_964414945.1 uncultured Occallatibacter sp.
GGCAAGTACTCGGGCACCGAGATCAAGATCGACGGCGAAGAGTTCCTGATCATGCGCGAGGAAGAAGTTCTGGGAATCGTAAAAAAGTAGCTGACAGCCCACAGCTGACAGCTCACAGTTTTATTGCGAGCGATCAACAACGATAACTGTTAGCTGACAGCTGTTAGCTGACAACTGGACATAGGAGAGATACAGCAATGGCAAAGCAGATTTTGCACGGAGAAGAATCCCGTCAGGCGATTTTGCGCGGCGTGAACACGCTGGCAGACGCAGTGAAGGCGACGCTCGGACCCAAGGGCCGGAACGTTGTGATTGAGAAGAAGTTTGGATCGCCGACCATCACCAAGGACGGCGTGACCGTGGCCAAGGAGATCGATCTTCAGGACCCGATGGAGAATGTGGGCGCGCAGTTGGTGCGTGAAGTCGCCTCGAAGACCTCGGACGTGGCCGGCGACGGCACGACGACTGCTACCGTATTGGCACAGTCCATCTTCCGCGAGGGCGTGAAGACGGTGGCGGCCGGTGCGAATCCGACGGCTCTGAAGCGCGGCATCGACAAGGCCGTGGCAACGATAATCGGCACACGCGACAAGGACGGCAAGTGGGCGACCGGTGGCTCGCTGGGTGAGCTCTCGAAGCCTGTGAACGAAGGTTCGGTTGCCCAGGTTGGCGCGATCTCGGCCAACGGCGACCAGGAGATCGGCGACATCATCGCCGAGGCAGTGAAGGTTGTGGGCAAAGACGGCGTCATCACCATCGAAGAGTCGAAGACGATGCACACCGGCCTGGAGACTGTGGATGGTATGCAGTTTGACCGCGGCTATCTGAGCCCCTACTTCGTCACCGACGCAGAGCGGTTGGAAGTGGTTCTCGAAGAGCCCTACATCCTAATCTACGAGAAGAAGATCAGCGCGATGAAGGATCTGTTGCCCCTGCTGGAGCAGGTTGCACGCGGCGGCAAGCCGCTGTTGATCATTGCCGAGGATGTCGAAGGCGAGGCCTTGGCGACTCTGGTAGTGAACAAGCTGCGCGGCACTCTGAACGTGGCTGCCGTCAAGGCTCCCGGCTTTGGCGACCGTCGCAAGGCAATCTTGGGCGACGTGGCGATTCTGACCGGCGGCAAGGCCATCACCGAGGACCTGGGCATCAAGCTGGAAGGCGTGAAGCTCGAGGATCTGGGCAAGGCCAAGCGCATCACTATCGACAAGGACAACACCACGATTGTTGATGGCGGCGGCAAGTCGTCTGAGATTGAAGGCCGTGTGAAAGAGATCCGCGCGCAGATCGAGAAGACCACCTCGGACTACGACAAGGAAAAGCTCCAGGAGCGGCTGGCCAAGCTGGTGGGCGGCGTTGCCATCATCAAGGTGGGCGCGGCTACCGAGACCGAGCTGAAGGAGAAGAAGGCTCGCGTCGAAGATGCTCTTCATGCAACTCGCGCGGCTGTGGAAGAAGGCATCGTACCGGGCGGCGGTGTGGCTCTGGTTCGGGCCATTCCTTCTGTCGACGCTCTGATCAAGACGCTGGAAGGCGATGAGAAGATCGGCGCGCAGATTGTACGCCGCTCGCTCGAAGAGCCTCTGCGGCAGATTGTTGCAAATGCCGGCGAAGAGGGCGCGGTGGTGGTGGCCAAGGTGCTCTTCGGCAAGGAAAAGGAGAGCGATACCTACAACCCGCACTTCGGCTACAACGCGCAGACCTCGGTCTACGAGGACTTGGTCAAGGCTGGTGTCATCGACCCGACCAAGGTCACGCGGACGGCGTTGCAGAATGCGGCTTCGATTGCCGGGTTGTTGCTGACCACCGAGGCACTGGTTGTCGAGATTCCAGAACCCAAGTCTGCTCCGGCAGGCGGCGGCCACGGCGGCGGCATGGACGGCATGTACTAGGACTGGCCGTCCAGGCGTACGCGCCTTACGGCACATGAGCAGTTGCGGTAAATAACGCGCTTTCGGCGCAAAAGCAAAGGCCTCCAGCTTCGGCTGGGGGCCTTTTATATTAGGCGGTAATGATGGGCGGACAACAGCCCACAGACCAACTCAGAGGCCAAAGCAACCGGCCTTCAAAGCCAAATGGAATTTACTAGCCTCGTTGTGAGGCAAGCAAGGAAATATTCGCCGAGACGGCGGAAGCCGAGACTGGGACAGATTGCGTGCGCATGGGGCGCAGCCAGCCGGCGGAGAGCCAGGAGCGCGGGATTGAAAACTCCGACCAGCCGCAATCCAGGCAAACCATGACGTCAGGCGACGGCGTCATCGGCGGATGGCTGAGAGTGCGGTGACAGTTGCGATAGAGCCGTATTTCGGCAGGTACAACAAATAAGGACGTAGACTGGCACTTCTGGCAGATCATGGATATTCCTCGTACTTCTGGGCAAAGCGTAACAGCAAACAACAAGGACAACATTAGAGGAGAAAATCAACTGTAATCTTCTCGACACGAGTTTTTCAAGAGATATTGTGTTAAAAGACACAACTTGCCCCATATTCTTAAATTTTCCTAATAATAGCTTTTATTATATGAAAAAGTTTTTAAACAGAAACGCGGCGGCCGGAGCCGCCGCGCTCTCTGGGTTGACCCGGTTAGAAGTTAATTTTTGCGGCGATTTCAACATCGCGCGGCGTGAACAGGAAGCCGCTGCTGTTGGAATTGTTCGGTTTCATGAAAGTCTTAGCACCCGTTCCGCCGACTCCCGTATACGTTGCTGTGGTTGCTCCCCCAACGGTCGACAAGTTGTACAGGTAGGTGGCCTGATAGCCGGTAACGTTCTGGTGGTTGGCAACATTGAAGACGTTGAGGATCAGGTCGATGCTGCGGACCGTCCGGCTGCCGTCGAACTTGACCGACTTTTGCAAGCGCGCATCGTCTACGATGCGACGCGGGTACTTAAAGGTGTTGATCCCGATTTGAGGAATGACCGAAGGGCCGCCAGAGCCATTCCAACTGCTGCCAATTGCACCTTGCGGGGTTCCGTTAGAGCCTGCCGTGAAAGGCAAGCCGTTTTGCATCTGGAAACTGTCGTTGAGGCTCCAGTCGTTTACAACCCACTTGAGCAGGCTAGTTGAATGCACGTTCGGGAAGTTGTAAAGCGCGTAGCCAACGAACCGTTGGGGTACGTTGAAACTGGAGTTGCCGTAATTAACGCGCGGATTCCCGTAAGGATCGTACCAGGATTCAGCCGCGCCTTGTGTGAGAGCATTCTGCGCGAAGTCCAGAGCGTGCGACCAAGTGTAGCTGGCGTCGAAGGTGACGCTCTTGAGCGTGCGGTTGAGGACCTCAACCACCAAGCCATTGTAGCTGGAGTTGACGTTGCTGATCAGCTCGGAGATGGCCTGAAAACCAGTGGCTGCCGTTCCCAGAAGAGCCGGGTTGCCATAGCCGGTATAAGTCGGAACGCTGATCGTGGTCCCAGTCGCGCCCAGTGGGCCCAAGCCATTATCATCACCAGCGATGGTGACTGTCTTGGTGGTAGTGGTGGGGTTCAGGTTGACGTCGAGGAAGTTAGGCAAGCGGCGACCCAATCCGCCCAGATAGCTCACCGAGAGAAATGTTCCTTTGCTCAAGGCCTGCTGAATTTGCAGATCGAATTCCTGAACTTCAGGCAGCTTCAAATTCTGCGCCATGAAGTAAGAGGTAGGCTTGGCCGAGGAAGCGCCGGCAGCGAATATATTCGGGTATATCGGCGCGCCGGTGGTGCCTGGGAGCCAGGTTGGTGTGGACTGCCCACTTGGGCTGCCCGTAGCCAGCCGAATATTCTCGATATTTCCGTTGGTGATGCGTCCGTAGTAGAGACCGTAACCGCCACGCAGGACTGTGTTTCCCTTGCCAAAGAGGTTGTAGGAGAAACCGACGCGGGGTCCGAAGTCCATCTGGTCTTGCGGGCTGTTGGAAATGCCGTTATACGGCATATAGGTGCTTCCGACAGCCGTGGTGAGTTGGGGATCAGCCTTCGGAATCGTCTCATGGTCGTAGCGCAGGCCGAGTTCCAGGGTCAGGCGCGAGGAGAACTTCCAGTTGTCCTGAACAAAGACGCCGGTATCCATGGTGGAAATGGCATAGACTGGATTCCCGAATCCCTGTGCAAACAAAGCATAGCAGGGATAGATTCCTTTAACGGTGGCGCCGTTTTGCGAAGCGCTCGAGTCGCAACCGACCTGATTGGTGGTTGACGGGGTCACGCCATGCTTCATATTGAGGACATCATTCAAGAGGTTGCCGACCCAGTTGTTTTTGAAGTAGCCGTTGCTCTCGTAGGTGTTGTTCATCTGATCGTAGTTGTGAACCGCGTCTACGCCGAACTTCAAGCTATGTTTGGCTTTGCTCCAATAGAGGACGTCGCCGATTTGCCATTTGCGTTCATCGGGATAGGCCACGCGATGGGAGTAGTAAGGTGAACCTGCATTAAAGCCGTAGTTATACCCTGCGGCAACATACGGAACATTTCCGGTGCTGGCAGTGAGGTCCGCCTTCGTATAGTCGGTATATGCCTGCTGGCTCTCCCAGTCGATTTCGCGCCCGTACTGGTAAAGCAATTCGTTGCTCATGTTGTTCGTAATGAGGCTGGTGAGCTTGGTTACACCATAGTCCATCTTGACAAAATCGTTGCCCTGAGAATCCCGCGCATAGTTGTCGGCTGCGGCGGTCTGAACGCCACCGGGAGAATCCCATCCCAAGCGATGATAGAGAATGCTCCAATGCTGCTTGGGGTTGATTTGCCAGTCGAGTTTTGGGGTGTTGATCTCCTGATAGCCAAAGCGCGAGACCTGCCCGATGTCGGAGTTCAGGCCGAGGTCTGTGATTGCGCTTGCTCCTGCATAGTTCGACACGCTGACATTGGCGCTGCCGTAGACCATAGCGGCCCAGTCGTACGATGCTTGCGTGTAACTGATGCCCTGACGTGCGGCAAGTGCGCAGGCATTGGCGTCGTTGGTGGCTACGGTGGAGGGTGGAGGTGGAGCGCCGGCCAGTGCGCCGGTGGTGGTGTTGCAGGTTTCGCCGGTGGACAGAGCAGCCTGGGGCAGGGTGTAGAACTGCAGGGGGCTGTAGGGAACGCCTATCACCGGAAAGACATGGGAATGCTGGTCGTAGGTGTAGATCCAGAAAAGCTTATCTTTAATCAGAGCTCCGCCAACCGTGAAGCCATAGATCTTACGGATGTCTTCGGGCTTGATATGTGAGGAGACGGGGGCGCCGTTCACCAGATTGGTGATCGTGGTGTAATTGTTGTAGGCGTTCCAGTTGCTTTCACGATCGTAGAAATAGGCCTGCCCGGTGATTTTGTTGGTGCCGCTCTTGGTGACGGAGGTGATGACGCCGCCAGCGGCGCGTCCGTATTCAGCTGAGTAGACGCCGGTGTTGACGGCAAACTCGCGAACGGCATTGCCCGATGTCGAATAGGCTTCACGGGTACGCCCGCGCTCTTCAGAGAAGAAAGCCTGATTGTCGTCTGCGCCATCGATTTCGACGTTGTTGAGCAGTGTGCTGATGCCGCGCACGCTGACCATGCCATAACCATTGCCGTCCGATACGACGCCAGGAGTGGTCATGGCCAAGCTGGACCAGCGGCGATTGTTGATCGGGATCGACTGCAGTGCCGCCTGATTCAATGTGGCGGTAAAGTCAGGAGATTCAAGATTCAATACAGGGGCCAGTTCGGAGACCACGACTTCTGAAGAGGAGCCCGCGACGGAGAGGTGCGGCGCAATAGAAGTGACCTGACCGACCTGGACAATGATATTCTCGGCGCGATAGGTGGCGAATCCAGTCATGGAAATCGAAACCGTGTAGGTGCCGGGTTCCAGCAGCGGAGCTTTGAAAAAACCGCTAGCGTCCGCGGTTAGCTTGATTTCGGCATTGGTTCCGGCATTATGGATGGTGACAGCGGCGCCGCTCACGGCTGACGTGGTCTGATCCAGAACTGTACCGGCGATTGAGCCTTGTGTGGAAGTTTGCGCTACCAGGGAAACAGATCCAGAAAACAAGGCAAAAGCAAAGAGCGCCAGGACGAAAAATCCCTGGCGAATTCTATTCATGTTCATGATGGCTCTCCAAAATACATCTGTTGTTGAAAATGCACTGGATGGATGCTCGGCAGCGCCCCGTTGAAGTCTTACGTCACGGGTAGCGCGCCGAAGATAAAAAGCTTCCTCGCATTTTTGGTTCTGGCGGCGCTCGCAAGCGAGAAGCCGCTACTAGGACGCTGAATACAAATATTTCTCAGAAGTAAAGGTACCAGTTCAAAATGAACGTACGATGAACTGCCGCGCCTTTCTAACCTCTAAGGCCGTCAGCGTAACAGCCTTCGTTTGCTTCCGTAATAACCTGCCTTCCGGGGAGGAACAATACTTGTTGAAAGCATGGTTGAATCATTCCGCGAAACAGGTGTGCAGCTCTCGCGACAACAATACCTGCTAACCCAAGAAGAAAGAAGTATATGTAAAGGCTATCATGCAGGCAAGTGTGGAAAACAAGGCGTCAATGTGCGGAAGTGGGGCAGCAAAGTCCAAAACAAGCAAGGCTGCTGGGCTGCAGTGAATCCAAAGAAGATCCACCGCAGCCCAGCAGCCTTGCTTGTACCGCATTCCGAAATCCTGGCTTTATCCTCAGTGCTTAATTGCTTTGCTCCACTCAATGCGCAGGCCGGCCCGGGCGTTAAAGGGCAGACTGGGATAGCCGATGGGGGCGATGTGCCGGTTGTTGGTCAGGTTTTGTTCGCGAACGTAGACACTCAACCAAGAAGTCAGCTTGAAGCTTGCGCCCGCATCCAGTTTGGCGTAACCCCAGTCGAGATTGCGATTTGGCAGAAGCAGCGAATTGCCTTGATTGATGTCCTCAAAGCCGAGAAAAGTCGAGTCGTCACTGCGGCTGGCGAAGGCCGACGTGAAGAATGCCGTAATATTCTTTTGCGCATAACTGGCGGTGAAGAAGCCTGTATGCGGCGGACGGCGGAAGGGTCGAGCGCCAACCAGAGGAGAGACGGCTCCAATGGCGATGCAGTTGGGAGCGCCCAGAGTACAGCCGTATGGATAAGTGGGCGCTTTACCACCGAGCAGCGCTGCATTGTCGCTGGAGAATGATCGCTGCACCACCGAATCCAGATAGGTATAACCGCCACGGAAGAAGAGGTACTTGCCGATACCGCTCTCGAGAGTGACCTCTACGCCTTGTGCGCGGAATGTAAGCGAATTCAGATCGAGCGCGAAAGCGCCGCTGTTTTGGAGAATTGATTTCAGTTTGTTTTGATCCGTTGTACTCAGGTTGGGAAAGAGCGTGGGAACCAATCCCGGACCTACTCCTTCGATGGCGCGGCTGAATTCGTTATGGAAGTAGTCTGCGCGGAAGATGAGGCGTTTGGTCCAGAAGTCCTGTTCGCCACCGGCCTCCCAAGTGCGCGTGGCGGGCCCCTGAATGGGAGTGAGATTTAAAAGCTGAATCATTGCCTGGCCGCCGTTATCCTCCAGTACGTTATATAGAGAGCCGAGCTCATCAGTCAGCTTGGGTTCTCGCACGCCTTTCGAAAAGCTGCCGCTGATGCGCGTTCCGCTGAAGACGCGCATGCGTGGACGCAGCACATAGTAGCTCAAGCTGATGTGCGGCAAAAAATCGGCACCAATCTTTTGCAGATGAACCTCGTCTCCGCCCACCGTATAAAACAGCCGCCTGTTCATGAAATCGCCGTGCGCGCCAAAGTGAAAGTCATAGTTGTCGCGGTTGACCGACTCGTCAATGGAGTAGACAGGCTCGCGTTCGGCGGCGCGTTCGGCGTCGTAGTGGAATCCGCCCAGTAGCATCAGATGCGGCGTCAGACGGTAATCTCCCTGGTAGAGAAACAGGTCGCGATTGTTGATCAGGTCGAGCCGGCTGGGATAAACACTGCCGTTTGCCACGCTGTAATTCATTAGTGCGGGCCCGGTGGCGCTGTAGCCATTGGCGCCCTGAATGGTGACCGGGAGGCCGTAGTAGTTTCCACCGGTGAAGCTGTCGGCAGCGCCATCGCATCCAACGCCGAAAGCCGGAATGCAGGCTCCAGCCGGATACCATTGCTGAGATTGCTCGCGCTTGCGGGTCATCCCGTACTGAAACCGATTGTGAAAATCGGCCGTCGTCTGATTCTCCACCGAAGCGCCCAGATATAAATTCTGATCGCCTTCCTTTCGGTCATCAGCAATTTGATAAAAGTCCCATGTGTTAGGAACGCCGGTGGCAGAGACACCGTAGTGCAGCGTGGTGCGAATCTGCGTGTTTCCGCTGGGCTGCCAGCCCAGGTTGGCAGAGGTCGTGGCAAGATGGTACTCGTCCATCGGCAAATCGTTGGCCGTCTGCAGCCAACTGAATGCGCCCAGGTAATCCAGCTTGTTGTGTGAGCCGGCCACCTCCAGCTCTTCGCGCGAAGTGGAAAGGTTTCCGGCCTCACCCTGAAAGAGAATCGAGGGGTAGCTTGTGGTTCCGCGTTGCGTAATGAGGCTTACTACGCCGCTATCCGCGCCAGCGCCATAGATGCTGGAGTCAGGGCCGCGATAGACTTCAGCGCGCTCTACTGACGTAGTAGACAGAGTCCCAAAATCGAATTGATTGCCCATATCGCTAACGCTGACGCCGTCAAGAATAATCTTGTTAGCGTTCGAGTCGCCGCCGCGAATAAAAAGCGAGCTTAGCGCGCCAAGCTGACCGCTCTGCACAACGACTGTTCCCGGCATCAGACGCAGACTGCTTACCAGATCGTCGCGCAGGACGAGATCAAGCGGGCCGAGCACGCTGGTGGCTTCGCTGGTCTGCGGTTGCGGTGTGGGGGTTCCGGTGGCCGTCACTACGATGGACTCGCGCACCCACTCTGGTTCGAGCACGATGTTGCGCTCAATAGAGTCCATCCGACCGGCGTAAAAACTGGGCGTCTCCAATTGGCGAAAGCTTTTGGCGGAGACCACGAGAAAGAAGCGGCCCTGGATGCCAGTCGTTATCTGATAGCTTCCGTCTACCACAGAAACCGCGGCGCCAACCGGTTTGCCGCCGCTGAGCAAAACCACATTGGCGCCAACGACCTTGGCGCCCGTGGCATCTGTGACCATGCCGCGGATGGATGCGGCAGAACAGTGAGCAGTAGAGAAGACGAGCAGTAGCAACCCGGCGCAAGGCAGCGCGCGAGCAGATTGGGCGAGTAATTGACGCAAGGAAAAATGCGAGAGATCAGGCATGAAGGCTCCTTCGTTCCCCTCGGAACGCAAGCGGGTTAGGGGCGCAAGGACCGGTCTCCTGACTTGCGCTACCAGCCACCTTCCCACAGACGCAGATCCGTCATGCAGTGGTTCACAAGGGCTTTCCGCAACGGGCGGAAAGACCCAGGCTGGATTCCTGCCTTGACCGATGATAAGGCCGCAAAGCAGGAGCGCTTACAGTTGCGGGGCAGTGGCGGAGTTTCACCGCCTTCCCGAGCATCCAAGCGATTGCCGTGGTGAGTTGGCTGCGCCATAGGGAGCAGCTTCTATGGCGTGGAACAGACTTCCATGTCATCAACATTTATAAACGGACTGGAAGGTGATGTCAAAGGCGGTGGGGAGCTCGGGAGAACGGGTAGCAGAGTAAGGCGCAGGAGCAGAATGTGGTGACCCCGGGAAGACTCGAACTTCCGACACGCAGTTTAGGAAACTGCTGCTCTATCCACCTGAGCTACGGGGCCATTTGATAATAAACAACTTATGCAACGAATGATATCAATTTCGTTGCTATTCCTCACCGAGATTTAATTGTAATGTTTCAGCCATAGAAAGATGAAGCGGGCGGAAGTTGAGGGAAGCACGGTATCTACAGGGTAGCATCAAACGAGTCGAGAGGGAGAAAGGGTAGGCTTTGGAAGTTCGCTACAGTGAGCATGTGAATGGGAAGCTGCAACAGCGGTTGTAAACCGGCTCCTGGCGACTGAGTAGGCACTTATTCACATATTCTCAGATCTGTTAACGGTTGAATGCAGTGGGTAGTTTAGAACCGCAAAAAATCATGTGATATGGAGACGCAGATTCACATCATCCAATTTGCGATGAGTTCGCGGATTTTCTCAATTGTCATCGGTTCGGATTCCTCGAACAAGCCGAGCTCCGCCGGAGCAATGGCATAAATCGCTGGTACAGAGTCGGCAACGCAGAGGCATACCGCATTTTTGTATTCGTCGTAGCGTGACGCCGACAACCATATATAGCGAGCCAGTATCCGAGCGTCAACGGAGCTTCCTTCGGGATCGGGAGTATCCGGCAGAGGGCTGGAATGTTCCTGGTCTTCGAGGATTGTAATGCTCGTGAATGGCTTAGGCTTGTTCCGCAATCCAAAGCAAGCCACCAGTACCCTTGGACGCGCGCGTCGGAAGGACTCGCTGGCTGCCCATTGGACAAATGCATTTCCAAAAACGACCGAGCCGTTGCCGCTCAGGAAAAGCTCTTTAATAAATTCGCGGGTGGCAATCTGATTTTTGATCGGCTTTGGACACAGTTCCGACACGTCTGTTTGGCGCAGTGCTGCAATCACCTTGTCCGCATCGGCAAGGTCTTTCTGAACCCAATTCAGACGATCTCGAAAGAGCTCTCGAAAAGGCTCTAATTCTGTATAACTCAGATAAGTTGTCGAATTAGCGGCGCCTTTTGGATATTCAGACGGATGCATGGAATTTACCAGCGTCGAATCAGCGTCGAGTACCCATAAGTCCTCCGCGGTGTGCCCCGAAGTGCTTGCGGCAATGTTCAAAAGACTTCTTTCGCCTTTGCCAAGCAGAATTTCAGAGCATGATGTGTTGGTGAAATCGGCGGCTGCGAGATTCAGTTGGCGGCCTTCCGGTGACCAATCATTCCAGACGGTATCTTTCTTGACCGGTAAAGATCGAGGAAAAACGATCACAATAAGCCGGCGGCGGTTCAGGTCGGCAATCTGATCGGACGATAAATGAGTCTGTTTAGAGGCTTCGTCAAAAACGCCTTGGACGGCCTGTCTCCATTCTTGATAGTAGGGAGAATGAGCAAGCAGTGAAGTATTCTCCAATGTCTCGCCCTGCTGTGAGAATGTCCATCGCTCTACGTTCATTTTTTTCTCAACTGTCCGGACGGGCTTAAAAAGCAATTCAAAGTCGTTGGGAGTGAGGTTTTCCAGAAATGATAGGAATGCTTCTATGGACTTTTTCTCAAACTCAAACAGTCCGACCATGCCGGCCAGTTTTTCATTGATGAATGGGCGAAAGGTAACCGGCAGCCGCTCTATCAATTTCGAGTATCGCGTCCCGCTTTTTAATGTCTGCATACCAGGCTCCACGTTCGATCGATCGCGATGAAATTCGTGTTCATAATCTCGAACGACTTCACTCTAAAGATCAAGTCCTGTCAATTTTGTTCCCTGGACATTCAGCGGTGAACCGCCGAGAAGCGCGGAAATCGTCGGGCAAATATCAATGTGATGCACGAGTGTCTTTTCCACGTGGGGATTTTTCGCAGCATTGCCCAAGCACATCATCCAGGTATTCCGGCAGGACTCACTCTCCGAGCGATGATTGAAGAAACCATTGGTGGAAGATCCATCGAAATCGCGGCCGAATTCCGGCAGGATCAGTAGCGTGGTGCGCCCACGGTAGGCTTCATTCGTCTGAATCTCTTCCCAGAGCTGGCCTGCGAGACGATCAAAGTTGCGGATACCGCCAACGTGCAAAGAATAGGACCCAAAGTGAGCCGCCTCCACGTCAGAGAAACCAACGACCAGCAAACGCGGAGCAAATTTGCGCATAATCTCGACGCTCATCCAATACGTGAATTCATCTCCAGTAACCGGACCGCTGTCGTGAACAAACGCTGAAACCGCCTGTTGAATTGTTGACCGCGCCTTGGGAGCCAATTCGGAGGTTCCATCAAAAACATTCCAGCCCAGGCCTTCATAATTGCCACCCTGCAAAATATTGTTGATTTCATCCTGAGCTTTGGTACGGTCGGACAAATTGCTCTTTCGTCCTGCTTGAATTGCATTTTCCACGGCGTTGATCAACAGCTGCTTCGGGAAAATGACATTTGCGCCAAACCCGCTGCCATAGTTCTGCGCCGAACTAGCTCCAATGAGTTGAGTCAGCGCCTTGTTGCTTGAAACCATCCATGTATCGCTGGCAGCAAAACCAGCATCCTTACGCAGGAATTCAAAAATTGTTGGCGTAGTTGGACGCAAGTTACCCCACGCGTCAACCCGCTGCCAATTGCCTGTCAATATGCTAGCCGTCGAATTGAAGTGAGAGGTGATTCCCTCATTCCGGATCTCTGGATAATAGACGGACTGCGACAAGAGCTTCCCTGACAAATTTGGAATATTGGCAACTCCCTCGGTGGAGAAAGTTTCTTGCCTTCGCACTCCTCCGGAGAGTAGCAAAACAACTTTGTTGCCAGAGGTTGCGGACGCTGGTTCCGCGAAAACTCGGGAGTGTTGCGCCACGAGGGAACCCGCGGCTAGCATTGTTGCGGCTTTCAAGAAGTTGCGTTTTGATATATCCGTAGTTGGCATGAAAACCACCTCACGCGTTGTGTGTCTCAATTATTCAACAATTTCTTCTTGGTTGCACTATGAGGTCGAGTACCGTACGAGTTCACTCCGGTCTCGCATCTATATAGGTTGGATGATCGTCCGGTTTGATCGATTTTTCTGGTCCTCCATTTAAATCGAAAATGGTGACGCTGTTGCTGCCAGAATGCAGCCACGCACCAGGAAGAAACAAGCTACCCATTGGGCCCACGTTCCAAAATCTGCCCAGCAAATGCCCATTCACCCAAACCACGCCTTTGCCAAGGCGACTGGTGTCAAGAAAAGTGTCTCCCGGAGTGCGGACTTGCAGATCGTCGCGATAGAAGCACGGACCAGTGCATGACTGGACAGAATATCCGCCCAAAGGCGGTTCCGAAAGCGGGAGTGAAAATATTTCCCAGCCATGCTGCTGATGGCCATCCAGTAAAACTTCGCCGAGGATGCCGGCGCGCTCGCCGCGTATCTTTGCCGTGAAGTTGATTCGGCCAGAGTTTTCAACTAGAAGCTCGAGGCGCTGGCCAGAATGAAGCGGCAATCGCAACTGCGTCTTTCCCAGTCGCCGGTCCATAGTACCAGCCAAATTCCCGTCCACATAGACACGAGCGTAGCTATGCAGGCCGTCCACATTAAGCAGCGTTTCCGCCGGCAGCTCACCAGAAACTTGCGTGCGATAGAGAATGTATCCGTATGCCTGACCGACCTCTTCCATTGAAAGTGGTTTCTCGGAGCGGATAGGCGTGGGCAAACTTGTCCACAGAGATAGGCTCTCCATCAGCTTCAACGCCGGAAGCGCCATCATCGGTGCGGACTCCTGTACGGCCTGAGCAGTCTGGTGCGTCGTCTCCTGAATCATCTTTCGCAGCGCAAAGTATTTCGGCCGCAGCCTCCCGGACTCGTCGATCGACGCGTCATAATCGTAGCTGCTCACATCCGGTTGATACCCGTCATGGTCAGAGTTCGCGCCATTCATCCAGCCAAACGTCGTTCCACCATGGATCATATAGAGGCTGATCGAGTATCCCTTTTCGATCGCCATGCGAATTTCTGCAACCTGTCTTTCCGCGTCGGTGACCTGATGTTTTTCTCCCCAGTGATCGAACCATCCATCCCAGTACTCCGCAATATATACAGGCGCACCGGGACGAAACCGCTGTAGCAGATTGATGGACCGGGCGGCGTCTCCGGTGCCAAAGTCTACCGCAGCGAATACGCCGGGGAGAGTTCCCTTTGCCAGAACATCTGCTCCATCCGCGGTATAGAGCAACGACCCGGTGAATCCGGCATCGAGCACGATCTGATGAATCTTCCGCAGATACTGGCCCCCGTCGTCAGGGACGTTAAACGATCCGTACTCATTTTCGACCTGCACCGCAATGATTGGCCCGCCGTTGCTTGCTTGAAGCGGCGCCAGTTCCTTGCCCAACCTAACCATCCACCTGCGCACAGGATCGACAAAATTCGGCTGCGAACTTCGTAACTGCATCTCGGGATCCTTGAGCAACCACGCTGGAAATCCTCCAAGGTCCCACTCGCCACATACATAAGGACCAGGCCGTAAAACCACATAGAGTCCTTCGGTTGCCGCCTCTCGAATGAATTCCGCAACATCGTTCTGTCCACTGAAGTCGTAGGTGCCGGGACTCGGCTCATGCAAATTCCAGAACACGTACACGGTAATCGTGTTCAAACCCATTGCATGAACTTTGCGCAGCCGGTCACGCCAATCTGCCCTTGGGATTCTCGCGTATTCGAGTTCGCCTGAAATAATCTGGAATGGCTTGCCCCGGAGCAGGAATCCACCTCCGTCTACTTGCAACGGAGCTACCTGGTGGCGCATAACCTGTGACTCGGCGAGGAAGCCGGCCCAGCCGAACAATGCCGTTACTGCAAATTGGAAGATCCGAATCCTGCAACTGGCATCATTTCGCATCCAGCTCATTATGTTTCGCTCCTATGCTCATGCCAGTCGTAAGCAGTCAGTTCTCATCGACAAGAGCCTACCTATAGGGTGGGCTTGTCACAGGAGGCGTACGCCTCGTTATACGCAAAAAATCTCTCAAACCGCCCAAAGATCGAGCCATTTATCGAAAGAATCGCTCATATCATGTTCATTCTCAACGACAAATAGACATTCTTTGCCTGACGAAATCACTGTAGCACATCCACGTGGTTTTTGCACTATTTTTCCTAATACAGCCATCATTATGATTTATTTATTGACAGATGATCACTTTGGTGCAAGCATTTGTCTGTCCGCAACTTAATTTTCTAAGTTGCTCCGAAATAAGCGGAGGGACATCCGAGTACCAAAGAAAGACAACAGAATTGGAGAGGAAGCGACGTTATGGCGAATAAAACTCATGGATGCCACACGATGAAAACTCTGTTGATGGTTTTCATCGCGCTGTTTTGTCTAGGAGGCGTGCAATCTGCACTGGCGCAAATCGACCAAGGTGCCATCACCGGCACAATTACCGATGCGAATGGAAGAATCATTCAAGGCGCATCCATCACTCTGGTCAGCCAGGAAACCAATCTAACATTCAACCTCACAACGGATAGCAACGGTTTTTACCGGTTTTCGCCAATCAAGATCGGGCTATATACCTTGACGGTTTCTGCCCCGAACTTTGAAACGAGCAAGCAAGAGAACATTCGCGTCAACGTAAGCCAGACCGTGGGCCTGAATCTCTCGCTTAAGCCGGGCGCTGTCTCCGAAACAATTACGGTTAGCTCGTCCCCTGAACTTCAAACAGAAGAAGCCTCAACGGGACAGGTTTTCACTACGTCCCAACTCGAAGACCTTCCGCTTCTGGATCGCAACTATCTTTTCCTGGCTCAGCTCACAACCGGAGTCAATGCGCCGAACCAAGGCAACACTCAGACCTCTGGCTCGGGCGCATTCTCATCGAACGGCAGCCGTGTTTCGCAGAATAATTTCGTTCTCGACGGCGTCGACAACAACTCAAATATGCAGGACTTTTTGAACGGCGCCACTTATGCAGTGCGCCCACCGCCTGAGGCACTTGAAGAGTTCAAGGTCGAGAGCAGCAACTACAGTGCAGAACTCGGTCGAGCGACCGGAGCGGCAGTCAACGCCTCGATCAAAGCGGGCACCAACGCCATTCACGGCTCCCTGTGGGAGTATTTGCGCAACGACCGCCTGGCTGCCCAGAATTACAACTTCAGCTCGTCGCCAACGACGAAAACGGCATATCACTCGAATATCTTTGGCGCTACGCTCGGCGGCCCCATCATCAAAAACAAGCTCTTCGTCTTTGCCGATGGTCAGGGAACCCGCATCAGCATCTACCAGCCGCAGCAGACCGACTGGACCGTTCCGACGGCCGCCGAGCGCGCGGGAGATTTCTCTCAGATGCTCGATCCCACGCTTACCAACGGGCATGGCGCAATTACCTTATACAAAACGGGCGGCAATGTGACGCCGACCATTGGCGGCGTGGAGACTGCGAAGGATCCGACCCGCTATCTTTCATGCCCAACGGCTACCGCGGTTCACGCGACTGCGATTCCCGGGCAAAGTGTAATCTGCCCGACCAGTGTGAATTCCGTCGCAAAGACAATTTTGAATCTGTTCCCGTCTCCGAATCAAGGCGCAGTTGGCCAGGTTGTGCAGAACTACACCGTTCCAGCAACCGCGTCTCAGAACAACACGACCCAATATGACGCCCGTTTGGACTACAACTTCAGTTCAAAGGATCAGGCATTCGGGCGTTACAGCTATTCCAATAATCCGTCGGTGTATACACCGCCATTGGGCGTACTGGATGGCGGCAACTTTGGTTCGGACGGCTCCGATACGAATGTTGCCAAGAGCGGCATATTCAGCGAGACCCATTTCTTTTCTCCCACCTTCACCAACGCGTTTCGTGTCGGTTACAACTATCTGCACGCGACCTATTTACCGGCAGCGGCACAGACCAACGTTGCGGCGAAATATGGTTTGGGCGGCATTCCATTCGGCCCCTCCCTTGGCGGTTTTCCGACTCTCTACTTCAATGGCGGCGGGTCCAACTTCGGAATTGGCATTCCAAGCTATGAGCCCTCCGACGAAAAGCAGAACGTGATTGAGTTCGTCGATAACATCTCGAAGGACTTGGGAAAGCAACACATAACCCTGGGCGTCAACATCCAGCACACCCGCTTTTACGGCTTGCAGTCGCCTGACTCTACTGGGTACCAGGGCTTCAAAGGAACGTACACCAGTGATCCCGGAGACGTGAGCGGCGCTATCACGGGTGCAGGGTTGGCCGACTTTGCGCTGGACCAGGAAAATTATGCACAGCTGAACAGCACAACGCCGGTTACCGATCTTCGCTGGTATAACGCGGTCTATGTCCAGGATGACTGGAAGATCCTGCCGAAGCTTACGATCAATCTGGGGCTGCGCTGGGAATACACTCAGCCGTTTGTGGAACTGCACGACTACCAGGCGAACTTCTCTGGCAACTTCGCAGGCATGAATCAGGGAACCGGAACGTTCTACATTCCCAAGTCGCAAAGCGGATATCCAATTCCCGCCTTCCTTGCAACCGACTTTGCCCTCGACCACATCACCATCAAGTACACCGATAACCGCTCCTTGGTTAATCCAGACCATCACGAGTTTGCGCCGCGCATCGGTTTTGCTTATCAACTTACCGAAAAGACTGTCGTTCGGGGAGGCTTTGGTTTCTTCTACGGCGGACAAGAAAACATCGGGCTAGGCTTGAACCTTTACAACAACCCGCCGTTCTTCTTGACCAGTTCCATCAACCCGACCCCGAATCAGTGTTATAACACGGTCGCTACGGGCATCGTATGCCCTACGAACGGCCAGACACTCGAAACCGGCTTTGGGGCGGCGGCCACTTCCAACGCAGCCCTTGCAGCAAACGCTCAGTTGCCAACACTCTTTGGTCAGGACCAGAATGCGAAGAGCACCTATACGGAAGCGTACAACCTGAGCGTTCAGCGGGTTATCACTCCCACAATTTCGGCCACCCTCGGTTATCAGGGTAATGTGACTCGTCACCTGCGGGTTAGCTATGCGGCGAACCAATATCCTGGTGTCACTCCCAATGGTGCAAACAGCCAGCTTTATCAGCCGTTTTATGACTTTGGCAATATTGTTGAAGTCACCAATGGAGGCATAGCCAACTACAATTCGCTCCAGGCGAAGATCGACAAGCGGTTTTCGCATGGCCTGTCTTTCCTGACGGGTTATAGCTGGTCGCACAGTCTAGACGACGCCGTCCAGCCGATCCAAGGGACGGACGGGGGCCAAGCCGGCAATCCCGCATTTCTTGGTTTGAAGTTCGAGTATGGCGCCAGTGTCTCTGATGTACGTCAACGGTTTACCTTCGCGCCGCAGTATGAACTGCCGTTTGGCAAAGGGAAGCATTTCCTGAATCATGTCGGTCTCGTGGATCAACTGGTAGGAGGCTGGAAGGCCACCGCTATCTTCCAAGCGCAAACCGGCACGCCGATTGCCTTTCCGCAACGGTTCCGCATCGGCGACCCATTCGCTACCGGGGGCACGCCCAACCCAGTTACACAATCCAACCAACAGTGCGCAACCCAAACCAGAACGATTGCTCACTGGTTCAACCCTTGTGCTTTTTCACAGGCACCAACTGCCTACGCGACCGTGGCGGATTACAATGCCGCAGTTGCTGCTGGAGGCAATGCGGTCCTGCTAAGCCAGGCTGGAACGTTGCCGTATGGGCAGCGGGGTCGGCTAACGGTTGCAGGGCCGGGCTTCAACCGGCTTGACATGTCTCTCTTCAAGAGCTTCAAGTTGCCCTACAGAAAGTCTGCTCTTGAGTTGCGTGCGGATGGAATCAACGTCATGAACACTCCATCCTTTAGCGATCCGAACAACAGCCTAACCGGTGGAAATGCCGGTTCAATCAATTCGACGAGATTCAGCGGGCTACTACCCAATGGGCGCGTCATGCAGGTTGCGGGACGCCTCACCTTCTAAACTCAACATAACCCAAAGCCGCCCCATTCGCTATGCGAATGGGGCGGCTTGTTTTTTGGATTGCATAATTCAGAATCCACGCCGACTCCGACTTCTCAAAACAGTACGGCAGCGTCAAGGTTTGCGAACGGCGCTGGCGACCGAGGTCAGCTTGAGCGCGGCGCGGATTTGGCTGAGTGGAGCTTTGGTCTGTAGGCGCACTTCTACGGGCTGGTTCGGGAGAAGGTCAATGAAGTTGTCGGAGAGCATGGAATCGATGCCAGGCGTGGCGATCTGGACGGCGCGTGCCAGAGTGCTGGATTGGACACGAACGAGATAGCCGCTGCTGTTCGGTGATGACTCGACACTAGCACTAATCGAGGGTTGAGTTAGCTTTAGCTCAAGGGTTTTTGCGAAATAAAGTGTATGAGTGGCGAGAATTTCGCCATTGGAACTGAGTTCAAAGATTGCAACGTCGCGGGTTGCGTCGAAGTTGGGAATGCTGCTGGTTGCCAGCGGGGCAATGGCCAGGGATGTGAGCGCCGGGATCGTGATGGATTGCGAAACGTTGGCGAGTTCGGCACCGGCAAAATCCATCACCCGCACGCGAAGAGTGCCCGCAATCGGCGACAACCGGTCAGAGACGATGTGCGCCTTGATCTGGTTCCCCTCGTAGACGGGCGCAATGACAACCGGGGCATAGAATCGCTTTGTATAGTACTGGAGAGCCTTGGGACGACCGTAATAGTCAATGCTGGCCCAGGAGACAACCGGCCAGCAGTCGTTCAATTGCCAGTAAAGTGAACCCATGGCTCTCGGCATCTGGCTGCGCAGGTGTTCTGCTTCGGTTTGGATGGCCTCAGCCTGGACAAACTGGCTGAGGTAGTCGAACGACGCAAAGTCGCGCGCTGGGCCGGTTTCCTGGTCAAGATAGTGCTGAATGCGGTCGAAGCCATGGATGAATCGCTCGTGATTGGCGAGCGCGGGCGCGGACAGGTTCTCCTCGCTACCCGCGAAAGCGCGCACTGTAGCCAGATCGGGCATGCCTTGAAATCCGTATTCGGAGAGAAAGCGTGTCTCCACCTTGCGATAATCGTCGATAGGCGCAGAGCCGCTCCAAACGTTCCAATAGTGCATATCTCCGTTGCTATTATTGCCCGCGCGATCCTCAAAATTCGCACCAGGAGAACTGGGCCAGTAGGGCGTGCCGCCGCCTTGTTGAGCCACCACACTTTTCAGAATGTCGCGAAACATGACAACGTAGTCTTGCCAGACGCGCTCGCGCTGATCTGCAGTAAGCAGCTTTTTAAAATCGAGACGGTCGTCCCAGGAGTCCCAGGAAGTCTCCACTTCGTTGTTGCCGCACCAGAGCACAATGCTCGGATGGTCGCGCAGACGCTTGACTTGCTGGATTGCCTCCACGCGAACATTGCCCTGGAATGCTTTGTCGCCGGGGACCAAACCACCACCAAAGGCGAACTCCTGCCACACCATGAGGCCGAGTTCGTCGGCGATTTCATAAAAGCTATCGGTTTGGTAATAGCCGCCGCCCCACATGCGAATCATGTTCATATTGGCGTCGCGAGCGGCAGTGAGAAGTGCGCGCTCACGTTGCGGAGTAACGCGAGCAGGAAAGCTGTCCATGGGAATGACGTTAGCGCCTTTAGCGAAGATCGGAATGCCATTGACAACGAAGGCGAAGCTGGTTCCCCATTGGTCGGGTTGACGGCGCAGTTCCACCGAGCGGAGGCCGATTTTTTTCTCGGCGTTGTCTATGAGCTTCGTCCCTTTTTCGTCATGAATATCCACCGACACGTGATAACGATCCTGCGCGCCATAACCTGCTGGAAACCAGCGTTTGGGATGTTCAATGCGCAGTGGAAACATCAGATGGTTGACGCCGGCTTCGAGAGTCTCAACGCCATGAACGCCAACCCCATTACCTGGGTTCGCGGCAGTGCTGGATAGATTGAGATCGACGGTGACTGTTCCCGCATGAGCAGCTTCAACATCAACTTCCGCAGTAAGCAACGCACGTTCGGCTGTCACTGAAGTCTGCTCAATGTGCAAGTTAACAATGCGCGCTTCGTCCCAGGCTTCAATGCGGACAGGACGCCAGATGCCCATTGTGACCAGCTTCGGTCCCCAGTCCCATCCGTATTCATACCCTGCGGTGCGGATATAGTGACCGACCGGATAGACCCCCTTGGCTGAGTCATAGGTTTCGTAGCCGCTACCGGGCAGAATGTAAGGCAGAGACGCAAGGACAGGCGACATGACTTTATAAGGCGAGTGAAAAAGTACGCGTAGTTCGTTGTCGCCGGGGTGAAGCAGCGGGCGCACATCGGCGCGCCACGCGCGAAACATATTGTCGGTCTTGAGCAGTGGATGGCCGTTGAGGCTAACTTCGGCGAATGTGTCGAGACCGTCGAAGACCAGTTCGATGTGCTGGCGGGCGAGGATCGCCGCTTCGGGATGAATTGTGACGCGGTATTCCCAGTCCTCTTCGCCGATCCACAGCAATCGCTTCTCGTTGTCTGCAAAGAACGGATCGGGGATAAGTCCGGCAGTCTGTAGGTCAGTGTGCACCTCGCCTGGAACGGTGGCATTGTGCCAGTCGTCTGTGCCCTTGAGATGAGTGTCTGCGATACCGCGAAACTGCCAGCCTGAGTCGATCGATTGTATGGCTGGCTGGGCAGAGGCCGCCCAAGGCGCATGCAAGCAAAAACTCGCTAGTGAAAAGAAGGCGAGACGCATGGACGCTGGGCGGCTCAAATTCATTTATGTTCTCCGTCTTGTTTCCGTTCTTCAGTTGGCGCGACGTTATAAAGCTGAAATTCGCGGATCGCCGCTGCATCGGTGCTGGAAAGAATGTTAAGCCGCACGCGGCTGGCGGTTACGTTCGGAAAAATATCGATCTTCTTGTGGCCAATAGCTTCTGCTGTGGCGATGGTCTTCCAGGCGTTCCCCTGCCACACATCGATAGAGTATTTCTGGATGCACTGACCATCGTTGAGCCACTCCATGGTAAGTGCGCGATTGAATGTAACAGCCTTGGCGAAACTGACTTCAAGGCTGGAGTGATGAGAGCCTGCAGGCGCCGACCAGAATGTATCCGGGTTGCCGTCCAGCGCAGCGGCGGCTTCAGGGGTGGTTGCTGCGTGTTCCTTGGCAATGTTGCGGGCGTAACGCGCACGGATAGCCTTGCCGAATTCCTCCAGCCGCGCCACATCACTCTCTGGAAGCAAGCCGCGGCGGTCGGGGGCTAAGCCGAGCATTAACTGCGCACCGCGGCCCACGGTTTCGTCATAGGTGGTGAGCAACTCATCAAGACTCTTGAGCGAGGCATCATCGTTGGGATGCCAGAACCAGTGATAGGCGCGCAGTGGAGTGTCAGCCTCCACCGGACGCCAGCGCAGATAACTATGGCGGTCGATGACATTCCAATTCTCGTAAGGTACACGGCCGCTTTCGGTGCCCACCCAGCGTGCGTCGCCGTATTCAAACAGAGCTGTGTCGGCGAAGACGATGGTGTTCGGTTGGTAAGTGCGCAGGGTTTCGACAAACTTCTTGAAGTCGTAGACATGGCCTGCGCTGCCGGCGCCATCAAGCCAGAATTCCACCAAATCGCCGTAGTTAGACGCAAGTTCGGTAAGTTCCGCTTGGTAATAGTTGTCGTAGGCTGCGGAGTCAAGGTACTTGGGCTCGTGGCGATCCCAGGGAGAGAGATAGACGCCGAATTTGAGGCCATATTTGCGCGCAGCACGGGCAACGTCGCCCACTAGATCGCCTTTGCCGCCTTTCCAAGGGCTAGATTTGACGCTGTAATTGGTCTGCTCCGTAGGCCACAGGCAGAATCCGTCATGATGCTTGGCCACCATCACAATGTATGTGGCCCCGGAGTCGCGAATGGTTTTCATCCATTGGTCTGGATCAAACTGAGTGGGATTGAAGACCGAAGGATTGGCAGTACCGTCACCCCATTCGCGATCCAGAAAAGTGTTTATGGAAAAGTGAACGATTACGCCAAACTCAAGATCTTGCCAATCCACTTGCTGCGGTGAGGGCTTGATATCGGAGAAGTTTTGAGCTGCTGCAAGGGAGACGCACAAAGCAAAAACGAATGCGGTTCCCGTCCATAGATTACGGAAAATCTTGGTCGGATTGCGGAAGGATTTCATTGATCAATCTCCTATGAAAATTGCTTGCTGCGTTGCCATGAGAACTCTGTGGCGTTGAGGGTTTTTATGAACAGAATGACTGTACAGTCAACTCGGCAGACCGGTCGGTGCTGATTGAGCGGTGACGCGCGTTCCACAGGGCTCCTGCAGGAGGATCGGCGGGCAATTCCAGAACCGCGATGTCAGGATACTGCTTGCGCAGAGCAGATTCCAGCGCCTTACGCACAGCATCCAGGTGTTCAAGTATGCTGCCGGCCACTGCCACAGCAGGAACTTTGAAGGCTGCCGTCGACTCCGTTTCCAGCTTCCGGATGCGTTCAATCACCAGGCTTACCAGGTTGGCCAAATCGGTTCCACCCTGCTCCAGCACTTCCAAGGCAACGGGGTCGCCTTGTTTCGCGCAGGAGACGACTGATGGAACCAGTCGGGAAAATTCCGGTGGGGGGTTAGCGTTCGCGAACTCGATTAATGCGCCAACCGAAGAAAGATTCCAATAAGTCCGTGCCGCATCGAGTATCAGCGATGGCTGCTGTCGGTCGATGGCCAGAAACCCGCGGCGCAGACTCTCCAGACCAAGGAAATGTCCAGAACCTTGGTCGGCCAGTGCCGGTCCCCAGCCACCGGCGGTGACGATTTGTCCAGTCGCAGCGCGGCCGGCAACGTTGGAGCCGGTGCCTGCCAAAACCACTACGCCTCGCTGTCCATGAAAGGCTGAGTCAAGAGCAATCTCAACATCTCCGATCAGAATCAACTCACCGCCCACATAACGGCCAAAGGCATCCCGCAGCCAGTCCACGACCAGCGGGACAGTTTCGCCGGCAGTGCCAATGCAGCAACGGGTTACTGACTGCATGGACACGCCAGAGATGGCCGTCAGTTGGCTTAATGCCATCTGCAGGTTGGACTCAGCAACATTCTCGCTGGCTTTCATGCGTTTAATCGTTCCGGTGCGAACACGGGCCAGTTCTCGCGTCTCGTCGCTCAGAAGAAAATCGGCTTTTGTGCCTCCAGAGTCAACTCCGAGGAAATAATGCATGATTTCTACCTTCCGATTACAGAAATTAAGTCACAAGTGATGCTCTTGCGCCAAAGCACTGCACTTTGAAATTTCTATACACCAAGATCATAAATCTGTAGACGAAACAAGAAAATGATCATTTAATGTCAATATAATCGTTATACAGTTAAAAAGAGTCGGAGATGTGTCATTTTTGTGGTCCAAGCGAGACGAAATACTTGAAGAGCGCCGGAGGAGCGAAGGAAAAGAGAATCCCGAATTCTTGAACTGCATTTTGCTCTTGACGTGCGTTAGCGACTCAACGTTGGTCGGTCCATGTAATCCATTGCGTGGATTGTTCGAAAACTAAGATTCCCCCGGCCCTGAGGAAGTCAGGCAGCGGGGAACGATTCCAAAGGAATGGACTTCACCTCGAATATCAAATGAAAAATTTCCTTTTTGAACTGTGTGTCGAGAGTTTGCAGTCCGCTCGGGCAGCAGAGGCTGGCGGTGCCGATCAAATCGAGCTGTGCGCCGACCTGCAAATCGGTGGCGTTACGCCGAGCATTGACTTGATGCGTACGACCATTGAAGAACTTGCGATTCCCGTTCACGTGTTGATCAGACCGCGCGGCGGAAATTTCGTTTACTCGGCGCAGGAGTTGATTGCGATGCGGAGCCATGTTGACCAGGCAAAGCTGGCTGGAGCTGCCGGGGTCGTGCTGGGCGTGCAGCGCGCGGATGGGAGCGTGGATGTGGAACGAAGCCGCTCCCTGGTGGAACTGGCCCATCCAATGAAGGTAACCTTTCATCGGGCCTTCGATACCGCGAAAAATTTGAGCGAAGCGCTGGAAGCTGTGATCTTGACTGGAGCCGATTGCCTTTTGACTTCGGGCGGCAAGCCGGATGTATTGGCAGGCGCGGATACAATTAGGCGATTGCACGAACAGGCTGACGGACGGCTGGAAGTGATGGCCGGCGGCGGGCTTACGCTCGTCAATCTGGTGCAGGTTGTGCGAAGGTCTGGAGTTTCGTGCCTGCATGGGTCGCTCACTGGCAGTCCTCAGAATGGTGTCAGTGGCAAGAAACGTGCAGTCAGGGACACTGCAATGCTGGAGGCCGATGTGCAAGAGGCAGTTCGCTTGCTGGCCGCTGAGATGAAGTTACGCATGACTTCGCCATAGACGGTGCGCCGATGGTGTGAGAAGGAGATTGAAATGGTCGAGATGGATCGACGCGCGTGGTTGCAAGGAGCTGCCGCCACGCTGGCATTGGCTCCACATGCCTGGGCCGACGCAGCAAAGAGCGGATCGACTATGCAGTTGGAGTTGCCGCATGGGCGGCCTACACGTGGTGAAAGGCGCTTTAGCAGCGCTTCCGTAGAGGCCCTGATCCCCCAGATTCAGCACAAGATCACCGATCCGGCCCTGGCGGTGATCTTTGAGAATTGCTTTCCAAATACGCTGGATACAACTGTTTCGCCTGGCAGTTTTGCGGGCAAGCCGGATACCTATGTTGTGACCGGCGATATCGATGCAATGTGGCTGCGGGATTCTTCGGCTCAAATGCAGCCCTATCTGAGTTTAGTCAGACAAGACGAACCCTTGAGAGAGTTGCTGGAAGGGGTAATCCGGCGGCAGGCTCGGATGATTTTGCTGGACCCCTATGCAAATGCTTTTATGCACGATGCCGCAGCTCCGCCGTTGAAGTGGGCCGCGAACGACAAGACCGAACACCGCCCCGGCGTGGGAGAACGCAAGTGGGAAGTTGATTCACTTTGTTACCCGATCCGGTTGGCGCATGGCTATTGGCGCATAACCGGAGATACGCGGCCCTTCGATGCGACCTGGAAGGAGGCGGCCTGGACTGTGGTGCGAACATTTCGCGAACAGCAGCGCAAAACCGGACCGGGGCCCTATTCGTTTGAGCGGACATCGCCAGTTCCAGCGGAGACCTGCGCGCTGGGTGGGTGGGGAAATCCGGCGCTGCCTGTGGGAATGATTTTTTCCATGTTCCGGCCATCGGACGACGCATGTATTTATCCGCTGTTTGTGCCTGCAAATCTATTTGCCGTGACAAGCCTTCGCCAGTTGGCAAAAATGGCGGCGGAAGTTTTGCACGACACGAAGCTGGCTGTCGAAGCGGGAGCCCTGGCTGCCGAAGTGGAGCATGCTCTCAGCCAGTTTGGAAAGACGCAAGACAAAAGTCTGGGAACAATTTGGGCATACGAAGTAGACGGATACGGAAACGCTCTGAAGATGGACGACGCCAATGCTCCTGGGTTGTTGAGTCTGGCTTATCTGGGCTGCTGCGCGATAGATGATCCGCTTTACCGGCGGACCCGAGCCTTTACGCTGAGCAAGTCAAATCCCTACTTCTTCCGTGGCAATGCAGCAGAAGGAATCGGCGGGCCGCATGAAGGAATGAACATGATCTGGCCGATGTCGATTTTGATGCGTGCGTTTACCTCAGTAGACGACCAGGAGATTCGGCAGTGCCTTCGCTGGCTGCGAGATACAACAGCCGGGACCGGTTTCATGCACGAATCGTTTGATAAAGATGATGCGGGAAAGTTTACGCGGGCATGGTTTGCATGGGCCAACACACTGTTTGGCGAACTGATTGTGAAGCTGGCGGCGGATCGCCCCGGAGTGCTCAGTGTTGCTTTGAATTGATGTGCTCTGTGTTCAACAGCAAGCCCCCGCGAAGAACATAAAGTTGCCACAGCGGACGTTCAGCGAAGAATGGAGCAGGGATTGTGAAA
Organism: uncultured Occallatibacter sp.; assembly: GCA_964414945.1. Taxonomy (GTDB): domain Bacteria; phylum Acidobacteriota; class Terriglobia; order Terriglobales; family Acidobacteriaceae; genus Telmatobacter. Next base: position 26,436 of record CAYPYJ010000003.1, read on the forward strand.
AAGTCGAGCTTGATTTTGTCTATTCTGTCGATGGCTTTGCAAATGGCGGCACAGCAGGCGCCGCCGTTAAGGGAGTGCGCGGGAACCCTGGCGCCGGCGGAATTGGACCACAGAATCGACGGGCTCATCGGACAGATGACGATGGAGGAACGGATTGCGCAGTTGCAGGACCAGTCTCCGGAAATTCCGCGCCTTGGGATTCCTGCGTACAACTGGTGGAACGAGGGTTTGCACGGAATTGCGCGCAACGGATATGCAACGGTATTTCCGCAGGCCATTGGGTTGGCGGCCACCTTTGATTCGCCTCTGCTTGAACAGGTGGGAGAAGTGGTTGGCACGGAGGCGCGAGCAAAATTCAACCCGCACCAGGCCGCGGATTCGGAGCGTTATGCGGGGCTGACAATCTGGTCACCGAATATCAATATCTTTCGTGATCCGCGCTGGGGCCGAGGGCAGGAGACTTATGGAGAGGATCCCTTTCTGACGGGACTGCTCGGCAGCGGATTTGTGCGGGGCATCCAGGGGCCTGAAGGCTTCTATCACAGAGCCGACGCCACGCCAAAACACTTCGCGGCGCATAGCGGGCCGGAGTCGCAACGCGACGGCTTCAATGCGCAGGTGAGCGAACATGATATGAACGATACCTATTTGGCTGCATTCAACGCGTTAACAGGTCAGGCTCACGCAGACGCGATGATGTGTTCCTACAATGCAATAAATGGAATTCCTGTCTGCGCAAATCGTGGATTGATTGAAGACGGGGTGCGCCAGCAGTGGGGCTTTGCGGGTTATGTAGTATCCGACTGCGATGCAGTGGGTGAGATTACCGAGTACCTGCACTATACCTCCGATCATGCGCATGGAGCGGCGGCGGCGCTCAGAGCGGGCGTGGACCTGGATTGCGGTGGGACATATCACCATCTGAATGAAGCGCTCCGCGAGCACTTGATTGAGGATCTGGATGTAAACCGTGCGCTGCACCGGTTGCTGTTGGCCCGCTTCCGTTTGGAAATGCTGCAGCCTATGTCTTGTTCTCCTTATGCGGCGATTGGCACGAGTGCTGTGAATACGCCAGAGAACCACGCATTGGCGCTGCGTGCGGCTGAAGAGTCGATGGTACTGCTGAAAAACGAAGGCGATTTTCTGCCGCTCGATTTCGCTGGCAAGCGCGTGGCACTGGTAGGCCCCACGGGTGATTTGCTGGAGGTAATGGAGGCCAATTACCACGGAACAGTGCGCAACCCGAAGACTCTATTCGAGGGGCTGCGGGATGGGTTGCCTGCCGGCGCGAGTGCGTTGTATGCGCAAGGATCGTCTTTGGTTGAAGGAGTGGCTGTTCCAGTGGCGCGTACGGCGTTGCGAACAGGCACGGATGAGGGCTTGCAGGGCGAGTACTTCGACAACCCCGAGCTGAAAGGCAAACCACTGCTGACTCGTGTAGACCGGCGTATTGATTTCGATTTAGATCGTGCTGAGCCGGCTCCGGGTGTCGTTGGCGCATATTCCATCCGGTGGACCGGCGAGCTTAAGCCGCCATCTGCGGGCAGCTATAGGCTCCAGGTCAGCATTGACCGATGCTTCGATTGCAAAGGCCACGACGGTTATCGCTTGTGGGTAGATGGCGCGATGCTGCTGGAAGATGACGGCAGCAAAAAAAAGCGCCCAGATGAGATAGCGCTGCAGTGGAAAGACACACAGTCTCATGCGATTCGGTTGGAGTTAATACACAGCGGAGAAGATGAGGGAATTCACTTAATGTGGGAGGCTCCGGCTGAGACGCAGCTCGATGAAGCGTTGGCAGCCGCCCGACAGGCTGACGTGATTGTCGCCACCGTGGGACTGTCGCCGCGTTTGGAAGGCGAGGCGCTGGGAATCAAAGTGCCGGGATTTTTTGGCGGCGACCGGGAGACTCTTGATTTGCCTCAGCTGCAGAGAAAGCTGCTCACCGCTTTGGCCGCTCTGCATAAACCGATCGTGATTGCGCTCAGTTCGGGAAGCGCCGTGACTCTGGGAGAGGAGGCCAAAGATGCCAAGGCGGTGGTGGAAACATGGTATCCAGGAGAGGCGGGTGGCGAGGCACTGGCGCGAATATTGAGTGGCGCGGCAAATCCGTCGGGACGCTTGCCGATAACCGTGTACCGGTCGGTCACTGACTTGCCAGCCTTTACGGACTATTCGATGGCGCACAGAACTTATCGCTACTACACCGGACCCGTCGCATACCCTTTTGGCTTTGGGTTGAGTTATACAAAGTTTGCATATTCCAGGCCTGAGCTTTCAGTTCAGAGGTTGGAAGCAGGCCAGACATTGCGAATCAGCGCGACGATAAAAAATGTGGGCCAGCGTGAGGGCGATGAAGTCACCCAGTTATATCTGATTCCTCTCGAAGCGGCAGATGCTCCGAAGCTCAGCTTGCAGGGAGTCCGGCGTGTGCATCTTCAAGCCGGAGAATCAAGGCGCGTCGAGTTTTCCTTGCAGCCAAGGCAAATGAGTTTGGTGGATGCGCTGGGCAAGCGTGCTGTTCATCCTGGGAAATACAGGATTTATGTCGGCGGTTCGCAGCCAAGTGAACGGGATCAATCTGGTGCGATTTTCGAGATCACCGGCGAAAAGACGGTCGAGCCATGACTCAAGTCCTAGAGGCAGTGATTCAAGGACCGCAAGCTAGACCACTGCCTAATCATTAGAAATGCCTACCCATCGACGGGCATTGCACTGCTTCAAGCGCATATGACGCGTACGCCCTGGCGCTCGAAAGGGGCAAGAGCCTCCGCAGTGGCGCCTGTGTCAGTAATCAGGACATTGATCTCATTTGCCTTGCAAATGAAGCCTGGACTAACCTTGCCAAGTTTGCTGGAGTCAGTGGCGACGATGACCTGCTTGGCCTGTTTCAGCATTTTGCGATAGACCAATGCCTCGTCGGATTCAAGCGTAGTGGCGCCGCGATCGGCGTCCAGGCCGGTTACACTCAAGAACACTTTGTCCATATAGACATTGTCGAGGAACGTGAGCGCAGCATTGCCGGTAAGAGAAAACGACCATGCCCATGGAATCACGCCACCAGTTAGATAGGTGCGAATTCCAGGTTGGTTGCACAACTCCATGCCGATATTAATGCCGTTTGTAATGATATGAATCTTGTCGCGGTGGCGCAGGCTGCGGCCGATATGTGTTGTGGTGGTACCGGCAGTAAGGCCAACAGTTTCACCGGCTTGAACTAGCTCGGCTGCGGCAAGGCCAATGTGGCGTTTTTCCTTTGCAAAGCGCTGCTCGCGCGCCAGAAACGAACTGTCGTAGCGAAACGGCTCGTATAGAAGTGGCTCGACCAGTTCGGCGCCGCCGTGGGTACGGCGGATCAATCCTCGAGCCTCAAGACGCGCCAGATCGCGCCGAATGCTTGGTGCCGAGGAACCGGCGGTGGCGAGCAGTTCTTCAATGGTGGCAGTTCCAGCACCAAGAAGATATTTAATGATTCGTTCAGAACGCCTATTGATGGACTCAGACATACATTGAGATTCTACTCTGTAAATTCCGGATGTACAGAAATTTTGAGCGTTTATTTAAGAAAAATCAAAAAAAGTCGTTTTAAATATCCATCATAATGATCGTTTTAATATAAAATGATCGTAATTGGGGATTTTGTGTTTCTAATCACAAGCCGCCGGGATAAGCCAAATGCAAAACTACGCTCATGAAATGTTGCGCGAGATCTACGAACAGCCGGAGGCGCTTCGTCGCACCTTGGCACTTTACCTGACTGGCAAGAGTCTGAATCCGGAGGTGGCGGCCCGGTTGGCGGTTTGGCCAATTCCGGAAGGCGAGATTCTGATCGCCGCCAGCGGTTCCAGTCGCCACAGCGGATTAGCTGCGGAGATACTGCTTGAAGATCTGTGCGGTTTGGCGGTGGATGTCGAATACTCCAGTGAATATTGTTGCCGGGGCGGCGAGGATCTGCGCCATCCCAGTGTTCTGGTGCTCTCCCAGTCCGGAGAGACCTCGGACACTCTGGCGGCTCTGGATGCGGCGCGCCGGCGTGGGCAGAAAACGCTGGCCATTACGAATGCCGCCGCTTCTACCATGGCGTGCGAGGCAGATGTTTCCATGCCTTTGGCTGCCGGCGTCGAAAAAGCGATTCCAGCCACAAAGAGCTTTACCTGCCAGTTGGCCGTGCTCTACCTTCTGGCGCTATACGAAGGTGTGCGGCTGGGCCGGATGAACAGTGTGGCGTTGGAAGGGCACATTGTGGAGATTCAGTCTCTGCCGGATAGCATCGGAGCGCAGCTTGACGGTTGGCGAGAGCAAATGGCCGTGCTGGCAAACCGCTACAACTCCGCCGCCACTTTCCTTTATCTGGGCCGGGGCATTCACTATGCCATTGCCCGGGAGGGCGCACTGAAACTAAAAGAGTCTTCTTACGTTCACGCCGAAGGCTATCCGGCGGGCGAATTGAAGCACGGGCCGAATGCGCTGGTCAGCGACAGCGTGCCTCTCGTCGTGCTGGCCACGGTGGATCGCAACCTTGAAGCATCGGTGACGCGATATGAGAAGACGCTGCAACTGCTGCGCGATATGAAGGTACAAGGAGCCAGGGTAATCGCCGTCGCCAATGCGGGCGATAAAGAGGTGGCTGAATTGGTCAGTGATTGCGTGTATGTAAAATCGGCTTCAGAGTATCTGCTGCCCATCCTGGAAGTGATTCCTCTGCAGCTGTTCTCCTATTTCATGGCGCTGGAACATGGCATAGACGTTGACCGGCCCAGAAATCTCTCCAAGTCCGTCGTGGAGATTTAGCGCCTGTTACACCACACAGCGAGCATTATGAAAGCGGCAACCAATCACACGCCAGACGCCCCTTCAAAGTGAGCCTCAATCTCTTCAAGGGTTTTGCCTTTGGTTTCGGGGAGCAGGAAAGCCGCGACCAGAAAGTAGACGACTGTAAAGCCGGAGAACATGAAGAACATTGATGAATAACCATGCTTGCTTACGAAGGGTAGAAAGATTCCGGCCAGCGTAGTGGATACCAATTGATTGATGACCAGTGCGATGCTCATACCGTTCGAACGTATGCGAGTGGGCATCAACTCTGATAGAGCCAGCCAGACGCACACACCGGGACCCAGCGCATAAAAGGCCATGAATAGGTAGAGGCCGACGGCGACCATCCACCCATGACCCGCGGTGGGCACTTGGCCGATGAGAGCTTTCCCGATGCGTAGTGGCGCGGTCCGGGCGGCTTCGAGGTTGCCAAATGGATTCTTAAACAGCGCTTCAACCTTATTTGCCGGTACGCAACTGGCACGAGTGATTTGAATCGGTACAGCGGCTGGGTTGTCGGAACGGACAAAACTGGTTGCTGCAGTGAAGTCTCCATAAGAATAGATGACGGCCAGGGATGCGCGGTGCGGGTCGATCTGGCTGCTGGAAGTCCCGGTGGCAATCAGAAGCTGCTTGGCTGCGGCCTCATTAAAACTCAGAGTCAGCTCCTGATCGGTGCTGACACGGTTTTGAATCAGATCGCGAACGTCCGAGCCGACCTTTTCCGTACGCAGAAACAAAATGCCCACGCCAATCATGGAAATGATGATCCCTGAGGTGCCCATAACTAGCAGGAACTTGCGTCCCTTGCGGTCCACCAGCGTCATTCCCACCATCGTCATGAGAAAATTTACAGTCGTAAAAATAACGTAACCCCAATGGGCATGGAGATCGGAGAGGCCGCTCTGCAGCAGAATGGCGGCGTTGTATCCAATAATCGAATTGATGCCTGTGGCTGTGTTGCAAAAAAGAATCACACAGGCCAGCAGAAAAGGAATGACGTACTTGCGCCGCAGAAGGGAATCGCGCACCTTATCCCCGACCGAGCGCGGGGCCTCCGCGATACGGGCTGTCTCTCCCATCTCGCGCAACTCGATGCTGGCTTGTTGCGGAGTGCGCGAGCGCAACAGAGCAGTATACGCGGCGGCCATTTTGTTGCGCCGGAAGAGCCATCGAGGTGATTCGCTTACCAACAGGCTGCCCAGCACAAAGAGCACGCCGGGAGGCAGTGACACCCAAAATATTTGCCGCCAAACCTGGCCCTTGTAGGCGAACAGCGTTGCAGCACCGGCTATGCTGGCCACTGCCGCAACGCGATAACTGTAGTACATGCCAACCATAGCTGCCGCCACAATACCCAGTGTGAGCAGCCACTGAAAAACGCCCGTTCCCTTGCCGCGATCGCGCGCTGACAGGCACTCGGCCAGATACAGCGGAACCACAACGCCGATAAATCCGCCGCTGACACCTTGCAGAAGCCGCCCGAAGAACAGTGATTCGTATCCATGCGAGAGGGCGATTACGGGAATGCTCAGAACAAACGTGATGCCGCTGAAGACCATCATCGGCTTGCGCCCCATCCAGTCAGCGAGAATGCCCGCAAACAGAGTGGAAAGGACACTGCCCAGCAGTACTGCCGCTACAATCGCCGAGAGTTCCGAAGGGGAAAGGAGTCTTTCCACGCCGTGGTCGACAACCTTGAACGTAGCTTCCAGATAAGGAAGTGCGCCGCCGATGATACCCACATCGATCCCATACAGCAATCCGCCCAGACCAGATACCAACAGCAGAAAAAGGTTGTACCGGCGTTGCGCTGAGGAGTTAGCGGTTAACGGTGAGATCTGAGTGTTTGTCATCGGTGTTATTGTGTACTTTCTCAAAATCTTGTGCGTGGCATTCTAGCGAAGCGGATGGCTAAGCAGGAAGACCTGGGCCATTGAGCCCGAGAGATGCTGGCCAGGTCGAGAATACGCTATTCCACGCCGAGAGGTTTACGTGTGATAAGTATACAATGATCGTATTAAACTTAAATGGTCATTTTGTTGATCTAAATGGTGGCCTGAAAGGTAGCCGGGATGGAAAATCGAAATCCGTCGAAATCACTACTGATGTTGTGGAGGTGGTGCGCAATCCTGATTGCCCTCTCGGCTCTGGCTGTGGCTCAGGTCCGGCTTTTGCCAGCGCCGCGTGAAGCTCACTTTACCGGCGAAACCGTCCTACCGGCAGCGATTGCCGTGAGCGTGCCCGGACACAATGCCGAGGATGAGTTTACAGCGCGCGATTTGCAAGAGGCCGTGAAGGCCGCCGAGTTGAGCGGCAAGAAAGAGGCCAGCGCTGCCTACCAGATCGTGCTGCTGCGTAGTGGTTCCGCCCAGGCCAAAACTTTGCTGTCCAGCCATGGGCTGGTGTTCGACGCAGCCATGGAAGATGAAGGTTATGTGCTCTCTGTTGAGCCGCATGAGGCTTTCGTCGTTGCGGCATCCGCCTCCGGCATCTTTTATGGAGTGCAGACTCTCAAGCAATTGCTCCCGCTTCCGGGCGGCAAACCGGTTCTACCCACCGGCACGGTGCGCGATTGGCCGGCAATGAAATATCGCGGGATCGACGATGACCTCTCGCGCGGACCGTTTCCAACACTGGAGTTTCAGAAGCACCAGATTCGCGTCTTCGCTTCTTATAAAATCAACATCTATTCGCCCTACATTGAGCACACTCTGTTATATCCGAATCAGCCATTGGCAGCGCCTGTTGGCGGCGCGCTTACACCTGCCGAAGCAGCGGAACTGGTCGAATGCGCTCGCCAATACCACGTCATGATCGTGCCCGAGCAGGAGGCATTCGGCCACCTTCACCATGTGCTGAAATATGATTTGTACCGGGATGTGGCTGAAACGCCGCATGGCCATGTTCTGGCTCCCGGCCAGCCCGGAACGCTGCCACTGATCAAGGATTGGTTTACCCAGGCAGCCCAGGAGTTTCCCTCGCCTTTTCTTCATATCGGGGCCGACGAAACCTTCGACTTGGGCGTGGGTAGAACCCGTCCGCAGGTCCAGGCAAAGGGATATGGACCTGTTTATGTTGAATTCCTGAAGCAGATTCATGAAGAATTGGCGCCGTTGCACCGGCGTCTGCTTTTCTGGGGAGACATTGGCGGCTCCGATCCAGCGGACGTGGCCGGGTTGCCCAAAGATATGATTGCGGTGCCCTGGAATTACTGGGACACCAAGGGCTTCGACAAAATGATTGAGCCTTTTGCCAAAGCCGGAATCGAAACCTGGGTAGCTCCCGGAGACGCCAACTGGAATGAGGTCTACCCGGTCGCCAGGGGAGCCTTCGGCAACATTCAAGGTTTCATTCGCGACGGCCAGCGAATGGGTTCGACCGGCGCGCTGACAACCGTGTGGAACGACGACGGCGAAGGCCTATTCAATATGGACTGGTATGGTGTGCTGTTTGGAGCGGTGGCAGCTTGGCAACCGGGCGAAAGTTCGATTGAGGATTATCAGAATGCCTACGGGCAAATCTTCCACGGCGATGCCAGCGGCAAAATTGATCAGGCCGAAAAGGAATTGATGGAAGCTCATTCGGCTCTGGGAAGCTCTCACACCGGCTTGAATAGCGATCAACTCTTCTGGCTCGATCCATGGAGTGCGGTGGGACAAGAGGCATCACTAAAAATTCTGCCGGTGGCTGTGGAGTTGCGTACCCATGCCGAGCGAGCCATCGTACTGCTTGCCGAGGCGCGGGCCGCTAATCCCCGTTTAAAAGAAGTGGATGCGTTGACAGCGATGGATATGGGCGCGCATCGGCTCGACCTGATTGGCTTGAAATTTGAATTGAGTCAGGAGATCGTCGATGCTTATGCGGAGGTTCTTGCTCGCCAGCATGATCCAGCTAAGGCGCATACTTGGGAAACGCACAACATGCTGGACGAAATTAGCAGCATGTTCGGCCGCTGTCAGGATTTGCGCGATGCCTACTCAGCCGCAAAAAGCGGATATAGTCAGGTCTGGCTCAGCGAGAATCGGCCTTATTGGCTGAACAACGTTACTGTTCGTTACGACCTTCGGATTGAAGAGTGGCAAAAGCGGGGAGAGCGCTTTGCAGCCGTCACAAAAGATCTGGAGAACAACAAGGAACTGCCAACAGCCGCCGCGCTTGGTCTGCCCGCTGAACAAAAGTAGGCAAGTCAACGACTGGCAATGAGCAGCGCACTCGTTGAAATGGTTTATTAAGTAATGTTGTAGACAGAAAGTTTGAAAGGCAGTGTGCCTGAGATGAAAAGCAAATTGTGGTCGCGGCGAGAAGTGATGCAGGGATTGTCGGTTTTGGGCGTGGCTGCCTCTGTGAGATGGCGTGGCGCAGCGGCACTCGCGCAAAAACCTCTTTCTAAAAACAGCAAAGATGACCTGCTTGGTTATGTGAACATCGCCTTGGGAACCGGTGGCCACGGGCACACCTACCCCGGTGCCACCGTGCCTTTCGGAATGGTGCAGTTGAGCCCGGATACATATAACGACGACTGGGATTGGTGTTCCGGCTATCACTTATCCGATAACTCGATCATGGGTTTCAGCCACACCCATTTGAGCGGAACCGGCTGCGGCGATCTGCTGGATTTTCTGGTCGTTCCCCGCACCGGCGAAGTGCGTCTAGAACCTGGGGACCGCAAACAACCCGGAACCGGCTACCGTTCACGATTTTCACACGCGAACGAGCACGCACATCCGGGTTATTACTCTGTTCAGTTGGATGACTCCGGAGTACTTGCCGAGTTGACCGCTACCGAACATGCTGGTTTTCATCGCTACACCTTCCCGGCCAGCGAAAGCAGCCACATCCTGCTCGACCTGACCCATGCCTACGGAAAGCTTCCGAGCAAAATCGATTGGTGCAGTGTACGACAGGCAGGTAGGGATACGATTCTTGCCGGTCATGCAACCAATGCATGGGCACAAGGCCGCGAGATCTACATCGCGCTGAAGTTCTCTCGGCCCTTTGAACGGATTGAGTTTTATCTTGATGACCAGTTGATTGCGAATCCTGCACCCGAGTTACGGGGAACCAACTTGAAGGCAGTGGTCTATTTCAAAACTCATGCAGGCGAACAAATTCTGGTCAGGGCGGGGCTTTCTGGAGTTTCCACTGAAGGCGCGGAAAAGAATTTGGCAGCGGAGATTCCTGCATGGGATTTTGAACGGGTACGGCATGAGGCTGAATCGTGTTGGCGTCAGGAGTTAAGTAAGATCAGGATCGAAACTCCAGACGCGATTCGCAAGACAATTTTTTATTCATCGCTTTATCACACAATGCTTGCTCCAACTCTCTTCGACGATGTAGATGGGCGTTATCGCGGCATGGACGGCGCAATCCATCAACTTACCGGTGGACAACGCAACTACACCACATTTTCGCTGTGGGATACGTACCGCGCCGAACACCCGTTGATGACTCTCATTCATGCCAATCGCGTGCCGGATATGGTAAACAGTCTGATCCGTATGGCGCAGCAAAGTCCGGCGGGGATGCCAGTGTGGCCGTTGCAAGGCAAGGAAACAGGATGCATGACCGGATACCATTCGGCTGCCGTGATTGCCGAAGCCAGCACGAAAGGTTTCACCGGCATCGATTATCCGGCCGCCTATGAAGCAATGAAGAAGCGCGCCTTTGTGGACGATTACAGAGGGCTTTCCTTGTACCGTTCCATGGGATTCATTCCGGCCGATTTGGAAGAGGAGTCAGTCTCCAAAACTTTTGAGTACGACTACGATGATTGGGCGATTGCGCATGTGGCCAGCAAGTTGGGAGACAGAGAGAATGCCAAACTGTTGCTGGAGCGCTCTCGCAACTACCGCCATTGCTGGGATGCAAGCACAGGTTTTATGCGCGCCAAATTCAAGGACGGTTCCTGGGCCATGCCGTTTGACCCCATCGAGTTGGGCCACTTTACAAAATGGCGCGACTACACGGAGTCCAATGCATGGCAAACCACATTCGGCATTCAGCATGACGTCACCGGTTGTATCGAGTTGATGGGCGGTGATAAAGCCTTTGTATCCAGGTTGGATACTTTGTTCAATCAGCCTTCGACACTGCCCATCAACGCGCCACCCGATATTGCCGGGATGGTGGGCCAGTATGCGCATGGCAATGAGCCGAGCCACCACATTGCCTATCTATACTCCTATGCCGGTGAGCCGGCTAAGACTCAGGAGCGAGTGCATTTTCTCAACACTTCAATGTACTCGAATACGCCCGACGGAATTACCGGCAATGAAGACTGCGGGCAAATGTCGACATGGTTCATTCTGAGCTCGATCGGCTTCTATGCCGTCGATCCGGTCAGCGCAAATTACATTTTTGGCACGCCACTCTTTGACCGGAGTACACTCACGCTGGCAGGAGGAAAAGAACTGATCTTTGAGGCCAGGCGCGCAACACCAGAGAGCATCTACATCCAGAATGTGAAGTTCAACGGCATGCAGCACCTGAAATCCTGGTTCAGCCACGGCCAAGTCGCGGAGGGAGGACACTTTACATTTCACCTTGGCGACCGGCCTGACCCGCGCTTTGGCAAGGCGCCATCATCCCGGCCCATCTCGAAGTTGCAACTGAACGCATGAGTCGCGGGAGTCGAATCCGCAAGGCGCTCCCTCTGACCGTCGGCTTCCACAAAGTGGATGACCGACGCAAAGTCCACGGCTTTCCGGGTTGCTAGAAGACTATATTGAAACGTATGGAGCCAATGCGTGCGGGACCTATCGCGTTCCCAGAGAAGAGCCCCCCAAAGTCAATGACGTTGAGGCGGTTGTTGAGATTCTCGCCGTCGGCTTGCAACCGGAGTGTGAGCTTTTCGGTTCGATGAAGCTCGGCGCCTATAGAGGCATCAACCGCAAGGTTGGGTTTTACGCGCTCGCTACTAAAGTTAACGCGATTGACTACCGCTTGACCGTACTCAGCTTGTGCCTGCTGCAATGTGCCATTGAAATCGAAGGGTAGACCGCTGCCGTATTCTGCGCCGCCCGCAAACCAAATACGCCGCATTGCTTGATAGCGAATACGAGTTCGTGCCGTGTTGCGCTGATCCTGCGATACGGGGAAGTGTCCGGTGAGTTGCGTCGTTGCATTAACGGCGGCGTCGCCAAGAAACAACCCGCCCGTGACGGGAAACCAGGCGTTTCCGACGCTGTAGGAGTAGCTCAGAAAACCTGAAAAGCGGTTCCAATGGGGCATCTCGATCTTGCCTTCTGCCCCGTAAATGATTGCATTACGAAAAGCGATGGGAAAGCTTATGGCCGTGCTGAGTATCTGATCGTCATCGGCATAGTTGTCCACATTTCGACGAAAGTAATTGGCGTCGATACGCAGCTGGCTGTGAAAGCCTTTGCTTGCACCCAGCTCCATATAATTGCCGTGCGATGGCTTCACAGGAAGGCGCAGAACACTCGGATTCAGCGATGCCACTTGCTGAGAACTCGAGAGCAGAATGTTCTCAAACGACGGTGTCTGAAAGACGCGGTCGTACGAGGTGTGAAGAACCAAGCCCGGTGAGGGGAAGAAACGCGAAATAGCTACGCGCGGACTCACAGCGTTTTGATTGACGAGCAGTTGATAGTGATCCCAGCGCAGGCCGGCGTTTACAGTCCAGTTCTTAATGTGGATGAAGTCCTGAACAAAGGCGGCCTGTTCGAGGTTGGGACGATTTTCTACGAAACCGAATATTGCTGGCGTCCCAGGATCGAACGGATAGTTGGAATCCATGGGGTCTGCGGTCACCACATCGCTGAAATTCTCATGAATGAAAATGTTGTCCGACTCGATGCCAACCTTCCATTCTTGATGGCTGTGGTGAAACGCCAGCGAGGAATTGAAATAACCTTCGCGGAAGTTGTTATGCTGAAAAACAATCAGAGGCCATGATGAGGGGTTGGAATTGAGATCGTTGGAGTTGTCGCGAACCATGGCGCGAAGGTTCGCGAGAAAGTCGGGGGAGAAAATATGCTGGTAGGAGGCAATTCCTAACGTTTCGAAATTGTCTGCGGTTTGAAGCTGTGGCGGAGTTCCCACAGAAGGTGGGAGCGCGCGCAGTTGAGGATATTGCTGGAGTTGCTCGTTGGGTATTTCGTACCGTGCCAGTTCGTGTCGAACGCTCAACGTGATGTGGTCTTTGGCAGTAAAATCGCGCTCGAAACCGATGGTAGAATCGCCGGTTGTACCGCGATTCGTGTAGTTTTCCGGTACGACCGGGTTGAGATAGTGGGCAGTCATACTGCCTGCGATACTGGCCCCTAGCGTGTTCTTTCTCCAGTCATCCTGCAGACGAGCGAAGCCATCAACTGTATCGTAACCTCCGCCTGAGAGAACAATGTCACCGTGGGTGCCCGGTTGAACATTGCGCAGCGTATTGACTTCGATTACGCCGCCCATCTTCCGGCCATATTCGGCGGGAATGCCTGCCGTATAAATGGTAAGGGACTCTAGATCGTCGGCTTCGATTTCAGGGCCGAAACCTGGAGAGCGATTGTCGGTGAGAGGGATACCATCAACCACAAATTGTGTCTGATATTCCGAGCCGCGTGGATGCAGTACGGCATTGCCTTCATAGAGCCAACCGGGTTGCGAATTGACAAGATCTTGCAGGGAGCGGCCCGGCAAAGAAGCAGGCCGGCCTCGAATTGCCTCAGAACCAATTTGATTGATCGAACCGGCTTGATCGGGGTTCATCAGGGTACCGCTGGCATTAACGCTCACTGACTCGGTGACGCCTGGAAGTTTCAAATGTATCTCATGGAAGGTCGGCGCCGTAGCGCGTATTTCGATGAGCTCAGATACAGCGTCAAATTCAGGCTCCGTGATTTTGAGCCTGTAGACTCCGAAAGGAATTCGTCGCACTGTAGCACTGCCTTCGCGGTCGGTGACAACCTTCTGATGGAACTGGTTGGCTTCGCTTGTCAGTTCCATAGATAACTGCACGCCAAGCCCCGCAGGGTCGGTGATCCTCAGGCTGAGTTCACCGATGTTGCTCTGTGCAAACAGAGGACAAGAGGCGATAACCATGATCGAGAGACAGTGGAGAATCGCCTTCATAATGTATTCCCTTGCTTCATACTCAAGAAGTAGTTCCGCCTTGTGGCTAGCACCTCCCTCGAACTACCACACTCGGCAAGAATTCGCAGCGTACATCGGCTGGCCTTTAGTACATCCGAAGGCTTTGCCGAAATCGTCGAAGTTCTGCACCGTGCCGTTGACGCGCCCCCGTCCTGGCGAGTGCGGGTCGGCTGCAGCCGATTGCCGTGCAGAACGCAGGGTTTGATTCTGGCACCAGAGTTGGGCGAACGATAGAAAGAAGCGCTGGCTCGCAGTGTAGCCATCGATCTTTTCGTCGCCCTTATGTTTTTGCGCAGCCAAGGTGTCCATCAGCGCCAGAAAGGCAATACGCAGGCCGCCATTGTCAGCGGTGTTTTCCGCCAAGGTGAATTTGCCGTTCACCTTGAGTTGCGGCAGATCGTCCGGCTCGGGCATCACTCCGAATTGGCTGTATTCAGTCACTTCGCACTGAGCCGCCTCGGCAAACTTCTTGCGATCGTCGGGTGTTTCCCATTCGAGCACATTGCCTCTCGCATCGAATTTTGACCCCAGGTCGTCGAAGCCATGGGTTAGCTCGTGTCCAACCACAAAGCCAATACCACCGAAATTCACTGCCGGATCAGCGTCTTTGTCAAAGAATGGCAGCTGAACGATGCCGGCGGGAATAAAAATACTGTTCATTGATGGGGTAAAACGCGCGTCCACTGTTGCGGGCCAGATATCCCATTCGTCTACGCCCACAGATTTGCCCACTTTGCTCATTAGGTAATCGCGCTGAAAGACAGCGTTTCGATGCAAGTTTCCGATGAAATCATTGGAGTCTACCCGCATGTTTGAGTAATCGCGCCACTTTTGAGGAGATCCAATTCTGTTTCGGATCGCTGCCAGTTTTGTTCCCGCAACCTTCTTCGTTTCGTCGCTCATCCAGGGCAAGGTCCGGATTTCGTCGGCAAGAGCCTTCTCGAGAGAGGCAGTCAGTCGATTCACGCTGGCTTTGGCCGCGGGCGAGAAGTTCTGTTTCACCCAGTCCTGCGCAATCGCATCACCGAACGCATTATCGGTAATCGCAGTGCATTGTTTCCAGCGTGGCGCTGGCTTCTCTTGCCTCGTGAAATAGCTTCCCCAAAAAGCAAAATCCTCATCGCGAAATGCTTGAGGCAGAGCGTCGGCCTGTTCGCTGAAGATATGCCAGCGGAAGTAGGACCTCCACAAATCAACAGGCGCGGAGGCGAGCAGGCTATTGAAAGCCCTCAGAAAATCCGGGTTGGCCACATTGAGTGTGTTGATTCGCAGTGCGGTCACACTCTTGAAGTAGGCATTGAAGTCGAAATCGGGCGCGAGTTTTTGGAGATCGGCGAATGTGTAGATGTGGTAGCGCTTTTCTGGATCGCTTGAATCCGCGCGACTGGTTGAAGCCTGTGCAAGTTGGGTCTCGATTTCGAGCACAGCCTGTGCTTCCGTCTCAGCCCGTTCCATCGTATCGCCGGCGAGCATGAACACATGAACGATGTGGTTTAGATATCGCTTGCGAACATACCGCACCTTAGTCCCCACATAATTCTCGCGATCCGGCAGCGTCAGTCCGCCCTGAGAGATGGTTAAGATATACCTTGATGAGTCCTTCAGGTCCCGTTCTACATCCAGGCGAAATGGCGGCGCTGGATTCCCGGAAGCCGCAAGATTGCCGATGAGTGTTGCGAGGCCTTTGGAATCGTTCAGATCGGAAATGAGTTTCAGTGCAGGCTCAATTGACTGGAGGCCATTCTTCTGCAACTCGTCGACGTTCATACACGCTCGAAAGTAATCGCCATACTTCGTTTCAAGCGGGCTTTTAGGCTGCCTGGAGGCTCTGTCCAGTTCCTGCCAAAGTTGATAAAGGTTGCGCTCCTGGAGAAGCGAGAACGACCGCACCCAGCGTACTTGGTCAGCGGGCACTGGATTATCCTTGATCCAGTTACCGCATGAGTATTGATAAAAGTCCGTGCAAGGGTCCACAGTTTTGTCGATGGCCGAGAGATCCAAACTCTTGATGGGAGGCGGCAACAGCGGCGGCTCAACTTGGGAAGCGGAAGGCGTTTGGGCCAGGGCGGCACAGGCCGCAATCAGGATAGGTGCAATACCGAAAAAGCGCATCGTTCCTCTTTTCTTTTTGCGGGCCACCCAATTCCATTGCAGGTAAGGTCCGCTATATCGTTATTTCGGCGTTTCTCTGTGTGCCCGTTGCGACGGCTCATCTTATTGAGCGGATCTTCCGACATTGAGCAGGATGCCGGCGCGAGCGGTGCGAGGCTGACCCAGCGTTGTCGTTGGGGTCTTGGAGACTTCAATCTGACGGTCTAGCAGGTTCTCACCTGCGGCAAAGAGTTCAAGGCGGCTACCAATGTTATGTGAAGCGTAGGAGTCGAGGCGGAAGTAGCCGTGAAGGAGAAATGTGTTGGCGTCGTCGTCGAATTGACGCCCGCTGAACCGGCTTTGCAGGGTGATCAATCCGAGCGATGGCCGCGAGGCGCGAAGATTCAGCGTGGCCAAATTGCGCGCAACCTCCGGAATCCAATTGCCGTAATCCTGGGACCCGCGTGTCACGGTAGCGTGCGCGTATTGATATCCGCCATCAACAGCCAACCACCCGCGTGGCGCAAGTTGAAAGTCGAGCGACACGCCGCGGCTCTCGATCCGGCCGAGGTTCTCTCGCATCAGCAAAATTGGCGAGGACTGAGAGTTCACCGTAAGCGCCGCGATCGGTCGATTGACCTGCGTGAGGAAATAGCTCGCGCGTACGATGCCCCAGAGCCACTGGCTGGCAAGGCCCGCTTCTCCCCCTGTGGCCCGTTCACTGAGCAGGTCGGCGTTGGGGTTGGTCAGCTTGTTGCCAACCGTGGTGGAGCGGTAAAATTCGCTTGGAGTCGGAGCCCGGAAGGCGCGGAATCCCGAAGCAGAAAGAGCCCAGTGGTTGAAGAGCTTGCGGGAGACGCCCAGGCGCGGATCGAAGATGTGTTCGTCGCGCTGGCTCGGCTGAGTGGCGGCAGGAATCCAGGTCGAGTTTGAGTAGAGGACTGCGTGACCGTCATAGTTCTGGTACCAGTCCATACGTCCGGAAGCCACCAGCGTCCATGCATGGTGGGTCCACATGGCTTCCGCATAAACGGCGGAGTCGCGCTGATGGTCGTGGAGATTGGTCAGTGCAGCCCTTGTGCCGTATGTCTGTTCGCGATCCCAAAAGCGGTTGTCGTGCACATCAGCTCCGGCAACCAGTAGCAACCCAGGGCCGAGCGGCTGGCTCCAATGGATTGCTGCGCCCAACTCGTTGTCAGGAGCTTGCGTGAGACGCGTCGGGGTCTCTCCGCAGCGATACGAGCAGTCGGCGATGCCGAAGTTCGGCAGGTTGGAAATGCTCGAAAACGTTTGAAGATATCTTTCGTCCGAGCCGTAGACGCGCACCGCGAACGAAGCATTGCGAGGCCCTTGCCAGTCGGAGCCCGTCGCGTAGCGCCACAAGTGGGTCTGATTGATTTGGTATGGAGTGCCATTGCTGCGCTCCTCGCGGAATCCCGCACCGCGCGCTAAAAACCGCAGGGCTCCTCGGTCGTGTTCGGCCAACAGCAGACCATTGCGGCTATGCACGTTGCTGGCTGTATCGACCGGGCCGCGTTGGGATGGCGCTTCTTGAATGTATCCATCCGTACCGATCAGGCCGCCCGCGCCGAGAACTCCCCACGGCCCGTGCTTGGCTTCGAGGAGAAGACTGTCATCAAACGTGCCTTCCCCACCATAGCTGGAGCGGAACTCGGCCTGATCAGAAGTTGGGCGTGCGGGCACAACATTTACCACGCCCCCGATGGCGCTTGAGCCGTATAAGTCGCTGGCGCCGCCGCGCATGAGTTCAATGCTTTTGGTTGCAAGTTCAGGCTCTTCCTGCCAATGTATCCATCCTCCAATAGGGTCATTGAGAGGGACATCGTCTTCGGTTACCAGAGTGCGACTCGCCGAGGTGGAGCCGAGACCGCGCAGGCTGATTCCCTGCGAAGTGGGGTTGGCCACCAGCGAACTAGAACGCCGGAAGAGCTCTACCCCCGGAACCTGCCGCAACTGACCGTCAAGCGTAATTGCCGCGCCTGTGCGAAGCACTTCCAGTGAAAGCACGCGGGTACTTACCGGACTCTCAAGCGCGCCTAGCGGCGTGCGGTATGCCGTGACCGTGATCTGTTCAGTTGTGGCCGTTGGGACTGTACTTGTTTGATCTTCCGCGACAGGATTTGCCGCAGGAGCCTGTGGCCATAAGTTCGGCGGAACGGACAAGATCGCTGCCCAGAAAACCGAGGCAAGAATGGCTCTGGGACAATAACTCCACATTGACTTCCTCTTTCCATGCTCGGCTTCTAAACTCCGGGCACCCTCTTGTCTTCCCTAATCGACCGGCCTCAGGCGGCCGCAGCTCGACCTTCGCTATGAGCCACGGCCGCCCCGGATGCCGGACTAGAGTGACGAACTCTGGTCGTCAATTCCCGGCGGATTCGTCGTCCTCACCAGGAAGCGCGAACGCAATTACTGCATCGCCAAGCACGGGGCTTTCACCGGGCTCGCCGCCAAAGCCGTACACCACGTACTCTTTTCCGTCGACGACATAAAAGGCTGGAGAGGCAGTTGCGCCGCCCGCATTAGGCACCTTTGATGCATCGAAGGTCCACAGGATCTTACCCGTCTCAGCATCCGCGGCATGCAATTGCCCATTGCTTTCGCCGAAGAAGACCAAGTCGCCGGCTACCCCTATGCCCGAGTCGGGATTTGTGCCCGTAATGGTGTCCTTCCATGCGAGCTTTCCCGTACGGGTATCTATCGCTCCGTAAACGCCGTGGGGCGTCGAGCCGGCTACAAAGAAAGTTCCTGTGAAAGTGCACCCTACTGGGCACAGCAAATCGGTCGCCGGGCTATCTGTGACCCCGACATTAACAGGCGAATAACGACTATGCGAGTAGAGGAAGTGTGTCCGTGGGCTGTAAGCCGCGGGAGGCCATTCCACTCCATCTGCCCATGGCTGGAACACCAAAGGCGTTGGTTGCATTGCTGTCCACATCGGAGCAGGGGTCTCACCGACCGGGAGCGGGAGCTCTGCCTCGTGCTCGAGCAGGGAATCAATCGAGGATACAGGTTGAGTCGGCCACGGGTGCTGGAAAAGCGCATCCGACGGCGTCGGGGGAACCGGCACCTCCGTCCATGGGAAAAGCGACTTGCCGGTGCGCCGGTCCAGGATGAACGTGTACCCTGTCTTTGATGTGTGTGCAATCGCCGGAGTGCCCTTCACATTAAGCAGTATTGTTGGCTGCGGGCCGTCAAAGTCCCACTGGTCATGGTGAGTAAATTGGAAGTGCCACTTGTGCTCGCCGGTCCTTGAGTCGATGGCTACAATCGACGTCGCGTAGAGGTTCAATCCAGCGTGATTGCCGGTGTAAGGCCACGGGTAGGCGTTACCGGTGGCGAAGTACAGCATGTGGAGATCAGGATCGTAGCTGGGGGTTCCCCAAACCGAAGCTCCACCAACAAGGTACGAGGTCCCCTCCCACGTAGTAGGCTCAGTGGTCCAGAAACGCCAGATGAGCTTTCCCGTAAGCGGGTTGTACGCATCCACATGACCGCGCACCCCGAATTCTGCGCCTGAAACGCCAACAATCACCTTGTGATCAGCGAACAACGGAGCAATCGTCATGGCAGCGCCCATGCTCGGGAGGTCGACGGTTGTTTTCCAGGCCACAGTGCCAGTTTTCGCATCAAGGGCGACCAATTTCGCATCGAGGCGCGCGACAAAGATCAGCCCGTCGCCAATCGCCACGCCGCGATTGTCATTGTTGCAGCAAATGGGAAGCGTGCTGGGTGACGGCATATCGGTCGGGTGATAAGCCCAGATTTGTTTGCCCGTCTTGGCATCGAGGGCAAAGACATCGTCGTCGCCAGTGGGAACATATGTCACGCCATCGACCTCAATCGGCGTCATTTCCATCGCCATGTTGGGGTCGAACACGCCAGTATGGAAGATCCACGCCGGTTTCAGCTTGTGGACATTGTTACGGTTGATTTGGTCGACGTCCTGATAACGTTGATTGTCCAAAGTGTTTCCGTGGTTTCGCCACTCAACATTCTCCTGTGCGAACAACGGGTAGAGGTTGAATGCGCCCAAAACCAATGCAAGAGCGCACAGAGACCTTACAAAACCGATGTCAAACGACCTCGAAGGGACTTGGTTTCTCATCGCATTCCTTTCCCGAATGCTCCACCCGCGTGGCAGAAACATGGATGGCTACCGCTAAGTTGCTCGATTGCGCCGGTCGATAAACGCAGATCAGGCAAGTGATTCGACGGGTCGCAAGTCGTGCCAGAAAAGTCTGCCTTCGAATCAGCCAAATTACCACTTGCATCACAACGCTTTGTGCCGCGTCGGATAGCCGTAGGCTGCTCGGGAACCCCACGCCGGGATATGTGTTCTTCGCAGCCAGAGACAAGGTACAATCGCTTCGAATTGGTCTGATTTGCATTTGATCAACATTGAATGTAAAAATTTGTAAAGTCATCCTGTAAACATTTGTAAAAGATATTGATTGTGCTTAATCCATCGCACATGCATTCGCGGATCGGTTCAAGTTGACTGGAGTACATAGCCTTCACAAACAGTTCCGCAGTTGCTCGGTAAATCGCCATAGTGTGTATTCAGCGGAGCCGGCCACTCCATGATGATTGGAGGTTATAATCGGAGGAATCAGACGCTTAAAACCTAGTTTGATGGCCGGCGCTCGCATCGTGTCCAGGAGGCACATGAAGCAATCAAAGTGCAATGAGGTCAGTCAGCCCCTTTTCTCAGGTTCCATAGCTGAATTGCTGCATCCGCCCTCCAGCCAAATCCCGTTCCTCGACGGTCTGAGATCGATCGCTGTATTGCTGGTGATAAGTGCCCATTTTACCGTGCGATTCGTTGACGCGCATGGACCAAATCTTTATTCGAGACTACCCTTTGTAGCTGACGGAGCGGTCGGTGTCGATCTATTCTTCGTTCTTAGCGGTTTTTTCATTGGGAGTCAATTATGGAAGGAGCTTCGAGAGCGGGGAACCATCGATGTTGCCCGTTTTGTCTTGCGCCGCGGATTTAGAATATGGCCATTATATTTCTTCACTTATTTTTGTGTCCTGGCTTTCGATCTCATAGTAGGACACGGCGCGCCTGAACACGAATATGGCTGGTCGGATCTGGTCTTTATTACGAATTTTCACAGCCGCGGCTTGGTAATGGGAAGCTGGTCCCTCTGCACCGAGGAGCAGTTCTATATAGTTGCACCGCTTGCGCTTTTCTTCTTTGCGTTGAAGCTGCGGTCTATCGAAAATTTCCGTCCTTGGCTTTGGGGATTCCTATTGACGGTTCCGCTCATTCGAGCTTTGGTATGGGTGCACAGTACTGGGAGTTTCTTTCAGCATAGCCCTGAAGTGTTCATGCATTCACTCTATTTCAGTTCTCTCACACATTGTGACGGGCTGATCATGGGATTAATTATTGCGAATCTAGCTGTATCGCGCGAAAAGCCAATTTCCAAATTAGACTCGCCCTTTATCCTAGTAGCGGTGGCAATTGCGTTGATGATTGTTTTGCATCTGATCCAAAAGGAAATATTTCAATTTACTATTTCCGCATTGCTCTTCGGATCATTTGTTTGGCTGGGAGTTCAACGCCAGTTGTCGATCTTCAATTCACGGATTTTCTATTGGATATCGCGCCTGTCGTTTGGCATGTATCTGAATCATGAGTATTTGTGTCCGTGGATAGTGTCTGTGTTGCTTCCAAAGTTGCCTTTCTCTGCGTGGCTTCCTCTTTTTATGAATCTCATCGGCGTAGTGTTAGTGACACTGCTCTCGATTGCGGTAGCATTCGTAACCTTCTGTCTAGTGGAATATCCTTTCCTCCAAATGAGAAAGATTGTATTGGGGCGCCGCGCGAGTATTTCCGTACCTATTGACGTTTCTCCGACTGGTATTAGTTGAGTCCGTTGCCTGGAAAAAGAAGGGAATGCGGGGCCACTTAAGGACTCTCTGAAAAACTGTTTGATCCTGGTGGCTTCTGAGCGAACCTATATTCGGAGCCGGAGCATGGAAGCGTTGGCCTCGTCACCTCACTTTCATCGTTGCGGTGCCGGAATGCCTCGACTTCCTCTCAAAAGCGCTCCCTGAACGGAACGTCTGGACGAACCTACACGTACAACATCTCCATGTGGATTAATAAATTCCGAGTCGAAGCGTCATCTCTATGAACAGTCCAGAAGGTGTACCAATGGCCGTATGTAGCGCTACGTTGCCGGTAACGGGACTGTCCCAGTTGTTCGCGAAGCATCACCGGCGGGTGCTCACGGCAGCCTACCGCATCACCGGCAGCATTGCCGATGCGGAAGACGTGACGCAGACCGTGTTTCTGCGGCTCGCAAGCGCGGATGGGCCGGTGACGAATGCTGGCAGCTATCTGTACAGAGCGGCCATCAATGGCGCGCTTGACCTGCTGCGGCAGAGAAAAGCTGCCCGGACCGAGCCGCTGGAATTTGCCGCATATGTGGCAGCGGAAGAGGCAGGCAGTTCGCCCGAAAAAGAGGCGTCAAGCAGGCAGCTTGGTGTGCTCTTGCGGATTGCAATCGGCGAATTACCGCAACGGGCGGCCGAGATGTTCGTCATGCGCTACGTTGAAGAGCTTGGAAATCGGGAGATTGCGGCGTTGATGTGCACTTCGCAGGCAGTTGTGGCTGTGACGCTGTTTAACGCGCGGTCGAGATTGAAAAAACGGCTTTTGGAATTTGATCGAGGAAAACGATGAAACAAGACGAGATGCTTTTGAGAAACGCAGTGCAGGCGCTTCAGGCCGATGAGCCGGAAGCTGAGCAAATGGTAGCTTCAGCCCGGTGCGTGGCTGACAAGCTGGGGATCGACACCGTGAACGAATCACCGGTGCACGCAATCACGAGCTGCGATGATGTGCAGCATCTGTTCAGTTCGTATAGGGCAAGTACGCTTCCGCAGGCACGAGTGCTTTTGGTCGAGGCCCACCTGCGCGACTGCAACGGCTGTCGGCGCCGGTTCAAGGGCGGGCCAGGTGCGGTTCTGGACTGGTCCGCTCCCAAGCCACGTCTAGTACTTGCATGGCATCCTCAGACCGCTGCATGGGCACTTGCTTCCGCCGCCGTACTAATGGCCGCATCTCTGTTTGTTTACAGAGCCTATTGGCAGGTACTGCCAGGAGTGCGCGCTGAGGTGCTTTCGATCGATGGAACGGCCTATCGAATCTCCGACAAGGCGAATCACCAGTTCTCGCCCGGTGAA
The DNA here is from genome assembly GCA_964414945.1 of uncultured Occallatibacter sp. Lineage (GTDB taxonomy): Bacteria > Acidobacteriota > Terriglobia > Terriglobales > Acidobacteriaceae > Telmatobacter. Next base: position 49,674 of record CAYPYJ010000003.1, read on the forward strand.
ATGCTAGGCGAAGGTGAAACCCTGAGAACCAGCGGAGGGGGCCATGCGGTCCTGCGGCTCACCGATGGATCGACGGTTGAGGTGAACGAGCGGAGTGTTGTCGCTGTGGGCGCGAGGGGGCACAACATGACCATTGCGCTCGAAAATGGGGCGGTGATTGTGCAGGCCGCGAAGCGCACCTCGGGCCATCTGTACGTGAAAACTCCCGATTGCCGGGTCGCGGTCACAGGAACCGTGTTCTCAGTGAACTCCGGGCTGAAGGGTTCGCGCGTGGCAGTTCTTGAGGGCTCGGTGCACGTGTTGCATGCGGGCACAGACACGCTGACAACGGCTGGGAACCAGTTCACAACCAATGACAACCTGAGCCCCACGCCAGTGCAAGAGCAGATTGCATGGAGCCATGATCGCGATAAATACCTCGTCTTCCTGGCCCAGTTCGCGGAACTACGGAAGCAGATCGAACAGATTCCATTTCCGCAGCCGCGCTATAGCAGCGATCTGCTGAACCGGGTTCCTGCTAACACCATGTTGTATATCAGCGTTCCAAACCTCGGCGATTTTCTGAGCGAGGCAAATCAGACATTCCACGACCAGTTGAAGAAGAGCCCTGCCTTGCAGGAGTGGTGGAACGGCGGACATGCGAACAACACGGCCGAACTGGATGTGATGGTGGAAAAGGTCCATCAGATAAGCAGATATTTCGGAGGCGAAATCGTCATAGTTGGGGCCAGACAGGCGAAGGAGTCAGAATTCGCGATCATCGCGGATGTGAAGCAGAGTGGACTTGACGACCTGTTGAAGCAGCAGTTCCCCGCGTCAAATTCAAAGCCTGGAATCACCGTGCTCAATCAGAATTCGCTGAACGCTGCCAGTGCATCGTCGGCGAGCAATCACAGTGTTTATGCGGTGGTAAGGGAGCACGAGGCGATCTTCTCCAACAGTGTCGCAACCCTGGCGTTGATCAACGCGCAGTTGAATGCGGGCTCCAGCGGCTTCGCGGCCAGCGGTTTTGGCCAGCAGATTTCGGCCGCGTACGGACGCGGTGCGGGAATCATTCTGGCGGCGGATATCCACCAGATGAAAGCCAATCAAGCCGTAAAGATGCATGTCTCGAAACAAGCCAGCGAAGCGATGGCTGAGAGTGGCATCGAGAACTTGAGCTACTTGATCGCGGAACATCGCGAAGTCAATGGGCAGCCCGAGAATCGAGTGGACCTGCAATTCTCAGGCGCACGGCAAGGAGTTGTCTCGTGGCTGGCTGCTCCTGCGCCTATCGGGTCACTCAACTTTGTTACTCCCAATGCGGCGATTGCTGTTGCGGGACTTTCAAAGGATCCCAAGGCCATTGCCGACGATCTGATCGCCATGGCGGCTGCGAGCGGTTCGCGTGCAAATGGACTCACCGAGGCTGAAGAGAAATTGCAGATCAACTTCCGCGACGACATTGCGGCCAACCTGGGTGGAGATTTTCTGCTATCGCTCGATGGTCCCGTGCTACCCACGCCCTCGTGGAAGGCCGTGATTGAAGTCAACAACTCTGGCCGCCTCGAAGAGGCGTTGGAGCGAATGACTACGGCGATTCGCCAATTAGTCCCTGCCAACGCGCCGCATTCCATCACCATTGAACCCAGTGACGCCGATGGCCAGCGCTATTATTCGATCAGGGATACGGTAACCGGCAACACCGTGGCGCAATACACCTACGCGGATGGGTACATGATTATGGCGCCGAGCCGTGCGCTGATCATTCAAGCGATGCAGGCCTATTCGACTGGAAATTCGCTGGCAAATTCGGCGGTCTTCAAGGCATTGCTTCCCAAGGATGCCAATGAGAATTATTCCGCGGTCGCTTACCAAAATCTGGCCCCGGTGTTGACGCCGTTACTGAATCAAGTCAGCGGAGACACTGCGGATGCCGTCCGCGAACTGGCTGCGGATGCGAGGCCTACGGTAGTCTGCGTGCGAGGAGAAGAAAGCCGCATTGAAGCTGCCAGCGATAGCCGTCTTTTTGGTTTCGATTTTCTGACTCTCGAAACATTGATTCACCACGGGAACAAACACTCCAATGCAAGCGTAAGAGAGTGATATGGGCGTCATCGATTTAGATGGGGTAGAGGTCCGGCTCGCAAACCGGACGGTGCTGGATAACCTCACGGGAAAGCTGAACGGGCAGGCCATCGGCCTGCTCGGCCCCAACGGCGCGGGGAAATCCACTCTGATTAACACGCTCCTGGGGTTTCATCTTCCTTCCAAAGGCAAGGCCCGCGTCTTTGGCCTCGACTCGCACAAAGACCGTGCGCTGATTCGAGGCGGCGTCGGCTTCATGCCTGAGAACGATTCGTTCATCGGCAACATGAGTGGTGTCCGCTTCGTCCGCTACATGGCCGAACTGGCCGGCCTTCCATCAGGAGTCGCGCTGGAACGGGCTCATGAGGCCCTGTTCTACGTGGGACTCGGCGAGGTGCGCTACCGCACAGTCAACACATATTCGCTGGGTATGAAGCAGTTGGTAAAACTGGCGCAGGCGCTGGCGCACGGGCCAAAACTTCTCATCCTGGATGAGCCCACCAATGGCCTCGATCCTGTCGCACGGCAGCGCATGATTCAACTCATCAAGGACATTCGCAAAGAGGGTAGCATCCGGCTGCTCATCTCGTCGCACCTGCTGCGCGATATTGACGAGACCTGTGATGAAGTCCTGATCCTGAAGAACGGGCGCATTGCCTCTCTGTGCAACATCGAAGAAGAGCGGCGCTCGAATCGTAGCTTCATGGAACTTGAAACAGTGGGCGCCACTGAACGTTTTTCCGTGAGCATCCGCGGGCTCGGCTGCGAATGCGCAACCTTCCCGGGCGGGCGCATCAAGCTGGTGATTCCGGACAATATTGAAGCGCGCGATCTTTATGTGATTGCCTCTGAACAGGGAGTGCAGATCCGGCGCATGAACCAGCGGCGCGATTCCCTTGAAGATATTTTCTTACGCGCAATGGACAACGATCAGGGAAGGACCGCAAATGGCAGTCTATAAGCGAAACTACTCGGCCTATACAGGTACCGTCACGCCAGTGTGGACGCGCGTTCTGGTGCTGGCCCGCTATGCCTTTGAAGAAGCCTGGTCGTCGAAGATTACGGTTGGGCTCTTCATCTTCTGCCTGCTCCCCTGCATCGTTTCTTTGGTCGTGATTTACCTTGCCGATAACCCGCTCGCAAGGGCTCTTATCGGTGGCCGTGGGCAGCTGATGCTTGCCATCGATTCGAAATTCTTCCTGAAAGTCCTTCAGACGCAAGCATGGCTCGCGCTGGTTATGGCTGCGTGGATCGCACCCCGGCTGATCACCTTTGACCTCGCAGACAATGCGTTGCCGATCTTGCTCAGTCATCCCATTTCGCGCTTCGGTTACGTGTTCGGCAAGTTCATCGCGCTGTTCACATCGCTCTCGCTGATCACATGGCTCCCCTGCCTGCTGCTCTTTGTCTACCAGGGCTACTCTTCTCCTCAACCCTGGGCAATGAGCAATCTCCAAATTGCCATGGGCCTTCTGGCAGGGTCGGTAATCTGGATCGCCTTTCTCTCGATGCTTGGACTCGCGCTGTCTTCGTGGGTTAAATGGCGGGTAGTGGCCACAGGCGTCATCTTTGCCGCGGTCTTTGTGCCGGCCGGCGTGGGAGCCATCGTGAGCGCAGTGCTGCGCACCAGGTGGGGACTGCTCCTGAATGTTCCTGTCATGATGTCGAACCTGTGGCAGAGGTTGCTCGGTGCACCGCCGCCAATGAGCGAGAGGCTTTCAGTGCCAACGCTGGCCATTGCGGTTATGCTGTCGCTGGCTTGCCTGGTCTGTGTGGGTATGCTGAACAAGCGGATCAGGGCGCGCGAGGTGGTCCGCGGATGAACGACAGAATCATTTTCGAAGATGTATCGAAATTCTACGGCGAAGTACTCGGAGTGAACCGAATCTCGCTGTCTATTCCGCCCGGAATTACCACACTGGTCGGACCCAACGGTTCGGGAAAGACCACCATCATGAACCTCATGACCGGTTTGGTTCAGCCTTCGAACGGACACATCTCGGTTCTGGGGCTCTCGCCAGCCGATCAAACGGAGCTATTTAGCATCCTCGGGTATTGCACGCAGTTCGATTTTTTCCCGCGCGGGCTCACCGGATGGCAGTTTATGTTGGACGGACTGATGCTTCACGGCATGGAAAAGGACCTGGCCGTCGATCTTGCCGCGCAGGCGATTGAGCGAGTGCAGCTTGGCGAAGCGGCAGGACGAAAGATCGCCGGCTACAGCAAGGGCATGCGGCAGAAGATACGGTTGGCTCAGGCAATTGCCCATCACCCGCGAGTGTTGGTGCTCGACGAGCCGCTCAACGGACTGGATCCGATGGCACGCGCTGATTCAATAGCGCTCTTTCAGGAACTGGGCCGCCAGGGAATGCATGTGCTCATCTCCAGCCATATTCTCGACGAGGTCGACCGGATATCAGATCGAGTGATCCTGATAACCGGCGGCTACTTGATCGCGGAGGGGAATATCCATCAGGTCAGGCAGGAAGTGCGCGAAAAGCCCATGCAGGTGCTCATTCGCTGTGACCACCCCGCGGTGCTGGCGGCTAAGATGTTCGCCATCAATCACTGCGTTGAAGCCAGGCTGCATGCGGATGGCAAAGGCGTTTTCCTTCGTACAGCGGATATCGACCAGTTCTATTCCATGCTCAACGGAATCGCGGCGGATGGGCTGGTGAAGATTGACTCAGTGGCACCGGCGGACGACGATGCCAACGCGATTTACCACTATCTGATCGGTACAGATGGGAGCCCATCATGACGAAAACGCAACTTACCGACCGTGTAAGAAGTCTCGCCCAACAGCCGTGGGGTCTGTGGTGGATGCAGGCACAGCGCCTGACGCGCATCGAATTGAGGAGGAATCTTTTTTCGTGGAAAGCGACCTGGATTTACTGCCTTGCTTTCGTCCCGACCCTCATCATCTTGATTCACATGCTCTTCAGTCGGCACCCGTCCTTCGCTATGAGCGAGGATACGAACGTATTGGCAGGTATCGTCCAGCTTTATTACATCCGGCTCGGGGTTTTCTTCGGGTGCCTGGGCATCTTCTCGCGACTGATTCGTGGAGAGATGATTGAGCGCAGCCTGCACTTCTACCTGCTTTCGCCGGTGCGCCGCGAGATCCTGCTGCTGGCCAAGTTTACTGCTGGATCCATCAGCGCCGTGTTCCTATTCGGAAGCGCGATCATTGCCAATTTCATGCTGATGTACGCCGGTTTCGGTGCGGCTGGCCTCGATTACATTTTCGATGGTCCCGGCATGGGACAGTTGGAAGCTTACCTGCTCATCGTCGTGCTTGCCTGCCTTGGCTATGGCGCTGTGTTTCTCCTGCTGAGCATGATGTTCAGGAACCCTACGCCGGCCGCGATGCTGGTGCTGGGCTGGGAGGCAATTAACCCGGTGCTCCCGTCATTACTACAGAAGATCAGCGTGGCTTCGTATCTGCGGCACCTGATGCCGGTATCCGTGAGTTCCGACGGCATCTTTGCATTGCTGACGGTCGTAACCGATCCGGTATCCGGCTGGGCAGCCACCGTGGGGTTGCTGGCGCTGATTGCGATTGTTCTGACATATTCCTGCTATCGGATTCGCACCCTGGAGATCCGGTACTCTACCGAGTAAAAAATCCGGAAACAGAAATAGCAAATGCGCCGGGATGTCCAGACTCGGAATGCCATCGACTACGTCCAATTCCTCAAGCCAAAGCCGTTGGAACGGTTGAAAGAATTCCGTGTCTCTTCGCGCGGGCAACGGTTAGCTCGTTTTCAAATCAAGTGTTAACACAATTCTGGATGCCCCATCCATTTCGCGTACTTTGCGAAATGGGTGGGATAGCGCAACTGTTCATTTCGGCCGTAAACACCAAAACCGAACGCGCTCTAGCGTAGGCTCGCTTAAACGATAAATCGGGTGTCTCGAACACTTGATCGTGAAGAATATATTTTGCTTCTTGAGACTTTCATGACAAAGTGTCAAATCGCCAAGTCCGGCCCTTACCACGCTGCCGAGACCACCGCTAGTAGCTCCTTGCTGGTTAGCGGAAGCGGATTAGTCTGCATGCTGCTGGCGCGGGCTGCTTTTTCCACTACGGCGGGCAGATCGGATTGCGCGATTCCCCAGGTGCGCAGCGCAGGAACGTGGAGATCGGCGCAAAGCGCGCGCACCCATTCAACGCCGTCTTCCGCGGTTGCTTCTTTGCGGCCTGTCAGCAGACGCGCAATAACGGCGTAGCGTTCCAGGGATGGATGGAGCGGCGTGCGGGCCCGCAAGGCGGCTATATTGGCGGCCATGCCGTATGGCAACAGCGCCGCGCAGAGCGCTCCGTGCGGTGCATTCCAAGAGCCTCCCAGTGGCGCGGCAAAACCGTGAACCACGCCCAGCCCGGCGTTGGCCAACGCAAGTCCTCCTAACAAGCTCGCCAAAGACATATCGCGGCGCGCTTCGCGGTCCATACCGTCGCGATAGACGCGGCCCAACGCACCGGCTGCGCGCCCAATTCCCTCGACGCAGAGCGCATCCGTCAAAGGATTGGCGCGCGCGCTCACGTACGGTTCAATCAACTGCGTCAGAGCGTCCAGTCCCGTGCTGGCTGTTATTGCGGGCGGCAGCCCGTAAGTCAGTTCGGGATCGACCAACGCTACTCTCGGCAGCATCATGGGGCTTCGTAAACTCGCCTTAACACCATGCTCCACCGATGCGAGTACGGCATTGCGCGTGACCTCACTGCCGGTCCCGGCAGTGGTCGGCACCGCAATAAAGGGCAGCGGTGCGGCATCGATGGCGCGTCCCCTTCCCACCACTTCAAGAAACTCCAGCGGCTCGCCGCCGTTGGTTGCGATGCAGGCAATCGCTTTTCCAGCGTCGATCGCGCTGCCGCCGCCAAGCGCAACAACAACATCGCAAGCAGCTTGTCGCACGCGCCGGGCGCCGTCGCGGATCAGATCGACCGTCGGCTCGCCCGGGACAGGAAACACTTCCGCTGATAGCGCCGAGACAAGCCACGCTGCGCGCTCGCTCGAAGAGCCGGTAACCACGAATGGACGAGCACCGAAACTGCGAACCAGTTCGGGCAGAGTGGCGGCGGTGCCTTCGCCGAAGATAATGCGTGTTGCGGTGGCAAACTCGAAGCGCATAATTTCAGCCTTGTAAATCAGAGAAGACAGCTTCGTACTTCACGCTCGAGCGCGGCTCGGCCATCATGGCTGCCACTGCATCGCGCCACTTTGCGTAGTGAGCGGTCTGTTTATGCGCGGCCGCCGCCTCCGCATCACGGTAGATTTCGATCAGCACGAACCGCGTCGCGTCGTCCTGTTGCCGCACCACGTCGAAGCGTGCAATGCCGGGTTCCTGAACACTGGCGCGGGCGTTTTCGACAGTAGCCCGGCTGAACTCCTCCACCGACTCTGCCTTGACGTGCACATTCACATGAACAATGAGCATCGAACCTGCCTCCGTCTCTGATCTTATCGCCATGCAGCATTGGCAATCTGGGACACAGCAAAGCAGACTTGTATTTAGGCCTCGGCTGCCAAAACTGGACATCGGCTGCTGCAGGCTGTTTGCGCTTTAGCAAAGAGACACATAGTGAAGGCTTGAAATTCCAACAGCGCCATTCGCACTGAATACGCGCTGGTTCGCAGGAATCTGGGCGACATCATGGTGCCGATCACCTGTCGATACAGCATGATACAAATGTAAATTTTCCAATACAATCATCTGAACCAATATTTACTTCTCAACTCTTGCAGAAAAAGTGACATTGACTTACGCTTGTCTTAGTTAGGAAGCGATGTGCATTTATCCCACGCAGATATTTCCCTCTAGCTAGTATTTGTCTGCGAGCCTGCTTAAGCAAGAGTGCTTCTGGCGCTGATGGGTCTCAGTATGGGCACTTTTTGAACTTGCGAGTAGGATTCTCGGTTTGATGATTAGGTTGAGGGCTTAGCAAAAAAGGTCGATTTGCTAGGTCAAAATGGCGGAGCTATACCTATTGTGACCTCCAGCTAGAAGCTGGTGTTTCACGCTTCCCGCATGATGAACAGTCGGGCAATTGATTTTTTTGTTTTTGTGACGCCTGGGTTAAAACCGGAGGTTCAGATGAGTCTACTGGCAACTGCTCAGACATTCGAAAACCATGTCTCTCAACACTCAGCAATCATGAGTGCCTTGTGTGATCGCAATTGGTATGCGGTTTACACGGTTCCGCAACACGAAAAGTCGGCTCTAAAGCAACTTGACATTCGGGGGATTGAGTCATTTCTCCCTACTTATGAAACAGTCAGAGTTTGGAAGAACCGGCAACGAATGAAGCTGACCCTGCCGCTGTTTCCTGCATATCTGTTTGTGCGAATCAACTCCATGGAGCGGTCAAAGGTCCTCCAATCCCCCGGTGTGCTGCAGATTGTGGGCAACAGCAAAGCGGGAATACCGCTTCAGGAATCCGAGGTCAAGTTCCTGCGCTCCGACTTCTGCAGGCAGCGGGTCGAACAATATCGCGATCTTGTTATAGGCGAAAGAGTTCGAATTAAGGGTGGTGTGATGGAAGGTCTTCAGGGAACGCTTGTTAGAAAGTGCAACAGTACGCGCTTCGTGCTGACTCTCGAATTGATTAACCAGCATGCCGCAATTCAGATAGACGCAGAAGATTTGGAGCCGATCGGCGCTCAAGCGTAGGGGTTCATCGAATTGTTGAGATTGCGGGGGAGAAGATGCGTTGGCGTCTAGCCAAAGCGACCCTTCTCCCCCGCGTCGTGTTTAACTAGGCAGCGTTCTGAGGGTGGCCTGAACAAAAGTGACATTGACGGCAAGCATAAATTGGACCATATTAGCACCGCAATTTCTCTTCTGATTGTTTAGTATGGACTGGGGTCGGAAATTCTGTCTCCACCGAGTTTTCCTGCTCGGGCCATGGCCTGCGCAAGTAATCTATGAGGAACATAAGATGATCGCACCACATCGCCGCAGCAACATTCTTCTCTCTTTAGCCATTCTCCTTCTCAGCAGTGCAGCCATCAGCGCTCAACAGGATCAGGTTGTGCTGACGCGCGGCGGCAGCACCATCGTCTTTGAGCCCTATGCGCCAAACATTCTGCGCGTCACATTGAGCTTGGATCGCAAGCCTGCATTGGCTGCGCCGGGTTATGGTTTCGTTGCCGCGCCTTCAACTCAGGGCTGGAGCGCAAGCCAGACGGAGTGGGCTGACACCTACAAGTCGGCGCGTATGGTGGTAACCCTGGATCGCGACCGGCCCAGCACCACGCCGCCCGACCCGAATCAGGCGGCTCTCGGCAAATACTTCAGCGGCTCAGTTCCCGGTGCGCACATCACCTTTGCGACGCCGGAAGGAAAGAAGCTCCTTGAGATGAACGGCTGGGAGCAGGCCATTCTCAACCAAAAAGATGGCACCGCCGAACCGCTGCACGACCTGCGCGCCACCGATCCGAAATTGTTCACTGTAGGCGCGAGCTTCGCTTCGCCAGAGGACGAGCACTATTATGGGCTGGGTCAGAACCAGGAAGGATTCCTCGACCATCGCGGCCATGTGGTGCGCTGCTGGCACGACTATCTGGCATCGGCAGGACAAAGCGTCTGCGTGCCCTTCATGGTGACCAACAAAGGCTATGGAGTGCTGTGGGACAACCCGTCGAAGACGACCATTGAACCCGGCTTCAACGAGCAGACAAAGTGGACCTCTCAGGTTGGCGACCGGGTCTCGTTCTTCGTGATTGCTGGAGCGACGATAGACGAAATTTACGCGGGCTACCGGCTACTGACTGGACCCACGCCGATTCCGCCCAAGGCTGCCTTCGGCTACATCCAATGCAAGCAGCGCTACAGCAGCCAGAAAGAATTGCTCGATGTGGCGCAGGGCTATCGCGACCGTCATCTGCCTGCCGATGTGCTGGTGGTCGACTGGTTCTACTTCACGAAGATGGGGCAGTTCGACTTCGATCCCAAATACTGGCCTGATCCAGTGGCGATGAACAAGCAACTGCACGAAATGGGCTTCGAGACCATGATCAGCGTCTGGCCGCGCTTTGTGCCTGAAGACCGCTACTACGACGAACTGCTCCAAAAAGGCTGGCTGATTCACACCGCCGATGGCAAGCCCATCGATGGAATGCCCTACGACCGCGCCGGCTCCGACATCGACACGACGAATCCCGAGGCGGGCAAGTGGTTCTGGAAGACGATCCACGAAAACATCATCGGCCAGGGCTTCGATTCGCTCTGGGCTGATGAGACGGAGCCTGATCTGCCCCCGAACGGCGCGTTTTTCCATGTAGGCCCGGGCACGCAATACTTCAACGTTTATCCGCTCTTCCACACCGCGGCGCTCTATGACGGCTTCCGCAAAGACGAGCCCGCCAAGAGAGCGCTGATTCTTTCGCGCGATGCCTACATCGGCGCGCAGCGCAACGGAACAATCTTCTGGTCGTCGGATATCACTCCCACCTGGGACGCGTTCAAGCGCCAGATTCCCACCGGCCTGGACTTTGCGGCTTCCGGGTTGACTTACTGGTCCAACGACACCGGCGGCTGGCAATATCTTCCCGGCCAGCATCACCCGGCCCACAAGCCGCTGCTCGACCCATCCGATGCTCGGGAAAACGTCGGCGGCTACAACGATTACCCGGAGCTTTACACGCGCTGGTTCCAGTACGCGGCCTTCCTGCCCATCTTCCGCACCCACGGCAGCCGCAACAGCAACGAGGTATGGTCCTATGGCAAAGAGGCCCAGCCGATTCTGGAGAAGTATCTGCGCCTGCGTTACCAGCTCATGCCGTACATTTATTCGCTCGGCTACAAGACCTGGCAAACCGGCGCGCCCTTTATGCGCGCACTGCCGCTGGATTTCCCAGCCGATCCCAAGGTCGCCGATCTGCGCGACGAGTATATGCTCGGGCCAGCCTTCCTGGTAGCTCCGGTCACGGAACAGGGCGCAACCAGCCGCGAGGTCTATCTTCCCGCAGGAACCGACTGGTACAACTACTGGACCAACGAGCGCATCAAAGGCGGCCAGACCATTACCGTGCAAGCGCCGATTGATACGATTCCGCTCTTCGTGCGCGCTGGCTCGATTATTCCGCTGGGAGCGCCAGTGGAGAGCACGCATCAAACGCAAGCCATCAACAAGATTCGCGTCTATCCCGGCGCGGATGGCAGCTTCACCCTCTTCACCGACGACGGCACAACCTATGCGTATGAAAAAGGCGCAGGCGCGGTCACGCGACTGCACTGGGACAACGCAGCAGGCAAGCTCACCCACGACGGCGCAGCAGCCTGGAGCGAGCCGGACAGCGCAATTGTGGAGGTTGCTGGGAAATAGTGATTCGGCCCTGACACCTCCCGCCCGCTCATCGCGAAAATCCGCGATGAACGGGGCACAGGCCTGTTGACGATTTAATTAACAGCTAGATTTCAAAAATATAAAGGGGGGGGAGACCTTCAGGGACCAGGGACTAGGAAAGGCCCGAGGCTTTGGTCGGTGTTCATGCTTTGATTGTGCGCCGGGAAAGGGTAATTATCTGCAAAAGCTGGAGAGTTTTCAGTTCACAGTTTTCAGTTTGCGCGGTTGGGGTTCGTGGTCTCCCACCCTTTCGCAAAGAACGCGAAAGGATGGGCCACCCGCCGCCGCCACCCGCCGATAGTCCTTAGTTAAGTAATTTAAATTTAGGTAACGAACCAACCAGCTGAGCCACGTAGAGTTTATCGATATCTGGCCTATCAAATCTATCAATGCAACCATGTGTTTGTTCGTCATGTATGCGCCATGTCAGAATGTACCACCTAGATCTTACCTTGCATACTACTCCATCTATTAGTAAGATTTCCTTGTGGCCGAGAGTTAGCGCTGCATAAGAGGCGAGCGTTTCCGAAGCATTATTAATAGAGTCAATGACAATCCGCTTTCTAATGTTGTTTGATTCAACATGAAATATGTTCCTCCAGTGGGACGAATAACCGTCAACATCAGAAAAACGGAGCCGCGCTATGTGAGACAGGCATCCCCATGATGCGCGAATCATGCTAGGACTTGTAGATATGGTGCCCTCTAAGAATTTAACGATTGTCTTTTCTTTATTTCTCTCGGCCAAACGCGGGGCAGAAATAATATTCACGATCAACCCCCAAGTTTCTATCAAAATCATTACTGTAGTAGCTGCAATACTCAATAAGGCCGCAATTGGACCTAATATTACTAGGAGTGGCCACGGGGCTTCATCTACCTGATGGTGATAGTTGTAAGGTTGATAACTTTCATTGGGTGGAGTATGCGTAATTGGGTCATCATACACCGGTTTACAAATATAAACTGCAAGTGCAATTAGACCAAGGATGAAAAGGTAGCGCACGACTTTACTGGCGCTGTACACTATACGCTCTCTCCATCCAGATAATTCTTCGCTGGAAAGATTGGCCTCGTATTCTTGTTCTAAAATATCCCCCCAAGCATCCTCGCTCACTTATTGGCTCCTCGCTCTTTTGGGTTACAGTAAAGCGTTTTGTGATTCAAAACCAAAGCATTGAGAAGGGCACACATGTTCTCACTAGAGGCCCACAGAATGTCACATTGTATTTTTGCGCGACATGAACCTGCACCGTAGCGCGGATTTTGAAGTTTTCAGCTATAGCCACATGAGACTGTTGCATTTTACAGCAACATCACTTTCTTCAGCAATCAATTTTGGCGGGTGGCGCACCCTTGATTCCTCACCAGTGAGGGTGCCCCATCCTTGAATCGTTCTTTAATCCAAGGGTGGGAAACCGCCAACCCTAACGCGAGTCACCGGAACAAATGCGGCACAAAACAACTGGTGTTGTTGGTGACGAGGCCGGTTGACTCGCGGACGCCCATGCCGGCTGGTTCACCATCCACCAGCCAGGAGCCGAAGACAGCAGTCTTGCCGTTGGCTGTGGCCATCGGAGCCAGCGCCTGATAGACGTATCCCTGCTCATTCTCGCCGGTCAGCACGCCTTCCACGGCCACTCCGTCGCGGACCACGGCGATGCCCGCGCCTTCGCGTCCGAAGATCGGTTTGCGCACGTAGCTGGTCAGCTCATGCGGGCCGTCCAAATAGGCCGGCAGCAGCAGATCGTGGCCGGGATTCAGCTCCCAAAGAATGGCCAGCAGCGCCTTGTTCGACCACATCATCTTCCAGATCGGCTCAATCCACAGCATTGAACCCCACTGGCGGCGATCCTTGCGCGGACCGTACTCCTGCAACGCGGCCTGCGGCGGCAGCGTGCTGAGCGCCTGCTGGGCAAACGGCTCGTTGAGCAGCCACTCCCAGGGGTAGAGCTTGAAGAGCGTTTCCATGACACGGTTATTGAGATCGACAAAGCGCAGGCGCTTCGCGTCCCAGCCAATTTCGTGCATCGCGATGTGGCGCGTCTTCAGGCCGCCTTGCTGGGCGGTGTCTTGCAGGTAGCTGACCGTCATGCGGTCTTCTTCGCTGCCGCCGTCGGCAAAGTATACCCCGGATGGAATGTAATCCTTCAGGTCCTTCCACTTGGCAATCAATTTCTCGTGCAGCGAGTTGAATTGATCGGCGTCTTTGTAGCACTCTTCCAGCCAGTACCACTGCGCCACGGCGGCTTCCACCAATCCGGTGGGCGTGTCGGCGTTGTACTCCAGCAGCTTGATCGTGGTACCGTCGTAGGCCAGATCGAGCCGTCCGTAGAGCGCGGGAGGCTCGCTGTTCCATGCCGCGCGAATGGCCGGAGCAGCCTCCGCCGGAATGCCCATCTGCGCCAGACGGTCCTGATTAAGGATGATGTCTCCGGCGGCCAGAGCCAGCCGCTGCACTTCGGCAGTGGCCGCCTCCAGGCGGTCGATCTCCGAAGAGCGAAACTCCCAGTAGGCCGACTCATCCCAATACGGAGTGCCATTTTCCAACGTGTGATACGTCAGGCCGACGCGCTCAACGCGTGCCTGCCAATCGCTGCGCGGTTCTATGATTACACGACGCATTTACTCTCCCCCTGCTCCGCCGTGGCCGCCACCGGTTCCGCCAAAGCCGCCGCGAGAGACGCTGCCGCCGATCACTGTATCGCCCACGTGGCCGCCGCTCGATCCGCCATAGATATAGTGTGATCCGTATGTTCCCGCACTGCATGTGGAGTCGGGCAGCAGGCGGCCTTGCGGGTCAACGCAATCGCGCCGCTGGCTGCGGCAGGCAGTCATTGAAAGCGCGATGGCAGCAAGTAGGGTGAGTTGAACTTCTCGGGATTTACGCATGATGGCTTTGCGCACAAGAATACAGAAGATGGGCACAAATTTACAAGCCGCCGCTTAACGTCTAATTGCGAATCCCGGCCAGCAACCCTTCAATTTCAATCTTCTCCGCTGCGGTAATCTGCAGCAGCGGAGCGCGCGTGCGTCCGCCGTAGTAGGCGTTGAAATCGCAGGCGTACTTCAATCCGCTCATGCCCAACTGGCTCACTATGCGCTGGCTCGCTGCCAGGATGCGCTGATGCTTTTCCTTGGCAAGATTAAAGTCGCGATCTTTCCAAGCCAGATAAACTTCCTGGCAGGCTTCGGGAGCGAAAGAAGCAAATGCGAGAATGCTTCCAGAGGCTCCTGCATCCAGCGAATCAAGCAGCGTGGCCGTCGATCCACCCAGCACCTGAAAGCCAACTTCTTTACTGCGTGTCTTGATCGGCGCAGCCGTTGCGGTTGCGCCGCCAATCGAAACCAACGCATCGCTTGTCACGGTCTTGGGCGCCAGCATTCTTCCCGTCACCGCTTCAAAAATCGGCGTTACAGTAACTGTCCGACGCAGAGTGTTGCTCACACCCGCCACCAGTTCGCGAATCCGTTCAACGCTGCCGCTGGAGTCCTTGATTGCAATGATGTTGCGGTGCTCCGCCAAATCGGCAACCACTTCAACAGGAATGTTGTAGGGCACGCATTGCGGAATGTTGTAGAGAATCACCGGCAGCGGCGAGCGGTCGGCCACGCTGCGAAAGTAATTCAGCACAGCCGCCGCGGTCATCTGCTTGGCAAAGTAAGTTGGTGTGCGCACCAAAACGGCGTCGTAACCAAAGTTGGCCGCAGCCTCCGACAGCGCCACCGTGCCTTTCACGCTCTCACGTCCAACGCCCGCGATCAGCACCTTCTCCGGCGCGGCTGTTTCGGCAGCTGCGCGCAGCACATCACGGCTCTCTGCATCGTCCAGCATCACCGCCTCGCCCGTGGAACCCAAAACCAGCATCCCGGAAAGAAGACTGCGAGAGTAGCGGGCAATGTTGGCTTCCATCTTGCGAAGATAGACGCGTTCGTCGGAATAAAACGGCGTGGGAACAGCGGCAAAAATGCCTTCAAGCAGCATGGGTTTATTGTAATAGCCAGGAGCTAGCCAAAATCTGGCCGTGCTCTATCTGGCTTTTACAGCATCAGCGATGTGCTCTGATGTCTGTTGGCCCAGGTGCTCCATCCTGGAAAGTTCCATTTTAAAAATGCGGAGCTTCTGCTCCCCCTCGGTCGCTTCCGCTGCTGTGTAGGAACGATGACTTTGGAAATAAGTCACCATATCTAACCACCCTGGCTGCATACTGCTGGTATTATCCTGATACATTTTGAGGATCTGATAGGCATCCATAAAGCGGAAAACTTCTTCTCTTCTCATGTGAGTCAGTGCGCCGCTCGATAAGGCTGATTCCCATTCGCTCGTCGAAAAGAAGTAGAATGCCGGTTTCAATTCGGAAATGCGCTTCTCAAGCTCCGCCGGTTTCTTAGCCAACTCGGGCATATCGGAGATGATCTGATCCAACTGCATCGCGACCTGGCGTTCGGTCACTAGATCGTGGGATAGGTTGTCCTGATCTCCAAGCAGTTCCGCGCGGCATCCCTCGCGCACCACACTCACCTCAACATGCTCACGCCAGCTCTCTCGTATCCCTTCCAGGCCCAAGGCAATCAAAATGCCGATGGTTACAATCAGAATGTGCTTGGCCATCTCTTTCAGCGAATCAACCCGGCCCATCGGCGCGTGAATATCCATCTCTGAATCCTCCTTAAAGCACTCTTGGAATCAGAATCAGCATACCGCAGACGCTCAAGCCGCCGCTGCTTTTATTTCTTCAATTTGCATCGCGTGGCGAGCAGGATGCACCGCCATCAGCAATAGAAGTTCGTGGCAGTTTACCGTTCCAATAAGAGGATGCAGGGCAGTTTTGGATCGAAGGTCTTCTTGATTTGAGTTGATGAACTGAGTCGTCCGCTCCCGGCTGGCCCGGAAATGTTGAACCGCATCGGAAAGGATAGAGAATCGCCCTGCCGGTAGTGTGCAATCAGGAGACTCTCTCCGTATGGTTCGATCCGCTCCACGCGTCAAAATAATAACTTCCCTCTGCTCGATGATCAGCGGTATTTCTGCCTGCTTCGACGCAAGAATCAGTGAGAAGAGATACTCTTCTACCACGGCTACATGCTCTGCGCATTGCAGAATCGACCACTTTCCCGGGCCAGGGGAGCGTATCGCCAACTCGTCCGTCACTTCATGCAATGCCGCAAGCAGGAGCGCAGACCCTTTTTCCAGAGTAGCCAGAATCTCTTGCGGTTCGTTGTCCATCATGAGGAATATTTTATGCAATCTCACTCGCGAAACTCTGCCCGACTCCGGTACTTACCCTTGAAGCATAAGGAAAGCGCCGTTGGTCGCATCGCAGGTGCCTATTTCCAGCTATCGTATTCCATCTGTGTTACCGCATTAGCTTTATTTTTCGAACCGTCGAGCAAGCTAGATAAAAGTTGTGCCACACTCTGTCCATAACACGGAACAGTCACCTCAGCCGCAATTTCGTTCAGCGGGATTAGAACAAAAGCTCGCTCTGCCAGACGAGGATGAGGAATCTCCAAACCAGGCTCGCTGACAATCAACTCACCCAGCAGCAAAATGTCCAGGTCCAGCGTGCGAGGACCATTCGCAATTCCTTCCGTCCGGTCGCGGCCAAACTCCTGCTCAATCTTCATCAATCCATCCAGCAGCTCTCGTGGTGCGAGTTCCGTTTCCAGCCCCACCACCGCATTCACAAACCGTGGCTGCTCGGCAAATCCGACCGGTGCAGTGGAGTAAAGCGATGACCGCGCAACCACGCGCCCCAGCGATTCCAGCCGCCAAGCCGCAGCCGTCAGAGTCGCCTCTGGCGCGCCCGCCACGCTCGGCAGGTTGCCGCCCAATCCAATGTGCGCTGTCCGCATCCATTCCAGAGTATCGCGGAGACCATAGTCTGAACCGGAGGTGATGCGCAAACCCTCCATCTGCTAGCATCCTCTATGGAGAATCTTCACTATGGATGCCCTTACCAGCACCAGCCTCGGCGCACGGCGCAATGAAGACATCGCGCTCGATCTGCTCAAGTTCGTAGCTGCCACAGCCGGCGTGGGCCGGCCTGCCGCGCCTTCGACCGGCTTCAGTGGCGCCGCCGGCACCAAGCCCGAAGAGCACGTCAACCAGTTGCTCGACCTCTATAGCCGCTGCCTGAAGGCAGTCGAAGGCAATGTCCCTGAGCTGCCGCCTCAGGGCTGGTCGGCGCCGCTGTGAGCCAAGCCCTGCGCGTTGCCGTTGCCGGAACCGGCGCCTTCGGAAAAAATCATCTGCGCGTCTACCGCGAACTGGAAGCGGCGGGCCAGCCCGTCGCTCTGGTTGCGGCTGTTGAGCCGGACCCGGCCCGAGCCGCGGAAACGGCGGCCAAATACGCGATCCCTGTCTTTGCCTCAGTGGACAAGCTGCTGGCTTCCGATCTCAAAATCGACGCCGCCACTGTAGCCGTGCCCACCGTGCACCACCATGCAGTCGCTTCAGTATTGCTCGACGCCGGTCTCGATCTGCTGGTTGAAAAGCCGCTGGCAGCGACGCTCGCCCAAGCCGACGATCTGATTGTGCGCGCCGACAAGGGCCAGCGCATTCTGCAACCCGGCCACCTGGAGCGTTTCAATCCTGCGGTGCTCGCCGTGCAGCCTCAATTGCGCCGCCCCATGTTCTTTGAGTCGCATCGGCTCTCCATCTTCACGCCGCGCGCGCTCGATGTAGACGTGGTGCTTGACCTGATGATTCACGATCTCGACATCGTGCTGACCTTTGCCGATTCGCCTGTGCGCGAGGTGCGGGCCGTTGGCCTGCCCATCCTCTCGCCCAAAGTGGACATCGCCAATGTTCGCGTCGAATTTGAGAGCGGCTGCGTGGCCAACTTCACCGCCTCCAGAGTCTCCACTGAACGCGTGCGCAAGCTGCGCTTCTTTGAGCCCCGCCAGTATGTGTCGATTGATTATGCACGCCAGGATCTGCTGGTCATCAGCATTGAGGCAGGCGCGGCCAAGGTGTCGCCAGCCGAATTGATCGCGTCGCTGCCGCCGCAGATTGCCGCAATTCTGCCGCCGGGAATCGCAGAGAGTATCGCATCAGGAAAGATCGACCTAGCGAAGGTTGATCCAGCAATGATCACTCAGTTTGCCGCCATGGCAAAGATCGACCCGTCGGTGATCGCGCAGTTCACAACGCCTGCGCAAGCCGGCTTAAGCTTCTCCAAGCCTCCCGTAACGCCGGGAGAGCCTCTGCGTTTAGAAATTACTTCTTTTCTAGAGTCCGTCCAGACCCGCCGCGAGCCTCGTGTCACCGCTCGCCAAGGCCGCAATGCGCTCGCTTTGGCGCTGGAGATTCAGTCTTCGATGGCCGCCCACGCCGAGCGCGCCGGGCTTGGAGACTTCTTCAACCCCAGCGCGTAGAACGTGATCAACTTAGGCGCTAACAAAAATTCTGGGTGCCCCATCCATTTCGCGTACTTTGCGAAATGGGTGGGATAGCACATAAGCCCATGCGAGCGAATAGCGAGCGATTGGCCACACCGCAGATGGATGGGATAGCACAACTGTCCATTTCGACCGTAAACACCAGAACTGAAAACGCTGTAGTACGGCAGCTTACGCAATCTCCAGCACCCGATTCACAAACCCCACAACGTACTTCCACATCAGGTAATAACCAGCCAGCGCGCCCAAAAAACACGGCGCAATCAGCGCGTAAGGCACTTCACAAGCATTGAACCAGGTTGCGCCGTGAGAGCCCAGCACCAGCACGCCCAGGCAAATTGCCGTAGCTGCTCCCAGCGGCATCAGCAGTAGAGGCAATATCGCTCCATGCAGGCCGATGGGCAGATGCGTATGCTCGCGCGACCACATCCACAGAACATTCCACAGCCCCCACAGAAGCGGTACAACGGCCATGGGAAAGATGAGCGCCTGTTCGACGGGAACCGGCACTTGAAGCACCAGTCGCATCACAACAAATACAAGCAACAGAGGCAGAACAATCGTCGGCACAACGATGCCCGCCAAATAAGCGCGAAGATAAGGATGAGTGTTCATAACTTCCTCCAGTTCTGCGGGCGTCTCCGCTCGCGGGTTGAGTGCATTTTCACGGATCGCGTTATCTCTGGGTGCCCCACCCTCGCCGCCTTTTTGTTTTTGCGGCTAGGGTGGGATAGCACGGATTACGGAACCTGCAATAATGCGCTAAAGGTAGTAGAGAAACACAGGAATCGACGCAGGAAAAAGTACAACCAGCCCAACAAGCCCTGCCGCAAGAGCCCCGTCAAACCATGCCCAGTTAAAGTACGCGCCCTGAGCAGCGGACTTCTCATCCAGCCGCCGTTTCATTGCAGGCCATAGGTCGCGCCCCGGCTCAGCTTCCGCATCCACCGGCGGCAGCGCTTGTTGCAAAAGCTTCTTCATGCGGTCAATATTCATGGTGTAATTCCCTGCCTCTCCAAGTCTTTTCTCAGCAACCGCATTGCGCGGAAGACGCGCACCTTAACCGCCGCCACGGAGATGCCCAATGCCGCAGCCACTTCTTTTTGCGGTCGTTCTTCAATCACCGCCAGCGTAGCCGTAATTCGTAGCTTCGGCGGCAGGCGGCTAAAGGCCAGCACGGTCTTCCTGCGAATCTCCGCAGTCACAGCCGGGTCAGCCTCCGCCGGAGCCGCAACTTCGGCGAGTGTCTCCGCAGACAACTCGTTCTCGGCGCGTTTCGTCCGCAGCCAGTCCAGCGCCGCTCGGGTGGCAATGCGCCGTGCCCAACCCTCAAATCCCTGCGCTGGCTCAAAGCGCGCGTGAGCCCGGTAGATGCGCCAGAAGCTCTCAATGGTCAGATCTTCGGCCGCCTCCGGATTGCGAACAATGCGCAGAATCCATCCGTAGACCACCCGTTGATGCTGTCTGAACAGCGCCTCTAAGGCCTCCTGGCTGCCCAGCCGGAATTGGTTCAGGACTTTGCTCTCGCCGTTCTGCATCCGTCCTTCCCCCTTCTACTCAACCTTACGAGCCAAACTGGGATAAGGTTACACGGATTCGCAGGCGCTGGTCGCGGCGCGTAGAATGTTTTCAGATTTCCTGTCCCAGAACCTTTGGCATGGTGTTATTCTCGAACAGTTAATCGGTTTATCTTTGAAATTTGGCCGAATTGTTGCGGACCCAGGCCGAGATCGCAGACCACGAATCTCCGGCCCCGGAAAGAGGATTCAGATGAAGAGCATTGAATTGCGAATGATCACATTGGCATTGGCGTGTTGCAGTGGATTGTGGGTAGCCGGAGCGCAAAGCGCCCCCAAGCCGGCTTATCTGGATACAAGTCTGCCCGCCGAGCAGCGAGCGGCCGATCTGGTGCATCGGCTCACGCTGCCAGAGAAAGCCAGTCAGCTCGTGAATCAGTCGCGACCCATTCCGCGGCTAAACATTCCGGCGTACGACTGGTGGAGCGAGTCGCTGCACGGCGTGGCCGCAAAGGGAACCACGGAGTTTCCTGAGCCAGTCGGTCTGGCCGCCACCTTCGACACTCCGGCGATTCATCAAATGGCCATCGCCATCGGCACCGAGGGCCGCATCAAGTACGCGCAGAATGTGAAAGACGGCAACAGCAAAATCTTCGAAGGTCTCGACTTCTGGGCACCCAATCTCAACATCTTCCGTGATCCGCGCTGGGGACGCGGACAAGAGACCTACGGCGAAGACCCGTTCCTTACCGCGCGCATGGGTGTGGCTTTTGTCACCGGTATGCAGGGCGACGATCCGCACTACTACCGCGTTATCTCCACGCCCAAGCACTATGCCGTCCACAGCGGCCCAGAGCCAACGCGCCACAACGCCAACGTTCCCATCAGCAAGCACGATGAGCTGGATACTTATCTGCCCGCCTTCCGCGCCACGGTCACCGAGGCCAAAGCCGACTCCGTCATGTGCGCCTACAACAGCGTCAATGGCGAGCCCGCCTGCGCCAGTGAGTTCCTGCTTCAAGATCAATTGCGCGGCAAGTGGGGCTTCAAGGGCTATGTAGTTTCAGACTGCGGCGCGGTGGTTGACATCTTCGCTGGCCACCACTTCAAGCCCACACAAGCCGAATCCTCTGCCATCAGCCTTCAGCGCGGCATGGACAACGAGTGCGTCGACTTCACCACCAGCATCACGGACAACCACGACTACAAGGCTTATCTCGACGCCGTTCAGCAGGGCTTTTTGAAAGAAAGCGATATCGACTTAGCGGTTACGCGGCTCTTTACTGCTCGCATGAAGCTGGGGTTATTTGATCCGCCGGAGATGGTGCCGTACACCAAAATCGACCAGAAACTACTGGATGGGGCTGAGTTTCGCGCTCTGGCACGCAAGTTGGGCAACGAATCCATGGTTCTGCTCAAAAACGACGGCGTTCTTCCGCTGAAAACCACGGGCATCAAGATCGCTGTCGTGGGTCCGTTGGCCGAGCAAACGCATGTTCTGCTGGGAAATTATAACGGCACTCCGACGCACACTGTCTCTGTCCTCGAGGGGTTGAAGGCTGAGTTTCCCAATGCCACAATCAAATTCGTGCCCGGGACGCAGTTTCTCAGCAAGCAGGCCGATCCCATTCCTGCGGAGTTGCTGAGCACCGATGGAAAGCCCGGGCTCCAGGCTACCTATGCGCCGCTGAGTATGGACTGGGGCCCAGGCGCCAAGCAGCCTGAGACGCTAGTTACCCGCGTTGAAAAGCATATCGATGTTTCCAACGCCGCGCTGCCCGCTGAGGTGAAGGGAATCAGGCCGCTTCGGGGTCGCTGGGAGGCCACACTGACGCCACCTGAGACCGCCGACTATTACATAGGCTTGCAGGGCTTGGGCTTCTTCCGCCTTTCCATCGACGGCAGAGAGGCTGCCACCTCCTATGACACCCCAACTGTCGAAACCAAACTCGTCTCCACGCATCTGGAGGCAGGCAAGCCCGTCAAGCTGGTTGCCGAGTACGGCATCTTTCAAGATCGCCAGTCTGTCATGCGCCTGGTCTGGAAGAAGATCGATCTCAAGCCCCAGCCCGAAGCCCTTGCCGCTGCCCGCGATGCCGATGTGGTGGTCGCCGTAGTCGGCATCACCAGCGAGCTTGAAGGCGAGGAAATGAAGGTGAGCGAGCCGGGCTTCAAGGGCGGCGACCGCACCAGCATCGACCTGCCCAAACCCGAGCAGGATCTGATTGAAGCCGTGGCCACAACCGGCAAGCCGCTCGTTGTAGTGCTCACGAACGGCAGCGCCCTCGGCGTCAACTGGGCCAAGGATCACGCCAACGCCATCCTCGAAGCCTGGTATCCGGGCGAAGAAGGCGGTGCGGCCGTCGCTGAAACCCTCTCCGGCAAAAACAATCCCGCCGGACGCCTGCCTGTTACCTTCTATAAAAATGTCGACCAGTTGCCGCCTTTCGAGGATTACGCGATGAAAGGCCGCACCTATCGCTACTTCCAGGGTGAGCCGCTTTATCCCTTCGGCTACGGCTTGAGCTACTCCACCTTTGCCTACAGCGGTCTGAGCCTTTCCACCAGTGAAATGGATGCGGGTACCCCGGTGGTGGCTGAGTTTACGGTCACCAACACCGGCAGCCGCGCGGGCGATGAAGTTGCCCAGCTTTATCTCAGCTTTCCCGCCGTGCCCGGAGCGCCGCTCAAAGCGTTACGTGCATTTCAGCGTGTGCATCTGAAAGCCGGCGCCGCGCAAAAACTGCGTTTTGAGCTAAGCCCGCGCGATCTCAGCATGGTCACCGAAGCCGGAGAACCTGTGGTTGCGGCAGGCGAGTACACAGTGTCAGTCGGCGGCGGCCAACCAAACACCGGCGTCCCTGTGCTCACTCAGAACATCAAGGTAAAAGGCAAGCTGGTGCTGCCGGAGTAACCGAGTGTGAGCAAGATTTTGAGGGTCCCATCCTTTCCACGGTCTCGTCGTGGAAAGGGTGGGATATCTCGAACCTCCACCAGCGAGCTTTGTATCACGGCACGACTTTACTGGCGGTCGAATATGGTAGTCTATAAACTACAGAAAGCGCGACCATGGAATTCAAGCAGACTGAGACCTTCCGGCAGTGGCGCATACGGCTCAAAGATCTGCGAGTGCGCGCGATGATCGCATCTCGGCTTGATCGCCTAGCTTTTTGGGAATGCAGGCGATGTACGGCTGGTTGGACAAGGCGTCAGCGAATTACGAATCGACTACGGCCCCGGCTTCCGCGTTTACTTCCGGAAGCGGGGTAACACCATCATCATCCTGCTGTGCGGCGGAGACAAAAGCACACAGGCGAAGGACATCCGAACAGCCAAGCGCCTGGCGGCGGAATGGAGCGAAGAAAATGGCTAAGAAAAACCTACATGAGAAATTGACCAACTATGATCCTGCCGAGGATCTTGGCTCGGGCGAGGCCATTGCAATCTTCATGGCAGAAGCGTTTCAAACCAACGACCCTAGCTATATATCGCACGCTTTGGGCGTCGTGGCCCGTGCCAAGGGAATGGCGCAGATCGCCGGCCAAACAGGATTGTCTCGCGAGCAACTCTATCGCTCTTTCAGCACCAAGGGAAACCCAACACTGAAGACAACACTCGCTGTAATGAATGCTCTCGGTGTCCAACTGACCGCCAAGATTACTTCCGCCGCCTGAGGCCATCTGCCCGAGAAACTGGTCAATGCAAGGATTTTCGGGCTTTTTTCCAGCAGCGGCGGAGGACAAATGGCACCACGAATACCTTTGCGCACAAGCGCCCCCTGCCAGGGCGGTACGGTGCGAACTGCGAATTCGCGTAGGTTTAAAAGGCGACAAAAAGAGGGAAAATGTTGCACCGTATGCCTGCAAACGGAGGCGTCGAGTGCGATGTTGCAAAAGTGCCCTATTGCAGGTGGATGAGAAACTGTGGAAGCTCCGTATGCAGGCTGGGATAAAGTGTGAAATTGGCTTGCAATTGGGCGTTTTAGCGTGTTTTTTGGCGTATTTTTGCGCGTTTTAGCGTCGGAAAGCGGCATTAAGTGGACCGGCGAACCTTCGGCGACTTAGCAAGAGCAGTATGGGTTGGCCGAAACTTTTGAGCTTTCCCAGGTCTCAAAATCGAGACCTGGGCCACCCAATCTTATAGGGGATAATCGAGATGCGGGTACCCGCCTCTCCTCACAAATGACGTTTCAGCTCAAAAACTCCGCGATTGCCGCGACCACCGTCTGCTGCTCGTCTTCGCGCAATTCAGGGAAGATGGGCAGAGCTAGCACTTCGCGGGCGGCGCGCTCAGCCTCTGGGAAGCTGCCTTCGCTGTAGCCGAGGCTTTTCAGCGGCTCCTGCAAGTGCAGCGGAACAGGGTAGTAGATCTCCGAGCCAATTTGGCGCTCGGCGAGGAATGCGCGCAGTTCGTCGCGCAGCGTGGTGCGGATAACGTATTGATGCCAGACGTGATGGGTGCTCCGCACTTCTTGCGGAAGAACAATCCCGTCAATGGGGTAGAGTCCTGCCTCGACCAGTCCCGCAGCATGAAAGAGTGCGTGATAGCGCTTGGCCACCGTGCACCGGGCCTGATTCCAGCCATCGATGTACTTGAGCTTGATGCCAAGGATAGCGCCCTGGAATCCGTCCATGCGTGTGTTCCAGCCGAGTTCGTCGTGATAGTAGCGGCGGCGCATGCCGTGGTTGCGCAGCATACGGGCACGCTCGGCAACATCATCAGAATTGGTGGTAACCATACCGGCATCGCCGGCCGCGCTGAGATTTTTTGTTGGATAAAAACTGAAGGCCGCCGCGTCTCCGAGTGCTCCTGCCTTGATTCCATTCCAGTGAGCTCCCCATGCTTGGGCGGCGTCTTCGATGAGCTTCAATCCGCGCGTCTTTCCGAGATGCCAAAAGGCCGTCCAATCGGCCGTCTGGCCGAAGAGATGGACAGGCAGGATGGCTTTGACAGCCGTGCCTTGCGGACCGTCGAGGAGTGTTGTCACCTTGACGGGATCGAGATTGAATGTTGTCGGTTCGATGTCGGCAAGCAGCGGCTTTGCTCCAGCACGAAGGATGGCGCTGACCGAAGCAAAGAAGCTGAAGGGGGTAGTGATAACCGTCTTACCGGGGCCAATACCAGCGGCGGCGAGGGCTAGCCACAGAGCGTCCGTGCCAGAAGAGCAGCCCACTGCGTGGGCCACGCCCAATTGGGTCGCGGCAGATTTTTCAAAGGCGGCGACCGGCTCACCCAAGATAAACTGCTGTGTCTCCAGAACATGGCCGACCGCGTTTAGGAGTTCGTCGTGGAGCGGAAGGTACTGGCGTTTGAGGTCAAGCATGGGTACTGGCTGGGCGATTGGGGTAGTGCTTTGTAGCGGATTCGGCTCGGTTTTCACAACATTATGCTAGCAGCCTTGTGACCTCCAGGTCTCAAAAATTGGCCCGGAACCCCTGTAGTTGGGTCGCTTCCGTCGAATAGAGCAAAGGTAAAACTGTCCCACCGAACAAAGTTTCCAAAAAACATAGTTGAAAACGTTCGCCAACCTCTATATCGTTGTAGCCATTGCGGGATTTAACGGTTCCGGGGCTTCCGGCGCCGCGCCCGCCAATTTGTACGAGTACGCGCTGTTTGATTGCGTCCAACCCCCCCCAATAAGAAGGCAGGAGATCGGCATATGGAGAACAAGCCGGCACAAAACATTCAGGACACGTTCCTGAACACGGTCCGCAAGGACAAAACACCCATTACGGTTTATCTGGTCAGCGGTGTCAAGCTTACCGGAAAGATCCGTTCTTTCGACAAGTATTCAGTGCTCTTGGAGAACAACAGCCAGGAACAATTGATCTTTAAGCACGCCATTTCGACTGTAGTGAGCAACCGCAGCGTGCTTCATACCGATTATCGCCCTGCCGGAAGCACTGGGATTGGGCTTGCTCCAGTCACCACGATCCCAACCATCGGGGAACCGCGATAGCAGGCGGGGAGCGCTCTCGGTTGGTTTCTGATACGAGCGGAATTGGCGGCTCCGGTGAGCGATCCTTCCCTACGGCGACTATTCGCGTGGGTGAGGGCGGCAGGCCGGAGCGAGCGGTATTGGTGGGCGTGGAGCTTGGCACCCACCCTCGTGCCAACCGCGCAGCGCAGGCAGGCGCGCGGCAAGCGGCGGTGTGCTCGGATTTGACCGCCGCTGATTTTGCTCTCGATCAAACTAAGATTTCCGAATCACTTTCTGGCAGCGTGGTTGAAGCTAGCGCAGCGCGGTTGCGTCCCTCGACGGAGCTGGACGTGGACGAATCTCTTGCCGAGTTTCGCGAACTGGTTGGCAGCGCTGGCGGTGTGGTGGTTGCCGAGATTTTGCAGCGCCGCGCACGGCCCGATCCAGCTACGCTGATCGGCGCGGGCAAGGTGGAAGAAATTGCCGGGGTTGCCGCCTCCACTGAGGCAGATCTGGTGCTCTTCGACCACGACCTGACGCCGACGCAGTTACGCAATCTGGAGAAAGCGCTGCCTTGCCGCGTTCTTGATCGAACACAATTGATATTGGACATTTTTGCCCGCCATGCACGCACCCGCGAGGGGCAGTTGCAGGTGGAGCTGGCGCAGTTGGATTACATGCTGCCCCGGCTCGGCGGCAAGGGTAAAGCGATGTCGCAGTTGGGCGGCGGCATTGGCACGCGCGGACCGGGCGAGACCAAGTTGGAGACCGATCGCCGTCAGATCAAGCGCCGCATCGACCATCTGAAGCTGGAATTGGAGCAGGTGAGGCGTGTGCGCAAGCAGCAGCGGCAGCGCCGTGAGTCGGTGCCTGTGCCCACGGTGGCTCTGGTGGGCTACACCAACGCCGGCAAGAGTACGCTCTTCAACCAGCTTACCGGCGCACAGGTTTTGCAGTCGTCGAAGATGTTTGCCACGCTAGACCCGAAGCTGCGCGCTATCGAATTGCCGAGCCGCCGCAAGATACTCCTCTCAGACACGGTCGGCTTCATCCGCAACCTGCCGCATACACTGGTCACCAGCTTCCGCGCCACGCTGGAAGAGGTGGCGCAGGCCGAGGTATTGCTGCACATCCGCGATGCGGCTTCGACTTACGGAGAGGAACAAAAGACCCAGGTGGAGAAGGTGCTTGATGAGCTGGAAGTTCTCGCAAAGCCACGCATTGAGGTGATGAACAAGATCGACCTGCTGGGCGAGGATGAGCGCGATGGGCTTGCGTCGCGGCAGCAGGCCGGGGGCGAAGTCGCCGTCTCGGCGCGCACCGGCGAAGGCATGGAGGCGCTGCTCGCGGCCATTGATCGCGCGTTGCACACCGACCCGCTACTCTCTGCCGTACTGCGCGTTCCGCAGCAGGACGGCGCTGTGCTGGCGGCGATTGAAGCTGGGATGATTGTGCATAGCCGCGAGTATGAAGGCAACGTTGTCCGGCTGACGGTGAGCGGTCCGGCATCACTGATCGGGCGGTTGCGACAGTATCGGCTGCGGAAAGAGAGCACGAAAGAAACTTCATGAAACCTGCTCCCGCCATCACCACAGTTTGCACACGCGAGGTCTATCACAACCATTGGATGCGCGTTCGTGAAGATGAAATTCTTCGCTCCAACGGCGAGCGGGGCATTTATGGCGTGGTGGAGAAAGACGACGCGGCTATCATTTTGCCCATTGATCAGGGCCGCGTCTGGCTGGTGGAGCAGTTTCGCTACACGATTCAGGAGCGGGCGCTGGAGCTGCCACAGGGCGGCTGGGAGAGGGAAGTCGATGATCCCGAATCCCTGGCGCGCGGCGAACTGAAAGAAGAGACCGGCCTCACAGCCGCCGAGATGACTTATCTGGGAACGCTGTGGATTGCCTATGGATTCACACGGCAAAAGCAGCACGTCTTTCTGGCTACCGGCCTGACCGAAACCGGGAAAACGCCGGACGCCGAGGAGTATGATCTGATCGTTCGCTCTGTCCCGATTGCCGACTTCGAGGAGATGATGCGGAGCGGCGTGATCCGCGACAACTGCACGCTGGCCGCGTGGGGGATTTATCTGTTGTGGAAGGCGCGGCTGGGGTGAGTTGGGTTATTTATCCGGTTTATCCGCTGTCAGTTTGCGACTCCGCTATAGTTTCTCCGCTACATATTTTGCGGCGTAGCACAAATCTCGAAACGCTCGGGCTTCATAGAGACTTTCCGCGCCTGCATCGGCGACGATTGTTGCCAACTGACGGCCAACGGCCTTGTATGCGCTGACTATCTGAGGAACTGTCGGCTGGTGTTTTGGACGCACGAATGCGTTGCTAAGCTCGCGCATGACTCCCTGGACACGGCCATCGTGAATGCGAGGATCAGAACCGTTCAGGTCGCTCAACGATTTCTGCACTCGATAAGCCTTTGTTTCAAAAACGAACCAGGTATGTTCAACCGGATTGATTTTGGCCCATGTAACTGCAAGGCCTAGCTCGAAAGGCATGTTGAATCGGGGTGTAGTATATGGAGGCTTCCGATCCAGGCCCACTCTGGATAAATCGTGAATCGAATAGCGGCATGCTTGAATTTCTTCGAGAATTTTGTCCAGCCGTCTCGTTCCGTCCGGCAGCCCCAGCGTCACCCGCGGCTCAAAGCCAAGACAGACTAGACCCACAATATATGCGACATAGAGAGAGCGGAACCCATGATCGTAGGGGATGTTCAGGAATACGGCGTTCGGAATGATTTTACGGGCGTTTCGCGGCACGTTTTTCCGATTTCTTTCTGAGGTTTACACCCGCATTTTTTTCACGTGCGGACCGCTCCGTACCACCTCCCATCATGATTTGCATGAGAGCTTTCTGTCGCGCTTTGCTCAGGCCAAGGCTTTTCCCGAACTCCTCAAGCGTTGGAATCGGCGTCGTGACGATAACGGAGCGGGTCATCATGCCTCCAGTTTACTATGATTCCTGTGAATTGGAGATCGCCTTTGCGCTTATCCGCGCTCATCCATCGGGATGTACGGCGCGGGGTAGACGGGGCCGATATACTCCGCGCGGGGGCGGATCAGGCGGTTGTCGTCCAACTGCTCGATAACATGGGCGGCCCAGCCTGCAATGCGGCTGATGGCAAAGATGGGCGTATAGAGATCGATGTCGATGCCTAGCGTGGCATAGGTTGAGGCCGAATAAAAGTCCACGTTCGCATTCAGCTTTTTGTCCGAGTTGATGTAAAGCTCGATGGCGCGGGACATCTCGTACCACTTGGGGATACCGGCGTCTTTGCCGAGCTGTTCGCTCATCTTGCGCAGGTGGGTGGCGCGTGGGTCTTCGGTTTTATAAACGCGATGGCCAAAGCCGGAGATCTTCTGCTTGGCGGCCAGCATATTCTTCACGTATTCCACTGGATCGGCGCCTAACTTGTCGATGGTGAGCAGCAGGCGCATGACGCCTTCGTTAGCTCCGCCGTGCAGGGGGCCTTTGAGCGCGCCGATGGCTCCGGTGACGGCTGAGTGTACGTCGGCTAGGGTGGCGGCGATGACACGGGCGGCGAATGTGGATGCATTCAGCTCATGCTCTGCGTGCAGCACCAGTGCCATGTCCATCGTCCGGACGGCGGTCTCAGAGGGCTTAACCCCGTTGAGCATCCACAGAAAGTTGGCGGCATGGTTCAGCGAGCGGTCAGGCGGCACAATCTCCAGCCCCTTGCGAAGCCGGTCATAGATGGCCACAATCATGGCCATCTGTGCGGTCAGGTGGTAGCACTTGCGAACATTGGCGTCGTGAGAGTTATCTTTTTCATCGGCGTCGTAAAAGCTGAGCGCGGAGACTGCGGTGCGCAAGACCTCCATCGGCGTCGCCGATGCGGGAATGCCGCGCAGCATATCGACAATGCGGAAGTCCAGACCGCGAGCCAGCGACAGTTGCGATTGAAACTCACGAAGCGCCAGCTCGTTGGGCAGGATGCCATTCCATAGAAGGTAGGTTGTCTCCTCGAAGGTTGAATGGACGGCCAGTTCGTGAATGTCGATGCCGCGATAAGACAATACGCCGGTATCTCCGTCAATCCAACAGATCCCGGAGTTTGCCGCGACAATTCCTTCCAAACCCTTTCCCGCGCTAATGGTCGGCATAGCCCTCGGATCTCCCCTCGCAATGATCTTTTTATCGTAGATGCGGCGGTTATCCTGGCCTCGCATAAAGCCTCGCGCCAGAATGTTCTGTAAAGATGTTTATATTATAGCGATTCGATGGTTGTCACCAAATGTGGGACATTGAGGGTGCGCAAAGAGCTCCAAAGTTCCGCATGACCGCCGTCAGGCGCTCAAAAGGGAACAGCTTTTCTGCACAAGCCGGAATAATTCTATATTCTGTATGTTGTCCGGGAGAATCTCGGGAGAAATCCTGATAATTGGCAATGCGAGTAATCCCGCAGATTTTTTTGAACGGCGTCTATTTCAACAGGAAGACGCCAATCCACGAGAAGCGGTCCGCAGGACGGGTCGCCAAAGAGAGGCAACACATGAGCGAACTTGACGATACCCCTAGAAGCTACTCCGGCGCATTATTGGCGGCCATTGCCGTGGCCCTGCTAGCCGGAGTGGGTGGACTGATCTGGAGTTACACGCTGGGCAGCAGACTGAGCACTGCGGAAACCGCGCTGACCGAAGCGAAGCAGCAGAACGTGAAGCAGGCCGCGGAACTGCGCGAAACCAATGCCCGCCTCAAAGTGGCCACCGAAGAGCTGGGCAACTCTCTCGGGCTGACCGAAAAGCAGATGGACGCCCGCGCCCAAGAGATTATTGCGCGCGAAAATCGCAACGAGGCCAATGCCAAACAGTTGGCAAACGCTCAGCAGCAGACCGCTAAGGCTGTATCCGGACTGTCTTCAGATGTTTCAAATGTGAAGACAGACGTGGGCGGAGTCAAGACCGATCTGAGCAAGACGCAGACCCAACTGGCCACTACCATTGACCAGTTAACGTCGATGAAGGGAGATTTGAACGGCCACAGCAGTCTGATCGCCCGCAATCACGACGAACTGGAACTTCTCAAGCACAGAGGCGACCGAAACTTCTATGAGTTCACGCTGATCAAGGGCCAGAAGAAGGTGGTTGGCACGGTGGGCCTGGAGTTAAAGAAGGCCGACTCCAAGAAAAGCAAACTCACGCTGGTGGTGTACTCCGACGACAAGCAGTATGAGAAAAAGGATCGCAACCTGAACGAGCCGCTCCAGTTCTACAGCGGCAAGAATCCACAGCTCTTCGAGATCGTGGTGAACTCGGTGGGCGCAAAGAATGGCCAGATCTCAGGCTACCTGTCGACACCCAAGTAGGCGCCGACTCCATTTACTGCACGATAATTGCTTTGCGGGGCGCGAGCACCAGGCTGGGCTGATACTGGAAGACAACGGTGAAGTTCAGATCCTTGCGCGCGTCCCACTCCTGCCTGGTTAGCCGGACAGCCCAGAAAGCTGTGCCGTCCACGGTCCCTCCGGGGGCGATGATCGCACGGGGATTGAGCGGCTTGAAGTGCAGCGAGGCCAGCTCTGGAAAAGCCAGAAAGACTTCTTCGTATTGAGCCAGACTCCCCGCAGAAACGGAAAGAACGCCGTCTCCCAGCTTTGCATTGGCCAGTAGATTCTCCATTGAGAGCGGAACCTTGCCGTGATTTTGCAGCGTTACGTGGGCAAAGAGCAGTATCTGATCGAAGCTTTCCTTGGGCATTGGCTGGCCGTTGGCGTCGAACCCTGAAGTTTCGACGTGACAAGGATGAGCCCAAACCTGCACAATCTCGCCGGTAACAACGGGCTTGCTGTTAACCAGCAAAACGATTCCGACGACAAGGACGATCAGTACGGTGGCGATGATGGCGGCCCAGACCACGTGACTGCTCCCTTTGGTGAACTCTTCACCGCGGGCCGCGTCGTCAATCTCTTCTCCAGATTCCTGATGCAGTAAGCTCATAGCGCCCTTATCTTATCTCCGCGGACATATTGTCTGCCATCAATTCCTACATTTACTAAAAATGATTGCGGTATGATTTCCCAACCTGGCTGAAAAGTGTCCGAAAAAAAGCAAAAAAAGCGCTGATTTTGGCAAAAAAGGCTCAAAAGGCAGGTCTTTTCATCGAAATCCGCATGTTTTGAGGCGTATTTTGGCCTGTTTCCTGCAGTGCTGTGGATGTTTTCCACAGAGAGCATCTTCGAAAAATGCTGATTGTAAACACATTAAAATTATCTGCAAGCTTTGGCGGTCGATAGAAAATAAATATAGGGGGCCTCGAAGGGTGTACAGACCGGGCAGACACGTGACAGATTGGACCGGTGCAATGAGAACTCAACGCTTTGTTCGTTGTTCATTCTTATATTGTGAGCCGGAGGAAGGTAATTATCTGCAAGCACCTGCGATCCCGCCAGACGCTCGCTACACGCTCGCATGGGCCACGATTCCGGTTAAGCATGGTGAGAATACGGCAGGCACCGGCGGGGTGGCTAGTCCACGACAGCAACACCAACACCTGCGTTCTAAAGTGAAACGCGCAGCCATCAATAGACTTAGGCTACTTAACCCGCTATGTGACGAAAAGAAAAATCCAGGCGCAACTCTATCAGACCGCCTATTGGCGGCTCGCGCTCACGGCTCGTCTTCCGCGTTGCTAGGCCGTGTTGCTGCGGGACATGTCTCGCAGCCGGAGCACCGCATCCGCCTGCGCACCCTTTTGCCCTTGGACGATGTCGAATTCCACGTCATCGCCCTCTTTCAGCGTTTTGTATCCGTCCAACTGAATGGAGGAGTAGTGAACGAATACATCTGGCCCGTCTTCACGTCCGATGAATCCGTAGCCTTTGGCGTTATTGAACCACTTAACCTTGCCTTTGTATTGAGCCACAGGGCCCCTTCTTTCCAAACAACCTGTGAAGTGCGGTGAGCAATGAACAGGGGAATGCACACCTACTCACTAAGACGTATACGGGATGTGAAAAGATACAAAAAAATGACACAGGCTGTGCAAATCATCAGGCTGGTTACGACTGCAGTTGGCATCTATTGACCCCGCGCAAATAGCATCACCGCGTCCAATCGATGAGCCTTTGTTTTGGCGCAAGGATTGGACACAGAGTGTGAGTGTTTGTGGGCTAAATCAAAAGGAAGAAAGACTCGAATGGAGCCACTTCATCCTTTATTTGCCGCGCTTGACGGCGGTCTTGCGCGCGTACAAGAGCACGCTGGTCAGCGTTTTGCCGTCCTGAATCTCACCTTTTTCGATTAGCTTGACGACCTCAGAGAGTTTGACCAGACGAAACTCAATCTGTTCATCGTCTTCGGGATGAGCGTCGCCCGCCACCAAGCCCTCGGCAAGAAACACCTTCATTGACTCGCCGAGAAAACCGGGGCTTGCAAAGTATTCGACCAGCGGCTTCCAACGCTTTGCGCGGTAGCCGGTTTCTTCTTCTAGTTCTCGTTTTGCGCCGAGAAGCGCATCTTCGCCCGGCTCCAGCTTTCCTGCGGGCAACTCCCACAAGAACCGGTTGGCGGCGTGACGGTACTGACGCTCCATCACGATCCAAGGGTCGCGCTTGTTTTTGGAGTTGTCCAGAGCCAGGATGACCACGCTGCCGTTATGGCGGACGATGTCGCGAACCCCTTGCTTGCCTCCGGGCTCAATCAGCCGGTCACGCAGCACGCGGAAGAGCGGCCCATCGAAGACCACCTCAGAGGCGAGCAGTTGTACGGTCTCCTCCACTGTCGGCTGGATGGCTTTGGGCGCTTTCTTCTTGGTTGCCTTGGAGGTCTTCTTTTTAAGAGGCTTCTTCACTTTGGCTTTGAGAACTTTTGAGGCCTTGGGCTTGCCGGCTTTTTTCATCTTGGGCTTTAGAGCTTTTTTGGCCTTCGGCTTACCAGCTTTTTTCACCTTGGTTTTTGCAGCCTTTGGTTTCTTGGGCGCAACAGCCTTTTTGGCTTTCACTTTTTTGGGCATCTTTTCTCACTCTCCATCAGGGGATTCCGGCGCAATCAAAATATGCGCAATCAGTTACACAGTATACGCACAGCTTGGCATGTACGGGATGAAAATGCGCTCGCGAGTAGTTGTGCAGTTCCCGGGTAGGCGACGATCCAGTCAGAAAGGAAATCCGCTACGACGTTTGGGCTACTTTTGTGCAAGGGCTTTCTGGACCGCTCGATCGACTTCACCAACGGCATCCTGCTCGATGCCGAGCCCCTGATAGACGATGATTCCGTGACGATCGACGACATAGGTACGGGGGATTCCGCCTGCGGCGAAAAGCGCGTATACGTCCCGCTTCGGATCCCATGCGAGCGGGAAGGTTATCTTCGGATGGCTTTTCTGAAACTTGAGGACAGTGTCCTTATCCTGCTCACGGGCGATTGCAACGAAGGCGAAGTCAGGCGAGGATTTGTATTTCTGCCAGACTTGCTTTTCCAGTTCAGGCATCTCGATTTGGCAGGGGCCGCACCATGTGGCCCAGAAGTTCACCACAACAACCTTGCCTGTTTCGGCAGCGAGCGAGAAGGTGCCGGAAGTCCCATCGACGGAGATGGCGGGCATTTTGTCCCCGACCTTGGTGCGAGGGGCGTATAGGTCGGTACTGTTCTTACACGCGGCTGGCAAAACAAAGATCAGCAGAGCGAAGTAAGAGAACACGGTGAAGTGGCGCGGTTTCATGCATCTATTTATACGCGATGAGGGTGGTTCGCGGAAGTAGAATATTCCACGCGGAGCTTCCGCGTGTTGCGGAGATTACACGATTCTGAAGGGGTTCTGTCGGGATCGGCGACGATACGGGTAGAACTGCCTTTCGATCGCATACAGGGGAGATGCGCACGACAATCCGAGTATGGGAAGGCTCATCCGATCTGGGTAAATACCCCGCACTTTTTCCCCTACTGGATTAGCTCGTCCTTCTCCAACTGGAGTTGTGTGGTCACTAGGTGCATCTCAATCGGTAGACCGCCTACCATGGGAGCGACGTCACGCACGATGGCTTCAAAATTACTCACCTTGCCGGGATTGTCCCATACGCCGTCGGCTACGATGAACGCGAGAGTCGTGCCATCACGGTGCCTGGTCAAAAACACATTGACTCCTCTACCCCTGAAGAAGCCTTTTGATTCGAGGTATCGACCGAGCGCCTGCGCCTCGGCCTTGGTTACCGAGCCCTCATAATAGACCCCGTCGTTGCCATCGAAACTTACCTCGCCCACCGTCGATGTCTCTTCGACCTCTCCCTTGCTGTTAAGCAACCGGACCTGAAGCGGCAGCCCTCCAACTGCAGGAGATGCTCTCCGCGCTAGCTCTTCAAACGCAGAGAGCATCCCCGGCTGATTCCAGACGCCGTCCTGGACTCCGAACGAGATGGTTGTACTGCCGATCCCCTTGTCGAGTAGAACCGACGATCCGCGGTCCTGGAAATATTCGTTGCTCTTGAGTGCGTTGCCAAGCTCCATGGCATTGGCTTTGGTGGCTAGCCCGGAGTAGGTAACCTGGTCCTTGGTTCCAATGACTGCGGTTTTTCGATATTGATATCCGTAAACAACAGCGCCAACTATGATGACCAAGGCCGCCAACGTTCCGATCCCGACGAAAAAGGCCGTCTCTCTGGAACCGAGTTCGCCGCCGCGTGCAGTGTGTACTTCAATATCTTTGCCCTGCACATCCTTTGCGATCTGCCAGGTACCGATCCACATAACTGCCAAGAGCGCGATCTCAAATGCGTCATATTCCAAACGGTCCAACGAGCCCGGCGACGTATTCCAATTCAATTTGAGCAGGATTGCTGGCGCAGTAGCAATCAATCCGAGGGTGACCGCGAGAACGGCCTTGCCGGCTTTTCCCAGCCTGTTGTAGTTGACCGCTATGAGAATGGCACCCGCGAGAGGGCTGCAAATGAATGCTGCCAGTCCCACGGCGCCGGAATCGAACAACCGGTATTCCTGCCCGCGTGGAGTTGCTTCTGGAAGTATGCCCATAGGAGTACGCCAATTATAAGTGGTCCCACTGGGGTATCACCGATGAGAACCACTCGGGAAATCGGCCATTTCCATAATTCCGGCTGTGTAACCGGCTAACCGGAAACTGCACCATTACCCGCTCGTGCATCCATGCGGTCCGGCGTGGCATCCTTAACTGAGTGAATCGTTACCGACCAGTCAGGAGACTCAGTTGTTGAACGCAGACTGCCATCCCATCACCGTTGTGCCGGGGCTGCATCGGTTGTTTCTGGATTACTGCGCTGGGGATGAGGCGGTGCGTCCGTTCTATGCTCAAACGGATTTGCCGGGTGGCTGGCAGACGCGGCCAGCGATTCCTGCGCACTGGCCGGAGCTAAAACGCATTTTGGCCGAGCAGAACACCGCACCCTCGCCGGCTGCTGCCGATGCTCTGGAAGCTCTCAGGCAAGGCGCGGGAGTGGTAGTGACCGGCCAGCAGGTGGGTCTCTTTGGCGGACCGCTTTACACGCCCTTCAAGGCGGCCACTGCACTGGCACGAGCCCGGGAGGCCACGGCGGCGGGGCAGCCGCACGCAGCAATCTTTTGGCTGGCCACGGAAGACCACGACTTTGCCGAGATCAACCATGTCGTCTTTCCGGGCCGCCGCGAGTTGAAGAAGCTGGTTTATCAGAATGCTCCCGCAGCGGCGCGCCCGGTGGGCGGCGTTGTGCTGGATGATTCGATTACGCCGCTGGTGGATGAGGTGTGGGAGTTGTTGGGGCCTTCGGAGGCGATGGAAGCGCTGGCTGCGGCCTATAAGCCAGGACGTACCTTTGCCCAGGCATTTGCGGAGTTCTACACAAAAGCTTTTGCGCAGCAAGGATTGCTGGTGCTGGACGCAGAGAGCCGCGCGATTCACAGGTTGGGCGCGCCGGTGCTGCGCGCTGGGCTGGAACGCGCTGACGAACTGCATGCTGCGCTCGTAGAACGCGACAGGGAACTGGAAGCTGCCGGATATCACGCGCAGGTGGCCGTGAGCGCGCAGTCGAGTTTGCTTTTTCTGATGGAAGAAAAAACCGGCGCGCGTTTGGCGCTGAAGCGTCTGCCGGTGAGCGCAGCCGAGCCTGCGGGGCTTTGGCAGACGGTGGGAGACGCGGGGCGGCGGAGCTATTCCACGGCTGAGTTGGTAGGGATTCTGGCATCCGAGCCGGAGCGCATTTCGCCTTCGGCACTGCTCAGGCCGGTTTTTCAGGATTTCCTTCTGGGGAGTTCCGCCGTGGTGGGCGGTCCGGCGGAGATTGCTTACTTTGCTCAGTCTTCAGTGCTTTACGAACGCATATTGGGCCGCATCACTACGGCGCTGGCTCGCTTTTCCGCCACGCTGATTGAGCCGGAGATTGGCGATCTGCTGCGTCAGCACGAATTGACGCTTGAGCGCGTTTTTGAGGAGACTCCGGACTCTCTGGCGCAATTTCTGGCCGCGCGTTCGATTCCTGCGCTGGGGAAGAGAAAGCTAGGGGCGGCGGCGCTGGCGCTGGATGACGAGCTGATTCCGTTGATCGACTGGATGCGCGCGCTTGATGAAGGGCTGGGCCGCTCGGCGGAGACTGCGGCCAGCAAAATGCGCTACCAGATGAACCGCTTGCATCAACTGGCGGCGAACTTCCAGTTGCAGCGCGAGGCGCAACTCAAGCATCAGGCCGAGGCAGTGAGCCGGTCGCTGTATCCTGGCGGCGTTCTTCAAGAGCGGGTGCACGGCGCGGCTTACTACTTTGCGCGCTACGGCTTTGAGTTGGCGGAAGAGATGACTGCGCAAGCCGCGAACTCTCCGATGGGGCACACGGCGATATGGCTGTAAAAAACAGGGAATAGAGAATAGGGAACGTAGCGGTGAAGGATCAACACATTCAGAGGCGGAAGGCCCGCAAATGTTCGCTTGGAGTAAGTAGGAATCTCGCTCAGTCTGTATCATTTGATGAACCGGAGAACAA
Source organism: uncultured Occallatibacter sp. (assembly GCA_964414945.1). GTDB lineage: Bacteria > Acidobacteriota > Terriglobia > Terriglobales > Acidobacteriaceae > Telmatobacter. The sequence goes on from CAYPYJ010000003.1 coordinate 87,889, forward strand.
GTCATGCGACCAGGTGCACTACCGATTTCTCAGATGATCTTACTCGACTTGATTGCACCGCCGATCGGCGCAATTATTTGGCGATTAATGGCAGGCGGTTGGGCCGGAGTAGCTCAGGGGGACGAAGTCAGCGAGGAGACTAGAGGGAGACAATGGGCTGAATTTTGGGCGATTTTGGGTGTCGGCTACTTTATTATGTTCGGTATTTCGATTTATGGGTGGTTGGCTTAAAAGCGTTACGGCTTCGGGTTAGCGGAAGAGATCACGGCGCAGGCCGCGAACTCACCGATGGGGCACACGGCGATGTGGTTATAATCCTCGCCAGCGGGATTGAGGTTTTTCATGAAACAGTTTCTGGTAATTCTGGCAGCGGGTTTGCTGGCGTGTGCGTCGGCGCAGGCGCAAAAGCAGCCTTGCGAAGTGGCGGACGAGCGGGATGCTTTTCTGGGCATTCAGACGATCCGGCTGTGGCCGGGAGATGCGCCGGAGGCCAAGGGTAAGGCCTGCGAGGACACGCCCACGTTGACCGTCTTTGAGCCGCAGAAGGGGCACGAAAACGGCTCGGCGGTGGTGATTTTTCCCGGCGGCGCTTACGCTCATTTGGCGGCCAATCTGGAGGGACGGCAGTTTGCCGACTGGTTTGCCGCGCGCGGCTTTCGCGCATTCGTCTTGAGCTACCGGCTCAGCTCGAATGGCTACCTGCTGCCGGTTCCGCTGATCGATGCGCGGCGCGCGGTGCAACTGGTTCGAGCGCGGGCGCTGGACTACCAGATCAATCCGCACCGCATTGTGGTGATTGGCTTCTCGGCGGGAGGGCACCTGGCGGCGCTTTCTGGCACGCAGTTTGTGGCCGGCAACCCGGAGGCGGCCGACCCGACTGAGCGCGTCTCCAGCCGCCCGGATTTTCTGGTGCTGGGATATCCGTGGATTGGGGCGATCAGCAGCGACACCTCTCACTTGAGCTATTGCAAGATCTTCAATGTGATGGAACAATGCGAGGCGCTGCGGGTGGCGTACTCGCCGGATTTGTTTGTCACGAAGGAGACGCCGCCGACATTCTGGTACCACACCTTCAACGACAAGACGGTTCCGGTGGAGCAGGGGCTGCGCTTCTACGAGGCTCTGGTGAAGGCCGGGGTGCTTGCCGAGGCGCATATCTTTGCGAATGGCCCGCACGGCACGGGTTTGGGCAGGGGGGATATGGCTCTGGATCAATGGCCCAACCTGCTGGAGACCTGGCTGCGGGCGCAGGGGCTCTTGACGGTGGAAGCGGCGGGCGCAGGCGGCAAGCCGTAGAGTCTCTGTCTGATGTTGTGAGATTCAAAAAAAACAACCGGAAAATAAGAGGCGGGCTGCCAGCTCCGGGAGTGGAAGGACTTCCCGAAGCCTACAGCCCGCTGGACCCTGGACCGGGTCTAGGTGATAAATTCAGTCTAGGCCTGTTTCGTACGAAATCAAGTTCTTTTTTGGTTAATCATTCCCAATAGTGACCACGGTCACGGAAGTCCCAACTTTGGGGCCGTTTTCGTTGACTTGGCGGTCCGCTCCTGTTACAAAAAAGTTTCTACCTGAGACTGCAAGACGCGACTGACCGTCTGAACAACCAGGAAACCACCGTATCGGCATGCAAGTAATCATTCAACAACTCGAGACGCTTTTTCTTGGCTCGGTGCCCACGATACTGCTTTTTATCGTGCTGGTTCTCAGCTACCAGTTTCTGGTGCAGGGGCCGCTGACCAAGACTCTTAAAGAACGCCGCGCCCGCACCGAAGGGGCTGTCGAAGACGCTCACAAGGCCATTGCCCAGGCCGAAGCCCGTGCGGCTGAATACGCTGACCGGCTGCGCCAGGCTCGCGCCGAAATCTACAAGGCACGCGAAACTCGCATTAAGCAATGGACCTCAGAGCGCGACGCCGCGCTGGACGTGGCTCGCAAGAAAACTGGGTTGAGAGTGAGCCAGGCCAAGGCGGAGTTGGAAGCCGAGGCCGCCGAGGCAAGGAAGGCAATTCAAGCCTCCGCGTCGGATTTGGCCAAGCTGGTGATGCGCGCCGTGCTGCCGGTGGCCGCCGGGGGTTCCCATTGAGAGATTTGATCGCGCATTCGCGTTTTTCCGTTTTTGCTTCCCGGCTGGCACTGATGGCAGTTCTGATGGCGGCTTTGTTTGCTGTCACCGCTGCGCCTCTACGGCTGGCGGCTCAGGAATCGGCTTCTGCTCCGGCTGCTCAATCGACCGAACAGACGGCAGCCGCTTCACCGTCTGAAGCCAAACCTGCGGGCGAGGCTAAAGCTGCTCAGACCGAGGAAGAGCAGAAGAACGTCTTCCGGCTGGAAGGCCCAATTGTCAAGTGGACCGCAAAGACATTTAACCTGTCGTTGGGAACGACGGCGAATATCTTCGATTTCATCAATTTTGGCATTATTGTTCTGCTGATTGGCGTGCCGCTGATTAAAGTGCTTCCCAAGCTGCTTCGCGGCCGCGGCGAGAAAGTACGCGTGGACCTGGAGTCAGCCCGCAAGGCGACTGCGGAGGCCAACGCACGGTTGAGCGCCATTGAGGCCAAGCTCGCCGGACTGGGCGGGGAGATTGAAGCGATTCGCGCCCAGGTGGAAGCGGAAAGCCAGGCGGACGAGATGCGGATTAAATCCTCGATTCAGGAAGAGAGCGCCCGCATCGTGGTTGCCGCCGAGCAGGAGATCAGCGCTTCCGCAGCCCAGGCCCGCCGTTCGCTGCGTGACTTTGCCGCCGATTTGGCGATAACTCAAGCTACCCAGCAATTGAAGCTCACGCCGGAGATTGACAGCGCATTGATTGCCGAGTTTCTGAGCGAGGCGAGTTTGCAGGTTTCGGCCAAGGGAGGGCGGAAGTAAATGGTAGCCTTTGCAGCGCGTTACGCCCGTGCCTTTGCCGACGTTGTACTCTCGGCGAAGTTGGACACAGCGGCGATTGACCGGCAGTTAAGTGATTTTCTTGCAACTTGGGAGTCGAGCGCCGAGTTACGCGAGCTCTTTGCCAATCCGGCGGTTGCCGCACAGCAAAAAATCGCGATTCTGGACAAGATGAACGCGAAGCTCGGGCTTCTGAAGGAGTTGCGCAACCTGTTGGCGGTGCTGATTAAGAACGATCGCATTGCCGAGGTGGAGGATGTGGCCGCAGCCTACCGCACGGAGTTGCAGGAGCGGCGGGGTGTGCGGTCGGTGGAGATTGTGACCGCCCGCGAACTCAGCGAAAAGGATCGAGCTGGCCTCACGGCGGGAGCGGGTAAATTGGCCGGCTCTCAGATTCAGGCTAGCTTCAAATTGGACAAATCCCTCCTCGGCGGAACCGTAGTGCGCATTGGCTCAACGGTCTATGACGGCTCGGTTCGCGGACGGCTGGAACGGTTGAAAGAGGCACTTGTCGCTGGATAGCGACAATTGCCAGGGACTAAGGGACTAAGGACTAGGGACGTAGGGGTAGCGCAGGGAAGAGTGGATCGCCGATTGACCGGCTCGTCCCTAGTTCCTGATCCCGAGTCCCTCAAAGGACAGAAATGGCTCAGATCAAGGCAGACGAGATTACGCAAATTCTTCGCGAGCAGATCGCGAACTACGACTCCAAAGTCCAGGTGGACGAAGTCGGGACGATCACATCTCTGGGTGACGGCATTGCCCGTATTCACGGGCTGGATAAGGTGATGGCCGGCGAGCTGCTCAGCTTTCCGCACGGCATTGCTGGCCTGGCCCTCAGCCTGGAAGAGGATTCGGTGGGCTCTGTGGTGCTGGGTGACTACACCGAGTTGAGCGAAGGCGACGAGGTCAAGCGTACGGGCACCATTCTCAGTGTGCCTGTGGGCGAAGGCATGATTGGCCGCGTGGTGAACGCTCTCGGCCAGCCCATCGACGATAAAGGCCCCATCGCTTCGACGAAGTCGCTGCCCATCGAACGGCTGGCTCCCGGCATCATCGACCGCCAAGGCGTGCGCGAGCCCATGGCCACCGGCCTCAAGGCCATCGACGCGATGATTCCGATTGGCCGCGGCCAGCGCGAATTGATTATTGGCGACCGCCAGACGGGCAAGACCGCCGTGCTGCTCGACACGATCATCAACAACGCCAAGAACGATCTGATCTGCATCTACTGCGCCATCGGCCAGAAGCGTTCGTCCATTGCGCAAGTGGTGCAGACGCTGACAGAAGCGGGAGCGATGGGCCACACCGTCATCGTGGCCGCCTCTGCCTCTGAGCCCGCGCCGATGCTCTACATTGCGCCGTACGCGGCGACGGCTATCGGCGAGTACTTCCGCGACAACGGAAAGCACGCGCTGGTGATGTACGACGATTTGTCGAAACACGCGATGGCTTACCGCGAGATTTCGCTCTTGCTGCGCCGTCCGCCGGGCCGCGAAGCTTATCCGGGCGACGTCTTCTATCTCCACTCGCGCCTTTTGGAGCGCTCCTCCAAAATGTCGAAGGAAAAGGGCGGCGGATCGCTTACAGCTCTGCCCGTCATTGAGACCCAGGCTGGAGACGTATCGGCTTACATTCCGACCAACGTGATTTCGATTACCGACGGGCAAATCTTCCTCGAAACCGACTTGTTCAACTCCGGCGTGCGGCCGGCTGTGAACGTGGGACTTTCGGTTTCGCGCGTCGGATTCTCGGCGGCCATCAAAGCGGTCAAGCAGGTGGGCGCAACGTTGAAGCTCGACCTGGCACAGTATCGCGAACTGGCGGCCTTTGCACAGTTCGGTTCCGACCTCGATCCGCTGACGCAGAAGCAGTTGAATCGCGGCGCTCGATTGACGGAGTTGTTGAAGCAGCCGCAGTTCCAGCCGCTGAGCTGGCAGCAGCAGGTGGTGGTGCTCTTTGCCGGCACGCAGGGCTATTTGGATGATTTCGCGATACCCGACATTCGCGCCTTTGAAGTGGGGCTCTATAAGTACTTTGAGAATGCGCAGACTGCACTGATGGAAGACTTGACCGCGAAAAAGGCGCTGGACGACGATCTGCGCGGCAAATTGCACGCCGCGCTCAAAGAGTACGCGGCGAACTTCAAGGCTGAACTGGCTGCAAAGTAGCGGATAACTGGAAGAACTATGGCAAACGTACTCGATCTACGGCGTCGCATTCGCAGCGTGAAAAACACGCGACAGATCACCAAGGCCATGAAGATGGTTTCGGCGGCTAAGCTGCGCCGCGCGCAGGAGCGGGCGATCAGTGCCCGGCCCTACGCCAAAATGATTACCAGTGTTTTGGAATCGCTGACACGCCGCGTGGACCTTTACGATGAGGCTACAGGCAATCTGCGCCATCCGCTCTTTGTCACACGTCCTGAAAAGCGGGTTCTGCTGATTGTTGTCAGCGGCGACAAGGGCTTCGCGGGCGCATTCAATGCGAACATTTTGAAGACTGCCTTCCAGTTCATCGGCGGCAATTCGGATAAAGAGATTGACGTTGAGGCGGTGGGCCGCAAGGCTCGCGACCTGATGCGGCGGCGCTATCCGGTGGCCGTTTACTCCGAGCGGACTGAGACGGATGAAGTTGGCCAGCACGGCCACGTCGTGCAGACCCGCGAACGCAAGGCTCCGATCGAAGTGACCGGAGACCATCCGGGAATGCTGCTGAAGCTGGAAAAAGGCCGTGTGCTGGAGTTGGCGCAGAGCATCATTGCCCGCTACGCGGCGGAAGAGATCGACGCAGCTTACATCGTCTACAACGAATTCAAGTCGGTGATTTCGCAGCGGCTGGTGGTGGAGCGCTTGTTGCCGCTGTTGAAGATCGGCATTCCGCAGATTACCGGGGCCACGGAGCAGACCGAAGCCGAGCGCGAACGCGCTGCCGAGGCCGCACTTTCGGCGGGCATTGTGATTGAGGCGGCTGACACGGCTGAGGCCGATGAGGAAGCGAAGAAGTTTGGCACGGCGCAGGTGGACTACATCTACGAGCAGCCGTCTGAGGAGTTGTTTGCGGGACTGATTCCGCAATACGTTTTTTCCATGCTCTATCACGCCATGACGGAGTCGGTGGCCGCAGAACACGCGGCCCGCATGACGGCGATGGATTCGGCAACCAATAACGCCTCGGATATGATCGACGCGCTCACGCTGCATATGAATCGCGTGCGCCAGGCGGCCATCACCAAGGAAATCATCGAGATTGTTTCTGGCGCAGCGGCGCAGTAACACGAGAAGGCAAAAAAAATGGCAGAGAATATCGGCAAAGTAATCAAGATCTCCGGTCCTGCGGTGGACGTGCAGTTTGAAGAAGCGACGATGCCGCCCATCTATCAGGCGCTGCGCGTGGTGAGCGACGGTTTCACCGTGCCCACGCCCATCAGCGTGATCCTCGAAGTCCAGCAGCACTTGGGCGAGGGACGCGTCCGCACCGTGGCCATGGAAGCCACGGACGGTATGGTGCGCGGCATGAAGGCCATCGACCTCGGCGCGCCCATCAGCATGCCGGTGGGCAAGCAAACGCTGGGCCGCGTGATCAACGTCATCGGCGAGCCGGTGGACAATCTCGGCCCCATCGGCGAAAAGACGCGCATGCCCATTCACCGGCCCGCGCCGCTGTTTGACGAGCAGAGTACCCATGAGGAGATGTTCGAGACCGGCATCAAGGTCATCGATCTGATTCAGCCGTTTTTGAAGGGCGGCAAGATCGGCCTCTTCGGCGGTGCCGGCGTGGGCAAGACGGTTGTGATTCAGGAACTCATCAACAACGTGGCCACCAATCACGGCGGCTACTCGGTCTTTGCCGGCGTGGGTGAGCGTACCCGCGAGGGTAACGATCTTTGGAAAGAAATGACCGAGTCCGGCGTCATCAAGCCCGGCGACTATGCCAACTCGAAGTGCGCCCTGGTCTTTGGCCAGATGACCGAGCCGCCCGGAGCCCGCCTACGCGTGGCACTGAGCGCTCTGACCGTCGCCGAGTACTTTCGCGACGTCGAAGGCTCGGACACGCTGCTGTTCATTGACAACATCTTCCGCTTTACGCAGGCCGGTTCTGAGGTCTCGACGCTTCTGGGCCGTATGCCCTCGGCCGTGGGCTATCAGCCTAACTTGGCCACTGAGATGGGCGAGTTGCAAGAGCGCATTACTTCGACCAGTAAGGGTTCGGTCACTTCGGTGCAAGCTGTCTACGTGCCCGCCGACGATTTGACTGACCCGGCTCCGGCGACGACTTTTGCCCACCTTGACGCAACCACCGTGTTGAGCCGTCCGCTCTCTGAGCTTGGCATTTATCCCGCCGTGGATCCGCTGGCTTCAACCTCGCGCATTTTGAGCGCGCGCATCGTTGGCCAGGATCATTACGACGTGGCTCAGGGCGTCAAGCGCATTCTGCAACGCTACAAGGACTTGCAGGACATCATTGCGATTCTGGGCATCGACGAGCTTTCAGAAGAAGACAAGCTCACGGTCGCTCGCGCCCGTAAGGTGCAGAAGTTCCTCTCGCAGCCTTTCCATGTGGCCGAGCAGTTCACCGGCATTCCTGGAAAGTATGTGAAGATTGCCGACACCGTGCGCAGCTTCAAGGAGATCATCGCCGGCAAATACGATGACATCCCAGAGCAGGCCTTCTACATGAAGGGCGCGATTGAAGAAGTGCTGGAAACCGCCGAGAAGCTCAAGGCGAGCGTGTAAGAACAGGGGTCAGACGATCCAGCCTCCGAAGTAACAGTTTTGCTGAACCCTGAACCCTGATCCCTTGAAGGAAGTTATGGCTGACGAAACAAACCAACTTCGTGTCCGTCTGGTTACGCCCGAGCGCACGCTCTTTGAGCACGCGGCGGCAGCGGTTGAGTTGCCCGCGAAGAACGGGTACTTCGAGGTGCTCTATGGGCACGCACCACTGGTGGCCGAGTTGGGCGCCGGCGATGTGATTATTCACGGCGGGGCAGAGGTTGAAGCTGGCGCTCCGGAGAGCGAGCTTCGCTATAACGTCAGTTGGGGATTCGTCGAAGTACTAGGCGACCGCGTGACCATTCTGGCGAGTGACGCGCTCAAGCCCGAGGAGATTGACGTGGCTCGCGCCAACGAGCAACTGGTGCGCGGCAACAAGGAGTGGAGTGAAGCCGGAGACAGCGCCGACGCCTACACCAAAGCTCTCAGCGTCATCCATGAAGCCGAAGCCAAATTGGCCTCTGCAGCCGAGAAGCGCTAAAATTCATTGAGTTGCTAATCAGGTACCCCATTTTCTGCTGAAGGTGGATTTGTTCTTCCTTTGCGGTGTGCAGATGTAGTTGTTCTGCCGCGAGGCGAACCTTGTGCGTCCAGCGGACCAGATATAAACCTGGAAACGATCCCATGTGTTTGAAAGAACGGTTTGCATGGTAGGTTTACTTGCCCCTGAGGAATGAGATGACCTGCTCCAGTACTTCGTCACGAATAGAAGCTTTGCGGTTTCCACTCATTATCGGGGTGGTTTTTATTCACAACGCGTCGGTGCTGCATATTGCAAATAGGTCATTCGATGTTTTGCACACTCATATTGCGTGGGTTGACTTCATCGTCTATTTGTCTCAAAGCATCGTGGATAATTCGGTTCTATTGTTTTTTGCAATTTCCGGCTATTTATTTTTCAAAAGCGAATGGTCGTGGGGGAAATACATTGAAAAACTTAAAAGAAGATTTCATACTCTATTGATTCCGTTTCTGTTTTGGAGTCTTGCGACTTTAGTTGTTTTAGCAGTTGCTGAAAGCATTCCTCAAGCGAAAATGCAGTTTGCCGATGAGACCTGGCCGGATGTTCGTTCACTTTCCATCCTCGGTGGATTCAATATTATTTTCGGGACCTTTGATCTTTATCCTCTGTTGCACCCGTTCTGGTTTCTTCGGGATCTGATGGTTCTTGTCGTTTTTGCTCCGGCGATCTATTTTATTTTTTGCAAGAAGTGGGGCGGAATATTTCTCGTTGCAATATTCAGTCTGTTGTATTGCCAATGGTTGCCGGCTTTGGGGTGGCCATTCCTGTGGCCGACTCTTATTTCTACTTGCTACTTCAGTCTGGGGGCCTATCTTTCTCAACGGGAAAATGGCGTTGCATGTATTGATAAAATCGGTCCGATTGCAGGTTTAATCTTTCTAGTCAACGCTATTTTTAACTGGGTTTTTCCAAGCAGCCAGATGCATTTTCTGACCGGTTTCATTATTGCGTTTGCTGCGCCCGGCATATGGTGGCTCTCTGGCGTATTTGTCAGATCGACCCGTTGGATGACTTTCCTGGCAGGTTTGAGCGGCGACGCCTTCTTCGTTTACGCGATCCATCAGCCGTCGTTGGTGATCCTTCGTAAAATTGTCTTCCGGTTTTTCCAACCGACCAGCGGGACGGCAATTCTGTCGCAATATTTCCTCTTGCCGTTCTGCCTTGTCGCTCTTTTAGTGGTTTTGAACCGCCTTCTGATGAAGATCGTGCCCGCCTTTATGGGCTTTATCACAGGCAATTTTTATCGATCCCACCTGCAGCGTGTCTGAAGCCCGCTGCCACAAGGAACTGTGCAAGGTCTGCCGCCTCAGTCGCGCTTTTCCCACTCGCTCCAGCCGAATGAGCCTTCGAAGTGGGCGAACTCCTTTGCCTTTCCCGGCACCAGGTAGACGCTGAGCACGTCGAAGCGGACCGAGGGAGCAGCATCCTGCGGCAACTGACGGACATACTTGCGAGCCAGTTTACGAAGGGTATCGCGTTTGTGCGAGTCCACAGCGTTCTCGGCTGGCGAGGCGTCGTGTGCAGTGCGGGTTTTCACCTCGATGAAACAGAGCATCGGTCCCTGCCATGCAATCAGGTCGATATCGCCGGGCAGGTCTCCCGAGGACCAGCGCCGCGCTACCACGGTATAGCCATTGCGACGCAGGTGAAAGAATGCAGCCGTCTCACCATCAATACCGGTAACCAAGTGGGAAGCCATAGGATTGACGCCGCGCCATCGCGCCACCCACTCCAGGCAGGTCAGCAGACTTTCCTCGCAGCCGATCTGCATTTGCCGCATCCATCTCATGAGAGACCATTCTCAATGGAATGAGTGAAAGACGCAACTTTGGAGTCAGCGAAAACTTGCGCCGTAATAGATTCCAAAGTGGAACATGAGAGTCCGACTCCGGGAAATCCCTTTTACCCATCTCAAATTGATTTAACTTTGCATCCCTGTCAGCAATAAGATGGGCGAGACTAAAGTGTTCCAGGAGGATAACCAGGTTATGTCACAAGGCTTACTAGGAGGCCTGTTTTCGCAGAAAGGTGCGCCGGATTCGCAGATTCCGATGAGCATGCTTGCGTCGGGGGAGACCGAGAACCAGGCGGAAGTGGACCACAACTTTGAATACGCGCTGGATGCGCTGCCGGTGAACGCGATGTTCTGCGACCGGGAGTTGATTCTGCGATACCTCAACAAGTCTTCACGCAAGACGCTGAAGACCTTGCAGCAATATCTTCCGGTTCCGGTGGACCAGATTGTGGGCAAGTCGATCCACATCTTTCACAAGTCTCCGCCGAATATTGAGAGGATTCTGGGCGCCCACGAGCATCAGGGTAAACATCATCTTCCGCATAAGGCGACTATCGAGTTGGGGCCGGTAAAGCTGGATCTGGAGATAGAACCGATGACCAACAATCGCGGCGAGTTTATTGGCGCGTGCGTGGTCTGGGGGGTCAGCACGCAGGGGAAACTGGAAGCGCTCAGGGCGGCGCAGGAAGCGCAGCGCAACGACATCGAGCACCTGAACGGCAATTTGCAGATGGTGGCTACGGCCACGCACGAGATTGAGTCCAGCATCGCCGAGATTGCCCGGAATGCGGTGGATGTATCGCAGGCAGCCGAGAAGTCGCGCATCGCCAGCGAGGAGAGCAAGCTGTCGATCGCGAGTCTCCGGACATCGAGCAGCGGCGTGGCCAAAGTTGCGGAGCTGATTGCCTCCATAGCCACACAGACGAGCGTACTGGCGTTGAATGCAAATATCGAGGCAGCCCGAGCTGGGGTACACGGCAGGGGCTTTGCCGTGGTGGCTAGTGAAGTGAGGAAGCTGGCCGAGCAGACGGCCAATGCTACAGCCGAGATTCAGGCCAAAGTGACTGCCATTGGCGAGGATGTGACTACTGCCATGGGGGCGATCAATTTGATCGCGACTCAGACCGATGAGTTACTGGGGCTGTCGCAGCAGATGGCCTCCGCGGCCGAGGAACAGCATTTAGCCACGCAGGAGATGGCGCAGAATCTGGAACGGGCTGCGCATCGAACATCGGAGATCGCTAATATGCGCATCGACGAGAACACGCTATAAAACGAGACGGAGCCAGGGACAGGCTTTCGCAGCAGTTGGGGAAGGGGTTGGCAGGCCAGGGTTGAATGATCACCCTGATCTGCCAACCCCTATTTTTCTGCGGGCGTAGCTGCTCCAAGACCTGAGCATCCATGGCTTACTCTCGAAAAGGCCACACAAATTCTGAAAATGCCTTAGCATGGAATCAAGCCATGCGGAATTCCCAAACTCAACAGAATAAGCCTGCCACTGCCGCCTCCATCGTTTTAGCGTTTTCCTGCGTTTACTTTTTCTGGGGATCGACCTATACGGCGATTCGCATTGGCACCGTCTATATGCCGGCGAATCTGCTCTCCGGAATGCGCTTTCTCATTGCTGGGGTGCTTCTACTTGGCTGGTGTCGCTGGCGTGGGATGCGCCTTTGGTGGCCGCCGAAAACCATGCTGATGCTGAGCCTGATTGGGCTATTCCTGTTGAGCGGAAGCAATGTGGCCTTGGTGTACGCGGAAAAGACCGTCCCCAGCGGCTTGGCCTCACTGGTACTCGCAGTGATTCCGATTTTTACGGCGCTGGCCGAGATGGTGCTGCCCGGAGGTGAACCGCTGCCCTTGCGTGGCTGGCTTGGCACGGCGTTAGGCTTTGCCGGTCTGGCAGCATTGGTGTGGCCTTCGTTGCGCGTAGGCCTAGCTGGGGACCACATGCGCGCTGAGGCCATTGGCGTATTGCTAGTTGGGGCGTTGGCCTGGGTCACTGGCAGTATCCTCTCTCGGCACGCGCGACTACCGGTGAACAGCTTTGTGGCCGCAGCCTGGCAGATGCTCATTGCTGGCGCGTTCAGCACTGCACTGGGAACAGCGTTGGGCCAGTGGCCGCAGTTTCATGTAAACGCGGCCTCGGTTGGTTCGCTCACATGGCTCATCACTGGCGGGTCGCTGGTGGGCTACTCCGCTTTCATCTATCTGCTGGAGCATGTGCCGGTGGCCAAGGTCTCATCCTACGCGTACGTAAACCCGGTGGTGGCTGTGCTGCTGGGAATCGTGTTGCTGCACGAACGGCCGGAGAGTACCGAGTTTATCGGCATGGCTGGCATTGTGGTGGCCGTCTACCTGCTGACCACTTCGCGAATCAAAACTAAAGGCGGGACCGCGGCACCTGAGGAATTGGAACCAGCGCTGGCGGAGTGAGGGCAATTTCTCTCAGCCCAGCGTTCCCACTGCAACCGGCGAAATCGCTCGCAGGTGGGCAACGGCTTCGGGAACGACCTTGAGCACATAGTTCACATCCGCTTCGGTCGCTGTCTTCAGCAGGCTGAAGCGCAGGCTGGCGCGGGCGCGGGTCTTGTTCACACCCATGGCCATCAATACATGGCTCGGCTCGGTGGCGCCGGAGTGGCAGGCCGAGCCGCCGCTGACGGCTACGCCTTTCAAGTCGAGCGCAATCACCAGCGCCTCGCCCTCCAAATTGTCGAACCAGATGTTGGTCGTGTTGGCTGCGCGCGGGACGCGGTTCGTCGATTCCCCGGTCCCAGAATCGGGACCTGGGGCACCCGAAATATTCGCTCCATTCACGCCCGTGCCGGGAAGCTCTAAAACTCCCGCCTCCAGCCGGTCGCGCAGTCTGGCCAGCCGATCGATTGTGCCGTCTTCCAGCGTGTGCATGGCCAGCTCAGCCGCCTTGCCCAGACCTACGATGCCGGGAACATTTTCGGTTCCGGCGCGCTGCCGGCGCTCATGAGTGCCGCCCACCAACAGCGGCTCGACCGGCGTTCCGCGCCGCACAAACTGCGCACCCACACCTTTCGGCCCATGCATCTTGTGGGCGCTGATGGAGCAGAGATGGCAACCAAAGCGGCGCACATCGAGGGGGATTTTACCTGCACCCTGCACGGCGTCGATATGAAAGAAAGCGCCAGCCGTGCGGGCGATCTTTCCAATTTCTTCGACAGGTTGCAGTACGCCAGTCTCGTTGTTCGCAAGCATTACGCTGATCAATCGTGTCTCTGGCCTTAGTGCACGCTCGATTTCGGCCGGATCAATCAGTCCGCTGGGCCGTGGTGCGACGAAGGTCACGGCCACACCGCGCTCCGCCATGCGATCTGCTGCCCGTAGAACTGCTGAATGTTCAATCGAAGTCGTAATGAAGTGATCGCCGGGATGCAGCAATCCGGTGATGGCTGTATTATCTCCCTCGGTGCCGCCGGAGTTGAAAACTACCTCGGCATCATGGCAGTTGAAAAACTCCGCCAGTGTCGCGCGTGCGCGGTCCACGGCTGCGTGCGCCTGCTGCCCGTCGAGGTGAATCGAAGAGGCGTTGCCAAAGTACTCCATCCAGTACGGGCGCATCGCCTCTATCACCTCCGGCAACAGCGGCGTGGTGGCATTGGCGTCCATGTAAACTCGCTTCACGACAATCTCCTGCTATCGATTGTACGAGAATTGTATATTCCCGCGGAGACCGGCATGGATAATGGGAAATTCACACTTATTGACAGCGCGAAACGAGCTTAATTCTGATAAAGTGCGATTACGCGGTTCCGGCCGCGTGAGGAGAATCCGATGATCAAACTTCACCATGCAGTTGGCTGCATCCTCGGTTGTAGCCTGCTCTTCACACCCGCAAAGCTCATACTTGCACAGGCGGCCGCTCCAGCCATGCCTGCCGTTGGCGTTGCGGTTCCCCCCGCGCAAGTTTACGGCAAATTGCTCACTGGAATGGAGCAGGAGTTCGTCTCTGCCGCCGAAGCAATGCCTGAAGACAAATATAACTTCGCGCCTCCTGCCACCCTGGGCGAATTCAAAGGCGTGCGTACTTTTGCCGAACAGATCAAGCATGTGGCAGAGGCCAACTACTATTTCTTTAGCGGTCCGAGCTATACGGATGCCGGTTCCAAGGCCAACTCCGATTCAATTGGGAAGCTCACCACTAAAGCCGATATAGTGAAGGCTCTGAAGGATTCCTTCGCCAAAGCCCACGCCTTTGTGGATACGATCACCCCGGAAAATTCCTTTGTGACGACCTCGCACGGTACGCGCGCGGGAATGACGGCCTTTGGTATTTCTCACGTCATGGATCACTACGGTCAAATAGCCGAGTATCTGCGCATGAATGGAATCGTTCCCCCGGCAAGCAGGGGTTCAATGTAGTTTCACTGTTTCGACGGCTGGAATTGCATTGAACTGCTCGGACTTCCATCAACACGGCAGGATGTACTCGGTTAGGAAAGACCAGCATCCATCCTGCCGTTGTTCGCCAACTGCCGCTTATTGCTGGCAACCTCAATCGCCTTACGGTACGCCGCGTAAACAGATTCGTCGAAACAGGCAAAGATCACTTCTTTAATGTCATTGTTTTCTTGTAGCTCCGCAAGCGTTTCGCGCAATGCAATTTCTATGGCGAGATCAACAGGGAAGCGGTAGATGCCGCAGCTAATGGCCGGGAATGCAAGGCTGCTCAAATCGTGATTTCTTGCAATCTCAAAGCAGGATCGATAACAACTGGCAAGTAACTCCCGTTCACCACTCTCTCCGCCGTTCCACACCGGGCCGACTGTGTGAATAATATTTCTGGCGGGAAGACGATAGCCATTCGTCAGTTTCGCCTGCCCCGTTTTGCAGCCGCCGAGCAAGCGGCACTCGCTGAGAAGTTCCGGTCCGGCAGCGCGATGGATTGCTCCGTCAACGCCCCCTCCACCCAAGAGCGAGCTGTTTGCCGCGTTGACGATTGCATCGACGGACAGCGTGGTGATGTCCGTCCTGAGAATTGCGATTCTCTCCATTCTATTTCTCGCTGTCCAGCATCTTCATCTGGCGCGCATCATAACGGCTGCCCGCTATGGCTTCTGCTGGAACCGCCGCTTCAATCGACGCTAACTCATCGGCGGTGAATTCAACCGCCAGCGCGCCTAGGCTCTCGGCCAGTTGCGCGCGAGTGCGCGCGCCAATTACCGGAACTATGAAGCTGCCTTTGGCCAGCACCCACGCTACCGCCAACTGCACCGGAGTAATTCCTTTGCCATGGGCGATCTCTTTTAGTTTTGCAACCAGTTGCCGGTTGCGCTCCAGATTGTCTCCGGTGAAGCGCGGAAGGTTTGCGCGAAAATCGCCAGCCGCCGCCGGTTGCGAGCCGGAGAGCAGCCCACGCGATAGCGCGCCGTAGGTGGTGGCGCTGATTCCAAGCTCTTCCAGTACCGGAAAAATCTTCGCCTCGGGAGATCGGCTGATGAGCGCGTACTCAATCTGCAGGTCCACAATCGGATGAACGGCGGCGGCGCGGCGAATCGTCCCCGGCCCCACTTCAGAGAGGCCGATGTGGCGCACGTAGCCCGCCTTGACCATCTCCGCGATGGCCCCAATCGTTTCTTCAATGGGCACATTCGGGTCGAGCCGCGAAGGCCGGTATATGTCGATCCACTCGGTGCCCAGCCGCTTCAGCGAATAGGCCAGAGCGGTTTTCACGGCCACGGGCCGCGAATCAAAGCCCAGCCATACGCCGTTTGGCCCGCGTTGCGCGCCAAACTTAACCGAGAGCACCACCTGATCGCGCAACAGGCGCAACGCTCTGCCAATCAGCATTTCGTTGTGGCCCATGCCGTAAAAATCGCCTGTATCCAACACGTTGACGCCCGCCTCAATGGCGGCGTGGATGGTCGCAATACTCTCCGCGTCGTCTGTTGCGCCGTACATTCCGCTCATGCCCATGCAGCCGAGAGCGATGGGCGAGACTTCAGGGCCGGTTTGGCCCAGTTTGCGTCGTTGCATAACTGTTGTCGGCATCGTGAGTTTCCTTCTATCGAGCATCGTAGGCTGGCCGCCTCAATCAGGCAAGAGGGAGTTAGCGACCGGCTCGAAATGGGCTCCACTGAAAAAATGTATCGCTCTTAAATTATTGAATCCACATTATCTATAGCTGCGCTCGGCCAGAAATGTGTCGGTTCTCGCTTTCATCTCGTTCCCATCTCTGCCATACTTGTAAGTGTCCACCTCTTACAGCCAATCCCAACAATCGAAAAGTGAGGTTGCATCCATGTCTGCAAAGTATGTCTTTGTGACGGGCGGAGTTGTGTCCAGTTTAGGTAAAGGTCTTGCGGCTGCCTCCATCGGCTGTCTGCTTGAGAGCCGCGGCCTGCGCGTCAACATGATGAAGTTCGACCCCTACCTCAACGTCGATCCTGGCACCATGTCACCCTTTCAGCACGGCGAGGTCTTTGTTACCGACGACGGAGCTGAAACCGATCTCGACCTGGGCCACTACGAACGCTTTACACACGCGCCGCTATCGCGTGACAACAACCTGACCACCGGCCGCATCTACGAGCAAATCATTTTGAAAGAGCGGCGCGGCGACTACCTCGGGAAAACGGTTCAGGTCATCCCCCACGTGACCAATGAAATTAAAAACGCGATGCGCAAAGTGGCTTCAAATGGCGCGGATGTGACCATTGTCGAGATTGGCGGTACGGTCGGCGACATCGAGTCGCTGCCATTTCTTGAAGCCATCCGCCAGATGCGTCAAGAATTGGGCCGCGAGAATACCGTCTTCGTCCACCTCACGCTGGTGCCGTGGATTGCGGCCGCGCAGGAGTTGAAAACAAAGCCCACGCAGCACTCGGTCAAGGAACTGCTCGGCATCGGCATTCAGGCTGACATTCTGATGTGCCGCTCGGAACGCGTTCTTAGCCGCGAGATGAAACAAAAGATTGCCCTCTTCTGCAACGTCGAAGAGAAGGCTGTGATCGGCGCTATCACCGTGCCCTCCATCTACGAAGTGCCGCTGGGGTTTGCGCAGGAAGGCGTGGATACGCTCATTCTCAAGTATCTGCACAAGGATGCGCCGGAAGCCAATCTTGTGGAATGGAAGGCCCTGGTTGACCGCTGTTATCACCCTAAGGATGAAGTACACATCGGCATTGTGGGTAAATATGTGGAGTATGAAGATAGTTACAAGTCACTAAAGGAAGCACTGACGCACGGAGCTATCTCGCAAAACCTCAAGCTCAAGGTAACTTGGATCGAAGCCGAGGGTCTTGAATCCAAGTCTCCCGAAGATAGAAGTTATGAGTCGCAGTTAGAAGGATTCGACGGCATTCTGGTTCCCGGCGGTTTTGGCAAGCGCGGCATTGAGGGCATGCTGAATGCCATTCGCTATGCCCGCGAAAAGCAGGTGCCTTACTTCGGAATCTGTCTGGGAATGCAGACAGCCTGCATTGAGTTTGCGCGCAACGTTTGCGGGTTGAAGGATGCTAACTCCAGCGAGTTTGACCCCGCAAGCCAGCACCGCATCATCTACAAACTGCGCGAACTGCTTGGCGTGGAAGAGATGGGTGGAACAATGAGACTCGGCGCCTGGGAATGCATTCTGCAAGCAGGATCGTTGGCCGCCAAAGCCTATGGCGGAGCAACGGAAATCAGCGAGCGCCATCGCCATCGCTACGAATTCAACCGGGAGTACGAAGCACTGCTCACCGGCGGCGGCCTGAGCTTGACCGGTACAACGCCCGATGCGACTTATGTGGAAATTGTCGAGTTACCCAGCCATCCATTCTTCCTGGGCTGCCAGTTCCACCCGGAGTTCAAATCCAAGCCTCTGGAGCCGCATCCGTTGTTCCGCGAATTCATTATTGCGAGTTACAAGAACCGCCAGCCGCGGCCCGTATCCGAGACTTGCGAAGTATCAACTCTTACTAACGCTCTGTCATCTTGAGCGCTGCCAGAGTTATCGCCGCTCGTCTTCAAACTCCTCGCGCCATGCCATCTGGATTGCCTCCAGACGCGACTCGTTTGACTTTGCGGGATCGTCGGCAAAGCCTTCCAACTCGGTCACGTAGCGGTGCAGGTCGGTGAATCGCACCGTCAACGGGTCCAGGGCAGGGAACTTCTCTTGCAGTTGTATGCCGATCTCTTCGGCGTCGGTCCACAGAATCTCGCGCGGCATTGCTCTCCTTACTTTTCTTCGGCCAGGGCAAGAGGCTTGCCCTCGCTGACGTAGTTGCGATTCCAGCGGGGAATCTCGACCACGTAGTCGCCGGGCCGCGTGATGACTGCCTGACAACCGAGTCGCGAATTCAACTGCTGATCTGCGGCCATATCCATCCGGTCCAACTCATCGTCGTCGGCGGGGCTAATGCCCTCTTGATCCTTGATCCAAAGGTGGCAGGTGGTGCAGGCACAGACGCCTCCGCAGGCGTGGTCAAGAAAGACGTCGTGATTCTCCGCTACATCGAGAAACGACATCGGTTTGCCGTGATGTTCGTAGGGCATCGTTCCGAATTCAAACTCCACTGTCTTGCCCTCGGGCAAAAAAGTGACGCGCACAAGTTTGTCGGCGGGAATCTTCTTTTGGGCTACTTCGCTCATAGTGTCCTCGGTAGCGGAGTTAGCAAAAAACAACTCCGCTAACTACGCTTTTACTTGAACTCCGCCGACGCCATCGCATGAGGCGCGGTGACAGCCTCGGCCAGTTCCTCGCCAGCGTCGCTCATCGTCTTGCCGCGTAGCGCGCTCGATACGGCGGCGTCCATCATCAGTTCCGCAAAGCGCCGCGTGGCTTGATCAAGCGCAAGCGTTGCCTCGCGAATCGCGGCGGCGTTATCGCCAAGCTTTGTCTGTGCCAATGTATCGCGCGCTGCATTGATGGCAGCCTGTTCTTCGCCACGTAGCAGCGCCCACGCTGGACTTTGCGGCGCGCGTTCCACCGCCGCAAGAATCGTCTCCGCTTCGTTGCGTGCTTCGATCAATAATCGTTTGGCAAAATCGGCTTCAGCATTGTCAAAGGAATCCAGAATCATGCTTTCGACTTGTTCGTCGGTCAGTCCATAAGTTGGTTTGACCTCAATCTGCGCGGCTTGTCCGCTGCGCTGCTCGCGCGCCGTCACATGCAAAATGCCGTCGGCGTCGATGAGAAACTTAACTTCGATGCGCGGCAATCCTGCCTTCATCGGCGGAATGCCTTTCAAATCAAAACGCGCCAGTGACCGGCAATCTTCGGCCAGTTCGCGTTCGCCTTGCACAACATGAATTGCTACGTTCGTCTGTCCGTCGACACCGGTTGTGAAGTGCTCGGTGGCCGAAGCCGGAATAGTCGAGTTGCGCTGAATGATTCGCGCCACGGTTCCGCCCAGCGCTTCGATGCCAAGAGAAAGCGGAGTTACGTCAAGCAACAGCATCTCTTCTGTGGATTTGGATGCGCCGCCCAGAATGTCGGCCTGCACTGCCGCGCCTAAAGCAACTACCTCATCGGGATTCAATTCAGTGTGGGGCTTCTTGCCGCGCGCTTTCAGATGGAAGAGATCATCCACCAATTGCCGCACAGCCGGGATGCGCGTCGATCCGCCGACCAGCACTACTTCGTCAATCTGTTCGGGTGTAATGCCGGCGTCGGCCAACGCCCGTTTGCATGGGCCCGCCGTGCGTTTGAGCACCGGCTCAATCAGCAACTCGTAGACCTCACGCGGAATCTCTCTCTGGTAGCGATCACCGTTGGGCAGTTCGATATTGAAGTGAGCAACCTGTTCAGTTGAAAGCAAAATCTTGGCTTCAATGGCAGCCTTGCGCACGGCCTGCACCGCGCCCGGATGCAGACGCAAATCTACACCGTGTTCGGCGTGAATTTCGTTGAGCGCAATGGCCAGCAGCAGGTTGTCGATGTCGTCGCCGCCCAAGTGCGTGTCGCCGTTGGTGGATTGCACCTCGAAGATGCCGTCGCGCAGCTTGAGAATGGAAATGTCGAAAGTTCCGCCACCAAAATCATACACGGCAATCGTTCCCGCCTTGGCGCGATCCAGCCCGTAAGCGAGAGCCGCGGCGGTCGGTTCATTCACCAGGCGCAACACTTCAAGCCCAGCCATGCGGCCCGCATCTTTGGTGGCTTGACGCTGCGCATCGTTGAAGTAAGCGGGGACGGTAATCACTGCCTGCGTGACTGGAGAGCCGAAAAATCGTTCGGCGTTGCGCTTGAGCTGACGGAGAATGTATGCGGAAATCTCAGGCGGCGTAAAGCGGAGTTCGCCCAATTGAATGCGCGGAACCTCGCCAGCTTCTACATCTCCGGCCAGATGAAATGGAAAGAGCTTCAGTTCGTCCTGAATTTCTTCAAAGCTGCGGCCCATCAGACGTTTTACAGAATAAATTACCCGCTCCGGTGTTTGGATAAGAGCTTTGCGCGCGCTGTTGCCCACTGTGACTGTCGGCCTTCCGCCCGCAACAGGCATTGAATCAAGCGCCACGACAGACGGCACAAGACGCGAACCATCCACGCCGGGAATCACCACCGGTGCATCCCCCTCCATATATGCGACCAGGGAGTTAGTAGTTCCCAGATCAATTCCGACTACGCGTCCTTCCGCCATGTTTTCTTTCTATGCTCCCAGAGTTTCAGTTACGTCGCGAACCAAATTGCTGAGGTAGCGTCGCCTGTCTAGCAGTGCCACCATTATTTTTTGCGAAGCTTGCCGCGTTGCAATGTCGCCCTCATCCCAGACGCGCCATTCATCGCGCAGATCTTCGTCCACCTCTGCAAGAAGTCCGCTGGTTTTCATCTTTGCTTGTGTGAGCGCCGCTTCCAGCTCTTCGTTCACTTCGCCCGCTGTACGGGTGGCTCGCATCTCTTCGAGCTGCATATTCAACTCGAAGACTTCTTCCAGCAGATCGGCCGGCGTTCGCGCGCCCTTATCTTTGCCGGCGTCGATCTCCAGACCTTCCAGCTTGAGCAGGTACTCGGTGCGGCGAAGTGGATCTTTCAGCGTGCGGTAGGCGTCGTTGAGCAACGCCGTGTCAGCCAGACTCCACTCCTTTTCGTTTTCCAGCGCGCGCGCAAAACGGTCTGGATGCAGCTTGCGGCTAAGGCGATGAAACTCATGCTCGAGCGCGGGCAAATCGAGATCAAGCCGAGGTTCCAATCCGAAGACGGAATAATAATCGCCGCCAGGTGGAGGCTGAATCTTGCTGCAATGCGGGCAAAACAATGTCGAATCGTTGTGGCCAATTGAGCACGACCAACAGGCTACGGGTACCGCAGAATCAAAAACCTTGAGCATAGTCTCACTCTTACTAAGAACTACGACGAGAATGAAGAACCGCATCCGCAGGAGCGGGTGGAGTTCGGGTTGATGAAGTTGAATCCCTGGCGCATCAGCGTCTCTTCGTAGTCCAGGGTCATGCCGTTCAAATACAAAAATGATTTCGGGTCAACAAAAACCCGCACGCCGTCAAATTCAAAAATCCTATCGCGCTCGCGTGGCTTCGTGTCGAATTTGATCGAGTAAGAAAGCCCTGAACATCCACCGCCCATCACTCCAAGCCGCAGTCCGCCTTCTTCAGGCGAGATGCCTTCTTTGGCCAACGCAATGCGAATGCGCTTGACGGCTTTTTCCGTCACGTTGACCGCTTGCGGCGCCTGCGGTGATGCAGCCGGAGCTTCAACTACGAAGGAATCCTGAGAGGGCTGCTCTCCAATTGTAACCATGTTCGACATGACGTACCTCTTCCGTGACTACGCGAAACGAGTTGCTACTTACTGCGCCGCAGCAACAGCCTCTGCTTCGACTGGTTGAGCGGCTCTGTTCTTTTTCTTCCAATCACCAATGGCCGCGCGGATCGCATCTTCTGCCAGCACCGAACAGTGAATCTTCACTGGCGGCAGCGAAAGCTCCTTCACGATGTCTGTATTCTTGATGCCCAGCGCGTCGTCTACCGTGCGCCCCTTGATCCATTCGGTGGCAAGCGATGAACTCGCAATTGCCGAGCCGCAGCCAAAGGTCTTGAACTTGGCTTCTTCAATAACCTGCGTCGCGGGGTTGACGCGAATCTGCAAGCGCATTACATCGCCGCACTCCGGCGCGCCCACAAGACCCGTGCCGACTTCTGTCGATGCCTTATCCAGTTGGCCCACATTGCGCGGGTTGTTGTAGTGGTCGATTACCTTGTCGCTGTATGCCATTGGTTCACTCCTTTTGCGGGGAAAGCCGCTGCTTTCTTGTTTAATCTCGGCACTATTTAGATGCCGGCCTGCAAATTTGGTTGCCTCGCTTACCTAACCGCAGGTGGTTAGTGTGCCGCCCACTGAATCTTGGTCAGGTCGATGCCGTCCAATACCATCTCGTAGAGTGGCGAAAGTTTGCGCAGATGCTTCACTACGTCGATAACCTTCTCCGCTACATAATCCACTTCGGCCTCGGTGTTGAAGCGGCCCAGTCCGAAGCGAATCGAACTATGCGCCACATCGTCGCCCAATCCCAAAGCCTTCAGTACATACGACGGTTCAAGTGTCGCCGAGGTGCAGGCAGATCCACTCGACACCGCAATCTCCTTGATGCCCATCAGCAGAGACTCACCCTCGACGTAGACAAAACTCATATTCAAATTTCCGGGAAGCCGATGTTCCAGCGACCCGTTCACATGAACATAGTCCAGCTCCGATTCGAGCTTATTCTTCAGCCGCTCACGCAATCCAAACTCGCGCACAGCCTCGGTGCTCATCTCTAGCTGGGCAATCTCGCAGGCCTTGCCCAGGCCGACGATGCCGGGCACATTCAGAGTGCCCGATCTCATGCCGCGCTCGTGGCCGCCGCCGTCAATTTGCGCGGCGATTTGCACGCGCGGATTGCGCCGGCGAACATAGAGAGCGCCCACGCCTTTAGGGCCGTAGAGTTTGTGCGCAGAAATCGACAGCACGTCAATATTGTCTGCGATCACATCGATAGGAACCTTACCCACAGCCTGCACCGCGTCGGTATGGAAGAGAACGCCGCGCTCGTGACAGAGCTTGCCAATTTCGGCAATCGGTTGCAGTACGCCGATTTCGTTGTTGGCCGCCATGATCGAAACCAGAATCGTTTTGTCGTCCATGGCGCGCCGAAGGTCATCCATATCGATCAGCCCGTCGGCTTTGACGGGGAGATATGTGACGCGATAGCCGTTCTTCTCCATCCGCTTGCAGGTGTCCAGAATCGCTTTGTGTTCGGTGACCTGCGTGATGATGTGGTTGCCGCGCTCACGATACATTTCGGCAATGCCCTTGATGGCCAGATTGTCGCTTTCGGTAGCGCCAGAGGTGAAGATAATTTCCTTAGCCGTCGCGCCGATCAGTTGCGCTATCTGCTCGCGCGCATTCTCCACCGCCTGTTCCGCTTCCCATCCAAAGGAGTGGTTGCGGCTGGCGGCATTGCCGAACTTCGTCGTGAAGTACGGTATCATGGCCTCCAGTACGCGCGGATCAAGCGGCGTGGTGGCGTGGTTATCCATATAAATCGGAAGGCTTACGTTTGCCGGCACTTCTACGTGGCTGGTATCTGTGCTCATTTTGATCTCCATCCTGTTTGATCGTTCATTCGCATTGTGCGAAAGGGAATGCTTGTTATTTCGTTAATGAAACCAGTACCTGCGTTTCGCGCTCTCGCGCCGTCGGATGTTCGTGCTCTGCCAAGTCCTGAATGCTGATGCTCTTCAGCACGCCGGCAATCGTATCGTTCACTCGCGCTAACGGTTCCTTGATTGTGCAGCTTGGTCCCAGTTCACAGCCTGTTTTGCCCTTGGTACAAGAGGTAATAAAAAACGGCCCGTCTATGGCCAAAATCACCTCGTACGCCGATATAGATCGTGCCTCGCGAGCCAGCGCGTAGCCGCCGTTCATGCCGGCGTGCGAGCGCAAAAGGCCGGATTTGGTCAGTTGCTGCAATATTTTGGCTAGCAATTGCGCCGGAATTCCGTAGGCGTCGGCCACGTCTTTCGCGCTGAGCGCGACGGTTTCCGGGTGCTCGGCAAGATACTTGAGCGCCATCAGCCCGTAATCCGCTTTTTTGGTCAATTTCAGCATTGCAATATCCGACCTCTTAGGTCCGTATTCAGTATACGACCGTTTCTGTCCGGATTACAAGTGGTTTAAGAAATCTTTTCGGAATGGATTGGCCAAGTGGTGGAATATTTTTGGAGAGAGCAACGAAATTCAATAAAAATAGGTTTATAAATGGAACAAATGCCAGTACAATCTGGCGAAAGAGCAGTTTAATCCACCAGCATTACGAGTGATGGCTACCATCTGCAAACATCCCAAAGTGCGCGTCGTTTCCCGGCATGAGGACAGTGAATTTGTTGAATGCCTGGATTGTGGCGAGGTCTTTGACTCCGAAGAGTTCCGCGATATGGAGATAGAAGAGACCGCCGAAATAGAACCCAGCCTGGAAGACTCCTGAGGCGCGGCTCCGGCCCGCTTTACTTGTCGCCGTGTCCATTCGTGGCCGTGGCGCCTACTCGCTTGGCCGCGATCCAAGCGTAATGCAGTCCTGAAGCGATGGTCAATCCGATCGTGGCATCCAGCGCCACCAGGCGAATGACCTTTACCCAGAAGACTGCTGTCGGCTGTTGCCACAGCATGTTTTGCAGTAGAGCTTGTTGCAGCAGGACCGCGGCAACTGCGGAGACTTGAGCGAGGGTGTTGGTTTTGCCAAAGAGGCTGGGGGCGAACTCCCGTCGGCCGGTGGCTGCGAAGAGAATGGCCGCCACCACTAGAATTCCTACATCCCTGCCAAAGACCAGTACTGTCACCGTGACCGGAATCAGCGACATATGCATTAGCACGAGAAAAAGTGTGCTCAGAAGCAGCTTGTCGGCCACTGGGTCAAGGTACTCGCCTAGTTGGCTGCGCTGCTTCAGCAGGCGCGCCAACAGGCCGTCCAGCGCATCGGTCAGTCCTGCCGCCACAAAAAGCCCAAAGCCCAGAGCAAACCGATTCTGCAGAATGGCAGCCACCAGAAACGGCGCCAGACAGATGCGCAACAACGTGAGCAGGTTGGGAGCCGTGCGGTATCGATTCAATCGTTCGCTGGCTAGGTCGTTCATGGCAGCATTCCGAATTGCAAAATGATGGTATAGCATGGCGGGCGGGTTAGCCCATCTTTTCCTACTGCCCCAATCCTGATAGACTACGGAGAGTTCCATACGCAGGCGCGTAGCTCAGTTGGTTAGAGCGCTTCCTTGACACGGAAGAGGTCGCTGGTTCGAATCCAGTCGTGCCTACCATATTTATCAAGAACTTAGACCCATCTCCTTCCTTTGACTTTGTCGCATTCTTGTCGCAAAATCCAAAACCACCCCACGAGCGGGCTTCGGAATCGCGCCGCTTTCGTTTCCTGAAACCGGCGAAGACGCGAGAGGGCCTCTTCGGCTGCCCGCGCGCGTCCTGACCGGAACCGCCGGGGAACCTGGTCCCGACGTGCCGGTCGCGCTCAACTCGTCGTGAATGGAGTCCACCGTAGATCGGACGCCGCTTTCGAGCGATTGCATATAGACATCCGTGGTCGTGGCCAGCCGGGTGTGGCGCAACATTCCCTGGATGTCTTTGACGTGGCCCTTGTCTTTGGCCAACGTCGCAATGGTGCGGCGGATGACCTGGAACGTCAGTTTTGGCAGCCCCAGTTCTTGGGCCAGTTTGTGCAGCACCCGATTGCGGTAGTTGCCCGAATCGATGAACCCGCCTCCGCGTGCCGGAAAAATGAACGCTTTGGGATCGTCAGCGGAGGGGCCGCGCACGAGCTTCTTTCTCTGCTGCTCCTCGCGGCACTGCTGCCGCCAGGCAAGAAGTTCGTCCGCGAGCGCTCGGGCGATCGGGATCTTCGAGAGACTCGCTCTGGTCTTGCCCCAGGGGCGAATTTTCCCCTTGTAGGTGGTCTCTTTGATCTCGATCTGGCAGAGTTCTGGATCGAAGCAACTCCACCTCAGACCAAAAAGCTCGCTTGGCCGCAGTGCATTGGTCATGTCGAGAGTGAGCAGAATCCGGTCCCGCAACTGCAAGCTGGACAATGCGGATCGGAGCTGATCCCAACTGAGGATCGTCTTGTCTGTATCCCGCAGCGTCGAAGGAGCCTTTACAGAGCGCGCCGGGTCTTTGGGAAGAAAGTCCTGATCGACCGCCTCCCGAAAGATGGCCCGCATGTAGGTTCCAGCGTTCAACACTCTGTCCTTGGACCGTGTTTTGGCCAGTCGATTGAGGTGGGTCTGGAGAGCGAGCTTATCGATGCTTTCGAGCCGTACACCTCGGAAAGCATCGACGAGGTCGGCCTTGATGAGAAACTTCTTCACCTTGGCCGTCTCTTCTTTCCAATCCCCCTCTTTCAGTGGCAGGTAGCGATTTTGGACAAACCAATCGAAGGTGACGCTGCCGTTTCTTACAACCCCATCTTCTGTGATCTGTCCGGTAAGTCTCTTGATTTCGAGTTCCAGCTTATCGCGCGCCTCGTACTTGGTCATCTCGGATTTCAGCCCGAGCGCAACCGGTGTCGAGACGATCTTCGGTTGATTTGTGCTGGGGTCGATCACTGTGCGGCGGAAGTATCCGTACCACTTCTTGCCGCGAATCGACACCCATCCCTTCTGGTGCGATTTACCCATCGCTTCCTCGATTTCTGTGTGGGAGGAAAACGGGCTACCTCCATTTTACCGGTGTTTGCGCCGCATGTTGGAGGCTCTTTCCCGTTCTTGCAGAAATTCCTCGATACCGCTTGCCCGGTAGCGCAGAACGCCATCGCTCATGCGGATCACAGGCAGATAGGGCAATCTCCGCGATGAATGATCCCAGACCCAGTCCGTGCTGACCTTCAGTTTCGCCGCTACTTCCTCCGCAGTCAGAAGCGGATCTCCTGCTCCCAGGGTTTGAATTGCAGGCATTGTGTTCATGCTGCTGCTCCTCCTTCACTCTCTCGATCCAGAGAACCCAGTAGTGCCCGGCTCAGTTCATAGGTTGGTTGAGCGGTGGCGATCTGTCTAATGAATTCCACGGAGAGCGTTATTCCAAACAGGAATAATGCGTGCCATTTCGCATCCAAACATTGTTTGTGGCTTTATGGCCAGAAGGGATTTTTAGGATTGCCGTTAAATTTATTTTCGAGTCGAAGGAATATTTTGCCCGGTTACGTTATGCGCTATGCGCTTTTCAGTAAGGACTTTGCTGGTAATTCTTCTGCGTTAAAGGAACATTTTCGGCCAGAGTGGTGTCTATATCAATAAATCTGAGTCACGTTTTTCCCCAGGCATGGAAGTGACTTCCTGATTTCATCAAGAAGATTTCAACGTCGATTTAAGAAACGCAGTCTAACGCATATCCGTTACCTGTCTTTTGCTCTCGATTCGGAGGATGGGAATGGTGCTACCGGAGATTCGTTTTTTGCAAGCGGCGATCGTTCTGGCAGAGGAATTGAATTATTCCAGAGCGGCGGAACGGCTACATATCGAGCAATCGACTCTGAGCAAGCGGATTCTCGAACTGGAGGCTCAGATCGACTTGCGCCTCTTTGAGCGGAATCATCAAGTCGTGGAACTAACCGAAGCTGGGCGGCATTTTGTGGAAGATGCGCGTAGCGCTGTTTTGCACGTCGAGCGTGCTGTTCATGGCGCAAGAGCTGCATTCCGTGGAACCGATGAAGTTCTGAACATTGGCAGGTGCGTCTACACAGACCCATATCTGGTCACGATGATTCAGTCGATCCGGCTTCCTCTGTTTCCAAGCCTGAAGATCAAACTATGGAGCCATTTCTCCCACGAACTCGCGCGCATGGTGGCCGCCGGAAAGCTGGATCTGGCCTTGGTCACAGCCATTCCTGATACACCCTCACTGACTTTCTTAACGGTAGCCGAAGCTCCCATCCATATTGCGCTTCCGAAGAGCGACGCCATCGATCACAGCACCGAACTCCGCCTTGAAGATTTGCGCGCTTACGATTGGATTCTTCCAGCATCGCACGTCAATCCTCATCTCCTTGAGATGATCCAAACGGCGGCTACCGCGAAAGGCATCGTGGCTCCCGATACGCACTACATCATGACGGCAGAAGAAGCATCGGGACTTGTGCTGGCGTACAAAGGCGCGGCGTTTCTGACGCGCGATTCCGCCTTGCGGATTTCCAGCGATGAAATAGCCGTACTACCGCTTGCGGAAGAGCGTCTGAAACTCGTAACCAGATTGGCTATGCGGTCAGACGACAAGAAACGGTTGACCAGCGAGTTCGTTCGCGCCGCCGGGCGCAAGATGGTCAAGATGCAACTTCCGCAACAGGGAAACACTGCACTAGCAGATATGATGCCAGCCCCCTGAGGATAGCGATCGGTCCCAACAAGTCTTAGTGCTGTATCTGGAGCGCCCCACTAAACAGCGCGAGTTTGCATAC
>CAYPYJ010000004.1:0-95584 GCA_964414945.1 uncultured Occallatibacter sp.
CAACTCAAACATAATAAGTGATTTGCATCGAAAATCAAAAATCGACGCAAATTCTATCAATAATCTATGCGCCTCGCGCAAACGGCCACTGGCCAAGCCGTCGCGCACGGACCAGATAGATCAGCGTACCCGAAACGGCGATGGCGGCGGCAACCGCCAAACCACCAAGAGCGTGGCTGCGATTCACCAGCAGGAAGACAAACCCTCCCAGCGCAACCAGCGGAGCCAGCGGATAGAGCGGCATCCTGAATGGCCGCGCCAGCTCCGGCCTCTGTGCGCGCAGCAGCATCACGCCGATATGCTGCGGAATGAACTGCAATAGAATGCGAGTAATCACCAGCATCGTAATTACCTGCGCCAAAGTAAAGAAGCTGAAGCAGGATGCTACAACTCCCAACGCCACCAGCGACCGGTGAGGAATGCCGTGCCGCGGATGCACGGCGGCAAGAGCGCGGAAGTAGTTGCCGTCGCGCGCAGCGGCGTAGGGCACGCGCGAGTAGCCCAGCAGCAGCGAGAAGATCGAGCCGAAGGCCGTCCACACAATCAACGCAGCCATCAAGTGTCCGGCCCAGCTTCCAAAGGCGGAGCTGGCAATGTCGGCCACCAGTTGCAGGCGAACGGTTGCTCCAGCGCTCACACGCGCGGCGGCATCGCGCATAGAAGGTAGTGCGGCCAGATTCATCGTCACGTAAAATGCTGCGACAAAAAAAACGGAGAGAAAGATCGACCTCGGAATCGTCTTCTCGGGACGGCGCACTTCGCCACCCAGAAAGCAAATGTTGTAGTAGCCCCAATAGCAGTACGTAGTCAGTAGCGTAGCCTGCGCCAACCCGCCCAGCGCTGCCGGAGCGGACATTGCAGGTGACGACGGCATCTGCCAGCCACCACGCGCAAAGCCGGAGACGATCACTCCCGCAATGGCCGCCAGAACTCCGGCAAACAGCACCCAGGCAAGGCGCGTGACAGAACTCAAATTGCGATAGAGCAGCGCTGTCACCAGCAGGCAGACAGCGGCAGCGGTGAAGTTGGTGTAGTGCAGCACCGGCAAGGCGGCGACGGGAGCGCGATCGAGCCCCGGCCAGAACCAGGCCAGGAAGCTCGAAAGCCCGATGCAGCCCGATGCAATTGCCAACGGCGCTGTGAAGCTCATCTGCCAGACATAAAGAAAGCTGAGCCAGTTCCCCGTGCGCTCCGGGCCGTAGATCTCGCGCAAAAAGGCGTAAGAGCCCCCAGCTTGCGGAAAGGCCGCGCCCAGCTCGGCCCACACCAGCCCGTCGGCCACGGCGATCACCGCGCCCAGCACCCAAGCCCATACCGACAGCCGGTAGCCCGCCGCCGCAATCACCAACGGCAAAGTGATAAACGGGCCCACCCCGATCATCTCCAAGATGTTGAAGGCCACCGCCGACCGCAGCCCGATACGGCGCTGAAGGGGGGCGGTGGAGAGGGATGTGGTGGATTTCATGAGGTAGATTCGCTCCCCGGATTGTACACTGACGGAAAGTATGTTTCTTGCCGATAGAGAAAAACAAGCAGCAGCGGGTGCGGCCATCGCATGTCTGATACTGGCAGGCGGTCTCTCCGTACGTCTGGCCGGACAGCAGCCCATTGAGCAGGCAAACCAGCCGACCGTGCCCGTTGCGCTTGCTTCCCTCCCCTTGCCCGAGCCGAGCGAGACCGCCCTCCCTTTGCCTGAAGACCGCGGCGCGGCGGCTCTCGAGCAATCCCTTAAGCGTCAACAAACCACCGCCAGCTTGATGATGATTGTCGCTCATCCGGACGATGAGGACGGCGCACTGCTGACCTATTTGAGCCGTGGTCTGGGCGTGCGCACGATTCTGCTGACCCTGACCCGCGGCGAGGGCGGACAGAACGCGATGTCGGTGGACGCCGATGATGCTCTCGGACTTATACGCACCAACGAATTGCTTCGGGCCGATGAATACTACGGCACTAAGCAGCTTTGGGGCACGGAGGCCGACTTCGGCTTTTCCAAAACGCAGGAAGAATCCTTCGCCAAATGGGGCCACGACCGCGTCCTCTATGATGCCGTGCTGGCCGTGCGCCGCGAGCGTCCGCAGATTATCGTCTCCACCTTTGTCGGCGCAGTCAGCGACGGCCACGGACACCACCAGGTCTCTGGCGAAATCGCGCAGGAAGTCTTCAAAGCCGCCGCCGATCCCACCGTCTTCCCCGATCAGCTCAAGGACGGCCTCCAGCCGTGGCAGCCGCTCGCCGTCTACTCGATGGTTCCCTTTGCGCCCATCACCGAAAAAGGAATGTTAGACTACGCCACCGGCAAATGGGCTCCGGCGCACTTCAAAAATTATGTGACCGGCGAGTGGACCGAGGGGGCGCTTTCGGCGGATGTGACGATTCCCGTCGGCAACCTCGACCCCACGCTCGGCCGCAGCTATGTGCAAATTGCGCGCGAAGGATGGGGCCAGCAAAAGACCCAGAACAACGGCGCAAACCCAGCGTTGAGCGGACCGGCAACAACAAGCTATCATTTGTGGGCCGTTGCTTCCGAAGCCGCCGCAAAACCCGGCACCATCGCCACCAACGACGATCTTTTTCACAACTCCAAAGTTCAGATCGACACAAGCGTTGCTGGACTCGCTCACTTCGCCGGACCTGACGTGCCGGAAGATCTGGCTGATACTCTTCGCAAGATTGAAGCATCGATCCAGCAAATTGAGTCGAAATGCCCTTGCCGTACAGACCTATCCGTTGCGCATGAACTTGCATCAGCATATCGCCAGACTATTGAATTTCGTACAGCCGTGGACGAGAGCAGCCTGGATGGACTGGCAATTACCAACTTCCTCTTCGAACTCGACGCCAAACTCGATCAGTTCCAGTCCGCATTCAAGGAACTTCTCGGCCTGGATATGCTTGCCTTCACCACCAATGCGGAGGCAGTGGCGAGCTTTGGGGGCAGAGGCGCTTCGGCCGACGAGACCCCGTTCAGCGTCACTCCCGGTGAAGACTTCCGTGTGCGCATCCACACGACGCAGGCCACGGCCGAGACCCGGCTCAACAAAGTTTGGCTAAGAAGCTCAAGCGGCGATCAGTGGAAAGCCGAAAACGCCACCGGCGCAATCGACCAGGCAGCCTCAAACAACGACTCCATTCTCCGCGTCCACGCAGCTGAAGACGCCAGCCCCACGCAACCTTACTTCACGCGCCCCTCCATCGAACAGCCTTACTACGACTTATCGAACGCCGAGTATCGTTTGCGCTCTTTTGTTACCTATCCACTCACGGCCTGGGCCGAATTCACCTTTGACGGCCTGCCCATTCGCATAGGCCAGGTTGTACAGACGATGTCCCGCGTTCCCGGCGTGGGCGGCGTTTACGAGCCGCTGGTCGTCACGCCCGCTATCGGCGTGCGCATGGAGCCAGAGGCCCGCATTCTCCCCCTCGACGGTTCCGCCCTCCCAGTCAAAGTCACTGTCCACGCACAAGCCGCCGCAGAAGGCACAGTTGCGCTCAACCTGCCCGCTGGGTGGAGTTCTCAACCGGCAGAGGTCGCCTTCCATCTGACATCATCTGGCGATTCCGAACCATTAGTCTTTTCGGTTTTGACGGATGACGCCATGACTGGCGCGTATACCATCCAGGCCGTTGCCCGCTCCGGTGGCCACGAATACAAAACCGGCTGGCAGCGCCTGGGTTACGCCGGCCTGCGTCCTTATAACCAGTACGAGCCTGCCGAATTGAAAACCCGCAAGGTGGACGTGAAGCTGGCGCCAGGGCTGCGCATCGGCTATGTGATGGGTACTGGCGACCTGGTTCCGGAGGCCATCGAAGCCATGGGCATCATGCCGCACATTCTCTCAGCTTCAGAACTGACCTCTGGCGACCTATCCGCATGGAATGTGATCGTCATTGGCATTCGCGCTTATTCCGCACACCCTGAGTTGACTCGTGCCCAACCACGTCTTGAAGAATTCGTCCGTCGTGGCGGAAGCTTGATTGTTCAATACCAGAGTGGAAACTTCCCGGCTCCGTTTCCACTTTCGATGGGACGGATGGCGGAGCGCGTGGTGGATGAGCAAGCGCCAGTGAAGCTGCTGGCCCCTGCCGATTCTTTGCTCAACTGGCCTAACTCGATATCCTCGGCGGATTTCGACGGCTGGGTCGAGGAGCGCGGACACTCATTCCTGGATAGCTGGGATGCAAGCTATAAAGCACTTACCGAGACTTCCGACCCCGGACAAGACCCGCAACGCGGTGGACTCCTCGTAGCGCATCCCGGCAAGGGAACCTATATATATGTTGCGTATGCTCTTTATCGCCAACTACCCGAGTTAGTGCCGGGAAGTTATCGCCTGCTGGCCAATCTGTTGAGCGCTGGACAAGACAATGCAGCAAGTACAATTCAAACTCAGGAGCCGCGACGGTAAACTATTGACTTTAACCAAACCCCTATAAATACAAGCGATTTGCATATTAAAGGAATGTGAATTTATGGCGCATTACCTGATTGCGATTTGCGTCTTACGTCATTGTTAAAAATAGGTAAATTAGTCAAATCTTCACAATTATCTGCGAGCCTAGTAATCGAAAGCGGTCGATAGATATCCGCTCGCGCGGATTACTTTTGGCCGCCGACGTTCATTCCGTACCCCGTTGAAACGTATTTTGGTTTTGGTTCAGCATCTCCGGGATGCAGAAGTTCAAGGCGCTTAATCTGCTATGCGAGCGTCGCTACGATTCAACTCAATTTGAAAGGACAATGAGAGGCCCAATGAATTTCAAACTTAAAATCGCTGCCGCGGCAATCCTGGCAGTCAGTTTTGTTGCTTGCTATGGACAAACAGGCGACGCCAATCCGCCGGTGAAGAAGCACGTTGCAACCATGAAAGCCAAAACACCTGCGCCGCCTAAGGTGGAAGAGCAGATCCAGGCTTTGCGCGAGGAACTGCTGGGCCAGATCAACAGCTTGAAATCGAGCCTGGCCGAAAAGGATGCTCAGTTACAGAAAGCGCAGCAGGCGGCAGCCGATGCCCAGGCCGCTGCAGCCAAGGCGGAAGCCGCGGCTACCTCGCAACAGCAGGCCGTAAGCGAGAACGCGGCAGCCGTCAGCACGCTGCAATCGACTGTCACTGACCTCAAAGGCAATCAGGCTTCACTGGCTACCACGATCTCCGACGAAACCACCAAGATCAAAAAAGATATAGCCAACCCCAACGCGCTGCACTACAAAGGCATC
The DNA here is from genome assembly GCA_964414945.1 of uncultured Occallatibacter sp. Lineage (GTDB taxonomy): Bacteria > Acidobacteriota > Terriglobia > Terriglobales > Acidobacteriaceae > Telmatobacter. The sequence continues at coordinate 5,219 of CAYPYJ010000004.1, forward strand.
AACATCACGCCAGGTGGCTTCATGGCGGCTGAAACAGTTTACCGTCAGAAGGCGACCGGTGCTGATATTCCCACCGCTCTCAGCTCGATTCCCTTCAATGGCGCCACCAACGCACAGTTGAGCGAGTTCTTCGGCTCGGGTCGCCAGTCGCGTATTTCGATGATGGCCGAAGGCAAGACCGCTACCGTCACTTATCGCGGCTACATCGAGGCTGACTTTCTGGGAACGAGCATCGCCTCCAATAACAACCAGTCCAATAGCTACGCTTTGCGTCAGCGCGTCGTATGGGCAGATGCCACACTTAAGTCTGGCTTCGCCTTTCAGGGTGGCCAGATGTGGTCTCTCACCGCTGAACGCGCCAAGGGTCTCTCCAACGTCTCCGGCGATGTCAAAACGCCTCTCACTATAGACCCGAACTACGTCCCGGGCTTTGTTTGGAACCGCCAGTTCGGTTTCCGCGTCGTCGATACTGTCAACAAGAACATCGCCTTTGGCATCTCGCTCGAGAATCCACAGACCCTCCAGGGCGGCAGCAACTGCCCGGCTGGCACCTGCCTCTGGGGTACCGCCGCCGCTCAGGCCAGCTCCTATAACTCCGTCAACGGCACATATAGCTTCAACCTCGGTCCGGACATCATCGCCAAGGTCGCCGTCGATCCCGGCTGGGGCCATTATGAGGGATTCGCTATTGGCCGCTTCGATCACTATCTGTGGTTTCCCGGGGCTGTAGCCTCGGCACAGTCAACCCAAACTCTCTCAATGGGCGGCTTCGGCGGCAGCGCTCGCGCTCCCGTCTTCGGCAAATACGGCGACTTCGGTCTCTCCGGGTTGTATGGTTGGGGCGTTGGCCGTTACGGCGATACGACACTCTCTGACGTTACCTTCGACTCTACGGGAAAGATGCTGGCTCTCACCAACGCCTCCGCGCTCGCCTCTCTCGAACTCAAGCCCACACCGCGCATGGTCGTTTACTTCAACGAGGGCGAAGACTTCGTCGGTCGCTTGACCACCGCATCTGCCACCTACGGTTACGGCCTGCTCAACGCTAACAATAGCGGTTGCAACACGGTCGTATTGCCAACGAGCGGTACCACTCCGGGCGCAGCTGCAAGCTGCAACGGCAACAACAAGTTCGTGCAGGAGTTTGTCGCTGGCGTTTGGTATGACTTCTACAAAGGACCGGCTGGCCGCGTCCGTTATGGCGTCCAGTATGGTCACCTCAACCGCGCCATCTGGGGCGGCACAGCGACGCCTCAGGCTGACGCCACTGAAAACCAGTTCTATACCTCCTTCCGTTATTACCTTCCGTAATCCGCCAACCAGCGGCTTCGGTAGCGCCAGAAGAGGCAACCCACTCAGGGTTGCCTCTTCTGCTTTAGGTGAAAGATACGGAAAGTGTATGATGAAGGCCACCAGCTGGAGAGCGAATCGGAGATCGTTACGTTGTGAAGAGACAGAAGACACAACTGGAATTGCTCGCCAAGCTGCTGAGCGAAGAAACAACCTTGTCGCTCGCAACAACCGGCGAAGACGGTGGAGCTTTGGCAACGCCGCTCTTCTACATCGTGGACAAAGAACTCTCCCTTTACTGGCTTTCATCTGAAACCAGCCGCCACAGCCTGAACCTTTCGAGAGTGCCCCGCGTGGCCGCAACGGTCTATCGCAATGCCAAAAGCTGGAAGGAAATTTGTGGCGTTCAGATACGCGGCGAGGCAAGATTAGTCACTGACCCTGAGCAACGCAAAGTACTGCTCAAAGCCTACTGCAAGCGATTCAAATTGGGTACATTCCTTCGCTTAGCCATTCGCCAAAGCACGCTGTATCTCTTGCAGCCAGATTTCTTCCGCTATATCGACAACGCCAGTGGCTTCGGCTCAAGGTTTGAACTAACGCGCCAACCAGAAGGCTGGGCGCCGACCCGGCCGAGCAACTGAACGACCGGCCAATAGTTTTTCTCATGTATTCTTCAAACTCTCTTCATCATTCTTAGCAAGACTCTAGCTATAAATAGAGGCGAGGAAAGCTTGTGGAAAACAAGGCAAAAATGCGCATTGACAGTGTCAATCGAGCGATGCAACATCATCCCAAAATGGCCTTCAGGCCGATGCGTTTCAAATGAGGAACCTGCACAATGGATTTCGCGCACTGGTAACTCGAATTTGCTGCCCTCACTCCATAGACTTACCTCATCTAGCGTTGAAAAGTAGGTAAGTATGGTCGTCAAAACACAAAGCAAGGGGCGCGGAGTTACCGGGCTGCATGTCGGCGCAAACAATGTCCGGCGTTATTTTCCCAAAGACATTTCGGTCATCGAATTACAGTTGGATCATCTACATATTCAGTGCGGGCTTCGGCCTGATTTCTGGCAAGGTCAACCTGATATCTTCGATCCCCGTCTCTGCGCGTGGTTGGAGTCCCGGCATATGCATGCAAAGCCGGATCGAACCCCCATTCCGCTGGCGATGATCCCGGAGGGAAAGAACTGCTTCCGGCTGCAACCGGTTCTACGAAGCAACCAAGTACACACCAAACAGTCTGCCGTGGCCCTGGCCTGAGGCCGAAACCCACCGCACAGCCTGCCGGCAAGCCGCAGTCGTGTAGCTATGAGCCGGAATGGCCCTGGCTTGATCCCTGCCCCCCCCCCCGAATCCCTGACCCCTGTCTTGATAAACTCAGAGTGCAATGAATATCACCCAACTGCAAAACGCAATTGAGCGTCACTTTGCCGCTGGTCCCAATGCTGTTGGGGACCAAGCCGCGATGGCTGCATTTCTTCTGCTAAGGACGGCCCTGGAGAGCGGAGAAGCCCGCGCCGCGTCGCCTTCCTCCGATTCGCCGTCGGGATGGCGGGTCAACGCCTGGGTCAAACAGGGAATCCTACTGGGTTTTCGCCTGGGCGTGCTGGAAGAGTTCCCTGGAGCTGGCCTCTCATTTGTCGACAAAAGCACCTACCCGGTGCGTCATTTTGGATCGGGCGACGGAATCCGCATCGTCACAGGCGGATCAGCGATCCGCTCCGGCGCTTATATCGCTCGTGGAGTCGTTTGTGCGCCTCCCATGTACATCAATACCGGCTCTTATGTCGATGAAGGCACAATGGTGGATTCGCACGCACTAGTCGGCTCCTGCGCGCAGATCGGCAAGCACGTCCACCTGAGCGCCGCGGCGCAGATCGGTGGTGTGCTTGAGCCGGTCAACGCCAGCCCGGTGGTGATTGAAGACGACGTGCTGGTAGGCGGCAACTGCGGCGTCTACGAAGGTACAGTCGTCCGCAAAGGCGCGGTTCTGGCCGCTGGCACCATTCTCACTCGCGGGACTCCGGTCTTCGACCTGGTCAATGGCGCAATCCTGCGCGCCACCGATGAACTCCCGCTCATTATTCCTGAAAATGCGGTGGTGGTCCCTGGCTCCCGTGCTGTGAGCAAAGGCAAGGGGCAGGAGTGGGGCTTGAGCCTTTATGCGCCGGTCATTGTCAAGTACCGCGACGAAAAGACGGACCTGAGCACGACTCTCGAAGACCTGCTGCGCTAGGGATGCACGTTCTTTTCAGCCTGAAGCTGGAGTTCCAGCAGCTTCCGGATGCGAGGCTTCACGCTTCCCGGCTGCGGGGCGGGAAGAAGCCTGAGAGCCTCTTGAGCCGTCGCACGGCTCTTTTCGATCTGTCCGTTGGCGCGGTAGGCATGGGCCAGAGTGAGCAACAGCGAAGGCGTCTTTCGATGGCTTAGAGCAACAGCGCGCTCCGCGCAATCTACAGCGAAGAGCGGATCGCGCAGAGAAACCGGCTCAACCATTAACAAGTCATTCGCGGTCATATCGAGAATCGCCGAAGAAGCCTGATCCTTCCGGGAATAATTCTTCAGGTTTGCAATGCCATTTTTTGCCATCGCTTGTGATCCACTAGCCAAATGCAGGATCGAACGGATTGTGCCCAATCGCACCAGTGCGTCGGCCTGCGATTCCAACCCGTCCTGACTTGCCGGATCCAGCTTCATCGCGCGATCGATCACGGCCAGCGCCTGCACGAGAAATTTCTCCGCAGCGGCCAGGTCCCGCCGCCGGTTACTGCCTGCAACAGCCAAAGCTGGATTTGCTGCGTCTTCAAAACCAGCCGCCTCCTGATTCAGAACAATTTCCAGATCGACCAGGGAGCGCATATCCTGCGGGTCCATCGACGAAAGATGCTGAAACCGCTGAAATGCTTCTTGGTAGAGCGTACTTGCTTGCGAGAATTCTCCAATCTGAACATAAGCGTTGGCCTGATCGACCAGCAGCAGGCCGCGCAATCTGAGCGTAGAAAGATTCTCCTGTTCAGCTTTGGGCAAAGCATCCACCAACTGCATAGCTGCTTGATAGTCTCTCAGCGCCAACGCCGGATCGGTCTCCATCTCGACGTTTCCAATTTTCAACTGATTGATCGCGAGACCACGCCTGGCACCAAGGAAGTTTGGATCAATGGCAAGGGCTCGTTCATTGAGCGAAAGAGACTCGCGGTACGCCTTCAAAGCACCTGCGGAGTCGGCGAGGCTGGAAATGCCCGTTTGGCCCAGTTCATCGCCTAGTATGCCATATGCGCGCGCTACCTCGCAGATCAAAGTGCTGGAAGCATCGTTGCTTGCAATCAACTGATGGTAGGTTCGGGTGGCCGCCTCCATCGCAGCGATGGCATCCTGAGTTCGCTCAGGCACGAAGAGAATTTCGCTGCGAGACACCTGCGCTGTAGCAAGTGCCCGCAGAGCCTCGCGGTCCCTGGAACCTTCTGGAGCCAGCGGTGCGGCCAGGGCAATCGCCTTATCGATACTGGTGAGCGCTCCTGATGTATCGCCCAGATTTTGGTCGTAGGTATTGCCTTGCAGGTTTCCCAGTCGGGTATAGGCGTCAATTAAATTGAGCTGCGTCTGGCGGTCGTCTCCGGCATCTTTAGCCATGCGATCCAGATGTTCCAGCACGCGCGTTACCAGCAGCTTCTGTACGCCAGTGGAACCGGGTAACTGCTGGATCGCTTCATCCAGTTCAGAGAGCAGGCTGTTGCTCAACTGGCGCAGGTCAGCCGAGCGGGCTTCGGCTTTGCGCCGCTGCTCGTTGGCCACCTTGGCCTGCCATAGCACTCCCAAGATGCCTGCAAACAGGGTCACAGCCAGTACGGCGGCGGCCACCAGGCCGAAGCGGTGGCGGTAGGCAAACTTGCAGGCCAGATAGCGAACTGTGCCCTGGCGCGCCCCCACCGGAAGCCCCTCAAGAAAAGCTCGAACATCGTTGGCGAGTTGCTCGGCAGTCAGATAGCGCTCCCGAGGCTCTTTGCGCAGCGCTTTATCCAGAATCGCTTCCAGGTCTGCATCGAGGCGTTTGCCGGAGCCATCCGCCTGTGAAGGTTTCCGAGGAGGCTCTTCGCAAATCACACGCAGCATCTCTCCCGTAGTGAGTTCCGTTAACTCATAGGGCCGCGTGCCGGTCAGCAGAAGATAGAGCAGAACACCCAGCGAGTAAGTGTCGGAAGCCGTCGTGATTCGATTACCCAGAACCTGCTCCGGGCTGGCATACTGCGGAGTGAATGTTTGGTATCCTTCACGAGTCAAGTCGCTCCCAGGCACTGACTCCGACGGTGAAAGCAGCTTGGCTGTTCCAAAGTCCAACAACCTAGGCGTACCGTCTTCGGCCACCATAATGTTGTCCGGCTTCAGGTCGCGGTGGACGACAAAGTTCTGATGGGCAAATTGAACCGCCTCGCAAACACGTAAAAACAACTCCAGCCGCTGAGACACATTGAGATTTTTCTCCTCGCAGTAGCGATGAATGGGTACTCCATCCACATACTCCATCACCAGATACAAATCCCCGGCCGAGGTCACCCCGCCGTCCAGCAACCGTGCAATGTAAGGATGTTGCAGGCCGGCAAGAATCTGCCGCTCCCGGCGAAATCGGTTCTGGAAGACAGCCGTCGCCAGTGGTAGGTCAATTAGTTTAATGGCGACCTTTTGCTCGAACTGGCCGTCGGCGCGGTGCGCCAAATATACGGCGCCCATGCCGCCCCGTCCCAAAAGGCGATCCAGAAGGTAGGGGCCAATCTGTCTGGTTTCAGCCAGCGCCTCCCGGCCTGTCCCCGGTTCCTGATGGCGGGATGCCGCCATCTGCTCTTCCGCCAAACAGGCATCGAGCAGCGACCACACTTCGGTTGCCAGCTCCGAATCACCCGCGCATCGGCTCTCAATCAATTCCCTGCGAGCGTCCTCCGATGCGGCGTATGCCTCATTGAAGATCGCTTCAACCTGCAGAAAGCTTTCCGTTGTTTCGATCATTTAAGCGACAACCCCATCCATGGATAACGCTTATACGGTATGCGTGAACCGAAGACAAAATGAATCATTGCCTGACTGCAGCCTCGGTATCAGAGGGGTGCATTCGGCGGAATAGCCAACTCTTGATGAATTTCAGTTCGCGATCCACGGTGGACTTGGACATCTGCATCAGGGCCGCCGTTTCCTCTGCGGTGCAACCAAGAAAGTAGCGTAGTTCTACAAGTTGAACCTTTACGGCATCAAGCGCGCCTAACTCGTCCAATGCACGGTTTAGGTCCAGCAGCTCCGGGCTGTCGATATCAACCCACGCGAGATCGTCGCTGAGAGGGATGCGTTCGTAACCGGCGCCCCGCATCTGCGTTTGGGTTTCGCGCGCATGATCGATCAGAATCATGCGCATCACTTTGGCAGAGAACGTATAGAAATGCCGACGATCATCCCAAGCTGCCTTTTTCTGATTCAGCAGCCGAAGATAAAGTTCGTGAACCAGCATAGTCGCCTGCAATAGGTCTGGATTCCGCTCCCGACGAATATACGAGGCAGCCACCTCGCGTAGGTGGGAGTATACCAACGGCATCAAGTCCTCGAATGCCGACGGCTCACCGTCCCTCCACTTACCCAAAAGTAAGGTAATCTCTCCCTGGTCTGCCTGCAAAACCGCCTCCGTGCGCGCGGCGCTACGTTAGGGCCTATATACACACTTTTTGCCTGATGGCGTTCCACGGCAGCGCACAATAACCGCGCTCAAAGGACACCGGTTAATGAGCCAAAAACCGACTAGACCGAAGCCCCTCTGAGAAGTCTTTATCTGCGGGGGGATGGAGATAAAGCCAGACCCGAAGGCCGAAGGGAAGAACACCATCGAAAGTTGTAAAAAACAGGCCCAACCTGTTCTGCCGCAAGTTTACCACCTTTCTTTTCTGTTATTCGTAGATAATCGCGGCCACGAGAGGCTATTTTTTACGCTCGAAAAAGTTGAGGCATTTTTCTTCTGGTTCACGCTGTCTTTAGTGAGCGACCAGATGCAAGTCAAACCAAAACGAGGAAAAAATCATGCTAGGAAGCACGCTCGAATCCGTTCGTAATGCTCCTGGTATCTGCATCTGTAACAAGGACTTGATAAATTTTCATACCAAGTGTACGTGCGGCTCCCCGGCCACCGGGCGCGCCTTGGTTCACAAGGACAGGACGCGCCCAGCTTTTAACAACTTCCTCCCCCGCCAACGAGCCATAGCATTTGCGTGGCTCCCCGGCCCGCTGAAACAAGCGATGTCGCAAGGAAGTGAGTGTACCCCTATGTTCAACTCGAAACACATTGGGCGCGAGAAGGGATCAGGGAATATCCTGCCGAAAACGCCTTTTATTGCCTGGACAATTCGAATGAGTGTCGGTGTGAAACTACTGGATAATGACCACAAAAAGATGGCTATTCTAATTAACGAGTTGCACGACGGAATTTGGGCAGGTCTGGCCAAACCGGAACTCGAGAGCCTCTTTGAATCGTTAATCAGTGACATCCGCATCCACTTTAACCATGAAGAGCGTCTTTTCGCCGAAACCGGTTACCCCGACGCCGCAATCCACGCTCTTGAGCACCAACATCTAATGGAGCGAGTTCTTGATCTGCAAGATCGCTTCAAAAACGACACGGAACTGGACAGCTATCTGGAGGTGGTAAATCTGCTCAAAGGTTGGCTCTTCAGTCACGTTGAAATATCCGACCAGGAATACGTGCCACATCTCAAGGCAAGCGCAGTCAATGCAATTCTGGCGGCGCGGCAATTCCATGTTGGCAGTACGCAAAGAAGCCCGATAATTAGACCCAGAGTCGTGCAAGGGGCAGTATAGGGCATTCTATTGGCTGACCATCCGGCGCTGAAGCCACCTCGCGCCGGATCTGTACTACGTGCTACCTTTCTGTCGATATAGAGGCTCACTACGTCTGCTTCTGCTACATAATTTTTCTTTAAGAAAAAAAAGCGCCTTTTACGGCGCCGGAAATGCCACGCAAAGGCACAAACGGTAAACACCTATTCGAGATGCGTAGACCTGTTCTTGAAACCAACCCCCAGGCTTTGAAATCTGAGCCTCATCGCTTCTGCCACTGTTAATGCTCTTCCTGCTATCACCGTAATCGCGACGGAGGGCAAATTTCTCATTCTGTATTTGGACACCGGAATTGATTGTGCGTGACTTTAAGCGCTCTAACAATGCAAGAAAGGACCTGCCGCTGATGCCGCTAATTGTCTGGACAACCGAAATGAGTGTCAATGTAAAACTGCTGGATAATGACCACAAGAAACTGGTGCTGCTGATCAACAATCTGCACGACGGGCTTGTGACGGGCCGCGCCAAGTCTGAGCTCAAACACGTTTTTGAAGGGCTGGTCAGACACACCCGTGTTCATCATGCCCACGAAGAGAAGCTCCTGGCCGAAACCGCATATCCCGCCATGCAAGAGCACACTCGGGAACACGATTCTTCAGTCAATCGTCTAACGGTTTTGCAAGCGCGCTTCAACAATAGCGACGGATTGGCTGACGAACTTGAAGTGATGAACCAGCTCAAAGACTGGCTCTTCACACACATTCAGGACTCCGACCGGAAGTTTGTCCCGCATTTTGAATCCCAAGGCGTCGATCCGCTTCTGGCAGCGTGGGGAAAATCAGACGGGATTCTCCCGCAAAGACCTGTGATGAGTGCAGGCGTTGGGCTAGGTCCGGGGCGGGCATAGCCCTCTCGGATAAGTGCCCCTATTCCTGTTTTGAGGATGGAACTCAGTACGAGTGTGCGGAATGAACCAATTCTCTAAGCCTGTGAGTGTTAGCATCGAATCTGACAGATGCATACAAAAAAGCTGAAAATTATTCCCTTGGGCGGTCTCGGCGAGTTCGGAATGAACTGCCTCGCCCTACGCTGGGAAGACGATATTATCGTGATCGACGCCGGGTTGATGTTCCCGGAGTCGGAGTTGCTGGGCGTGGACGTTGTTGTCCCCGACATCACCTACCTCATTGAAAACAAGGCGCATGTCCGCGCCATCATCCTTACCCACGGCCACATGGACCATATTGGCGGACTTCCTTGGATTCTGAGCGAAATCAAGGTTCCTGTCTACGCCACTGAGTTTACCTTGGCCTATGTAGAGGGCAACCTCGAAGAACATGGCCTGCTGGACGAGACCGAGCTAATCGAAATCGTCCCCAAGGAAAAATTCACCATCGGTCCGTTCACCATAGAGCCAATCCACGTCACACACTCGATTGTGGACGCAGTCTCCTTGGCCATCGATACTCCGGTCGGCGTGGTTATCCACACCGGCGACTTCAAGATCGATCTGGCGCCACTCGACGGTAAGTCCTTTGACTTGCATACCTTTGCCGAGTACGGCAAACGCGGTGTGCTGGCCCTGTTGCAGGATTCGACCAACGTGGACCGCTCAGGCTACACGCCTTCAGAGTCGGCGGTTATTCCCCGCCTTGACGAGATTGTCTCGCGCACCAAGAAAAAGCTGTTCTTCAGTTGCTTTTCCTCCTCGGTCTTCCGCATCCGCATTGCGCTTGATCTGGCGCGTGCTCATGGCCGCAAGGTGGTCCTTATCGGCCGCTCGATGATGGATAGCGCAGAGATTGCTCAGGACCTGGGTTATATCGATGTGCCGCAGGGGCTCATCATCAATCCCGGCCAGATGCGCGATTACTCTCCCGAGCAGTTGATGATTCTGATCAGCGGCACTCAAGGCGAACCGATGAGCGCGCTCAGCCGCGCTGCCGTGGACAATCACAAGCACGCGCACATCGAGCCCGGCGACACGGTCGTTCTCAGCTCGCGCATTATTCCGGGCAACGAGAAAAGCATCTTTCGCGTGATTGACCACCTCTATCGCCGCGAGGCCAACGTCATTTACGACAATGGCTCCAACGGCCTGATTCACGTCAGCGGGCACGGCTCGCAAGAAGAGCTGCGCCTGCTCATCAATCTGGTGCGGCCCAAGTATTTCATCCCCGTCCACGGCAACTACGGCAACCTGCGCAAGCACGCCCAGTTGGCCATGGACACCGGAGCGGTCGAACACACCATCGTCATTGAAGACGGCGACGTGCTCGAACTGGGCAAGAATGATGTCCGCAAGAAGGACAAAGTCACCACTGGCCGCATCCTGATCGACTCCGGCTCCAATAACGACGTCGTCGAAGACATGGTCTTGCGCGACCGGCGCATTCTCTCCGAAGACGGCGTTGTGCTGGTGGTCCTCGCCATCAATAAGCGCACCGGCCAGGTCGAGCAGCAGCCCGAGGTCGTCATGCGCGGCTTTGGTGGCGCGGACATTACCGAAGAAGCCCGCGAAGTGGTCCTGAAAACTCTGGACGGCCTCAACACCGAACAAAAATCCGACTACGGAATGGTCAAGGAAAAAGTGCGCGCTGAACTCAAGCGGCTAATACAGAAATCCACCGGAAGAAGGCCAATGATTATGCCGGTCATTCTGGAGATCTGAGTTAGTACCGACAATTAACTATGTGCCACACCCAAGGAAAATGTAAACGGCCCGGATTGCGTATGCAGTCCGGGCCGTCGTTATTGTGAATACAGCGTTTATGGGAGGACAGTCACCGAAATCTGATAGGCCTTCTGCGAACAGGGAGCCAGCGCGGGACTTGCAGTTGGAGGATTACTGCCCGGAATAATACCGCAAGGTTGCGTTGGCGGAGTGGGAGTGCTGGACGTAGGCGCAGTCGTGAACGGATCGGCTGACGCATACACAGTAATCGTAGTTGTGCCAGCCGGCGTAGCGTACGGCGATGTGGACGTAGCCGGAACGCCGGTATTGCAGGCCATCAACCCGCTTGCCGAAATCCCCAGCAGAGCCACGGCAATCAGCATGGTCATAGTCGCCCAGGCTCCGCGCATCCAACGACGACGCGCAAAGAAGAGCAGCAATCCTGTCATGCCGCCTAGCCACCAAACAAGCTTGCTGCCAGTTCTCGTCTGCGGAGGCTGGTCAACGGCAATGGACAGATTCACGATTGGCTGATATGCAGTTGCGGCAGAAGTACTGGGCATTACCTGCCCCTGTCCAGGAGACCAGATGCAACGCGAATTCGCCGGCAGAGAGGATTCAAGGCAGCTATATCCGACAATTCCATTCCAGCCGCCTTCCGATACCTGGCTGAAAGCAATACTGCCACTGCCTGCGGTGAGCGCCGTCCCGTTGGATGTCAGTACCACCGTAGGACCGCTGACCACGATAACAGTTCCCGAAGTCGCCGATCCAATGTAGTTGGCATCGCCGCTATAGGTCGCGGTGACTAAGTCTGTTCCGAGCGGCAGGGCGGTTGTGGTAAGAGAGGCTTGGAAAAGACCTCCGGCCACCGGTGACACATTTGCCGTACCCAGCGTTGTACTGCCCGTGACAAACGTTACAGTTCCCGTCGGAATGCCGACACCGGCGAAGCCGATGGTAACGGTGAAGGTAACGGCGTTTCCAGGCAGGGCGCTATACGGATTGATGAACGGCGCGGTGATGGCCATGGCTGAGGCTGTGGGCGCTGTTCCTACCGAAATCGTCTTGATGGCGGAAATGCTTCCATCGAAGGTGGTTGTCCCAAGATAGATGGCCAGCAAAGTGTGGCTTCCGCCTGTCAGTCCGGTAGGCAGCGAGAAGGTGGCAACGCCAGCGCCGCTCAATGCTGCCTCTGCCGAGATGACGCCATCCACCAGAAGCATCGCGCTGCCGGTAGGTATTCCGCTGGCGGAAGTAACAGTAGCCGTCAGCGTGATGGCCTGTCCGAAGGAGGGTGTGCCGCTGGCCGGAGAGGTGATCGCCAGAACCGTTGTGGTGGCAGTGGCGGCAACGCCGGTACCGTCGAGAACCACCTGAGCCGAGGCTGTATTCTTGGCATTGCTGTTCAGAGTCAGCGTTTCCGTTCTTTCTCCCGCCACGGTTGGCTGGAAGATTGCGTCCAGTTCGCAACCTGCTCCGGCAGCCACTGTAAGGCTGTCAGCACAAGCGTCGGAAGGCGTACTGAGACTGAAATCCCCTGTATGGCCAGTGACAGTATCGAACGGCGTGCTGAAGATCAGACTCTGGTTCCCTGCGCTTTCCACTTGGACGGGCCACGGTCCACTGGCCGTATTAAGGGGCCAATTGCCAAAAACATTAGGGAGGGTTGAAATGCTGATTCTGTTCACCCCATAGGCGGCGGCATGGGTCATATCGGTCGCAAAGAGATTACCGACCGAATCCAGCGCGATGCCATAAGGAGCGGAAACTCCAAATCCAACCTCAATCGCGCTATTTGGATCCAGTACGCCGGAGACACTAGGAATACGGAAGATGATCCCCGCGCCCTGATCGACGACGAAGAGACTTCCGGATGCGTCGAAAGCCAGCGCCGAGGGATTGCTGTAACCCACGGCAATTAACTGCTGAGCTCCGTTCTGCAGTTTGTAAATCTGGCCGTTGCCGGTGTCGGCCACGTAGAGATTGCCAGAGGGATCGATAGCGGTTGCCAAGGGAGCGTTCAGTCCAGAACCCATAGTTGAGGCATTCGCTACATTCCAGCCCCCGTTATAGGGCAGATAGACGATGCGATTGTTGCCGGTGTCGGCGATGTACAGGTTGCCCAGCCCATCAACTGTGACTCCGGCGGGAGCCTTGAGCACTGAGCCAGCAATGGAGGTAGTTGCGGAGACAAGCACCACCTGCGCTGCGTTGCTCAGAACGCCGTTGACCACCGGCACTTCGACAATCCGGTTGTTGCCGGTGTCGGCAATGATCAGATTACCTGCGCCATCGACGGCAACTCCGGCTGGCCTGAGGAGCCCCGTGCCAAAGGAGACCCCCGTCGAACTGGGAGTTGCAAAGTAGAGAACTGCATTTTTACCCGTATCGGCGATGTAGCCACCTGCTGACGTAACCGCAATTGATGCGGGCGAACCAAAGCCGCTACCAACCGGAGTGACGAAGCCGGGGTCCATCGCGATGCCCGCGCCTAGGCCCATGCCTTGAAGATAGGCCGTAGCCAGTACATTATGACTTGCGTCTGCCAGCACCACGCTGCCATAGGCAGCACCGGGTTTCGCAGGAGTGAAGCTGACGTTCACGGTGCAGCTAGAACCAGCTGCATACGCTTGCGCGGTGCACGTTCCGGTTCCGGCGTCAGTGAAGACTCCACTGGCTGAAACGACTGTGAAAGTAGCTGGCGTGACAGAGGCGTTGAAAGTTACATTCACGGTCGCCGTTCCGGAACTACCCGTAGTCACTGAACCGAAGTTCGCGCCGCCTCGTATCATTTCATAAACAGAAGATCCGCCTGAGGAGTAATAGAAATTGCCCGCCCTATCGGGAGCCCCCGGATAGACTAAAGAGGCGTTCGGCGTCACCACAAATTGATCGGCGACATTCAGAGCCGACGTGCTGCCGGTGGTCTCATATGGAATCTCGTAGATGGTGGAACTTCCACCGTCCGCAACATACAGATTTCCGTGGCTATCGACAGAAACACCCACAACATTGTTTGAATATCCACTGCCAAAGAGCACGGGAGTGGAACTATATACTGCCTGAGTAGTGGCCGTGGCCTGTGTAATTACGGGTAATTCGTAAAGGGTACCGAATGTCGCAACGTCGTCGCAGCCAGAGCCTTTATCGTTGCTTACGGTGCAGCCGATAACATAGTAAATATTGTTGTTAAAGTCGACGGCCATCGAGTTTATCGGATAAGTCAAACCCGTCGCCCAGCCCAGCAACGGTGCTCCCACAGAATATGGACTAGGCGATGCCGGAGCAGGCAACGCTTGCGCATACTCCTCCACCAGACTGTTGATACTGGCGCAGCAGGCAACATCGCTCGCCATGAAGATGTTTCCCGCTGTATCCGCGGCCACGGCCGACATACTGAAGTACCAGGTCAAGTAGCCCCAGCCATTACCAGCAATCGGAAGATTGCCTATGCCGACCGACGTGGCTGAAGCTGTTTGCGGCACGCAATTCACAATTGGAATTTTGATGGCGCCGCTCGTTGCCTGCACGACGTACAGGTTGCTTTGAGTGGCGTCCATGGCAAGGACCGCCTCATCGTAGTTGGCGCCCCCGGCAGCTAAAACCACTATCGCCGCGCCACCTCCACCAGGAATCTCGTCCACCTCACCGCCATAACGCTGAACCGTATAGATATTTCCGCAGGCATCCACTGCTACATTACCTTCTCCGCCTGCCAACCCCGTCGCAGTAACTGTGCTGTTGGACGTAATTACAATCGGCGGCACAGACGAACTCGCCGCAGACATTGATGGCACCGCGAGCAAAATAAACACAATCAGAGCCATCAACCACATCGCCCTCTGCATCCAACTCTTCATCCAATCATTGCTCAACATTTCAAGCCTCCAAAGTGCGGCTCTCTGCCGCGTGTCGCTTCTGTTTCCTGTTCCGGCTACCGGCCTTACCCGCTCCGTCGCCCCATCTCGTCGGCGTGGTTTGCGGAAGGATGCAACCGAAGTAGCACCCTTCCTGACCACGGCTAGAAGTTGTACTTGAAGCCGAGTTCAACGATACGCACGCCATTCTTGAAGGACGTATAGCCGAAGCTGTCTGCATTGGTAATGTGCAGCGCCGCAAAAGCCTCCGCCGGTGTTGTGTAGGTAACGCCGCTCGGATCCCCGGCTGTCAAATACAGGTTGTTCAGGTTCGTGTTGTTGAACGAAGTGAGCGGATGATTCAGGAAGTTGAATCCCGATAGCCGGAATTGCATGTTTTGCCGGCTGTTGATCGTGACGTTTTTGTACAGCGAGAGATCCGCCTTAAAGTACATTGGCCCATGCGCGTCGGGAAGGCTCCACTGCCCTTCCGTACCCTGGGCGGGCAGGCCGAAGCAGGCGCCATTCACATACTGGCTCTTCTTCAGGCCTTTGCGTGGATCGCAGATAACAGTGGGTTGCAAAGTGTAGTCAGGAGTCCCCAGCCATACATCGGGAGTCAGCGAAAGGCTGACATTACTGGTACCCACACTGTAGCCACCGCCGCCGCTCAGGCCGAAATTCGTTCTTCCGTTGACGATCGCCAAGTCCGCGCCGCTGACCAGTGAAGTGATGCCCGAGAGCTCCCAGCCGTTGAGCACCTCGCTGAGAACGCGACTGCCGTGATACTTTTTGCCTTCCTGGTAGGAATAGTGAGCATTGATAGCATGCGGACGGTCAAAGCCGACAATGCCGTAATCGTGGTGCAGGTTGACCGGATCGGAAACATAACCTGTGTCGTAACTGCCGCGCACGCCCAGCGCCTTGGACCAGGTGTAGTTGAGCCCGAAGGTCAGCGACCCGCGCTGCTTGTTCCATCCCGCCTGGAGCGCATTGTAATTAGACCAGGCGATATGCGCGGGAACATCGATATGCTGGTAGTTCGGATAGGGGCGATATTCCGATGCATCTGGGATGGCGGAGGCCGGGTTCGTTTGACCGGAGGTGGGTGATCCGAGAATCGGATTGGGGCCATAGTAGGCGTTGAGGGGGATCACATTCTGATTCTCCAGATCGGATCCTACCGAGTTCGACGCCAGCGTGGAAAGATTCGAGCTCTTGTTCCCCATATAGGCAAGCTCTAAAGTCGTTCCCCACGGACCCTGCTGATTCACAGTGAAGTTGTAAGTGTAGGTGACCGGTCCGCGATCATCTTTTGGGTCCATCGCGCCGACATTGAACGCGGGAATCGCGTTTCCTGTTGAAAGATAAGCCCCGCATCCAACGGTCTTGGAGCCGGAAGTCTGCCCAGGTTGCCCATAATAATTTGAAAGCTGGGCAAATGTGCAGGTGAAGTTAGGCGGTGTGGAGTAAGTCGCCAGACCTACAGCGGTACCGGCGGCAGAACCACCATAGAAGAGAATTGCGTCGTGAGAGTGATATGCGCCCCAGCCACCGCGGAAGATGGTTTTGCCATTGCCATGCAGATCGTAAGCTACGCCCAAGCGCGGCGAATAAAATGCCGCCCTGGTGGGAACGCCCGCGTTCGGAATGCTGGAATCTCGTCCATGCCAGTTAAGACCGGGCCAGCTTTTGGGATCATTGGTGTCTGCATACCTGGTATGCTGCGTCAGCCCAGACGGATCCCAGATAGCCATTCCATTGCCATGTGCATCTTCCCACGGCTGCATGTGAGACAGGCGGATGCCTAAGGTAACCGTCAGCTTGGAGTTGACCTTCCAATCATCGGTGACATATCCCTCGAAAGTCATGAAGCGCAGGTTAAGCGCGGGGTCAAAGTTGTCCTGCTGATACGATAGCGGGCATCCAATCAGCAGATTGCCAACCGTGTTGCCCATGCCTGTCTTTTGTGATGGCTGCCCGGGAGGTATGAACTTGCCGGGGTTGTTTGGGTCCGGTATCACGTCCTGGTTTTGATAGCAGGCATCCCAGCGCATAAATGGGAAAAATCCGTTCACTTTGCTGCCCAGAGTCATCGAGTTGTTGGCTGTCTTCTCCATGTAGTAGCCAGCTTTGATGCTGTGGGTGCGATATTGCTTGGTCAGGTTGTCGGCCAGATTCCAGGAAAACTTCTTGGTGTACTGCGATCCGGAGGGAACATAGGACATCGACAAACTGGGAATTCCGACTGTCTCATAGGTGATGACCTGAGGCAACTGGGTGAAGCTATTATGGAAGTATCCGCCGTCGTAACCCTCGGATTCCCACGCGCTGCCAGCGGGAACCTGCGCCTTGGCTGGATCGGCAAACTGAGCAGGCGAGTTGAACAGCACGCCGGTGGCGACCAGTTCGTTGGTGATCGAGGAGCCGATGGTCTTGGTCAGGTTGAGTGTCAGGTATTGCGCCTTCATATACGTCATCATCGGCGTCGGAAAGGGCACAGTCCCATTTGGGTTGTAGTAGATGTTGTTCATCGCATTGGTGTCGTTGATCGACTCGAAGTTGTAGGTTCCATACAACTTCAGTGTGTCGGAAAAGTTTTGATCGACACGGGTATGAAATTGGTACCCGTTATGCGTCTGCATCACGTTTTTCGCATAGTTGATGCCGTCTGATGCGGATATCACGGCACCTTCGGCATTGTACTGCGGCCTCGGGATACGGTTGATGGCCGGGTAGTAGCTGGCAAGAACCAAGGACGCGGGATCGATGGAATTGGTTCCTGGACCGAGTGCGAGGGTGGTGGGGCCGATGTTTCCGTTCGTCACCGTGTGTCCATTCTGATCGATCACATTATTCGGAGACCAGCAAATGCCGGCAACGGCGTTATAGAGACTTGTTACGTTGTAATCGGCCGCGCAATTCGTCTGCATTTCAGCCAGGGGCACGTTGAGCGCATTGGCAATGGTGCTCTGGCTGAGATCGCCGGCGAGCATGGCCGCATTGGGTACGAAGGCGCTGGCCATTCCGGCCGACTGATTCTGACCGTAATATTCGAATCCCGCCCAGAAAACGAGTTGTTTATTCTTATTGAAGTGGGTTCTGGGAAACTTCACCGGTCCGCCCAGCGTCGCGCCGGGATAAAAGTATTGATTTTCTGGACGCGCTAACCCGTAATACTTTCCAAGCCAATCGTTGGAGTTCAGCGCGGCATTGCGGAAGTATGTGTAGACTCCGCCGTGATAGGTATCGCTGCCGGATTTGCCCACGGCATTGATAACGATCGGCCCCTTGGCCTCGTCGGCGCCGAAGTTCGAGGTCTGCACCTTGACCTCCTGCACCTGATCCATGTTCACGGTCGTGATCGTGCCACCCATGTCGCCGGGGTCGATTACGTTGGCGCCGTCACTAGTAATGTTGACCAATCCCTGCTGTGGGGCCGCGCCATTGGCGCCATAGTTGCCCATGCCGGCGGAATTCGTTCCTCCACCCGCACCACCAATGGTCACCGTCGAATAGCCATACAGGCCGCCCGCGCCCCCGTTTTGCACATCGGTGCCAGCGTTGACCGTGAAACCGGGCAGCATGCTAACCAACTCACCTACGTCGCGACCAGTGGTAGAAAGGCGACTGATGTCGGCCGAGGTGATCATGGTGCTGTGCTCACCGGAGTTGAGAGAAACACCCGCATCCTGCGCCGTGACCGTTACCGATTCCGTAACCTCGCCAACCTTCAGCTTGATCTTTGGAACCGTGAGGCTGTCACCGGGATGGACTTCAATGCCAGTCACTGTCCAAGTTTCAAAACCCGAGCTGACCACCCGAATACTATAGGTACCCGACTGCACGGCGGAAAAGTTGAAATATCCCTCGCCGTTGCTGGTCGCCACGCGCACGCCTTTGCTTGCCTCGTTGATGAGCGTGACCTTGGCGCCGGGAACCAAGGCGTTGGCAGCATCCAGAACCGTGCCAGAAATCGTCGAGGTGGTCTGCGCGTAGGCAGCCGGAACTAGCAGCACGAAAATGGCGCTCCATAGAATGGCGCGCCCCAGCCGTTTTTGCGTCCAGGATTGTGAAACCAAAATGCGGAGAGAATGGATCATTGACTTCGACAAGGTATGCCTCCAAATTTGTGAGCCTTCACTTCCGGCTCTATCACTAAAACGATTTTGTAGTCAAACCTGAAAATGCCCGCCAACACGTTGCTTCGGCAGGCAGATCCGGTTCATTTTTTACTGGCGCCAAGTTCGTGCAAATGCGCAATACTGCAACCGCTGAATGGATGAGCCCTCAAACCAGAGTTCAAACTCATCCACCTTTGCTTGCCCATTTAACCCTCAACTTTGCTGTTCAAATTGCAGAACGCGATCACTCATCCAGACGAAGATTCCGCTGCCTATCCGGCGTCTTTGGTCTCCCCCAACGCCCTCAATCTACAGAGATTTTGGACTACCCGCCAAGATTCGCATCCGAAAAGTCGCTCGATTGCTATCCGCAACACCGTAAGTTCAACACCACGCAAAGCGAAAGGTTAATCTTGTACGCTATTGTTGCCCGCTCAGAATTGAAATCTGGTACATCGAGTACAGTATTGATTCCATTTGAGATATATACTATCTCCACAGGGTGGAAGTTACCACGTTGCAAAGCCGTACAATGGGCACGTATCATCAAGGCGTCGCGGAAGTCACCGTGGCTGAGCAGAGGCGCAGAACTTCATGCCAGAAATCTCCGAGCCATCTTTAATAGATGCTGAGCACGCCGAACTCGAGGCGGTTGCAGTAGCGCTGTCCAGGTCCCCGCGTTTGGTTCGTCTGGTGCGCTATCTCGGAGAAAAATATTTTCTGGGCGAAATCGATCAGCTTCACGAATACAACATCGCAACCGAAGTCTTTGATCGGTCAAAAGTAGTCTTTGATGCTGGGGAAGATGCCATCGCGAGGGTTGAGGCGCACCGTCTGCGGAAGAGGTTAAAAGAATTTTACGAAGGGGAGGGTAAAAGTCACACTGTTCAACTGGTGATTCCCTCCGGAACCTACGTTCCTAATTTTGTGCACCGGGCTAGCCATGTTCTTGCCTCCATATCTGATCAACAGCTGGGAACGTCAGAAAATCAAATCAAACCTCCTCAGCCATCCGAAACTGCGCTTCCGAATACAGAAGCAGAAAGCGGAATCGCTGGATTTTTTCTTCCGCTGACGCGCCCCGCATGGCGCTATTCCTTGCTGATCGTTGCGGTTTTGTTTGCAGCTTTGGGCGTCTACTGGATCTCTCGATCTGCCCCATTTGCCCACCGCACCAGCGCGGGACTGAGTCCGGCTCAGACGCAAGCCACTCCGCAGATCGCTTCCTCCGGCCCAGCCCCTCTTCCGGTCCGCATCATTGCCGGCTATACTGGACGGCCCCAAATGGATAGTGCAGGCGCCATCTGGGAAGCCGACAAATATTTTCATAATGGCGGAACTTGGCCACGCAGCGCAAGTCCCATTGCCCGTACCAGCGACCCGTTGCTCTTTGAGCGTTGGCGAACGGGAGATTTCTTCTACGACATTCCTCTTCAGCCCGGTGTCTACGAACTGCATCTTTATTTTGTTACAACAAACGGCACCGGCGACGCCTACGGCACCTTCAGCATTTGGATCAATTACAAAATGGTTCTGACAGGGTTTGACATCAACTCCGACGCCTTGGGAGAGAATATCGCCGATGAACGAGTCATTCGCGATGTTTCTCCAGACAAAGACGGCTTCCTTCACCTTGGCTTCACCAGCGAACGCGGTGCGCCCGCGCTGAATGCGCTGGAGATATTGCCGGGAATTCCCCACAAACAGCTTCCCATCCGTATAGTCACGCAACCGACGCCCTATACGGATCACAACGGCCAATTCTGGCATCCGGACAATTACTTCATGAACGGTCGGCTGTCGACGCAACGGCAACAAGCACAGGATTCGGCAGACCCCGACCTGTTTGCCGGCGAGCGCTATGGGCACTTTTCTTACGCGCTCCCGGTCGATACTCGCGACCGTTACACGCTCGTGCTTCACTTCGCGGAATTCTATTTCGGGCCTCATGCATCGGGTGTTGGCGGAGTAGGCAGCCGTGTCTTTCGCGTGATGTGCAATGGCGTCACGCTGCTGGATAATTTTGATATTTACAAGGAAGCAGGCAGCCTTCATGCGCTGACCAAGACCTTCTATCACCTGAAACCCTCTGCGCAGGGCAAGCTGAATCTTACATTCGAACCGATTGAAAACAACGCCACCATCTCTGGAATCGAAGTGCTGGACGAATCGGAATAAGGCGCAAGCGATGGCGCACACGGTTTGTCTGGAGCAGAGTATTCCGCGCACGAAAGTTCGCTTGAAGGTTGCGGAGTGAGGGGGCGGAACTTGGCCACGCGCTCACTTGCCATGCCCATCACAGTTTCACAACTACCCGGAAACTGTGAATCTGTAGAGAGTCTGTTTGGAAGTTTATGATTTTAGATTATTTAGATGCATCTCCACAGTTTCACAGCCAAAAACGAAAAAATGTGGGTGGGACTTTTTTAGGTAAGTTGAATGGAATGAGGTTGTTGCCCATTTTTTAGTCCGGTTAGAGGCGATTTTGGAAGTGAAAATAGGCGCATTTTTAACCTTTTTGGGTGGTTGAGCTTGAATTGGGTGCTGTCTTTACCGGCCCCCAACTGCCAGGGACCGGTGGCACCCGCATCTGGGTTGGGACAGGTCGCCGAGACCGTGGCTACCCGGCCAGAGGTCCGGTCCAGAGTTTAGTTCACATTTCAATTGTGCGCCGGAAGACCCTAATTATCTGCAAACCCCTGCGGTGGGGCCAACGCTCGCTGTTCGCTCGCGCGGGCTTTTTTGTGCTATCCCGGTCCCCAAAAGCGAACAGGGGCACCCGCATCTGGGTTTGAAAAGTTCATCGGGACCGGGGGGCACCTTCCATGTGGTTTGGAAATCGCACTGGGACCAGGGCACCCGCCATTCCCAGGTTCCAAGATAGGTATCCTTCGACAAACTCAGGGCAGGCATTCGCTCGCCTAGTCCCTGTCCTG
Source organism: uncultured Occallatibacter sp. (assembly GCA_964414945.1). Classification (GTDB taxonomy): domain Bacteria; phylum Acidobacteriota; class Terriglobia; order Terriglobales; family Acidobacteriaceae; genus Telmatobacter. The sequence continues at coordinate 26,933 of CAYPYJ010000004.1, forward strand.
CATCATGTTCGACTCTTCTGACGCTTGCAGGCGCAGGATGTGGTCGATGACGTAGGGTGCCGGAGACTGGTTGCTATAGAAGTGGCGCACTTGCAATTCGCCCAGCATGCCAATGGCCAGCAACTGGATGCCGGCTATGATCAGCACGGAAGCAATAACAAACATAGGCCCATGACGGTGCAACACATCCATTTGCGGGTTGAAAATCTTTATCCCCATCAAAGTTACGGCCATGCAACTACCAGTCATGATTCCCAAGACTCCAAAACCGCCAAAAAAATGCAGCGGGCGGCTCATGTACTTGAGCAGGAAGCGAATCGTGAGCAGGTCAAAGAAAACGCGGAAGGTGCGCCCGATGCCGTAGTGGCTCTTGCCGCGCTCCCGATTGACATTCTTGATGGGAACCTCGCAGATGGATGCGCCGTAAGAGACGGCCAGCGCGGGAATGAAGCGATGCATTTCGCCATAGAGCGGAATATTCTGGATTACCTCGCGACGGTATGCCTTGAAGGTGGTGCCAAAGTCGTGGATGTTGACGCCGGAGAGCCGCGCCATGAGCCAGTTGGCGCAGCGCGATGGGATGCGGCGCATGACAAGATTATCCACACGGTGCTTGCGCCAGCCCGATACCACGTCGTAGCCCTCGGCCAGCTTTTCAATAAAGAGAGGAATATCGTTGGGGTCGTGCTGCAGGTCTCCGTCCATGGCCAGAATGAACTCGCCTGAGGCGTGATCAAAGCCCGCGGCCAAGGCCGAGGTTTGCCCAAAGTTGCGGCGCAACTTGATGACCAAGACACGGCTATCAACAGCGGCAATCTCTTCTAAAAGCTTATACGTGCGATCATTGGAGCCATCGTCCACCAACACAAGCTCAAAGCTCTCGCTCACCTGCTCCATCACCTGCTTCAGGCGCGCGTATAAAACTGTGACGTTCTCTTCTTCGTTATGAAAGGGAACAACAATCGAATATTTAACCATGACCTAGATTAGACTCTCTTCCGATGGAAATGGATTACTTTTGTCTCATGAGCGGCGATTTCGCACTTCAGCAGATGATTGCGGCTGCCCGGCTTTTGCCTTTGGGAATGCTAGCTACCGGTCTAGCTCGTCGAGCATAGCTTGCATCTCACTGACGGCATGACGGTTACCACTGCTTTCTGCGGAATTGATGCCGCTCTTCAGCTGGGTAATGGCTTCCGCAGTCCGTCCAGCCGAGGCGAGCGTCTGTGCGGCCATGAAATACCCCGCCGTATAGCCCGGATCGTTGGCCACCAGCGTGTCAAATTCGGTAAGCGCCGAAACTGTTTCGCCAATTTTGGCCAGTTCCATCGCCAGGCCATAACGGGCAAAGCTGTTTTTGGGGTCGAGTTCGAGAATTTCTTTCAATCCGGCTATCTTGTCCATTTGCTCGCTTGCGGCTCGACAGCGCCGTGGGGGATTTGCTTAAATAGCGGCGATTGTCGAAACTGGGATTGTGCCCCGTCCGGCCAGCCGCCACTTCCATTCTATCTGGCGGAAAGCAAGCTTGAGCGGCTCGTCCGCAAATGGAGTAACCCGTTATGAGTACGAATGTTTCCCCAATACCCGCCGCCCGCACCGTCGCCAGCACTCAATCTGAGATGACAGAGCTTGTACTGCCCAACGACACCAACACACTGGGCAACCTGCTAGGCGGACGCTTGATGCACTTCATCGATTTGACCGGGGCCATGGCCGCCTATCGCCACGCCCGCACCTACATTGTGACCGCAGCCATGGACCACATCGACTTTATCCGGCCTGTGCATTTGGGCAACCTGGTTACGCTCAAGTCCAGCGTCAACCGCGCCTTCAGCACATCAATGGAGGTAGGTGTGAAGGTGTGGGCAGAAGATACGCAGACTGGCGTGCAATCGCACGTGGCCAGCGCGTTTCTGGTTTTTGTGGCCATCGACAAGGAAGGCCATCGTATGCGCGTTCCTGAGGTGATTCCTGAGACTCCCGAAGAGCAGCGCCACTATGACGATGCCCTGCTGCGCCGCCAGCATCGCGAAGCCGAAGCATCCCGCCGCAAACAAGCTCACCTAGATACCACGGCTATGGAAAACGGTGGCCTCTGAATCGCACCTACTTTGCTGGAATAAGTAGTACGGTCTCCGAGGTAGCTGGAACCGTGACAAAGAAACTATTCCCCAGTCCATCGATCTTGCTTTCGGTTAGGCCGGAGGCGGGCCAGGCGCTGTTCATGGTGAAGTTGGCGCGGCCAAAATCATAGCGCATGCCTGTTGCGGCAAGCTGTGCATCGGGAATGGTTACATCGACCACATAGGGCTGGTTGGGGTGCTTGTTGATGAGCACAATGGCTACTCCGCCGTCTTTGCGCTTGACGGCGTGCGCGGCGAGCATGGGCGAGCTGGACTGCGCGTCGACGAGCAGATCGCCGGGACGGGCTGCCGTCGAGGCCATTTGCATTCCGTAGTAAGCCTCGGCGGGAGTATCGTTGGGGACCTCTTTGGTGTCGGAGAGGAAGCCGGAGTGCAGTTCCAGCCACTCGACGGTGAACGCACCGGCCTCGAACCAGGTGAGAAATGTGTCGGTGGCAAAGATGGCGCGGCTGGCTCCGCTTCCTCCGCCATTGGTTTCAGTAATACCGAGGGGAATGTTTTTCTGCGCGGCTCCTGCAAACTTTGCAATCCCGCTCCGCAGCGCGGCGACTTGCGGCTTGATCTCCTCGGTGACCGTGAGGTCGGTGGCGCTGGCCTTGGGATACCAATGGACAATCACGAAATCGATCTTGTCTTTGACTTCTTTGAGCAGAGCCTCATTGCCGGTTCCAACGTTATAGTCGGGCATATCCACGCCGACACCAATCTTGATGGTGGGGTCAACCGCCTTCATGGCGCGAATGAACTCCAGCGCGTTTTTGCCGTATGAGGCCTGCGAGAGCGCTGAGTTACCCTTGCGATTGCCGCTCATCGGGGCATGGTGGTCTTCTTCCCAGCCAACTCCAAAGAAGCCATTGCCGCCGATCTCGTTGCCGATTTCCCAGTAGTGGATATTCCATTTCTTTTCGATGTTTGCGTAGCGTACCCAATCGGCGGCCTCAGCTGGATCGCCGCCACCGGTTCCGTCGGTATTGGTGCCGTAGTTCACGGTGATGATCGCCTGCGAACCGGAGGGCAGAACGTCTTTGGTCATGAAGTTGTCGAATGTATCGTTGGGATTGACCCAAAGCTTGACGCCAGAGGTGGCAGAATGCGACTTCCAGTGATAGGCGTCTGCGTAGGAACCGCCCGGATAGCGTAGGACGGTGACGCCGGCTGCCTTTAATTTGGCGGGCAGATCGGACGGAGTGAAGTTGTTGTCGTAAACGCTGGTGTGCACGCCATAACCGGCGGCGGGCACAACGGCCAACTCAGTCTTCAGGTTGATTTGCAGATGTGCCGTCTTCTGGCCGCAGAGTGACGCCGCGAAAAACGCGAACACCAGAAAAGCTATAGCGGTGATTGAAAAGAAACTATGAAGGCAATTCTTGTTCTGCGATAGTGAAGTCATCAGTACGGCGTCCCTCTGATCAGTTCCGGCCAGCGTTGCTTGGACAAGCACGCGAAGCCACCTGAATCAGAATAAGACTTTTTCATGCCCAGCGGATAAGAAAAACCGCAAATAAAACGATTCACCCCTGCCATGAAGAGCTGCCGTTCAGGCCGCCTGATTTGATATGCTTTTCCGGTCAGCCTGAATGCATCATTCGCCGGGTTTACGATGAGAAAAGAGAAAACGATGATCCACCAAAAGAGGATATCCATGAGTGACCGACAGATGAATCACTACAGAAATTTGACAGCAGTGTTCTGCATTCTGTTGATGCTGATTAGTTTCCCGGTCTTCGGTCAAACGCGAGCGAATGTCTCGGTGGATTTGGGCAAAGCGTTGAACGTTGTGACCGACCTTTCTTTGGGAGTTCCTGCGTCCACCTTCGACGGTAACTCGGTCAACCTGGACGGCGCGGTCTATCTGCGCGCGGCGGGAGTCTCGTCGGCGCGTTATCCGGGCAACCACGGGGTCGCGGATCTCTATCACTGGTCGACCAAAACGACGACGCGTTACAAAGGCACGGAGGCCGGCTACTTTGCTCCGGAGGCCAGCTTTCCGGGCTTTGCACTCTTTGCGGAGAAGCTGGGACAGGCCGTGATTGTGGTCAATTACGGATCGAACTTTGACGGCGATGGAGGCGGAGAGCCAGCCGAAGCCGCGGCCTGGGTAGCGTATGCCAATGGCGACGCTGCCAATACGCTTGCGCTGGGCAAAGACGCCTCAGGCCAAGACTGGCATACGGTTGGCTACTGGGCCACGCTGCGCGGCCAGGCTCCGCTGGCAGTGGACGATGGTCTGAACTTTCTCCGCATTCAGCATCCGCATGCATTCGGCTTCAGACTCTGGCAGATCGGCGACCAGGTTTATAACAACGGCTATTATGGCGTTGCGCATTCCGGCAATCCCGACCTGCACGGCCCAGCGCCCACCGCGCTGAAAGACTTTGCCAAACTGAAGAGCGACCCCAAGCTTTCGCCCTCAGCCTATGCGGAAAATCTGAAGAAATTTGTGCAGGCGATGAAAGCGGTGGACCCTTCGATTCAGATTGGAAGCGCGCTGACATTGCCGCCGGAACCCGGACTGCGAAACAAAACCAATTGGGACAAAGAAGGCGAACACGCGGACCCGACGGCGTGGATGTCGGTTTTGTGGGGAGTGGAATGGAACAAAGATGTATTGAAGGGAGCCTGCGCGAACCTGGACTTTGTCACTCTGGACTGGACAATGAGTCCGATGCTGCCGCCAGATTGGAAGACGCTGGATGAACCAAGCCTTCTTGCCAATACCAAGAGCAACTTCTCCAACATCATCAACTCCATGATTACCGACTACAACAAGAATTGCCCTCAGGGCCACTTGCCCAAGTTGGCCTTTGCACCGGCTGGAATTGCGCCGTACGCGAAGGTGGAACATCCCGTGGTACGAGCGCTGTGGACAGCGGACACCTACGCGATGCTGATCGAATCCGGGACGCTGAACTCCGACTGGATTGAGATGTACGGTGATTCGATGCTATCGGCGGACCGCAAGAAACTCGGGGCTGCCTACTATGGATTCCAGATGCTGCACATTCTGGCGCACAACCCCGGAGACGCGTTGCTGGAAGTCAGTTCCAGTTCGGCTCTGGTCGGCGTGCATGCAACTTATCGCCGCGACGGTTTCGTCGGGCTCATGTTGGTCAACAAAGATCCCAAAGAGCCAGCGATCGTCAAGGTAACTTTCAAGAACGGAAGCGTCGGCGCAGCAGGAAAGCGCTTTGATTACGGCAGTGCACAATTTAGCGCTGGCACACCGGTGGCCGCTTCGCCGTTTACCACGACAGGCAACGAGATCAGCGTTACGGTTCCTCCTTACACTGTGACGGATATTGTGCTGCCGAAGCAGAAGTAAAGTGTTTTGCCATAGTGCGTGTTCGGTTCTGGTATTTACGGTCGAAATGAACAGTTCTACCATCCCATCCATTCCGCAAAGAACGCGGAATGGACGGGGCACGGAGAAACTTTACATTACTCATAAATATGCTGCGGGCTAATTTGTTTGCGCACTCACGGGAACTGCGGCTGCCTGTTGCTCCGGCGCAATGGGCAACGCCACTTCAAGCGAGCCAGTGTGATGGTTCCCCGGATCGAGAATCGCCAGCCTGAGGCTGGCTGCCTCCACCGGCAAATCAACCGTCAGGTTATGGAACATTCCATTCTGAATCGCCTGTGCATAGATGACGGGCGGCATTGCCGCCTCCAGCTTCTGGGTTGTTCCGCCCAGCAACTGTCCATCAACGGCGTATGCGTAGACTGCTAACTCAAGTGCGGCATGACGCCGCCCGTCCGGCATAACAGCCAGTTGCAGTTGCTGGATCAGGATGGCCAAACGGATTTTGTACGGCTGCACCTTGCCAGAAAGAAACTGTGGCTTTTTCGATTTTTTCACAGAATGGTAAGCCGCCTTGTTCCCCAGAGGCGAATCAGGCGCGGCCATCACCGGCGCTCCCTCTGGATCAATCTGCGCCTTGAACAACAACCCCTGGGCATCCGGCGTTCCGCGCACCATCACCGCCGCAAGAGCACCGCTCCTGGCGTCTTCTCGCGATATAGTCGCCGGATCCACGGCGTAATATGCGCTGCGATAAGCAAGTTTGCAGCCCGGTTTATCCAGCTTCACATGGATAGAGCGCAACCCGCCGTCAAAGTTCGTGTTCGAGGGCGCATAGACCAACGTGTAGTAGGCCGAGCCTTCCGTGACCGCTTGTTCGGCCGCCACGGCAAGCCCATTCGTATTCACAAACGCATGACCGCCAGTCGCACTGGCAATCTCGTTCATCGTGGCCTGGGTCGCATTCATCGATAGCAAAAAATCATTGTGGCTTTGCAAGTTGGCCGGAGCACTGCCGGGTGCGGTCGGCAATCCCACTGTGGTTACTCGTCCTTGCGTATCGGTATTGATATTGGAGGGGCCACCAGCCGACGCAGAAAGCCCGGGATCATTTGTGAGTCCACGCACATCGATCGGATAGACTGCGGTCTGACTCACTGCCAGCGCCGTTGCCACTTTGCGTAACTGCTCGCGCAGCGCCATCATATTACCGATTCCCTGACTAAAGCCGGAGGCCGACGATGACGAAAGTCCCATGGCGGCTGCAGAGGGCGTCAAATTGGCCGTGGTAACTGTCGCTCCCGGCCCTGGATTCGGGCTGCCATTTTCATAATCAACAACAATCGAACCTTGTTCGGCGTCCTGAGCATTGGGCAGAACCAACATATTGAAAGACTCAGAGAACCAGAGCAGATTCTTGCGCCCGGTCATCGCCGCCAAAAAACGTCCGATATCGAAGAGCGCATCAAGCGTGGTTTGGGCGCGCGCCATATCTTCAGTCGCCGCTGGCATGCGCAGTCCTGCGGCCTTAGAACGCATGGCGGCCAGCAGCTTGCCGGAGTCGGTGGTAAAGCCCTGCAGCATGGTCAGATCATTTCCCAGCGCGAAAATCGCCACCTCAGTTGAGGCCGGTTTCTGCTCTATAAAATGCACAATCTGCTGGTGTGCGTATGCCTGATCTGTGACCGGTGTATTCAAAAAGTCAATGAATACCACAACCGGCGGACCACTGGCCGGCGTCTGCTCCAGGTTTACAAATGTGTGGCTCGGCAACTGCGCCGGAGCAGGCGGCAATATGCTGCGGTCTACCTCCGGAGTATGAACCTCAAAGGCACGCACCGACTGCGGCTTGTGATCTTCGAGTACCGTAAAATCTTTCTCGGTAAGTCCCGAAAGCGGCTTGCCGTCTGGCCCGGTCACCACCACGTCCACCACAACGCGCCGAGTGGTTACGTGGAGGACATGCGCAGGTTCCTCATCCTCCTGCGTTCCCGGCTGGACGGTGAACGATTGCGCTCCTGCATCGGGCTGCGCGGAAGTGGCGGCAGGATTCTGCTGAGCAATCTGCGCACCGGAACCAACCCAGGCAACAGCAGCCAAAACGCAAACTCCCAGCGTCAAAATGAAAACGTCACGAGAACCACTCAGCAACTTCATAGGCCTCTTCCGCAATCGGTATTCAACGAGGCTTCCCTGTTTAGGCAGCCTCGTTTCAATCATAGTCTTGAGAGGCTGGTGCGACTTAAACCCATCGCTACAGCGCCAGCCCTTTCAAATACGCGCGGAACTCAGGCCCAAGATCGGCCCGTTTGAGCGCGAACTCCACCGTCGCCTGTAGCATTCCGAATTTATCGCCGGCGTCAAAGCGTTTGCCTTCGAAGGTATAGCCAAAGACTTTTTCTTCCTTGAGCAGCGCCTTTATGCCGTCCGTGAGTTGTATCTCGCCGCCTGCTCCGGGGGCGGTCTTTTCCAATAACTCGAAGACGCGAGGCGTGAGCACATAGCGACCGACGATAGCGTGCTTTGAAGGCGCGTCGGCAAACTTCGGCTTCTCTACCATTCCCGTGCAGTTGAAAACGCGCTTGTTGCTGGGGTCTTCAGAACCAGCCAGCACTCCGTATAAACTGATTGCCTCGCCCTCGACGGTCTCCGTGGCCAACACCGAACCGCCGCGCTCGTCGAAGACGTCAATGATTTGTTTCAGGCATGGCACTCTGGCATCGATCACATCGTCGGGAAGAATGATGGCGAAGGGTTCATCGCCCACCAGGTCCTTGGCGCACAGCACGGCGTGTCCCAGCCCCAGCGGCTGTTTTTGGCGCACATAACTGATACGCGATAGCGACGAAACGCCGCGCGACACCGCTAGCAATTCGTGCTTCCCCTTGCGCTCCAGCGTTGCGTCCAGTTCGAAGCTGTGGTCGAAATGATCTTCGATGGTGCCTTTGCCGCGACCGGTGACGATAATGATGTGCTCGATTCCGGACGCAATCGCTTCTTCCACTCCGTACTGGATGATGGGCTTGTCGACCAGCGCCAGCATCTCTTTGGGGATAACTTTGGTGGCCGGCAAAAATCGTGTGCCCAATCCGCCCGCCGGAAAAACCGCCTTCCGCACTTGCTTGCTCATCGCACCTTCCTTGTACCCATGACTACTGCCGACTTCCGGCTGCCTGCTTTATAGCTCACAGCGCCGGTGAGTTATCTCCTAACATCGCTTCACGCACGATCTTGATTGGAGGAAATCCCTGCCGCAAGAAATCGTTGTGAAACTTTTCCAGCGAAAAATCTGCGCCTTGTTTCTTCTTCACGTCCTCGCGCAGTTTCAAAATCTCAAGCTTGCCCAGCGTGTAATACAGATAAGTCGGATCGCCAGCCCCGCGCTTGGTCTCTACCAGTGCTGTCTCCTTTGCTTGGTAGCCTTCTTTCTGGAAAAACTCCACCGCCTCATCAAAGCTCATCTTACCGCTGTGCATTTGAATGCCAACAATGAAGCGCGCATTGCGCAGCAACGCATCCTGTAGCTGTCCGAGCCTTAGGAACTTGGATTCGCGCTCGTTCTTCGCGCCAGCGCCGGGCTGGCCATAGCCTTCGTCGAGCATCATCTGCTCGGTGTAGTGCGCCCATCCTTCCACGTCGGTATTCGCGCTCAGCATTTTACGTACCCGGCTTGGCGCCTGCGGCAGCCAAAGAAATTGGATGTAATGGCCCGGATATGCTTCATGCACCGCCGTCGAAATCACCGTGCCGATATTGAACGAATGCATATATCCCTCAACCTGAGCGGGCGTCATCGAAGGATCAGGCAGCGTTACGTTGAAATAAGCCTCAGTGGCATGAGTTTCGAACGGTCCCGGGGTATCCATTGAGGCAAAAGTTGTTGCCCGCATGAAGGCCGGTGTCTCTTCCACAATCGGGCGAACCTCCGAGGGAATGGTCACAATGTGGTGAGTGCGGATGAAGCTGATCAATCCATCAAAGGTGGCGCGGAAGCTATTGATCAACTGATCGGGCGCGGGATGGTTTTCGCCTAACTCCTCCAGCACTGCGCGCGGTTCCTTGTCTGGCTCAAGTTCCTTCGCAAGTTCATTGAAGTGCAACTGATTTCTGTGCAGATCGGCCCGGCCAATTTCCAACAGCTTGTCCAGCGGTAGGTCGACCATTTCGTCATATTGAAGCTTCTTGGAAAAAGCCTCCGCGCCGATGCGAAAATCTCCGTTTGACTTTGCCAGCAAATCGGTCTTTAACCAGCCAAGATAGCTATTGAGCGAAGCAACCACTGCCGAATTGGTTTGCGCAAACTCGGCTTTGAGCGCCGGATCTTTTGCGTCGGAAAAGGCCAGCGGAACATCGTGTTCAAAAAAACTCACAATGCCCGGTAACTGCTCAATGGCAATCTCGGTAAATACATGCGGAGGGTTCTTCAGATTCACTCGCGCATTGTTGAGCAGCACCGGCATCTGTTTTTCTCGCGCAATCAGTGAGCGCAGGCGCTCGTCCGGCGACGCAAACTTACGCTCCATCAGCGTGAATGCACCATTCGCGCAGGTGCTCGAATACTGATCCGGATCCTTCTCCCACTTGCGAATCGTCTCCAGCGTCTGCAACCGCGCACGAATGTTCCCGAGTACAATCTCACGATCGCTGCGCGGAACAAAACTCGCCGCGTCGCCATCGGGATGAATCGCAACAATGCGCTGCTCGAAAATCTTCAGGTCCGCAATCTCCGCGTCGATGTTTTTGCGCGAGAAATCCTCGAGTTGCGTGTCGTATTGGTGATAGCCGGTCAGAGTTCCCACCGTGGGCTGATAGCGCATATACACCTGGTCGAGGTATTCATTGGAGGCCTTCTCGAATGCCTGCTTCCACGAAGCATCAGAAGCGTGAGAATTGATCGCACTCATCATGCAAACTCCTATCGCCAAAGCACAAATATTTTTCATCGGACCTCTCTTCATTTGTTTACTCAAATCCTTAAGCACTCACAGCCGCCGGGGCCAGGTTGGCAATCAATTCGTGAATCTCCAGTAGAACTTCGTCAGAACGCGCAGCAGCCAAAGGATACTTCAACAGACCCTGCGGTGTGAACTGTGCGCCACGTTTCGCGTTCCGAGCCACCAAGCGCATCAGTGTCTGCGGGTCGATAGCCGCATTTTCAGTGAAGCGAATGTGCAACTCAGCACGCTTGCGATCCACCTGCGCAATGCCGATCCGCTCGCATTCGAGCCGGATCAGTGAAGCCTCCAGCAGGTATACCGTAGCATCCGGCGGCGCGCCGTAGCGATCTTCTAGCTCAGCGCGTACCTCGTTCACTGCCGCCTCGCTCGTGGAACCAGCTATCTTTTTATAGAGCCGCAGCCGTTGATTTTCTTCCGGAACATAACTCTCGTCGATGCGCAGAGCGATCCCCAGGTTAAGCTGCGTTGCCGGACGCTCTTCGCTGGTTTCGCCCTTCATCTCCTTGACCGCGGCTTCAAGCATCGAGGTGTATAACTCGAATCCTACAGCCTCGATGTGTCCGCTCTGTTCGCCGCCCAGCATGTTACCTGCGCCGCGCAACTCCAAATCCAGCGCCGCGATTTTGAAGCCCGCGCCCAGGTCGCTGAACTCCTTGAGTGCCGCCAAACGTCGACGCGCAATCTCTGTCAACTCCTGCTCGGGAGGAATCAGCAAGTAAGCGTAAGCTCGGCGGTTCGAGCGTCCCACGCGGCCGCGCAACTGGTATAACTCACTCAGTCCGTGCCGGTCAGCGCGATTGATGAGCATGGTATTCGCCAGTGGAATGTCGAGGCCGTTTTCAATGATCGTCGTCGCCACCAGCACATCGTACTCATGCCGCATGAAGGCCAGCATCACACGCTCCAACTCCGTCTCGCCCATCTGCCCGTGGCCAACGGCAACACGCGCGGCAGGAACTAATTCCTGAATCCGCGCCGCAATTTCATAGATCGATTCCACGCGGTTGTGAACGAAATAAACCTGGCCGCCGCGCTCCAGTTCGACCTCGACCGCAGAGCGCACAATTTTCTCGTCGAACTTTGCAACCACGGTTTGAATCGCCATGCGGTCTTTGGGCGGCGTCTCGATGACGCTCATGTCTCGCAAGCCCACCAGCGACATGTGGAGCGTGCGTGGAATAGGTGTGGCGCTCATGGCCAGCACATCGATTTCTTTGCGCATTTGCTTCAGCCGCTCTTTGTGGCGCACGCCGAAGCGCTGTTCTTCATCGACTATCAGCAGGCCTAAGTCTTGAAACTTGATGTCTTTCGACAGCAGCCGGTGCGTGCCGATGAGGATGTCGATCTTGCCTGCCTCCACGCGTTCGACAATTGACTTTTGTTCCTTTGCTGTTCTGAACCTGGAAATCATCTCGACGATGATGGGAAATTGCGAGAATCGTTTTTTGAATGTCTCGAAGTGCTGAAAGCTCAGAATGGTTGTCGGCGTCAAGACGGCAACCTGCTTGCCGTCTTGCACTGCCTTGAAGGCCGCGCGCATGGCTACTTCCGTTTTGCCATAGCCCACGTCGCCGCATAGCAACCGATCCATCGGTCGGGTCGATTCCATGTCGTATTTGATGGCGCGAATCGCTGATATTTGGTCGTCGGTCTCGGTGTAGTCGAATGAGTCTTCAAACTCTCGCTGAAATTCGTTATCTTTCGAGAAGGAAGTTCCCTGCGCGGTGGTCCGCTCGGCGTATAACTTGACTAACTCGCCGGTCATGTCTTGCATGGCCTTGCGGACGCGCGCCTTGGTCTTTGCCCACTGCTGCGAGCCCAACCGATTCAGCACCGGCGTTGGTCCCGCATCGGTGGAGCGATACTTCTGAATCAAATCCAAGCGAGTGAGCGGCACATATAACTTGGCTGATTCGGCAAACTCCAGGATCATGAACTCGACGGAGAGTCCGTCTTGCATGATCTCTTTCAAGCCTTGATATTGCGCAATTCCGTGCTCGACGTGTACCACGTAGTCGCTGATCGTAAGGTCGCGAAAATCCGAAACAAAGGCTGCCGTCTTTGATCGCTTGGGCTCGTGGCGCGCGGCTACATCCGCGTCATCCGAGAGATCATTGGCCCCGAAGAGAATCAGATTCGAGTCCAGAAAACTAACTCCGGATGCCACCGGCGTGCGCACAATTACCGGTACGCGCAAGTCACCGGCCAGATAACTTGCCTCCTCCAGCATGGTTTCGCCGGGACGCGGATTGCGACTGCCCAGCCGATACGGAATCTGGTACTCGCGCAGCACCGTGGCCAGGCGCTCTACGTCGCCCTGGTGCGGCGCGGCCAGCACGATGCGCGTCTCGGCGGCAATCAACGTCCGCAGTTGCTCGGTGAGCGCGGGAATCGATCCATGAAAACGCAGCGTGGGCCGTGTGTTCAGCTCAATCTCGCCCAGCGTGTTGTCCGCGTCCAACACATCGACCACACCCAACTGATCGAGATCGAGGCCCGTGTGCGTTTCTAGCTGCGCCTGCAATAGCTCGGGTCTGAGATAGATGTCTTCCGGCGTAATCAGCGAACCCATTGCCGAGCGCTCATGACGCTGCTCCACCTTATTCCACCAGCGATCAATTTGATTGCGCACCATCGCTGGCTCTTCGATAAACAGCACGCTCTTTGGCAGCAGAGTCAGCAGCGACTTATTCGCTCCGGCCACCGCGGAGAAGAACTCCCACCCCGGAAAAACGCTCACCCCGCCTGCCGCAGCTAACTCGGCAGCCATCTCCTCAGTTTCGGCTGAGTCATCTTCCGCGCCCTCCAAATCCACACGCTGCCGGTTGAGCCGACCATGCACCGCAACAAGCAGCCGCTCGGTCACCGGCGTCTCTGTCAGCGGCAATAACTGCGCTTCGTCGAGAGCGCTCTGCGAACGCTGCGTCTCGGGATCGAATTTGCGGAGGGTCTCTATCTCGTCGCCGAAGAACTCGATGCGCACGGGACGGTCCGACTCCGGCGAATAGACGTCCAAGATTCCGCCGCGGCGGGTGAACTGCCCCGGCATTTCGACCAGATCCATCTGCGTATAGCCGACAGATGCGAGGTGTCCGGTGAGCATTTCGATGTCCAGCTCTTCGCCGCGCTTGAGAGTGACTGCGAGACCGGCATAGTAGTCGCGATCAAAGAGCCTGAGCGCCGCAGCTTCCACGGGCGCAATCAGAATGGAGACCGCCCCGGTGGCTAGCTTCCACAACGCCGCCGCGCGCTGCTCCTGAACATCCGGGTGAGGAGAAAGGTTTTCAAAAGGGAGGACATCGTGAGCCGGCAGGCGGACCACCAGGGCTGGGTCCACCGCGCCGGTCAGTTCGCATCCCGCGCGCAAAATCGTTTCCAGCGCCTCGGCGGCCTTGTTGTCTGCCACCACCACGATCACCGGCTGCCGCGCAGCCCGCGCGAAGAGCGGAACGTAGATAGCCCTCGCTGTTTGGGTCATCCCGGAGACACGTCTACGCCCCGCCGCAAGGCTCAGATGCCTTCGTACGCGCTCAAACCCGGAAGAGTGCTCCAGCTCCGCAAAAATTTCGCGGACAAACGGGAGAATCATGTGCTTTTAGTTTAGCAGTGACGTGCATGTCGGATTATTCCGGGCGACATCGACGAATTTGAATCGACTCAACTGGATCAAGAACCGATCTTGCCGCGAATATCCTTCAGCAGGACGAGAAGATGCAGCGGGTCTGCGGGCGAGGCAACAAAATCGAATTGCTCATAGTAACGACGGGCTTGGTCGTCTTTTGCATGGACGGCAAGCGCGCGGATGCCGGCGATGTCGGCAGCCTGCACGGTGCGCAGAACGGCATCGCGCAGTAGTGCGCGGCCCACACCTTTTAGCTGCCAGTTTTTATCGACGGCCAGACGCGCCAGAAGCATGATCGGCACGGGATGCCGCGCAAGTCCTTTTTGCAAACGTTCCGGCGCGTCGATGTACTCGATCTGTCCGACCGCCAGGCTGTAATACCCAATAACAGCTTTGCCGACCAAACCGACATATGTCTGAGCCGCGCCAGCGCCCTGATTTTGCAGAGCGTGCTTTCGCAGCCAGTTGTTTAAAGCCTCTTGTCCGCAGTCGAAGACGTCAATAGGATGGTCGCGTCGAAGTTTCTCAATCGTGCGTGTCTCGTTCATCGTGCCTTGTTGGAGTCGAAGAATCCCGGCTCATTGAGGAGGGCATTCAGACGAGACAGCGGACGAGCGGGCGCATCGAGAGCTGCCTGGAAGGCGGTCCACTTCTCCGCATCCAAACCGAAGACGCGGCGCTCGGCCAACGTCTCCTCGGCGCGGGAAAGAGCGCTCTCCATGACAAAATCGCTCATAGAGCGATGAACGGCGGAGGCAGCAGCCTGGAGCTTTGCCTTTGACGCGGGTGAAACCCGCACGTCCAGCTTCTCCGTGCGCCGTTCAGTCAGGATGGGTTGAGTGGCCATGAGGTTTTCTGCCTCCACCTTTATGATGGCTTATTGTCATGACAATGTCAAGACTTTAAGATGTTCGGTACGGTGCAGTTTCCGGATAACTGACAACTCCCCTGGGACTCACCGCCAAGAGTGTCGGCTGGTTTCCGAAGCATATCAATGATGTGGTTAAGGCGCGGAGAAACGAAGTACCGACGAGCGTCGTTCGTATTGAAGCAGCAGGTAACCGGCTCCGGCGAAGAATATCCCAAGCCCACCACAGACTACAGGGACTAACCAGAGCTGCCAGAATGAATCGATCTCTGCGGACCTCGGGTTACTTCTGATGTACCGAATACGCACTTCTTCTCCGACCTCAAAGCTGGGAGGGTTCGTCGCGACACCGGAGGTCACAGCGTAGGTACCACCGTCTGCTGCCTTGAATGTAAATGTCGGAGCGTAGTTGACAGCGTTGTCCTGCGGATTCGGAATCTCCGAAACGCTGACGATTGTTCCCTTCGTAGAAACAGCTCTGAATAGCCAGACCGATCGATAAATCGCAAATCCGCATCCTGTCGCCAGTGCGCCAAGGCCGCAAACCAGCCAAGCCCGACAGACATTCCAGAGGATTTTTCGCAGCAAGCTGCGATGTTTATTTGGAGACATAGAACAACTCTATCAGGATCATTCATGCATTGGGCGCGTGACCGTTAGCCGGAAATTGTACTATTACCGGGATTCTAGATTTCGATTCCGATACCCGGAATTTCATTGCAACATTGTTCACTCCCCACCCACCGCCTTGGCAAACGAGTAAAAGAAATCCAGCGACTTCCAGTAAGAATCCACCGGCAGGCGCTCGTCTTGCCCGTGGGCGCGCTCGTCGGCGCGTTCAAGGGCGATGGCCGAATAGCCGTAGCTGGGAATTCCGGCCTGCGCAAAGTAGATGGAATCGCTGGCTCCGTTTTCCATCACTGGCGTTACCGGCACGCCCGGCCAGATGGTCTGCGTAAGCCGGGTCAGCGGGGCAAAAACTTCCGGGATGGGCGGAGGCGGGACCATGGCTTTGCGATCGGGCGCCGTGTCTGTGACTACATAGGAATCAGAGACGTACTTCACGCTCAGCTTGGGATCAGCGAAGACGGCGATCAACTGCTGCCTGATCTCTTCTGGCGAGTGGCCGGGAAAGATGCGGCAATTCACGTTGGCCTGCGCGGTTTGCGCCAGGGCGTTGTTGGCGTGGCCGGCGTTGAGGCGCGTGGCAACACAGGTGGTACGGAAATTTGAGTTGAAGCTAGGTTCGGCGGCACTGAGTCGCGCGGCGGCGTCCAGACTTGGCGGCGTGGCCAGAATGGCGCGAATATCCGCCGCCGTTTGTTCCTTTTCCTGCGTGGCCAAGTGGGTGAAGTACGTGCGAGTGACCTCATTCATTTCGAAGGGAAAGACATAAGCGGCCAGCTTGTTGAGCGCTGTGGTCAACTCGTAGATTGCATTGTCCGGACGGGGGCGCGAGCTGTGGCCGCCGGGATTAACCGCCGTAATCTGAAAATCTGAGTAGACCTTTTCCGTGGCCTCCACATCGGCAACCACCGCGCGCCCGTGGTCCAGTTCCACTCCACCCGCGTCGGGATTGATGACAAAGGCCGCGTCCACCAGCTCGCGATGCTCGCGGACAAGCCATGCCGCGCCGTTAAACTTGCCTCCCTCCTCGTCGGCGGTGAGCGCCAGAATCAGGTCGCGATGCGGCTTGTAACCCTCGCGGTGCAGGCGCAGAAACGTGGCCACCAATGCGGCGTCGGAGTTCTTCATATCCTGCGTGCCGCGCCCGTAGTAGTAGCCATCCTTCTCCACAAACTCGAAGGGATCGGTGTGCCAGTCTGAGGGCAGCGCCTCCACTACGTCCATGTGGCAGAGAAAGAGAACGGGCTTTTCAGTTACAGGAGCGGCTGCGCGCAGGCGGACCACAAGGTTTTGTTTGCGCGAATCCGGACCCAGCAGATGGACATCTTCTAGCGGAAACCCCGCATCCAGAAACCGCTTCTGCATGGCCGCGGTTGCGGTAGTCACGTTGCCTTTTGGCGTGTCGGTGGTATTGATTTCGATGAGCTGCTTGAAAATTTCGCGGGCCAGCGCGCGGTCTTCCGCCGAAGCAGCAGGGAGGGCGCTCTGGGCAACGGCTGTGGAAACGAAGCAAACGGCTAGAGCTAGGGGGGCAATTAGAAAAGACAAAGCGATTCGGCGCATGACGTCATTGTACGGCGACTTGGGGTCCTCCTCCTTGCGTATCCCCAACATTCGATTTATCGTTGAGCGGTCACTCACTTCGAGGTGCAGAATGCATTCCAGGTTTCTTGCCGCCGTTTTTCTTGTCGCTTTTACCGTAGCCGGAACTGCTCAAATGCCAGATCCGCCGATCACTCGTCCGAAGATTACCGGCATCTCGCACCTGGCCATCTACACTTCAAACGCTGCGGCCACCGATCGCTTCTACCGCGAGGCCATCGGCGCGGTCAAGTTGGATGACCCCGAGAACAAGCTAGGCGTCCGCTATGCGATCAATGCGACGCAGTTTATTGAGGTGCTGCCGCTGCCCGCAGGTTCGGGCATCAATCGCCTGGATCACGTCGCTTTCAACACCAGCGACGCCAATGGGATGCGCAAGTATCTTGCGGCCAAAGCATGGAAAACGCCCCCCAAGGTGGAGAAGGGCGCCGACGGCAGCAGTTGGTTCACGGTGCTTGACCCGGAGGGCAACAAGGTGGAGTTTGTGGAGACGCCGCGCCTGCCTGAAGCTGTCGCCGCACCCAACGTCATTGGCCGCCACATTATCCATGTTGGAATTCTGGCGCATAGCCGCGCTGTCGAAAACACTTTCTATCGCGACCTGCTCGGCTTTCGCCCTTATTGGTTTGGCGGCATGACCGAGGGCAAGATCGATTGGGTCAGCCTACAAACTCCCAACAGCCACGACTGGCTTGAATATATGCTGAACGCCAAGCCTGATATTTCGCAGCACGACCTGGGCGTGCTCGATCATTTTTCCATCGGCGTAAACTCGGTGGACCTGGCCTTTAAAACCCTCAAGGACAGCAACCGTCTTGTTGGCGTAGACGCCCAGGAACATACGCAGATGGGCAGGGATGGCAAAGGGCAATTCAATCTCTTCGACCCAGATGGGATTCGCGTGGAACTGATGAACTTCCATGCGTCGGAAAAGCCCTGCTGCTCGCCATTTACGGCGGAGGACCCGGAGGAGTAAGAGGTTGTGTTCGACTTGCAATGCCCCACTATTTGGAGCATAATTTTTATTGGGAGTAGTATTATGACCGAACACGGTGGTAAGCTTTTCAAAACCATTTGTCACGATAGCGCCATGAAGGACAGTGCAATGAAGGGATCCAGCCGCTTACCGGACATACCTTGGAAGTACAATCCTCCCGCGCCAATAGGCATGGTACGTCCAAAGCCTGTTGTTGTGCCTAAGCCAAAATAGCAGGAGCCAATATGCCTGAGAAAGCCGAGGCATTGGGTATATTGCTGGTTTTGCTTCCAGGATTTGTGTCGGCGTATCTTGTTCAACTTTTGGCGGCTCGACGCAAGCAGTCTGAGCTCGAAAAGATAATCGAAGCGCTGATATTTAGCCTATTACTCTATTTATTTACACTTCCCTTCTTCGGTTATTCGTTACCAATTGCTTGGCACACTGGCGATGGGAAAAATGCTGACGTTAGTCAGATCATTATTGTATGGCCCCATTTGTTGGTGCTTGCGTTCCTCGCAATAATGCTAGGTTCAATCTATGCAGCCAGCATTAACCACAACTGGATCACAGCTCCATTTCGATGGATCAACATTACTCAGCGGTCGGCGCGAAGCTCTGTGTGGAATGACGTTTTTACCGACCTTGAAGGCATGGTGCAAGTCGGGTTCTCCGACGGAAGGTCTGTAATTGGGTGGATTCGAAAGTACTCCGACGAAGATGATTCACATGTGCTGTTTCTTGAAGAAGCAGCCTGGATTGATAGCGAAGGAAAAGAGATACCAATTTATGGCCCCGGTATTCTGCTTACAAAGAACTTGGGGATCGAATACGTAATGTTCCTAGACCCTGCTGGTCAAGACTCAGATGAAATCAAATAAGCTGTGTGCATTCTCCAGAATATAAGTCTGTAATGCCGGACCTCGTCTCATCCGCGTTAAAATCAAAGTCAATATGTCCGCTGCCACGCTCTCTCCTGAAGTTCTGGCCAAGTACGAGCCCGTGATTGGTCTCGAGGTCCATGTGCAACTGCTGACCGCCTCCAAGGCGTTTTGCGGTTGTGCCAATCGATTCGGCTCGGCGCCGAACACCAACGTCTGCCCAGTGTGCCTGGCGCTGCCGGGGGCGTTGCCGGTACTGAATGAACAGGCCGTCGAGTTCGCCACGCTGGCTTCGCTCGCCATCAATTGCGATGTGCGTGAACGCTCTATTTTTGCTCGTAAGAACTATTTCTATCCCGACCTGCCCAAGGGCTACCAGATTTCGCAATTCGACAAGCCTATTGCCGAGCATGGCTGGATTGACGTTCCGACGGCAGAGGGCGAGACCAAGCGCATCGGTATCACGCGCCTGCACATGGAAGAGGACGCCGGCAAAAGCATTCACGACGGTTTTGCCGAGTCGGCCACGCGGACGTATCTTGACCTGAACCGCTGCGGCACGCCGCTGGCGGAGATCGTGTCGGACCCAGACATTCGCACGGCAGACGAGGCCTACGAGTACCTGACGCGGCTGAAAGAGATTCTACTTTATTGCGGCGTCTCCGATTGCAATATGGAAGAGGGGTCGCTGCGCTGCGACGCCAATGTCAGCGTTCGTCCGCGCGGTCAAAAGGAATTCGGCACCAAGGCCGAAGTCAAGAACCTGAATAGCTTCCGCTACGTCCGTTTGGGAATTCAATACGAGATTGAGAGACAGATTGAGGTGATCGAATCGGGCGGGCGAGTGATGCAAGAGAGCCGGTTGTGGAATGCCGCAGAGGGGCGCAGCTATTCGATGCGGTCGAAGGAGCAGGCGCACGACTATCGCTACTTCCCGGAGCCGGACCTGCCGCCGCTGGTGCTAACCCGCGAATATATCGAACGCAAGAGAGCGGAGCTCCCGGAACTGCCCGAGGCTCGCCGCGCGCGCATGATCGCCGAGTACGAGATCAACCCGAAGGACGCTTTTACACTGACGGCGACGCGCGAGTTTGCCGACCGCTTTGAAGCTGCTGCGAAAACCGCGCGCAATCCGCGCCGCGTGGCCAATCTGCTGTTGAGCGAAGTTGGTGGACGATTGAATGCGCTGGGACTGGAGCAGGAACAGTCGCCGGTTTCGATGGCGGGCATTGTGATGGCCGCCGATCTGCTGGATGAAAACAAAATCAGCTCCAAGCAGCTCAAACAACTCTTCGACGTGTGCTTTGAGAAGGGTGAGGATTTCGCGGCTGTTTATGAGCGCGAAAAGCCCGAACAAATCACCGACACTTCAGCGATTGAAGCGATGATTGACGAGGTCATCGCGGCCAATCCCAAGCAGTTGGAGCAGTACCGCGCTGGAAAGAAAACCATGGCGGGCTTCTTTGTGGGCCAGGTAATGAGGGCCTCGAAGGGCCAGGCGAACCCCGCGCTGCTGAATGAGTTGGTGGCGAAAAAGCTGGAAGGGTAAAACGCCACGGCATTTCATAGATGCCGTGGCCCACATTTACTTCAGTTTCAGATCCACTTCGATCTCTTTGCGCGCATCCCATGGGCTGATGGTTTTTACGGCGCTTTTCTTGCCGTTTTTTTCTGCCCACAGTTCGTGATCCTCGGCCATTTTCACCGAGGCAAAGCGGAACCGGCCCTTCTCGACCGATGAAAAACTGCGAATATTTTTGGACTTCACGTCCTTCATGAAGACGGTGGCGCCGACCACCGGCGCGGAATTAGCATCCACCACGGCACCCATCACCACGCGATAACCGATATTCTGCGCCTGCGCGCTGACCGGTCCCGATCCGTTCTGGCCGCCCAAAATCTCCAACGGCACGATACCGGCTGCCAAAACGGCACATGCCACTCCTGCAGCAAAACTTGTGCGATTCAACCTCACTCTTCCTCCTCTTCCTTATCGAGCAATATCTCGTCGTCTTCGTCCAAATCGCCGCCTACCCGCACCAATTCCAGCGGTTCAACGCCGACAATCTCGTACTCTGTGCCACATTCATCGCAGACCACTACATCGCCTTCTTCAACTTCGTCCAATTCGACATCAAGACTATTCTCGCACTCAGGGCAGGTTGGCATGGCAGCACCTCTCTTAACGGATTTTCGTATTGCGGAATGATGGTTCTTTCTGGTGCAACTCTCGCTATTCTGGGCAAAAACCCGCACTCAGGTCAAGTGCCCCGCGCACAAACCGCATCCGGAACTCCCAAACCGAAGAATACGCTCTTCGGTTTACATATTCGACGCGGATTTCTGGCCCGAGGTTCGTTCCGGAACGGAACAGCACCGGAATTTGGGCGATGCGAGTTGTTCTTCCGCCCTCGACCATGACACTCACCCGCTCCACGGTTTACCCTGAGACTGACTATGGCCAGAATCGGCTCCACTCCGTTCGCTTTTCCCGAGTTCACCGGCGCCACCCGCCGCCTGATTCTGTGGAACCTTGCTGCTTACTTTCTGCTGCTGGTGACACTGACGTTCATTCACAGTGCAGCTTCCGTCGTTGCAGCGCTACCATTCACCCCCAGCGCTTTCCTGGGTGGCGATCTCTGGCAGCCTTTCACCTACAGCCTCGTCCATCCGACGCTTTTGGGCACGCTCTTTGAACTGCTCTCGCTGTGGTTTTTGGCTGGATTTTTGGAGAACTTTCATAAGTCTGCCTGGGTCCTTGGCCTTTACACGATTTCCGTGCTGGGCACCGCTGCCGCCGCACTCGTAATTTACCTCTGCGCCCACACGCTGGGCTTTCCGGCTGGCGCCGTTCCGCTCTACGGGTGCTTTGGCGGCATCTTTGGCTTGCTGATGGCCATTGGCGCTCTCTACGGCGACACGCAGTTCCTGCTATTTTTCACCATCGGCATCAAGGCCCGCCACATGGCTGTACTCTACGCCCTGATCGCAATTGCCATGGTCTTTACAGACCAAAAAGTATATGCCTTTGCGCAGTTAGGCGGCGCTCTGGCCGGTCTCCTTTACATTCGTCTGGCCCCGCGCCGCGGCCTGTCGCTGGGAGTGAGCGAACGCTGGTACGCACTACGCAACGGCTACTACCGCTGGAAGCGCCGCCGCGCCGCGCGCAAGTTTCAGGTCTATATGCGCTCCCATGGCCGGACTGTTCGCTTCGACGGCAACGGACGCCAGATTGACGACGACGAAGCCAACGACAAGAGCCGTTGGAACTGAGACAGGGCAAGCAAACCGCAATAAGTTACCGCCTTGCATAAAGAATTGCTCGCGCTGCGATTTCACCGTCCTTTTCCGGTAAAATTAACAGGAATGTCAAACAAGATTGCATTTCTCTTTCCGGGGCAGGGTTCACAGACCGTAGGCATGGGTCGCGAACTTGCCGAGCGTTTTCCCGTTGCCCGCGATACCTTTGCCGAGGCCGATGAGGCCGTCGGCTTTCCGCTCTCCAAGCTTTGTTTCGAGGGACCGTCTGAAGACCTCAAGCTGACGGAAAACACCCAGCCTGCCATCCTGACGGTGAGCATTGCCACCATGCGCGTGCTGGCCTTGCACGGTATTGAGCCGGAGTTGGCAGCCGGTCACTCGCTGGGCGAGTGGACAGCCCATGTGGCTGCTGGGACGTACTCGTTTGCAGACGCGGTGCGCTTTGTGAAGGCGCGCGGAAAAGCCATGCAACTTGCGTTTCCGGTTGGCCAGGGCGGCATGGCCGCCATCCTTTCGCTCAGCCCCGAGCAGGTGGCCGAAGCCTGTGCGGAGGCAGCCGCCGAGACTGGCCTCGTCGTCTCAGCCGCCAACTTCAACTCTCCCAATCAGACGGTGATCTCCGGCGCGTTGGCAGCGGTGGAGAGGGCCTCCGAGCTGGCCAAAGGCAAAGGCGCTCGCCGCGCCGTCATGCTCCCCGTCAGCGCACCCTTCCATTGCGCCCTGATGCAGCCTGCTCAGGAAGAAGTGGCGCGTGTTCTGGGTGCCTTCACGCTGGCCGATCCCCGCTTCCCCGTTGCCTCCAACGTTAGCGGCGGCATGGTGACCACCGCGAGCGAGGTGATGGACGCTCTCACCCATCAGGTTACCGGCACGGTGCGCTGGGTGGACTGCATGAAGTCGCTGATTGCTGCAGGAGCCGACACTTTCATCGAAGTCGGCCCCGGCATGGTGCTCTGCGGCCTACTCAAGCAAATTGATTCGACGCAGAGGCCCGGAAACAACGTGGAAGACGCCGCCAGCCTGGAAAAAACGCTGACCGATCTGGCAGCCGCCAAGGCAATTAGTTAAAGAGGGTTCATACCGCCTCTACGTGGTGATGCGCGCCAACGAAAACAGCCCAGAGCTTCGGCCCTGGGCTGTTTTCGTCATTCTTTGAGAAAACCGGTTACGAAATCCCGCCCGGCCCCTCAAGAAATTGCACATTTTCCGGTGAAAAGCTGATTGTGTGGTCTCTGGGGTCATAGTTCAGATTGATTGCCTTGCTTTTACGTCCGTTCACGAATATCCCCACCTGCAGCGTGTTGCCATGCATGGCCGCTGCCGCAATTCGATGGCTGTGAATGGGACCGTATTCGTTGTCTGGACTCATGGCGCCCCAATCCTTCTGGAAGCGCTCGAAGGGATAGACCGCGTGCTTTGTGGGATGCTTCTGCCACTCTTTGTCGTGGGTCCAGACGCCGTAAGCCGCCGCCATGTCGTTCTTTTCGAGATCTGTAAAGAACGCATTCACAGCAATTCTGCCGCGAATATGGTTGTTCCAGTGCCACGGCACATCCACCGGATGGCTGGCAACCATCCACCAGCCCACAAACAGTGCAAGCAGAACCCCGGCCGAGCTCAATAAAATCTTACGGTTGCGGCGATCACGAACTTCGTCAAACTCCGGTGCATCGAGCAATGTCATCGTGCAAGTCCCTCGGACTTAGGATACTGCAAAACAGGGGCAGAAACCGGTGATTCCGGATCGAAGACGGAGATCGCCCTGACCCCTCGGCCAAATATACCCTCTCTCTGTTTAGACACCGAGGGCGTTCCAACAGTTCCCCGCTTGGCATGTTGGCTTCACGCTCTGATGAGAAACGACAGAATCGCTACTTTCTGCCGGCGGCCTCTACACTGTTTGTCGGGTCGGCGCTGTCCCAGGTGACATCGGCCGTGGGCCCGTAGGTGGAAGGCACGTCTTTACTTAGCAGCCTGAGAAACACCGTGAGTTGGGTGCGATGATGAGCGGTATGCAGAACGCGTCGCCAGAAAATCCAGATCCGCTGTCGCCGGACATCGAAGAAAGGGACAGTTGTCATCCACCATGCGGCGTCCTGATCTGCGAAGAACTCCAGCCGGGGCCGGGCCAATTCGACAAAACGCGCCGCTGCTGTCTCTATCTTGAGGACAGCCGGAATCACGGCCCCAGGCGCTGGTTCTGGGGTGGTGAGGAACTCACCGAAGAAGCGGCGCTCGGAAAGCAACTGGTGCTTAAGAATCTCTTGCACGCTGCTGGAACGTGGATGCGGCTTGTAATCCAGGTCGGCATCTGAAAACTCGCGCCATGTCGAAGCAACTTTGTTGCACTCGCTTGCGTAAGTGTCGAGGAGGTATTGAAACTGCTCCTCTGCCGCTCGCGGTATTTCGGATTCGGGGATGGCGATGTAGGCGTAATTCATGGGAATACCTCCTCCGCATTTCCCTGCCGAAACTGGTTGGGAAATGATTGGTGGCAACCGCCCTGGCTTTATTCTCTGCTGTAAACGGTCCGGCACTTCTCAGCGTGGCGTTCCAGACCGAGCTCAATCAGCCGGGTAATCAGATCTTTGTAGCCGATTCCCGTGGCCTGCCACAGCTTGGGATACATGCTGATGCTGGTGAATCCCGGCAGCGTGTTGACTTCGTTCAAATAGATGCGGCGCTTGCCCTCCGGCTCCATCAGGAAGTCGACGCGCGCAAGGCCACTTAAATCGCAGGCGCGAAAAGCGGCGACCGCCATCTCCCTCACCAGCTTGGTCTCGGCCTTGCTCAGCTTGGCGGGAATCACCGGCACTGCGCCTTCAGAGAGATATTTGTCCTCATAGTCGTAGAACTCTTTGCCAGGAATGATTTCGCCCACCACGCTGGCCTTGGGGTCGTCGTTGCCCAGCACGGCCACCTCCAGTTCGCGGGCTTTGGACTTAGCGCCGCCTACACCTTGCTCAATCACCAGCTTGCGGTCGTACTTTGCGGCCTCGGCCAGCGCCGGACCAAGTTCTTTGCGGTTGTGAGCCTTGCTGATGCCCACCGACGAGCCCAGATTCGCCGGCTTCACAAAGACCGGGTACTTCAGTGCCGCCTCAACCTGCGCAATGGCTTTTTTCGGCGCGCGTTCCCACTCGGCGCGAAGCACTGTCACATGCTTAACCATGGGCAGTTTTGCATGGGCAAAGAGCCGCTTCATCACGTCCTTATCCATGCCCGCCGAAGAGCCCAGCACGCCCGAGCCGACGTACGCGATCCCTGCCAACTCGAAGAGTCCCTGAATCGTGCCATCCTCGCCAAAGGTTCCATGCAGCACTGGAAAAACTACATCCAGGGCTTGGCCGTTCATGCAGGTTTGGCCGTCCAAAGTTTCAGCACCGCTTAGAGCCAGAGATGAACTCGCAGCCGTTGTCTCAGGCTTGGAGCCTGTCAGAAAATTCTGTGCCGCGCCCGCCGTCAGCCACTTCCCTGCCTTGTTGATGCCGATCGGCACCACATCGAACTTCCGCCGATCAATCGCCTGCAAAATCGAAGCCGCCGAGAGCAGAGAAACCTCATGCTCGCCGCTCCGTCCGCCAAATAGAATTCCAACACGAAGTTTTTTAGACATTTCATCTCTATTGTCTCTCAGCCGGTCAGACAAAGCACCACACGAATGCCACGATCCGGCACCGGAGTATACGAAAGATCATCGATGCCGCGGACTCTCATATACTGTGCTTTGACCTCAGAGGGCCGCGCCATGGTTCAAACCCGGATCAAACCGTACCTTCAGCAAGTCGCCGAGGACTCGCGGCGCTTGGAGCAACTGCGGGTCGCACGGCGCAACCAGATTTTCGGCGTGCTGCTGATCGCTCTGGCGATTCTGGTGGCGGCCCTGCTGCGCACCAATCCCAAGTGGATTTTTCCGCCCGGATGGTGGCGTCCATGAGTTCTACGCGAAGTCCTGCGCGGATCGCGAATAGCGGCTTGGCCGTACGGGAGCCTTTGGCGGCGAGCCAGTCTCCTTTGGCTGTGTTAATCCTCGGCCCCACTGGCAGCGGAAAGACTGCGCTTTCGCTGGCGTTGGGCGAGCGCTTCGGCGGTGAGATTGTCAGTTGCGACTCGGTGGCTGTTTATCGCGGAATGGACCTGGGCACGGCCAAACCCACCGCTGAAGAACGTGCCCGGCTGCCGCATCACCTCATCGACGTGGCCGCCCCCGACCAGCCATTTACCGCAGGCGAATATAGCCGCCAGGCGCGGGCTGCTCTTCGGGAGATTGCCAACCGGGGCTGTTTGCCTATCGTGACCGGCGGCACCGGGCTTTACTTGCGCGCACTCACCGAAGGGCTCTTCGCCGGGCCGGAGCGCCAGCACGAACTGCGGGTTCGGCTGGAACGAAGCCGACATCGTCATGGCGAAGGCTGGCTGCATCGGCTTCTCCTGCGGCTCGACCCAGCCTCAGCCCGGCGCATTCACGCAAACGACAAGCCCAAGCTGATTCGCGCCATCGAGGTCTGTCTCGCAACACGCAAACCATTTTCAAACATTCTGGAAAATCAGGAAAAAGCGCGTGATCCGCTCACCGGCTTTCGTCTTCTGCGCATCGGCCTCAACCCGCCTCGGCAGGAACTTTATCAGCGCCTCAACCAGCGGGCTGCTGCCATGTTTGCCAACGGGCTCGTCGAAGAAACCCGCGCCCTGCTTGAACGCTATGGCCCGGTAAAAGCCCTCGACTCGCTAGGCTACCGCCAAGGACTGGCCGTCCTGGCGGGAACTTTGAGTGTTGAGGCTGCGATTGACGCTGCACAGCAAGGCCACCGCAACTATGCCAAACGCCAGCTCACCTGGTTTCGCCGCGAGCCGGGGGTGACTTGGATTGCGGGCTTTGGCGATGAACCGGAGACGCTACGCGCAGCGGTAGAGCTGGTTGATGCAATCTTCTTGAACTCTCGCTAGAATGATTTTCAGAACAAAGGAAGTTACATGACTTATGACTGGTGGCTATACCCTGCTGTCGCTTCTGGCATTGGTATTTTTCAACTGGAGGCTCGCCTTTCCCATGCTGCATGGAAAAACAGAAAACTCATTTTTAGATTTCCTCTACTGCTTCGATTGGGCATTCTTGGTGTGCCGGGGTTACTCATCTATCTCTTGTATCGAGATGGGCCAACTGAAGAATGGTGGGTCAATCTTCTAGGGATCGCCATGACCCTATGGTTTCTACTTTCATGGCCTCCCACAGTTGTTATCTCCAACGACGGAATCGAACGACAGGTCTGGTGGAAGCGTAAGGTTTTTATTCCCTGGGATCAGGTCGTCGATGCTGAGGTTAACCAGAATGGCGATATGGAAATCATCGGACAGGAAGCAAGCATATCTTGCAGTAGCTTTCAAAATGATCCGGAACCGTTTAGAAAAGAAGTTATCTCCCGCAGTAAGGTGAAGAAGTTCAACCTACCGGAGAGAATAATTGGACTTCATCTCCAGTTCAAACAGAAAAATCGAACACCAGAGCCTCACACAAAAAACGGGAACAAGTCCAAACATCCGCACTTCCGATACACTAAACATTGAAATGTGATGCTTGCGGCAGCAACATAACGCCCCTAAATTGGAGCTTCCCATGACTGAAACAATCTACGACGTAGCAATCATCGGCGGCGGCCCAGCCGGTTACACGGCGGCCATTCGCGGCGCGGAGTACGGTTTGAAAGTTGCGCTGATCGAGCAGGCGAGCAGGCTCGGCGGCACCTGTCTGCTCGTGGGCTGCATCCCTACCAAAGCCCTGCTCTTCAACGCCGAAATCTGGGACCACCTGCAGCACGCCGCCGACTTCGGCATTGAAAATATTGCGACGCCCACGCTCAACTGGGCCTCCGTGCTCCAGCGCAAAGACGACATCGTCACCAAGCACGTCAAGGGGCTCGACTTTTTGATGCGCAAGCACAAAATCACTGTCATCACTGGCTATGCTCGCCTCACCGGTCCGGCCCAAGGCGGCATCCATACCGTTGACGTGAAGGCTGCAAGCGGCGAGACCAGCCAGGTGCAGGCGAAGAACGTGATCCTCGCCACCGGCTCCGCAGCCAAGATGCTGCCCGGGCTCGCGCCCGACGACCGCATCCTCACCAACATCGAAATTCTCGCCATGAACCAGGTTCCCAAATCTCTCATCGTCATTGGCGCAGGCGCGGTGGGCATGGAATTCGCCTCGCTCTTTCGCACCGTCGGCTCTGAAGTCACAATCGTCGAATTCCTGCCGCGTGTGGTTCCCGTCGAAGACGAAGAGATATCCAAAGAGATTACGCGCCTCTTCAAAAAGCGCGGCATTGACGTGAACACCGGCGCCAAAGTCGAGAAGGTGGAAAAGACCGAGACCGGCGTCCGCGTTACCTTCACTGACGCCAACGGGAAAGCGCAAATCAAGGAAGCCGAAAAGGTGTTGGTCGCTGTTGGCCGCGCGCCACTCACAAGCAACATTGGCGTAGAGAAGACGAAGATCGAGCTTGAACGAGGCTCTATCACAGTGAACGAAGCTCAGGAGACAGCCGAACCCGGAGTCTTTGCCATCGGCGACATCGTTTTTGGTCTGCCGCAACTGGCGCACGTTGGCTCCATGTGCGGAATGATTGCCGCTGCCAAAATCGCAGGCCAAAAATTCCGCCCCATCCGCCGCGACCGCATCCCCGGCTGTACATATACTGAGCCGCAGATTGGCTCCGCTGGGTTAACTGAGACTCAGGCCAAAGAAAAAGGCTATGAAGTCAAGGTCGGAAAATTCCCCTTTGCCGGCAACTCCAAAGCCACCATCGTCGGCAATCACGATGGCTTTGTGAAGATCGTCTCCGACGCAAAGTACGGCGAAATTCTTGGCGTTCACATCCTCGGCCCCCAGGCCACCGAGCTGATCGCCGAAGCCGTCGCGGTGATGGAGTTGGAAGGCACGGTGGATGAGCTGATGTTCACGATCCACGCACATCCAACGCTGGCCGAGTCGCTCCTAGACGCATACGGCGCAGTCAATAGTATGGCGATTAACGCATGACAATCAGCGAGCCTAATTCGCCGTGCGTGAATAGACGATCCAGGTATGGAGATTATGAAAGCACAGGAAAATGATCGATAGCCAGACGTATATCCATCGGATATAGGGAATCGGAAGGAATAAAGAATCTCCTATAAACGCAATGCCGGTCAGCCAGAGCAACGGCGTATAGCTTGGAGCCATGAACCCCCAGCGGCTCGCGCTCCATCTACTTTGTGGAAACCAAATCTGCATCGCCCAGGATAACGAGTAAAGAGTAACCCCGGCGAGATATGCAGCAAGTCCAATCCTCTGCCCTGACCTCTCAATATCGAGCGGCATTAACAAGGGCAGCACGAAAATCAGAACGCGGAAAGTGTTCTCTCCTGCGGAAATCCAGGAAGGGATGCCGTATGTAAAAAACTTCGGCTGGTAGATCTCCGGCAGCCTACCCATCAGAAGCACGTTGAACAACAAAACAGGAACGATCAGCCAGATACAGCTCCAAGCATAGTGATAGAGTAGATTTATCTGCATACCCAAAAGCCTTGTTATTGAAGAGAGCAGTACCCTTACAGTCAGTCTACGCTTTTAACATAAATCGCGCAGCACTTCCAGAACGGCTTTGACGTTCTCGTCCAACCTTTTGCTCGAGGTATCGAGAATGAGATGCTCGCTATTCCAGGGCTCATACTCGCGGGCAAGAACTTCATTCCAGGTTGGCAATCTCAATCCGGATATATCGGCAGTGCGCGTTTCCACACGACGCCGATGCTCGTTGACATCAGTACATACGATCTCGATTTCGACTGCTTGGACATTGGCGCGAGTAGCTGCATCGAGCCAGGCATCGCGTGTCAGTTGAATCGGATTCACTGAGTCCGCGATGACGATCCGGCCAAGACGGAGATTGTCTTCTGCAAGCGCGTAGGCGACGCGATATCCCGCATCGTCGATCGATCTCTGAACAACGCCCGAGTTCCGGATCGCCTGCTCGATGGAATCGATGCGCAGAAGCACAGCTCCGCTGCGGCTTGCGACTTCGCGTGCAATGGCGGTCTTGCCAACGCCCGGAAGACCGCTCAGAACGACGAGCACCGCGCCCATTCTTTCTCCTTACCCCGAGCTGTCGGCACTAGAGATCTGTCGACTGACTCTCTACCAGCGCCTTGGCCTTCGCGATGAACTCCACCAGCGGCATCGAGCCTTGATCGCCTTTGGCGCGGGTGCGGACGCTGACGGCGTTAGCCTCCTGCTCCTTGTCGCCGAAGACCAGAATGTACGGCGTTTTCTGATTCGCAAAGTCGCGAATCTTGCCGTTCATTTTCTCGTTGCGGACATCCACTTCCACGCGGAGGCCCGCGGCTTTCAACTCAGCCTCGACCTTTTTCGCGTACTCGTGGTGGCGTTCGCTGATGGGGACTAGGCCCACTTGGACAGGCGCAAGCCACAGCGGGAAGGCTCCGGCGTAGTGCTCGATGAGCACGCCGAAGAAACGCTCCACCGAGCCGAAGAGCGCGCGGTGAACCATCACCGGCTGATGGCGTTCACCGTCTTCACCTACATACTCAAGCTCAAATCGGGCTGGCAGGTTGAAGTCGAACTGCACGGTGGAGAGCTGCCATAACCGGCCCAGCACATCGACTAGCTTCACGTCGATCTTGGGGCCGTAGAAGGCGGCTTCTCCGGGGATGATTTTGTACTCGATGCCCTTGCGTCCCAACGCGCTCTTGAGCCCGTTGATGGCAAGGTTCCAGTTATCGTCCGAACCGGCGTAGTGGGCTCGGTCAGTGGGGTCCCAGGTGGATAACTCGACCTTGAACTCTTTGAAGCCGAATGTTGTGAGCACAGCCTCGGCAAAGTCGATACAGGCCACGACTTCGTCTTCAATTTGACCGGGAGTGCAGAAGATATGCGCGTCGTCCTGGGTAAAGCCGCGCACGCGCAGCAGGCCGTGCATGGTTCCAGAGCGTTCGTAGCGATATACGTTGCCTAACTCGGCCAGACGGACAGGCAGGTCGCGATAACTCCTCGGCGAGTTCTTGTAGATCAGAATATGGCCGGGGCAGTTCATCGGCTTGAGGCGATACTCGGCATCGTCCAGTTCCATCGGAGAGTACATATTGCCTGCGTAAAAGCCTTCATGGCCGCTAATCTTCCATAACTCGCGGCGCATCACGTGCGGCGTATACACCAGCGAGTAGCCGCGCCGCAGGCACTCCTCGCGCATCCAGTCTTCCATGATCTTGCGGATCATGGCGCCCTTGGGATGCCAGAAGATCAGCCCCGCTCCGGCCAGTTCCTGAATGCTGAACAGGTCCAACTGCTTGCCCAGCAGGCGATGGTCGCGCTTGGCCGCTTCTTCAAGGCGGGCAAAGTGAGCATCCATCTCTTTTTGCGAGAAGAAGGCAGTTCCGTAAATGCGTTGCAACTGCGGATTCTTTTCGTCGCCGAGCCAGTAAGCGCCGGCCAGGCTGGTCACCTTGATGGCTTTGACACGTCCGGTAGAAGGCACGTGGGGGCCGCGGCAAAAGTCTACAAACTTTCCATTGCGGTAGAAGCTGACCTGATCGCCAGGAACGGTGAACTTGGTGACGAAGTGCGTTTTCATGAAGTCGCCGTCGCGCGCAAACTCTTCCAGCGCTTTTTCACGAGGCTCGGAATCGCGCACAAATTTTTCGTCGCGCGCAACCACCTCGGCGATTTTGGCCTGGATCAGCGCCAGATCTTCGGGAGTGAACGGCTTTTCGCGATGGAAATCGTAGAAAAATCCCGAGTCGGTGGCCGGACCGTGACCCAGCTTGGTCTCTGGAAAGAGCTCAAGCACGGCAGTAGCCAGCACGTGTGCGGCGGAGTGGCGCACCACCTTGAGCGCTTCAGGGTCGGTCTCTTTGATCAATTCCAAACGCACATCGGCAGTCAGCGGCGTGGTCAGATCCACCAGGCGCGGAGCGGCGGCGTCTTCGGCGGAGTACATCGCAGCTTCGCCGTCGTCAGCTGTGCTGGCCTTTGCAGCGCCAGTGACGGGGGTCAGCCGCGCCACCACACACACGGCGGCCAGCCGGGGCGAAATCGAATTGGC
Organism: uncultured Occallatibacter sp.; assembly: GCA_964414945.1. GTDB lineage: Bacteria > Acidobacteriota > Terriglobia > Terriglobales > Acidobacteriaceae > Telmatobacter. The sequence continues at coordinate 59,270 of CAYPYJ010000004.1, forward strand.
AATTTCAAGAGGTGTTGTGCCGGCAGGCACTTCGCGAATCGCCCCGTCGGGCAGGTGTACGGCAATTGTCTGTGCGCTCATGGGTATTTGGGTCCTGGAGTTTCCGGCCACGCTGTGGTCTAAATCCGTGGCAACACTCTAGGATATACCGAAGAGTGCAGGAACCATCTACTGGCGAAATGCGTAGTGGATTTCTAAGCTCATTCAGGGCTTTCCCTGTGCAATTCCGGAAATGGTCACCAATCCACATTTAGAGGAGGTTTCATGATGAACGGGCATTTGCGGAGCATCGCGCTCCTCGTTTTATTTGCCGCCTGCGTTCTTGGCTCAGCCCAGGCTCAACCCGCCATTCAACCCACGGTGGACATCACACAGGTTCCTGCCGCAGCCCAGCCTTCGGCGCATTTCGACGCCAACGCTGCCACGGAAGCTTATATGGCGATGATTCCGCCCGCCTCCACGGCTCGCTCCGATGCTTACTTTGAAGGCGGCTATTGGCTTGTTCTGTGGGACTTTCTTTATGCCTCGGGCATTGCGCTGCTGCTGTTGAATCTGCGCTGGTCGGCGAAGATGCGCGATCTGGCCGAACGCATCACACGCTTCAAGTGGCTGCAAGACGCGTTCTATTGGGGGCAATATTTACTGTTGACCTCGGTGCTGGGCTTCCCGCTCGAGTTCTATCAAAACTATGTGCGTGAACACAAATACGGCCTGGCCACGCAGAGTTTTTGGCCATGGATGGGCGACGAAGGCAAAGCATTTCTCATCAATCTGGTATTGATAGCCTTCGCTGTTGTGTTGTTGTTCGCCATAGTGCGCAAGCTCCCTCGTACCTGGTGGATCTGGGGGACAGTTGCGATGATCGCCCTACAAGTATTGGCAATTGCCATCGGTCCAGTCTATCTACAACCCATCTTCAACAAGGTTACGCGGTTAAACGATCCCAAAATCACCGTTCCTATTCTGAGCTTGGCGCATGCCAATGGGATTCCTACCAACGATGTTTACCAGTTCGATGCCAGTAAGCAAACCACGCGAATGAGCGCCAATGTCAGCGGTTTTGCCAATACGATGCGGATTTCGCTGAACGACAACCTGCTACGCCGCGGTTCGCCGGAAGAGATTCAGTCGGTCATGGGCCACGAGATGGGGCACTATGTGCTGAATCACATTCCTAAAACCATTTTCTTTCTATCGGTCGTCTTTTTGCTTTTCTTTGCTCTATTGCGCTGGTCGCTAGATTGGACCCTGGCGCGCTGGGGCGAGCGCTGGCAGGTTCGCGGCATCACCGACCCGGCCGTGCTGCCGCTGGTTTTTTTGCTGGCCGGCATCTTCTTTTTTGTGCTCACGCCGGTGACGAATACGGAAACCAGAGTGCATGAGAAAGAGGCGGATATGTTTGGCCTGAACGCCGCACGCCAGCCAGACGGCTTTGCGCAAGCCGCAATTCATCTGGCTGAATACCGCAAAATGCGGCCTGGACCCATCGAGGAGTATATCTTCTACGACCACCCCAGCGGCTATGACCGCATCCACTCCTCCATGGTTTGGAAGGGTGAAAATCTGGTGCTCTTTGAGAAGACAACGGAGCAACCTGCCGCGCATTGACAGGCAAATTGCTTACTTCTCCGCCTTCTCCTCGTGGTACTCCATCTCGGTGTTGATCGCCCAGATGTTGTCCTTTGCCGTGACGCCGTTGATGATGTTTTCAACGGCGGTCATGGCAGTCAGCATGGAGTGGTCCTGGTTATTGTATTTATGCATTCCGTTGCGACCCACAAGGAATAGATTCTCGAATCTGTCAGTGTAGTTGCGGATCACGTCGAAGCGGTCATAGCTGCCGAAGTATGCAGGATAGGTTTTGGGTACGTGGACGACATGGGAGTCTTCCACGTCCTCAGCCTTGAGAATGCCTATTTTCGCGATTTCTGCGATAGAAAACTTCGCCATCTCAGCATCGGATAGCTTCCACAACGGGTCGGTGTCATTGCAAAAATATTCCAGACCGATCCAGACCTTGTCCGGGTTGCTCACCAGCCAGGGGCTCCAGTTATTGAAGATTTGCAGCCGGCCAACTACTACGTCGGGTTCCTGAATATAAATCCAGTTATCCTTGAGCGGCGCGCCGCTCTTCTCCGTCACAGAAAGTTTGCTGGCCAGCAGGCCAACCGTGATGAAGTCGCGGTACATCAGGCCTTCGCTGACTTCAGTCACATCGGCCGGGACCGACGGCGAAATAGCGCGAATCAGATCGCGGACCGGCATGGTTGAAAAGAAGTAATCGCCAGCATAACTGACGCGCTCTCCCATCTGATTCAAACCCTCGACCGAAATCACTTTGTTTTCTTTCGCGTTGATGCGGTCGATTTGAATACCGAAGTGAATCTCTCCGCCACCCTTTTTGACCAGATCGGCCGCGTGTTCCCAAAGCTGGCCGGGACCCAGCTTGGGATAGAGAAATTTTTCAATCAGCGAAGTTTCCGTTTGCTTCTGTGAGATGCCACCGGAGTGCTTTGGGCCAAAGGTCTTTTTGAGGAAATGCGCCACCACACCTTTGAGAGAGAGTCCCTTGATGCGCTGCGCTCCCCACTCGGCGCTGATCTCGTTACAAGGAACTCCCCACACCTTTTCTGTATACGACTTGAAAAAAGTAAGATAAAGCTGCTTGCCGAACCTGTTAATAATGAAATCTTCGAGCGACTTTTCCTCGCGTTGCGGAAGCAATGCCGAGCGCATATAACTGACACCGCAACGAACGGTGCGGACCAGGCCCATGTTACGGAAGGTGGCCGCAGTCAGGTTGACGGGATAGTCAAAGAAGCGGCGCAGGAAATAGATGCGGCTCTTGCGCTGGCGCACCAGCATAACCAGATCTTCAGTATTCGGATCGCGCGCCTTACCAGACTTGGGAACATCACTCTGCAGACCCTGATAGTGTAGATCTCCCTCTTCGTTTGAGCCTGCCTCAACCGGCATCAGATCGAGCCACCAGCGCATCACACGATCCGACTTTGAAAAGAAGCGATGGCCGCCGATGTCCATGCGGTTGCCTTTGTAGCGGACGGTGCGCGAAATGCCACCGATCTCGCTGCTTGCTTCCAGCAGAATCGGTTTGATCCCCGAGCGCCGCTCAAGTTCAAGAGCGGCAGTCAGGCCGGCGGGGCCAGCTCCGATGATGATTGCTGTCTTATCAGTCACAAATTACCGCCATGAAAATGAAGTGCGTTACTGGTAAACGGCGCACTCACTGCAAGGTCTTTATCTACCCTGCAAGAATAGCCTTTTTTAGACGTGTCCCCGAGCAAAGATACACACCACAATTACTTCTTCCGTACCAATACCTGAATGCTGCCATCGCGACCATGATGTCAGAACTCTATTGTGCTATGGATTTTGTACGCCGCAAGCCAGCAGACGCGAGAATGCACAGAATCAGGACGATTGGCAGGCGCAAACGCGCATCCGCTTCCGTGCCACCACCCGCTCCAATCACAACAAAAAAGTAAAACAGCGTTCCCAACAATAACCATAAAGACGCGCCGTGCATGCTACCGCCAAAGACGCTCCGCGTTGCGAGATAAACACTCCTTGCTGCAAAAAAATACAACCCAAACATTGCGATGCCAAAGTAAAGTTTCTCGATTACAACCCAAGGATATGCTTTGGCAAGCATAAGCCATCCATATATGGGATGATTGCCCAATGCGAATTTCGAGGTGTCATTGGGGCCTCCCGGATAAAGTAGGCCGCCAAGAGTAGTTGAGCCAAGGCTGAATACAATGGGACCACCTGAATAGAAAATATTGTCAAACGATCCTGAACCCAGCCTGAAGATCGTTGTAAAAAACTGTGCGATGCGTCCACGCAGGTAAACTCCCCGATGAGCCTGAATGACGCGCTGCGCCTTGGCGAGCATGAAGTCCAGGCGCTGACTCTGGTTCCACCCAGCCTGCAGAGGATTGCGCGTAAGGTAAGGCTGGTATAGATAGTACTGTTGGTCGCAATCTAGTGCGCAATTAAAGCCTAACTCGCCACGCACGACGCCCAGGGGTTTGTGCTCCACGCGAGCAGTTACGTCGGCAGCATTGAAAAAATAAAGGTTGACCTCTGCGACGCTTGAAAACCCGCGATAGCCGGTCTCGACCCAATTGCGAACCTGCCAGGCCCCCAGCCAAGGCAGCACACAGATCAGCAACACGGCTGGTGCCTGCCAGCGAAGCTTCGGTACACGCGCAAACACGACAAACAATCCCAGAGCCAGTGCTGCCGGCAGATAGTACGTGACCGGACGAACAAAGGTCGCCGCTGCAAGCCAGAGCCCTGAAATTGCAAGCATCGGCAAGCGTCGTTGCCGTAAGAATGCGGCCATCCGTTCCAGACTCAGTAACAGCAGCGTAAGAAATAATGGCTCCGTTATTAGAAGAAAGGAATAAGTAATCGATAGCGGCTCAAAAGCAAGAATCCAGGCTGCGCCAAGGGCGATGCGATCGTCCTGAAAGATTGCCCGTCCCAACTTCCAGATGAGAAGTACGCACAAGACAGACAGAATCACGTTGGCTAATGCCGCGAAACGCAGGCCGGCAAAACTGGTTACGGCAAGAAACAGAGGATACCCTGGAGTACGCAGCAGGTCCGGCGCGCCGTCCGCGACAAAACTGCCATGCCGCAGCAAATTGATTCCGGGGTCGAGATAACTCTTGGTATCGGTCTGGACGAGAATGCTCTCGCCCATCCGTGCAAGAATTACCGCTAGCAACGTAAGGCGAACCACAGCTGCCGCAAAGATAGGACCAGCCAGCCGCGGCGTCCACCAGGCAGAACTCAAACTCTGATCGGCAATGACTGGTCCAGTCGCTTTCATACTCATCTTGCACCTATCAGAATATTCAAACGATTGTAATTCAGGCAACTTTACGTGTACGACAGAAATACATCAAAGCATGGACCAGGCCATCGACCCATCCGCTCAGTTAACCGCGTCTGTACCCAGAAACCACATGTGCAAAAAACAAACGAGGGTTGAGATTGCTCCCAGCCCTCGTTCGTTTCTCGCAAGATTCTGCCGGAATCCGGCCTTCTGGTTTAGAGCGGTTGCACGTCGGCGGCCTGCCAACCTTTGGGGCCCTTTACTACGTTAAACTGCACGGCTTGACCTTCTTGCAAACTCTTGAAACCGCTGGAACTGATTGCCGAGTAATGCACGAAAACATCTTCGCCGTTCTGACGCGAGATGAAACCAAATCCCTTCGCGTCGTTAAACCACTTCACAGTACCTTGTTCCATTTCGTTCATGTTTCCTAAATTGAATTGCGCTGGATAAATCGGAGCGACCACAGGCAGAATCTTGCTTGGAGGGCGAGTGCTGCTCACGCCCGCTTCGGCTCTAACGCTGACAGCAGTGTAACATCCAACTTGGGGGAGAGAGCGCTAAAATTTCCGGGCGCATCCCCGTTTCTGTGACTTCAACTTCCAGAAACTGCTGCGCTAAGTCGCCCGGTTACACCACGGTTTTGTACCGGGAGAGTACGCCATGCCCAAAGACATCGTCCCAGATCTGTTGTCACACGCTACCGAAGTGCTTGAAGAGCAGTTCAGTGGACTTCCCGCCTTTGTGCCTGCGGGCAACCCTGCGGCGATTGCGCAAGTTCTTGAGGTGGTGGCGCGACGGATGGGCGACAACTATCCGTATTTTCATCCGCTCTATGCGGGACAAATGCTCAAGGCGCCACATCCCGTGGCGCGGGCCGCTTATGCGCTGGCCATGACCATCAACCCCAACAACCACGCGCGCGACGGAGGCCGGGCCAGCTCGGAGATGGAGATCGAGGCGGTTCGCGGAATCGCAGGCATCTTTGGCTGGGAGAATTTTTTAGGACACCTCACTTCGAGCGGTACACTGGCCAACCTGGAAGCCCTCTGGATTTCCGGTCAGCTTGCGCCCAGCAAGCGCATTGTCGGCTCCGAACAGGCGCACTACACGCACCAGCGCATCTCAGGAGTGCTCAAGCTTGATTTCACGCCCATTGCCGCCGACAGCCGCGGACGCATGAACCTGAATGCGCTGGAGGCTGAACTACGCAAGGGCAATGTGGGAACGGTGGTTGCCTCGCTGGGTTCGACGGCTATAGGCGCGGTGGACCCGCTCGACCAAATCCTCGCGTTGCGCGAAAAATACGGCTTCCGTGTCCACGTTGACGGAGCTTACGGCGGCTATTTCCGGCTGATTTCCGATGCTTTGGATGCACCAGCACGACAGGCTTACGCTGCCATCGGGCAAGCCGATTCCATCGTGATCGACCCGCACAAGCACGGCCTCCAGCCTTACGGCTGCGGCTGTGTGCTTTTCCGCGATCCTTGCGTTGGGCGGTTCTATAAGCACGATTCTCCCTACACATACTTCACCTCCAAACAGTTGCATTTGGGCGAGATCAGTCTGGAGTGCTCGCGAGCCGGAGCTTCGGCGGTGGCTTTATGGGCCACGCAGCAATTGTTACCGCCAGTACCGGGCGGGGAGTTCGCTCAAGGGCTGGCGCGGGGCCGTGCGGCAGCCGTCGAGCTCGATCGGCGTCTTCGTCAAGACTCTTCTGGTCGTTTTCAAGCGCTCATTTCAGGCGGACCAGAGCTGGATATTGTGGTGTGGAAGATCAACGCTGAGACTCCCGAACAATCCTCCGCGCGGGCGCAAAAAATCTTTGCAGCCTGTGCGCTGCGGGATTTGCATCTGGCTCTTGTAGAATTGCCGCTGACATGGTTCGAGCCTCTGGATGGTTCTGAACCAGCTAATGGCTCGACAACAGTCACCTGCCTGCGCTCGGTTTTGATGAAACCAGAACACATGGCATGGCTTGACGAAATCTGGGAACGATTGACCGCGGCCTGCACCGATGTCTTAGGAGAAGAAAGCTCATGTCAGCAGAAGCAATAACTCGCATCGAAAAAGATAGAATCCTGCTTGAAATCGGCGAATGTACCGTTACAGTTCTGCCTCAATTTGGCGGCAAGGTTTCTTCCATCCTCGTCCGGGGCCACGAGCTGCTGCAAAAACCTCTGGTTCCTTACGGTCCGCGCACCCGCACCATGGGCTTCAACGAAGGCGACGCCAGCGGCTGGGACGAGTGTTTGCCCTCAGTCTGCGGCTGCATTGTTGAGACTGCGAACGGCACGGCCAGCGTTCCCGATCACGGCGACCTATGGCGCGTCGAGTGGCAAGTGCTCGCCAATGACAACGGCTCCCTCACTCTGCGCGGCGACTGTTTCTCGTTGCCTCTGACACTCGTTCGCACCCTGACTTTGACTCGGACGGAAAGAGGCTACCGCATTCACGCCGACTATAAGGTTATAAATACCGGCTCCGGGGAAACGCCCTGGGCTTGGTCGGCGCATCCCGGTTACGCGGCTGAAGAGGGCGACCGGCTCAGCCTGCCTGACTCCATCACGGCATTGATGCTGGAGTGGTCCCGCAACAACCGACTGGGCAATGGAGGCGAGACCGTGAGTTGGCCGTTTGCCAGTTTGGCCACCGGCGGAGAAACCGATCTGCGCGTCTCGACAGAGGCTCACTCTGGAGTCGGCGACAAGCTCTTTGCCGGCCCGCTCACCGCGAAAGAGAATTGGGTTGCGTTGGAACGCCCCAAAGCCGGCGTACGGCTCCGCGTCAGCTTCGACGCAGGCGCAACGCCTTATCTAGGCCTATGGATATGCCAGGATGGCTATCCGGAAGGCGACGGCGTCAAACAGCACTGCGTAGCCATGGAACCCACCACCGCTCCCGTCGATACTCTCTCCATCGCCGGACCCTGGTCGCGCACACTGGCTGCAGGCGAGTCCTACTTCTGGCCGATGACTGTTGATCTGGAACTGTTGTAAACAGTGGACAGTGTCCATTGAAAAGGATGACCTACCATGCATGATCCCGCCGTACTTCGCTCTGCGCATATTGCCCGCTTCAACGCCGACCCGGCAGTTTTCGTCGCTCCGGGGCGCGTCAACCTGATCGGTGAACACACCGACTACGCCGAGGGCTTTGTCATGCCCGTGGCCATCAACTTCGCCACTCTTGCCGCCATCTCGCCGCGCACCGACGGCCAAATCATCATCTGGGCGGAGAACTACCAGGAAGAAAAAATCTTTGACGCCAACGCTCTGCCCGCCGCTGCCAGCAAAAACTGGAGCGACTACCCGATGGGCGTCGTCCATATCCTCACCGGCGAGGGCCTCAAGATTCCCGGCTTCAGCCTCAGCCTCTGGGGCGACGTGCCGCTGGGCTCGGGGCTTTCCAGTTCCGCCGCGCTTGAGGTCGTCACCGCTCTGGCCGTGCTTTCGCTCATCGAAGCCGATTATCCGCGCCCCGTACTCGCGCGTCTCTGCCAGCGCGTCGAGAACGAGTTTGTCGGCGCCAACTGCGGCATCATGGACCAGTTCATCAGCGCCAATGGCAAAGCCAACCATGCTTTGTTATTGGATTGCCGCGACCTGAGCTTCCGCCTCGCGCCCATTCCGGCCGACGTGGCTCTCGTCATTGCCAACACCATGGTCAAGCACTCCATCGCCGGGGGCGATTATCCCACCCGCCGTCGCGAGTCTGAAGCCGCCTGCGCCATCATCAACGGCCATCGCGGTGGCGTACCCTACTTGCGCGACGCGACTCTGGATGACCTGGCAAAATGGGGCAACGAGATGGAGCCCAAGTCGTTTCTGAGGGCCAAGCACGTCATCACGGAAGACCTGCGCACCGTAGCCGCCAGCGAAGCTCTGCTCCGAGGCGACATGAAGGAAGTGGGCCGCCTGATGGCCGAGGCCCACATCAGCTACAGCAAGGACTTCGAGGGCAGTTGCGCCGAGGCCGACTTGATGGTCGATCTGGCCAACGAGCTTCCCGGCATCATCGGCGCGCGCCTGACCGGCGGCGGCTTCGGCGGCTGCACCGTCAATCTAGTAGAGCAAGACAAGGCCAAAGCCTTCGCCGAAGAGCTAGGCAAGCGCTACGAAGCCAAAACCGGCATCAAGCCCGAGATTCACATCTGCCACGCCTCCGACGGCGCGCATCAGATAGTTTAGAGTTTTCGACTCGCCCGGTCTCCCAGGTCTCGGAAATCGAGGCCTGGGCTTCAGTTAAACGAACAATGGATAGGGGCTCTCGCCGGTTCCTGCTATGCTTCGCTGGAATCCGTCCGAGAGGTATTCGACTTGTTGCGATAGGAATCGGATTGAGACGGCCTTGTTGTTCCCGATGAAAGGCTCACCTGTCGAGGCTTCGAGCAGAAACGAATTGGTTCCATCTTTAGACGTGTGAACGGACAGCGTTCTCGTCTCAGGTGACCCTGGCTTTCTGAATTGCGCGCTGTATGCAATGCCACCACGCTCAAATGTTGGCTTGGCTGAGGGTGCCATTCGATCTTCCCACTTCTTTATCTCTCCCAATTGAATGAATTCGCCATACCTCTTGTTTACCTTGACTTGGAGAGGACACGCTCCTTGCGGGATGTCGATTATTTCCACATCCTTGCAATCGGCGTGAACCACAAATGCCTGACTACCCTGCTGCGCCTGAGTAAAGAGAGCCACAATGTTGCCATCGGAGACCTCAACTATCTGCGGCCCTCCTCCCCAGCGGCTGTTGTCACCATTGAGGGCGACGACGGGGCTTCCGAGGTGCTCACGGAGTTTATCGGCATTTCTCTCGGCCACACTCCGGGGACGTTGCATCTGCCTTGCGATCTCTGCCAGATGCTCGTTACGCTCCGTTTGAAGCTGTCGCTGTAGCTCGCCGTACTCTTCTGACAATTTGTTGTTCGCTGCACCCAATGTGTTGTTCTCTTCTGCAAGCGTGTTGCGCACCTCTTCCAGCTCATTGTTGGTTTTGGCGAGCATATTCCGTTCGTTGCGGAGTTCGTTTGCCTTCGCAGAATGATGCAACTCAAATACCGCGATGAGTGTGCCAAGCTCTGGCAACATTACGAGAAAGCTCTTGAGCCATGAGTGCGCCCACTGTGCGTCCCTGAGCAGGTTGTAGAGCATGATTCCAGACACGATCGCCACGATGCAGAGAACCACTTGAAGGATTCGTTTCATACTGGCTCCTAGATCTTCGCAATGATAACTCGCCGGACCAATTAGTTACCAAGCCGGGTGTACCAGGTCTGGGCTTTCAGATCTCGGAGTCCATCTTCCCTGCAATCAACTTGACTCTATCTAAATAGTATATACAATAAGACTATGGGAATCACGTACGATCCCGCCAAGAATGAGCGCAATATCCGCGAACGCGGACTCTCTTTCGAGCGGGCTGCGGATTACCACCCCATCGACGAAGACCTGTCGCTGGGGACCCCGGTTTTTCGATCTCGAGACCGCATTGATCGCGGATTATTCCCGGCACGGCGAAATGCGGCGAGTTGCAGTGGGGTATCTGGACAAGCGATTACACCTGCTCTGCTACAAAGCAAAATCAGATGGAATCCGCGTGATCAGTTTTCGCAAGACAAACAAGAGAGAGGCAAAGCTTTATGGCAAACCGCAAACCATTGCCTAATCTGCTCATTGATGAAGACGGCGAGGTTAGAGAGATCACAGCCGAAGACGTTGCCCGCTTCAAACCATTCTCCGCGCTGCCTGTGGCCGAACAGACGGTGCTTCTGAAGCTGCGCAAGCGTGGGCCGCAGAAGACTCCGAAGAAAATTCCCATCTCGATTCGGCTTTCGCCCGATGTTGCGGAGGGTCTTCGCGCTACCGGTAATGGCTGGCAGAGCCGCGCAGATGAAGCACTCCGGTCATGGCTGTCAAGGCAAACCGCCTCACGCGCTTGATAACCAATCCCCTCCAGAATGGCCCATTAAAGGAACAATCCACGGCTTTCTCACGGCTTCCTGAGGTCTTCCTTGCTAAAATTGGATGGAGATTGTCCCGATTACGGCCGGGCGAGACTGTCAATGTCCGGCTGGCAGCACCAGATTTTCTATTCCCAGTGCGTCGCTTTGCAGCCCGGAGCGTCGAGGAGGCACGATAGCCATGCAACCGACATCGTCCAAGCCATTTTCCTACGAATCATTTCCCGTCTCTGGCTTGGTGGCGTACTACTCGATGGAGATCGCGATTGACCCCAACATGCCCACCTACTCCGGCGGCCTGGGTGTTCTGGCCGGCGACACGCTGCGCTCGATGGCCGACCTTGGCGTTCCGCTAGTGGCTTTTTCGCTGGTGCATCGCAAAGGCTACTTTCAGCAGCATTTGGACGCAACAGGCAGGCAGAGCGAAGATATTCAGCCGTGGAACCCCGCGGACTTCTGCATCGAGGAAAAGGCGCGCGTTACGGTTTCAGTGGAAGGGCGCACGGTAACGGTGCGTTGCTGGCGCTATGAACTGATGGGCCGCTACGGACACGTGGTGCCGATCTTCTTGCTGGACACGGATCTGGATGAAAACTCAGGCTGGGATCGCGGCCTGACCGATCACCTGTATGGAGGCGACACCAACTACCGTTTGCAGCAGGAGATTGTGCTGGGCATGGGCGGAGTGCGCATGGTCCACGCGCTGGGTTACCGGGTCAATGTTTACCACATGAACGAAGGCCACGCGGCGCTGTTGACGCTGGGTCTGCTGGAACGGCAGTTGGGCGGCGGACCTCTGGGCGCGGCCACGGAAACCGATATGGATCAGGTGCGGAAGAAGTGCGTATTCACCACGCACACCCCGGTGCCAGCCGGCCACGATCGCTTCTCTACCGAACAGGCTATTCGCATTCTTGGCGGTGATCGCACGGCGCGTTTGGAATTGCTGGGCTGTTTTCGCGATGGAATGCTGAATATGACGCTGCTGGCGCTGCGCTTCTCGCGCTATGCCAACGGCGTGGCCATGCAGCACGCCAAAGTCTCTCGCGAAATGTTCCCGGAGTTCACCATAGATTCGATCACCAACGGCGTTCATGCTCCCACATGGGTCTCCGAGTCTTTTCAAAATCTTCTGGATGCGCACTTCGCCGGATGGCGGCGCGACATGCTTTATCTGCGAAACGCAATCGATCTGCCGGAGCAGGAGATTGAGGCGGCTCACGCTCACAACAAGGAAGCACTACTGGCCGAAGTAGAAAAGCGTACCGGCCTGAAGATGAGTCCCAAGGTGCTGACGCTGGGCTTTGCGCGCCGCGCTGCTACCTACAAGCGCGCCACTCTTTTGTTCACCGATCCCAAGCGTCTGGCTGAGATTGCCACCAAGGCTGGAGGCTTGCAGATTCTTTATGCCGGTAAGGCGCATCCTCAGGACGGACCCGGCAAGTCGCTTATCCAGCAAGTCGTCGAGGACGCCGCCAAGTATTCCAACAATTTGCTGCAAATTGTTTACCTGGAAAACTATGACTGGAATCTGGGCGCGCTGCTGACAGCAGGAGTGGATGTTTGGGTGAACACGCCCAAGCGGCCCTACGAAGCCTCAGGCACCAGCGGCATGAAAGCTGCGCTGAACGGCGTTCCCAGCCTGTCGATTCTGGATGGATGGTGGATCGAGGGCTGCATCGAGGGCTTCACTGGATGGGCCATTGAAGACGGCGCGGATGATATTGCCGAAGCCGACTCGCTTTACCGGAAACTTGAGTCCGCCGTGGTTCCGCTCTACGCGGCCCCCGAGAAATGGGCTCAATTGATGCGCACAACACTGGCATATAACGGCTCCTACTTCAACACGAATCGTATGGTGAGGCAATACACCCGCAACGCCTACTACCCGGTGAAGCTGATCGAACGTGCTAGCAGCGAGAAGAAGCCTCCGCAACCTGAGGCGGCCTGATGAGTCCGCTGTCGCTACGGAGCCTCGCTTCGTCCGGCGAGAGGCTGTCCCGGCGACAATCGGAATCGGAAATTGAGCAGAAATTATTAACGCTTGTCATATTAAAAATTTGATATAACGGCTGGAATTTGATATTGTATGACATGCGAACTAAATGCATCAAAACGATGGACGCTAACGAATCGAAACACTTATGAAAAATGCTTTTGAAGTCGTGAATCCCGATTGGAACCTGAGCCCCAAAACCGGGATGACCAGAAAACACTATATCGAATGTGCCAAATATGTGCTGCAACGCGCATTCAGGCACGTAAAGTCATTCGACTCGCCAATTGTATTTCCCAAGGTGCCGGGCAAGTCGTATCCTCAGCCGAATGATCCGGAATGGCGCAATAGATCCAACGAATTCGAAGCTCTGGAGAGAACCTTCAATCTCGCTGCCCCGCTGATCCACGTCGATCCGGAGAATTGCATCGGTAATATCAAACTGCGCGACTATTATTGCCATCATTTCTACAACGCAATGACGCCGGGGCATGCCAACAGCTTGCCCATGCCTGAAGATCTACCGGACGCCACCAATCAATTAACCTGCGAATTTGGTGGACTGACGAAGACGCTACTGCTGATGCCCGACGTGTTGTGGCCCTACTTGACCGAAACACAACGGGATGAAATGGCTGCCACGATTTCCAAGTGGGCGCATCATCGCACCACGCAGAACAACTGGCGACTTTTCAATATTTGCGCGCTTTCGTTCCTCAAGAAAAATGGATACGCCATCGACGACGATCTTCTGATGAGTCACCTGCTGTGGGTTGCATCGTATCAGGCTGGCGACGGCTGGTATCTGGAGCAGAGTTACAACTACTACACGATCAGCCTTTTCGTCGTCTACGGCACAATCTGGTGCAATACGTTTGGCCACGAACACTATCCTGAGATTGCAGGCATCCTCGAAAAGAGCTTCCACGATCTCTTTAAGACATACACCAACTTCTTCGGCCGCGACGGTTACATCAATATGTGGGCAAGGAGCATTTGCTACCGTCTCTGGATTTCAGGCGGCTTTCCGGCCTCATTCCTGCTCGCTTCGGAACCTCCGATCGATCCAGGTTGGGCAAGGCGATTGTGCTCCGGATCGATTCTGCAATTCACCACTCGGGAAGATTTTTACGAGAATGACATTCCGAGTCTTGGCTTTTACGGCCATCGAGAATTTGCCATTCAAAACTACAGTTGTTCGGCGAGTCCATTCATTATGTTCCTGCCGTTCATCAGCCTTGCATTGCCGGAAGACTCCCCGTTTTGGACTGCAAAGGAAAACGATGGAATATGGGAGAGCTTGGGACGATGCTCGAAAAGGACCGTACTCGAACGACCAGGGATTGTCCTAGTGAACCATGGCGGCAATGGAACTTCAGAGATTATCTCCGGAAAGGTGTACGACGACGATCACAACTATTCCAAGCTGGTCTTTAATACGCATTTTCCCTGGGAGGATCACAACGTCAACGGTGGCACATCGCAGGAGTACTGTTTCAGGAGCCTGGACCCGCGCGACCTGAGAGGTGTGGATATCAATTTCTACCTCACGGGACGCAAAGTCGATAATGCTGCATCGAAGGATGCTGCCTACGTGACTTCGCAAAGCATACTCTTCAACGGGGTGCGAGACGGCGTGCTCTACAGGCAATTGATCATGCGGAAGCCACCTAACAACGGAGTCGGATACATCATCGACCTCGCGGAGATCACCGTTCCCGGAGGCGTCATACGGATCGACCGTTGCCGGCTCGCCTTTGAGCATGAACTCACGCTCGGTCACTTTGGCCTGCCGCATTTCGACGGGAAGAAGGCCGCTTTGCACGCTTTCGAGGACGAGACGAAGAAAGGAATCACGGCATCCATTCCGGGTAGATCGGTCGCGTTGATTGCTTACTACGGCTGGGATGCGATTCAGAATCAGGTCCACTGCGGTTTTAATGCGGAGGCGGAGGAAAGCACAGTCCTGTTCGTTTATCGCAAGCGCACAGCCAAGAATCCGGCGATGGAGTTGATGATAACGGCAATGCTGCACAAAACCGATAACTCGGCTTGGACGCCGGAAGATCTGGACCCGGTAAAGGATATCCAGATTATGGAGGTGACTCCGTCTGGTTCCGTTCTCGGAGCGGTGATCACGCTGGCAGATTACGCAACTCTATTGGTGGACTTTAAGAATATCGACGGATACAAGAACTGCTGACTCAGTGGGAGCCTTTGTCGCGCTGACTTTTGGACTGAACCTCCAAAACTGAGACAAAAAGTTAAGGTCGCACGTCCATAGGGGGGGTGCGACCAAGTTCACCTAATAGGTCAAACTCGACGCGCAAAAAGTGGAAACTCGACGGAACCCGACCGACTGATAATCTTAGAAGCGATTCGCGCGCTTTGATCTCATCATCCGCATGTCAAAAGGAAGCAGGGTAAATACAAATGTTGCGCCGCATATCTTTTTTAGCAATTGTTGTATTGCTGAGTGCTGGCTCGCAATTGGATGCGCAGCTCCATCTCAACGACCGCGATTGCCTGGAAACGCAAGGGCTTACCGTTCTCGTCTATCAGAATAAATTTCATGATGTCTTCCGCGACCAGAAACTGGGCGGCATCGAGATCATTCTGCATGGGGAACGAATCGCAACAGATGGGGAGGTGCGCATGCTGCCAGCTCCGGAGCAGTGGGATGCGACTCCCCATTTCAAGGAGCTGAAGCGCGGCCCGGCGCCGGATCAGTTGATTGCCGCCTCGGGATATCCCGAAGAATCTCTGAGTTACCGCATCGAAGTTACCGCGGAAGATCAGGGCTTTCGCGTTGCTATTCATTTAAAACATCCACTACCCGCGGCACTGGTAGGCAAGGCTGGATTCAATCTCGACTTTCTCCCCACCTCTTACTTCGGAAAAAGCTATCTCTTCGACGAAACTTCTGGAGTATTTCCGCGTCATCCGAATGGGCCGATGGAGCTTGATGCAAGCGGCGCGGCAGAACCATTGCCGTTGGCTCACGGAAACAAGGTTGTGCTTGCGCCGGAAGATCCGCTCACCCGCATGTCCATCACCTCCGATAATGGTGAGATCATGCTCTTCGATGCGCGCAACAAGGCACAGAACGGCTGGTTTGTGGTGCGTTCGCTGATTCCGGCGAACCGCACTGACAACGCGTTGGTGTGGCACATTCGACCCAATGTGATTAAGGGATGGACGCGTTCTCCCGTGGTTTCTTACAACCAGGTGGGATACACGCCAGAACGCTCAAAAGTTGCAATCGTGGAACTCGACCCTCTCTTCGATGCGCCGAAGACAGCACGGCTGCTGCAACTCAATCAGAATGGCGAATACAAAGAGGCTTTCAGCGACGAGATTAAACCCTGGGGAAAATGGCTCCGGTATCAATATGCATCGTTCGACTTTTCCAAGGTGCGCGATGCCGGCATCTATGCTATCGAATACGCCGGACACACTTCAACGCCTTTTCGAATTGCCAAAGACGTCTATCGCAAAGGTGTGTGGCAACCATCTCTCGATACTTATCTTGCGGTGCAAATGGATCATGTGAAGGTGCGCGAGGGCTATCGCGTATGGCATGGAGCATCGCACATGGACGATGCGCGGCAAGCTCCGGTCAACTACACCCACTTCGACGGCTATGCGATGGGGCCGTCGACGGATTCGCGATTTGCTCCAGGCGAACATATTCCAGGGTTGAACCACGGAGGCTGGTACGACGCCGGAGACTACGACACCCGCACCCAGACGCAAGCGCGCGTGATAACAGACTTGGTTATGGCTCAAGAAGCCTTCCACATCGATTGGGATGATACAACGATCGACGAGGATGCGCGGCTGGTTACGATTCGCAAGCCGGATGGTGTGCCGGATGTATTGCAGCAGGTGAAGCACGGGGTCATTGCTCTGCTTGCGCAGTACAGTGTATTCGGTCATGCAATTCCGGGTATTATCGAACCGACTCTGGAGGAGTACACCCACCTTGGCGATGCGGCTTCGCAAACAGACGGCAAGATCTACTCCGCGAGCATGGGTCCGCTGGAGAGCGATGGAAACCATTCCGGAATGCCAGACGACCGGTGGGCGTTTACTACGCATACCACGCCTCTGGACTACGACGCGATCGCATCGCTGGCCGCAGCCAGCCGCATCTTCAAGGGATATGATGATGTTCTCGCGACGCAGTGCCTGCAGACGGCCGTTCACACATGGACCGAAGAGCATTCCAGGCCTCCAGTAATCTTCAGGTCTTTCAACACCACAGGCGGCCCACTCCCGGTAGAAGAAACCAAGGCGACCATTGAACTGGTGATTGCCACACAGGGCGAGGCGGCCTACGCAGCGCGCTTGAAAAAACTGCTCCCCGTCATTCAAGAGCATTTCGGCAACTTGGGCTGGATGGCTGTTCGTGCCATTCCTTTTATGGATGTTGATTTCAAATCCGGCCTGACTTCAGCGCTAGTAACTTACAAAGCTAACCTGGACAAAGAACTTGCGCAGAATCCTTTTAGTGTTCCCATCACAAGAACAACATGGGGAGGGTCAATGGCTGTTGCCGGATTTTCTGTGCAGATGTATTTCCTCCACCAGGCATTTCCTGATGTGATCGGAACAGACTATACTTTGCGAGGCTTTGATTACCTGCTCGGCAGGCATCCGGTATCCAATGTGTCGTATGTTGCTTCAGTGGGCACGTCATCGAAGCTGATTGGTTACGGGAACAATCGCGCCGACTACACGTTCATTCCCGGCGCAATGATTCCGGGCGTCATGATTATCGAGCCGGATTTCCCGGAGCTGAAAGATTCATGGCCATTTTTGTGGTATGAGAATGAGTATGTGGTCGACGCTGCAAGCTCATTTATTCTGGCGGCAAACGCAGCAGACGCGCTTGCCCAATGAGAAGAGCAGGAGTGGGAGATAAAATGATTACTCGCAGAGATTTGTTTGTCGCATTGATCGCCATCGCATGCACAGCCGGGGCATTCGCCATTGCAAACCAAGCTCCTGTTATGGGCTCCACGGTCTTTGATTGGAATGCCATTCCAGTAACGCCGACAGAGGTCGGCACGGTACGCTCGTTCTTCAAGGCGCGCACCGCCACGCTGGACGAACTGGAGATGCATGTCACAACGCTGAAACCGGGCATGACCTCGCATCCTCCGCACCAGCATCCGAATGAAGAACTGATCATCGTAAAGCAGGGCACTGTAGAAACCCTCTCGAATGGCGAGTGGAAGAAAGCCGGACCCGGCTCTGTAATCTTCAACGCCTCGAACCAATTGCACGGATTGAGAAACGTCGGCACTGGCGAAGCCGTCTATCATGTCATTAACTGGAAAAGTTCGGCAACACCTGAAACGCAGAAGCGCTAACGCTGCTGAAATTTCCGGCACGATGCAGTTGAAATCTGGTGCAGCGCAAAACTGGAGTGGAGCTTATGAAATTTGAGAGTGTTGGACGGCGTTCTTTTTTGAAGACAATGGGAGCTGCGGGCATGTTATCGGCGCTGCCAGATGCCGCTTTTGGTCTACACGCTGGCGGAGGCCAGATTGCCAGCGAGGTTGCTCTACCCGGGGCCGATGCTAATGCAAAACCTAAATACTCCATCAAATTCGGCGTGATCGGCCTCGACCATGCCCATATCATGGGCATAACTGCGGCTGTAATTCGCGGCGGCGGGGAGTTGGTGGCATTTTACTCAATGCTCCCCAAAGAAATTGCTAACTTCCAGAAGATTTATCCCCAGGCGCGGCTCGCGAAAAGCGAAGAAGAGATATTAAACGATCCCTCGATTCAACTTATCGCCAGCGCATCAATTCCGAATCTGCGCGCGCCACTTGGCATTCGCGCCATGAAGCTTGGCAAAGACTATCTCAGCGACAAACCGGCAGTCACAACTCTGGAGCAACTGGCCGAGGTGCGCAAGGTTTCTGCCGAGACTGGCAGAATGTTTGCCATCCTATACTCCGAACGGCTGGAGGTGCGCGCAGCCGTGCAGGCCGGATATTTGGTGAAGGCGGGAGCCATCGGCAAAGTTGTGCAGACAATCAATATCGCTCCCCATCAGATCAATGCGCCCAGCCGTCCCGATTGGTTCTGGCAGCCGGATCAATACGGCGGCATTCTCTGCGACATTGGATCGCATCAAGCGGACCAATTTATCTATTACACGGGCTCGACGACTGTTGACGTCACTGCGTCGCAGATCGCAAATGTAAATCATCCGACTTATCCGGAGTTTCAGGACTTCGGCGACATGATGCTCCATGGCAACGGAGGAGCAGGATATGTGCGCGTTGATTGGTTCACCCCGAATGCTCTTGGCACTTGGGGCGATGGGCGGCTTTTTATTCTGGGCACCGAGGGCTATATCGAATTACGCAAGTACATTGATATAACAGGTCGGCCCGGCGGAAATCATCTCTTTATCGTGGACCAGAAGCAGACCCGCTACATTGATTGCAGTAATATGGTGCTGCCATTCGGTCCGCAATTCGTGGCCGACATCGTTAACCGGACGCATGTTGCGCAAGATCAGGAACAGGCGTTATTGGCTGCTGAACTTGTACTAAAGGCTCAGCGGGACGCCAAAGTTCTAACCTTCACTGCATAGGCCCTATAAGTTACAAATGCTTGAAAAATTAAGGACGTATCATGACAACAGTTAATGCAAAAGCTAATTGGTCGCGTAGAAAATTTCTTGAAGTATCGGTTGGCACGGCAGCCGCAATCGCCGTGCCAACCATTGTTCCTTCCAGCGTCTTTGGACAGAAAGCTCCGAGCAACCGCATTAACATTGGAGCTATCGGAGTGGGCCGCATTTCGCGCGGCCACGATCTGCCGGGTATCTGGCAGTTTGATCAGGCGCACATTATGGCCGTCTGCGATCTCGACTCCAACCGTCTGGACGATGGCAAGGCGCTGGTCAATGGGTATTATGCGAAAAAAACCGGCAAGGACTACGACGGTGTAACTGGTTACCATAACTACTACGAACTGCTGGCAAACAAGGATATCGATGCGGTAGTGATCAGTACGCCGGACCACCAGCACGCGATTCTTGCAGTGGATGCGGTTCATGCAGGCAAGGATGTATATCTGCAAAAGCCAGCGTCACTAACCATCACCGAAGGACGCGCCATGAGCAATGCTGTGGCAGCGTCGGGGCAAATCTTGCAAATTGGATCACAGCAACGGTCGTGGAAGCAGTTTCACCGAGCATGTGAGTTAGTGCGCAACGGACGCATCGGACAAGTCAAACATGTGGAGGTCGGCCTGCCGGGCGACCCAAGCGGACCGGACGCACCACCCATGCCGATTCCGCCAAACCTCAACTATGACGCATGGCTGGGATCAACGCCCGAGACCTATTACACTGAGATGCGCGTGCATCCCCAGCAAGGTTTCGGACGCCCCGGATGGCTGCGCTGTGAGCAGTTCGGTGCAGGCATGATAACCGGATGGGGAGCCCACCATGTGGATACCGCTCACCTGGGCATGAATACGGAATACACTGGGCCGGTTGAAGTGTGGGGCACGGCTGAGTTTCCGACGCATGGGTTATGGAATGTTCACGGCAAGTTTCTAACTCATGCTATCTATGCGAACGGCGTCACCATGGACATCAGCGGAGACTTTCCCAACGGCATCAAGTTCTATGGAACCGAGGGATGGATCTTTGTCACTCGTGATACAGGAGTTACTCCAACCGACCCCGGCGGTAGCACCAATACGATTCAACCGCTGATGGCGAGCAACCCGAAAATTCTGGAGAGTGTAATTGGACCAGACGAATTTCATCTATATCAAAGTGATGATCAGCATGGTAACTGGCTGGAATGCATCCGCAGCAGGAAATCTCCCATCGCGCCAGCTGAGATTGGGCACCGCGCCTGTTCGACTTGCCTGGTGCATCATATCGCGATGAAGACGGGGCATAGATTACATTGGGACCCAGTGAGAGAGCGCTTCAAGAACGACGATGAAGCAAACAGTATGTTATCGCGTCCGCAGCGATACCCATACATCATGAGTGTATAGTGGCGTTCCTTCAATCAATAGCGGGAGAGGTTGACTAACGCACATCCTCTGCCATGTTGCGATAGCTTTCCGGGGGGCCAAGATAACTCGCAGGAAGGGTTCCCTGGCTTACAACTAATTTTTCAAGCACCAAACCGGGGTCCACCATTCTGAACTTCAGCGTGTGATAACCCGGCTCATCTATTGTCAGTGTCGATGTTATCTTGCGAACTCCATCGCTGACCGCCTTTCTCCATTCGCTTTCCGAGTTCTGCGCCAACGCATCAACAATTTGCGGTGTCTGATCGTCAAATGAAATTGCAAACCTAAGTCCGCGGCCGGGTACAAAATTCAGCGTGGGAGCCAGAACGGCTTCCACATCAAACTTTCCGCCTTCGAACAAATACATTTTGTACTCGAGCACCGGCGCAGGTTGAGGCGGTTCCGAACTGGGCGCGGTTACCGGAAAAACCGTCATCCCGGAAAGTGTTTCGCCAAAGCCTGGAATCTTATCCCAATGGACGCCGCCTGCGCTGGTCGCAGCAGTGAAGTGCTCCGCCTCCATCGAGACATAGTGATTGCTTCCCACAAATCCACCCATGTTATCTCTCGTTGGCACAAGCGGACTAAGTTCCTGCACACGAAAATGAAATGCTGGGCCACCCTTTTGAGCAATGGAGATTGTCCCGGTACTTGCACTCTCTGTAACTTTGGCCCAATCAATACTGACTAACAGCCTTTCTTCCTTGGTGACAACTCCCTGCGTCGCACTCAGCTTGATCCACGGCTTGTCAGAGCTGGCCGAAAATTCAAATGGCTTGCTTCCACGATTGAATACATCGATAAATCGAGTTTGCCGATTAAAGGCATCAAAGGAAGGCAGTGCCGCAAAACTGAGATCGCGCGACGTGGCATACGGCGATCCCTCCACAGCCGCCGCCATCATAGACTCCGAATCAGGTTGCACCTCAGTTATAGCAGGCATTGCATTAAGAGGAGGATCGTTCCAGAAGGTGTACCCAATGTGGGTCTGGTCCATCATGTGATTCCATTTGCCGTTTGCAAGTCTGTGGTTATACTTATCGGAAAGCGCGGCATCCGCTGCAAAAAGAGCTTGCGCTTGATTGGCTAGGTCGTTGGTGCTAACTCTTCCTTGCGCGGCATACAAATGATTCTTGCCGGCGATAATGTATAACTCATTCACAATGGCCGATGCCTTGGTTGGATATAAAACCAACTCAAAGAAGGCTTCGCGCCTATCCTCTGGAAGCTGCTTATAAACTCGCTCCGCTCGTTCGGTGAGCGACTTCCATTCGGATAAGACCCGGTCCGCCTCTTGGTAATTCACCTGACTAAAAGTATCCGGCTCGAGTTGTTCAGGTTTACGCCGTCCGTTGTACTGAGTGTATCTAGACATGATGTCCGCAATTTCGCCGGCATGCTCGGGGCCAAATTCACGCCCGGCCCAGAGT
Source organism: uncultured Occallatibacter sp. (assembly GCA_964414945.1). Taxonomy (GTDB): domain Bacteria; phylum Acidobacteriota; class Terriglobia; order Terriglobales; family Acidobacteriaceae; genus Telmatobacter. The sequence goes on from CAYPYJ010000004.1 coordinate 81,589, forward strand.
TCTGTAAATTCCTGGAGATTGTCTTTACCCCAGAGTTCGGGATTCCGAGCAAGATTAAAAAAGAACTCAATCGGAAATTCCATCGGTTTCAAATCGCCCACATTCACAATCCAGATGCGATCAGCTCCGTAGGCATGGGCCAGATTCATCTGCTCCCATACCTTGGTGATGGAGTATGTATTGAGCCACTTATAGGAACGTGGATCGCCTACATAGTCGAAGTGATAGTAGATTCCTGCGCCGCCGCTGCGCTTCCGCTCTTCCGCTGTGGGCAGACGCCGGATATTTCCCCAGTTATCGTCGCACCACAACAGAGTGATATCGTCCGGCACGCGCATACCTTTCTCGTAATAACCCTGCACTTCTTTGTAAAGAGCCCAAACCTTGGGATCGGATGCAAGCGTTGGAGTCTGGTGACGTGCGATGATCTCGCGCTGGTCTGCAACGATCTTTTCCAGCAGCGCTATGTTTTCTTTTTCTTCCATTGGCATGTCGCCGTCACCACGCATACCAAGTGTGATCGAGCTCTCATAATTCTTGTTTCGCGCGATTCCCTGCTCCCAGAACGCGTCGAGTGTCTTGGCGTTGGTGGCATAATCCCATGGGCCTGCGCCGTGCCGCTTCCATTCCTGCTGCGCGCGCAGCATCGGCTCGTGGTGCGAGGTACCCATCACGATGCCATATTCATCGGCCAATTTCGGATTCAGTGGATCGTCTTCATTGAAGGCGTTGTTCCACATTGCCGGCCAAAGATAGTTCGCTTTCAGACGGAGCAATAACTCAAAAACCTTCTCGTAAAACTGATGATTGAGTCCGCCAAATTTTTCTTTTGCCCAGCCGCTCAACGCGGGAGCCTCGTCATTAAGAAAGATGCCGCGATACTTGACCGCCGGCTCGCCTTGCACCCAGCGTCCCGCCTTCACATACAGAGAATCCTGGTGTTTTACGGGAACGTCCGCCCACCAGTACCAGGGCGAAACTCCTATCTGCTCAGAGAGGTCATATATTCCATAAATCGTCCCGCGCTTGTCGCTGCCCACGATAACCAGTCCCCGCGCGACACCTGGCAGTGGGTGCGGAACAACCTGAATCAGCGTCGATTCCCACTTGCCGTAGATCTGACTTACATCAATTTTCCGTTCACGGATGAGCCTGTCAATGATACGGCTTTTCCCAATCGTACCGATCAAGATCACATCACCGGAAAGCGACTTTCCACTATCGATCAATAGCGCATTGCAGCCACTTACTCGCAAAATGTCCGTCTGCAGATCGTGGGCAGCACGCATAACGCCCGGATAATCGCCACCATCTACGTAAAGTTTGGCAGCGTCGCCCAGATGCACCAGCGGAAAACTGCCAGGTGCTGAAGTATTCTCTACAGAACGGGGCTGTCCAAGAGCCAAGCAGCGCATCGGGGTCATCGCAACCGCCAGCAGCAGAAGTTGGAAGGTGATCAAGATACAGCCGAACCACCCTATGCGTATCGGCTGACGAATAGAATTGCCAAATCGGATACAATTTTTCATAAAAGTAGGTACTTATTCCGCATTCCGAACAATATAATCAGGAAGATTAACATGTCAAGCTAATCGCGTCGCGTTATCCTTATCCCGGCTGCAGGAACGGATTGGAGCGACAGAGGTTTCGGGAGTTTGTATCCCCCGCGCCGAAACCGGTGTGTCATGATTTGTTATAGGCCTTCAGGGAGCGTGAGCTGCGGTTGACGCTAATTGGTCAACGAAACATTTGTGGTCAGAGGGAGAATCCAGTGCAATCACACCAACGTGCAAGGGGTATGAGGCTTGTTGATCTGACAGATGTTCAGCTTGGGTCTAGCGAAACTGCCCGCCGCATAAACCGTGACATTGTCCTGGAACTGATCCGGGCCAACCAGCCAATCTCCCGAGCGGACCTGTCCAGACAGTCCGGACTTCAAAGAAGCACCGTCTCTCAGATCGTCGAGCAGCTCATCCGGGAAAAGTGGGTATGCGAAGGCGCGGTTGCCTCTCCGCCGCGCGGACGCCGCCCCACCCTTTTAGAGCTGAACGACAATCTGGTTGTGATAGCTGTCGATATCCATCCGAAGCAGGCCACGGTTGCTGTTGTGGACCTGAAAGGCCGCTTGCTTTCGCGGTCTCTGGTGCCCCTTTCTTCCGACCCAGCAGCCTCTACCCGTCTGATGACGGACTGTATGTTGCGTATGCAGCAGGAGCTGCCCCGCAAATCGATTGAGGGAATCGGAGTCAGTCTTCCCGGCAGAGTCGATCCAGAGACACAGCGGATGATCTTCGCGCCGAACCTTCATTGGCCTGATTTCGATCTGAAGAAGGTGATCGAGAAGACAATGAATTTGCCGGTAAAGATGGAAAATGCCGCCTCCGCTTGCCTGCTGTCGGAACTTACATTCAGACGAATCGATGGGATTCGCGATATCGTCCTGGTGACCGTGTCGGAAGGCGTGGGAACAGGAGTTTACGCCAGCGGACATCTGATCTCGGGTCATCGCGGTATGGCGGGCGAGTTCGGTCACATTTCGCTCGACCCCACAGGGATTCTTTGCTCGTGCGGCCAGAAAGGGTGCTGGGAGACATTTGCCTCCTGCAGGGCGGGGCTTCGGTATTACAAAGAACTCCAGCCTAAAGCCCGAGAGATTACATTTCACGAATTGCTCAATCTAGCAGAAGAGGGCGACACGTACGCCGCACAGGCGCTGGCCAAGCAAGCTCAATACATCGGACGCGGATTGCAGATGATTATTGCGGCTCTTTCTCCGAGCGTGATTCTGGTTGCCGGCGACATCACCTCAGCATGGCATCGCTTCGGACCAGAGATCGAGAAGGAGGCGGCCAAATTTACGCTGGGAGGTGCTTTCCCGCAGATTCTTCCCACGCATGAAGGAGAAATCGCTCGTCTCAGGGGAGCTGCGGCGTTGGTGTTTCAACGGCGCTCTGGGAACGAGCAGCAAAAAGTGGAAACCGCGTAAGTTTTCCCCAGCAGTGGAAAAGAATAGCATTGTCGAATAAGTCATTCCTTATTGCTGGCCCTGCGTCCTATCGATAGTGATAAAGACGAACGCGCCGCATCGTGAAATTACCGGCAGGCAGTCGCAAATAACGTCCCTGATTGTCTTCGTCGCCGTTCAGATTTCTGCCCCGTATCCAAACGCCGTTGACATAGCTTCCCTCCCAAATGGAATCGATGCCTGCTAGGGTATCTTTGTCTCCGTGTCTTTCAAAAGTGATGATCATTCCTGTCCCGGCTACCAGAAACTCATCCCGATCCAATTGAATCATCAGACCACCATGAGCTCCAGGGATCTCCGGCTCGATATTCGCGCCGATAGAGACAGGCGATGGCTCTTTGAAGTGAGCCGTGAAGGTGTAGTTGCCCAGCATGAACTGTTGCGGCGTTAAATCGACGGAGCCGATAAAACTGACTGGCGCGCGTATCCCCACCATGTGCCCTGTCCCTTGATTTTCAAGGATGAGAGGCGCGAGCTGATTGATGACGGAGTATGCATCGCCCAGCGTTTGCTCTTCTTCGGGTTTCAAATACTCCGGCGCATAAACGGAAAAGCCCATGGAATTTAGTTGACCATAGGCATACAGAGCGTTGGCCGACATTTCTGCCGCATCAACTCTGCCTGTTTCAGGAATAAAAAGTGGATTATCCTGCCGCACATATTGACTTGCCCACTCCACGAAATTGGGAAAATAAAGGTCCGGCGAGAGCATTTCAATGGACGGAGCAGCTGCACGCCATACATCAAAAAGGTGCGGCAGTGGGCCACCGCTAGGATATTGCCCGGGCAATCTACCGGGACGTATGAGGGCAGCGTTGGCGAACATCGGTAGACCGTAAACAGCTTTGCCGCGCGCTGCAACTTCACCCGTGTAGTGCCCTTCAGTCCACGCCGTGAACAACTCATCCGTCGCCTGTCCAAAACCGAATGTCTCTGGCCAGTTGGCTCCGGCTTTTGATCCGTGCGCTTCCCATGCCTTCCTGAGACCGGGTTGCAGAGAATCCCGATGTTTCGCAAGGTAATCAGTCAACTCAGATGGAACAGCGGAGAGGTAGGCTGCATTGGCAGCATCACTGTGGTCTCGTGCTTCTGGAATCATCCCAACTTCGTTTTCAACCTGGACCATAATTACCGTATGGTCCGCGGCATCGATCTCCCGCAGATGTTTCATCATGGCGACGAAGGCGTTAGAGTCAGCCGTCAGATTCTTCGGGCTGAGGGCAGAAAGGATCTCAAGACCGCTTCCATCCGCTCTCTGCGCGCGTGGAAAACGCTGTGTGTCTTCTTTGATCCAGTCCGGAACATAACAGGACATGCTGTTCTTCCAGCTTCCAAACCAAAGCAGCACTACCTTGACGTTGTGTTCGCGCGCGCTCTTGATCAGGCCGTCCACGGTGCTGAAATCGAAACTCCCCTCCTGCGGCTCGATCAGTTGCCAGTAAACCGGAGCCAGGACTGTATTGAAGTGCATCGCAACCACTTTTGGCCAAACTGTTTCGAGGTAAGCGTGGCTCGAGGCCGAGGAATTCTCCAATTCTCCTCCCCTGACCAGGAACGGTTTTCCATCGACTACAATCTGGCTGGCGCCGTGCTGATGAACCAGGCGCGGCATCGACTGCGCTGGGGCTGCGTGGGTGAACACGGTGCCAAAAAGGAAGATTCCGGCCAAAACCCGCGCAAAGTCCTTAAGCTCAAACGAAGAAATAGAACCCTTTTGTGGGTCAGAATTGCTGATCATGGATGCGAAACTCCATTTGCGATTCTAAAATAGTCCGATGCAATTATAGTCTTACTGCCATACGAACTGAATTTGTCGATGAAATTTAGACATCCTAATAGCGAATGAAAATGTATGATGTTTGTAATTTGTTGCCTCATTTTCCGAAATAAATCGCGCTCTTAAGATATGCTTCAATTCATTTCTATATAGTTTGAGTTAAAAATTAAATTATCAGATGGAATCACCTGTATGCATTACGACGCGCATTTCCCGTTATTCGCCGGATTCCCAACACGATGCCAGTTGTGCTGACCAAGAATCAGACGCGGGAAATAGCACGCCTAACTCATCGGTTGGCGCAGAACCGTTTTCAGTTTTTCCGGCGCGGTGCGTCGCGGGTCGCTCAGGTAAATCTCGTGATGCTTGCCGCGCAGTTCTTTTCCAGCAGCATGAATAAACTCATGCATCCGCTGGATCGTCGGCCCTTCGGCTGAAAACGGACCCACATGCAAAATCTGCGCGGAGGCGCCTTCGGTGAGCGCCTCGAACCGGACCCGGTCGAGAGCGGCGGGGTTCTTCTTCTTGCGCACCTGGTCGAATGCCGCTTTGATATCGGATTGACCTATAAACTCCGGCTGCATAATCATCGCCGTCCATTTCCATGTGGATTTGTCGGCGGAGTGAAAGACGCGTGGATCGTCAGCCCACCACAAGCCTTCCAGCGGCATTACCCCATAGTCAATGGCCTTCTGGCTTTTTTTTAGCGAGAATTTGAGCGTGTAAGAGAGTGAGTAAAGCGCTTCCACCGCTTCCTGAAAACTCTGCGAATTGTTGGGATCGCCTTCGCCATCCACCATCAGATAAGTGAGCGGAGGAACATCTACAGCGACGACGTTGCCCGCCTTTGCCTCGTAAAGCTGCTTCCATTGCTTCTTCAGATCGAGCTTTTCCATGCGCTTTCTCCGTACATAAAATCAACGGAGAAAGTATAACTCACTCTGATTGTTTCTGATTCTCGAGTTTGTGTAAACGGTCATTTCTACATATTCATTCAAAACTGCGTAAGGCTCAGCACGTTATTGTCGGGATCGTTAAACCAAGCGATTCGTGCGCCGCTGGGTGCGGTCCAGATGGCGAGCGGGCTGTTGTCATTGAGGCCGGGATAGCGCAGAAAGACAACTCCGGCTGCCGTGAGCCGTTTTACAGTGGCTTCTATGTCTTCCACCTTCCAGCCCAGAATGGTGAAGGTTTGCGCCTGATATTCAGCCACGGTAGTTACGCGCAGCATGGTTCCGTTGGCGTCGAAGACCAGCGCAAAAGGCTCTTCGTCGGCCACCAAACGCAACCCCAGCAGCTCTTCATAAAACGAGCGAGCCTTGACCGGGTCAGTCGTGGGAACGAAAGCAACCAGCGTGGCGTTACCGAGAATCGAAGGTTGTGTCATCATCTGCCCCCTGAGAAGGTTATAAGGAGGCCTAGTTATTTTGGCAAGAGTAAATGTACTGATCAGGAGCCAATCAAGCTTCTGTTCAGTCTCCCGGCGCTTCTTCCAGTTCTGTTCCAATCCTGTGCAGCTTCATCACCCGCCATTGCAGTCGGTCGAAGAATAGATAAACAACCGGAGTGGTGAAGAGGGTAAGCATCTGCGAAACAATCAAGCCGCCAACGATAGTAATGCCGAGCGGCTTGCGCAACTCTGAGCCCACGCCCATGCCAATAGCCAGGGGCAATCCGCCGAAGAGCGCGGCCATCGTTGTCATCATGATCGGGCGGAAGCGCATCAGACAGGCCTGATAGATCGCCTCGACCGGCGGCAACCCTTGATCGCGCTCGGCTTGCAGCGCAAAGTCAATCATCATGATGGCATTCTTTTTCACAATGCCAATCAAGAGAATAATGCCGATCAGCGCGATGATGCTCAAGCTGGTTCCGGTCAGCATCAGCGCCAGAATCGCGCCCACGCCAGCCGGGGGAATGGTGGAGAGGATCGTCAGCGGATGGATGAGACTCTCATAGAGAATGCCAAGGACAATATAGACCGCAACTAATGCAGCAGCAATCAGCCAGGGCATATTCTTTTTCATGGTCTGATAGTCCTGCGCGGTCCCCTGGAAGGTGGGGTGAATCGTGGAAGGCATTCCCATCTCTCGCTGGGCCTTTTCGAGCGCCGTAACAGCGTCGCCCAAGGCTACGTTGGGCGCCAGATTGAAGGTGAGCGTGACAGCCGGATATTGGCCCTGATGGCTGATTGAGAGAAGGGTCCGCTGTTGCTGGAATTTGGCAATAGCAGAGAGCGGAACCATCGAGCCGTTGGACGACTTGACGAAGATTCCGTTCAGCGCGTCGGGGCTGAGCTGGTATTTTGGATCGACCTCCATCACCACGAAATACTGATTGAGCGCGGTATACATGGTGGAGACCTGACGCTGACCGAAGGCGTCATAAAGAACCTGGTCAATGGCTGCGGCAGAGATGCCGAGACGCGATGCGGAGTCGCGATCGATGACCAGATTGGCGGCCAAACCCTGATTCTGCTGGTCGCTATTCACATCGCGCAACTCGGGTATGGTTCTCATGCGGGCCAGCAGTTGCGGTGCCCAGCTATTCAGTTCATCCAGGTTCTCGTCCGAAAGCGTGTACTGATATTGCGCCGCTCCGCCGCGGCCGCCGCTCTGCAACTCCTGCTGAACCTGGAGGTAGAGAATAGCTCCGGGGACGCTGGTGAGCTTGCTGCGCAGGCGATTAACAACCTGGCCTGCGGGGACACGCCCCGGTCGCTGATCGAGGGGTTTGAGCGCGATAAACATCCCCCCCGTATTAGTGCTGCCGCCGCCGGGTCCGCCACCGCCGACGAACGCAGTCACCGATTGAATCGCAGGATCGTCGAGAACCATCTGCGCAAGCTGCTGCTGCTTGATCTTCATCGCATCGAAGCTGATGTCTTGCGCGGCCATGGTTCGACCGCCCATTCGACCAGTATCTTGCTGCGGAAAAAGGTCAAAGTGAACGATATAGAAGAGGAAGACATTCAACAACGCGGTGCCGACGGTCACGCACAGAATCAACCACTGGTGACGCAAAACCCAGTGCAGGCCACGAGCGTATTCGTCATGCATCCACCGGAAAGCGCGCTCGCTGGCGCGGTAGAAGGGACCGTGCCGGCTCTCATCGCGCGATTTGAGAAAGCGAGCACAGAGCATCGGCGTCGTGGTCAGCGACACCAGCAGCGAAACGGCGACGGCGATGCTGAGGGTTACTGCGAACTCGCGGAAGAGCTTGCCGACGATGCCGCCCATCAGCAAAATCGGAATAAAAACGGCGATCAACGACAAACTCATCGAGAGCACCGTGAAACCAATCTCCTTTGATCCTTTCATCGCCGCCTCATATGGATTCATGCCCATTTCGAGGTAGCGGGTGATGTTCTCGATCACTACGATGGCGTCGTCCACAACGAAGCCCGTGGCAACGGTTAAAGCCATCAGCGAAAGGTTATCGATGGTATAGCCCAGCAGCCACATCACACCGAATGTGCCCAGCAGGGAGAGCGGCACGGCAATGGAGGGAATAATGGTGGACCAGATCTCGCGAAGGAAAAGGAAGACCACCAGGACAACCAGGCAAACGCTGATGAGGAGCGAGATTTCGACGTCGCGTACGCTGGAGCGGATGGTGGTGGTGCGGTCCACGGCCACATTGATCTTGATGGTGGGCGGAATGGCGGCCTGTAGGCGCGGCATTTCGGCCAGCACGCTGTCCACAGTGGAAATGACGTTGGCGCCGGGAATCTTGAAGATGATAATCAGCACCGCGTCTTTGAGCTGGCCGAGATTGCCATCTGTGTTGATGCCGCTCACGCCAGCGTTGCGGATGTCAGATACGCTGTCCGTCACCGTGCCCAGGTCGGCGATACGTACCGGCGCGCCGGTTAGCTTGTTATAGCCGGCAATAATCGGCGCAAAGTCGGAGGCTTTGAATATTTGATCGTTGTCGCTGATCAGCCAGCGGTCGGTGGTGTTCTGAAATGCGCCCTTGGGCCTGTTGGCATTGGCACCGGCAAGCGCAGTGCGCACTGCCTCAAGACCCACACCGTTCGCGCCCAACTGCATCGGATTCAACTCAACGCGTACCGCGGGGCTGGAGCCGCCCGCGACGAAGCATTGGCCTACGCCCTCAATCTGCGAGATCTTCTGCGCCAGAATGGAGTTGGCCAAATCGTAGATCTGCGGCTTGGACATCACGTCCGATGTCAACGAGAGAATCAGAACCGGCGCTTCGGCCGGGTTGGCCTTGCGGTAGTTCGGATTCTGCGGCAGGTTCGCCGGCAACTGACTGCGCGCCGCATTGATCGCGGCCTGCACGTCGCGCGCGGCGGCATCGATATCTTTATTGATGTCGAATTGCAGCGTTACCGAGGCTGAGCCGAGCGAGCTCGACGAGGTCATTTGATTGACTCCGGCGATGCGTCCGAACTGGCGCTCCAGCGGCGTAGCCACCGCCGAGGCCATCGTTTCCGGGCTGGCTCCGGGCAGACCTGCACTGGCGCCAATGACCGGCATATCAACATTGGGCAGCGATGCCACAGGCAGCAGCGAGTAAGCCACCGAGCCGGCCATCAGAAGGGCCAGACTTAGCAGCGAAGTGGCTACCGGACGCTGAATGAATGGTGCGGAAAGATGCATCGCTCGTGGTTCCTCAGTCCGCGCTGACTGCTTGTTGTTCGTGGCCGACTTCAAGATCGCGCGGCTTCATGCGCTTCGCCAGCTTGTCAAAGTAGAGATAGATCACCGGCACGGTGTAGAGCGTGAGCACTTGCGAAAATAACAAGCCGCCGACAATCGTGATGCCCAGAGGCCTGCGCAGTTCCGCGCCCACGCCGCCGCCCAGCCAGAGAGGCAATCCTCCTAGCATTGCAGCCAGCGTGGTCATCAAAATCGGGCGGAAGCGCAACTGGCAGGCCTGGAAGATCGCAGCCTCTGCCGGCTTGCCTTCCATGCGCTCGGCCTGCAGCGCAAAGTCGATCATCATGATGGCATTCTTCTGCACAATGCCAATCAAGAGAATAATGCCAATCAACGCAATCACACTGAAATCCGTGCGCGTGATAATCAGCGCGAGCAGCGCGCCAACACCGGCCGAAGGCAGAGAAGAAATGATCGTGATGGGGTGGATATAGCTCTCATACAGCACGCCCAGCACAATGTAAACGGTAATCAGCGCGGCCAGAATTAGCAGCGGCTCGTTGGCTAGTGAGGTCTGGAATGCAGCGGCCGTGCCCTGGAAACTGGCGTTGATGCTGGCCGGCATATTGATGCGCTGCTCCACAGAGTGCATCGCTGTGACCGCATCGCCCAGCGCCTTGCCTGGAGCCAGATTGAAGCTGACCACGGTGGACGGAAACTGCCCTTGGTGCCCGATGGCTAACTGTGCGGTCGTCTGGTCCCAGTGCGCCAGCATACCCAGCGGAACCTGAGTGCCACTGGCCGATTTCACATAAAGATTGTTTAGTGTCGATGGATCGGTTTGGAAACTTTGCCCCACTTCCATCACAACGTGATATTGATTCAGTTGCGTGAAGATGGTCGAAACCTGGCGCTGTCCAAAGGCATCGTAAAGCGTGTTGTCAATGTCGGACATCGCGATGCCCAGCCGAGCCGCGGTATCGCGGTCGATGATCAGCTTCGCCCCCAGGCCTTGGTCCTGCAGGTCGCTCGCAACGTCAGTAACGACTTTTTCCTTGCTGAGTTCTGTCACCATCAACCGCGTATATTTTGCCAGTTCCACCTGATTGGGATCTTCCAGCGAATATTGAAATTCGGTCCGGCTCACGCGGTCTTCCACCGTCAGGTCTTGCAACGGTTGCAGAAAAAGCTGAATGCCTTCGATGCCGGTGATCTTCGGCTGCAAGCGCTGAATCACTTCGGTGGCGGAAATCTTGCGATCTTCCAGCGGCTTCAGGTTGATCTGGATGCGCCCCGAATTGAGCGTAGTGTTCGTGCCATCCACGCCGATAAATGAAGAGATGTTATCGACCGCCGGGTCTTGCAGCAGAATGTCCACTAGTTTCTGTTGCCGCTGGGCCATCGAGGTAAAGCTGACAGTCTGCGGCGCTTCGCTGATGCCCAGAATCACGCCCGTATCCTGCACCGGGAAAAACCCCTTGGGAACCACGACATAAAGCAGCAACGTGCCCACTAACGTGCCGATGGTGACCATCAACGTGATGAACCGATAACGCAGAACCACGCTAAGCGTACGCCCATACCAGGCAATGATGGAGTTAAACACATCTTCAGACCAATGGTAGAAGCGCGTCTGCTTCTCAGTTTTTTTGTCTTGCAAAATGCGTGAGCACATCATCGGCGTCAGTGTCAGAGAGACAAATGCCGATACTAGAATAGTGACCGCCAGTGTGATGGCAAACTCGCGGAAGAGCCGGCCCACTACATCGCTCATGAAGAGCAGCGGAATCAGCACCGCGATCAGCGAAACCGTCAGCGACATGATGGTGAAGCCGATCTGTTCGCTGCCCTTGAGAGCCGCCTTCATCGGGCTGTCGCCTTCTTCAATGAAGCGCGAAATATTTTCGATCATCACGATAGCGTCGTCTACCACAAAACCCGTGGAGATAGTTAGAGCCATCAGAGTCAGATTATTCAGCGAGTAGCCCAGCAGATACATCACGCCGAATGTGCCCACAATCGACAGCGGCACGGCGACTGACGGTATGATCGTTGCCGCCAAATTGCGCAGAAAAAGAAAGATCACCATTACGACCAATGCAATCGTAAGCATCAGTTCGTATTCCACGTCCCGCACCGAAGCGCGAATGGTAACGGTGCGGTCGGTGAGTACTTTCACCTGCACCGAAGCCGGCAAGCTGGTCTTTAATTGCGGCAACAACAGCTTGATGCGATCCACCACGGCGATAATGTTCGCTCCCGGCTGGCGCTGAATGTTCACGATCACCGCTGGCTGGCGATCCATCCAGGCAGCCTGCTGGTTGTTCTCCGCAGCATCGACGATGACGGCGACATCAGAGGCACGAACCGCGGCCCCGTTGCGATAGGCCACGATCACCGGTTTGTAATCGCCGCTGGCCACCAGTTGGTCGTTGGCACCGATGGTATACGACTGGCGCGAGCCGTTCAGCGTGCCTTTGGCCTGATCTACGTTGGCTGCGGCAAGTGCAAGGCGAAGGTCTTCCAGGCTTAGGTTGTAAGCGGCCAACTGCGTCGGATTGGCTTGAATGCGTACCGACGGCTTTTGTCCACCTGCAATGGAAACCAACCCCACGCCGGTGACCTGTGAAATCTTTTGCGCGAGATTTGTATCGGCCGCGTCTTCAATCTTGTCCAGCGGCAGAGAATCCGAAGTCAGCGCCAGCGTCATGATTGGCGCGTCGGCCGGGTTCACCTTGCTATAGATCGGCGGATTGGGAAGATCGGCAGGCAAAAAACTGTTGCCCGCGTTGATGGCCGCCTGCACTTCCTGCTCTGCAATATCGATGTTCTCGTCGAGATTGAACTCCAGCGTAATGACCGAGCCACCGCCGCTGCTCACCGAGTTCATCTGCTTCAGGCCCGGCATCTGGCCGAACTGCCGCTCCAAAGGCGCGGTCACCGACGAGGCCATCACCTCCGGCCCGGCGCCGGGATAGAAGGTGAGAACCTGAATGATGGGGTAGTCCACCTCTGGCAGCGCGGAGACGGGCAACTGCAGGTAGCCCACAAAGCCTGCCAGCAATATAGCCGCCATCAGCAGCGAGGTCGCTACCGGACGCAGAATGAATGGCCGGGAAGGACTCAGACTCACTTCTGCTCCTTCTTATTGTTGTTGCCACTACCCGCGCCCTGCCCCGCGCCTTGTCCTGTTTGTCCTGCCGCTTGTCCGCCGCGCTGGCGAGCCGCGCTTGCAAGAACAATCTGTCCGGGGCGCAGACGGTCCGCACCGTCCACCACCACGTTCTGCCCCGGTGTAAGGCCGCTGTCCAGAATCGTCACCTGGCCAGTGGCCAGAGCCACTTTCACAGGCTGTATTCTGGCTGCCGCCTTGCCGGTTGCATCGGTGTCAACCGCCCAGACATATGTGCCCTGCAAGCCGCTCTGGATCGCTGCTGACGGCACCACCAGCGCGTCGGCACGTTCTTCCAAAACCAGATGAATGTTGACAAACTGATTGGGAAAGAGCGCTGAGTCCTTGTTGTCGAAAACCGCCTTCAGCTTGCCGGTTCCGGTGGTGGTGTCGATCTGATTGTCGGCGGTGAGCAGATAGCCTGAAGCCAGCTTCTGCGTGTCGCTCTGGTCGTATGCATCCACGGGCAGGCGCTTATCCGCGGCCAGTTTCTGCAGCACCTGGGGAAGCTGAACCTGAGGCAGCGTGAAGTTCACTGAGATGGGCTGGAACTGGTTGATGATGACCAGATTGGTGGTGCCGGCCGCGATGATGTTGCCAGGATCCACCAGCCGCAGGCCGATCTTGCCATTGATGGGCGACTGGATGGTGCACCAGTTAAGCTGTAACTGCGCGGTTTCAACCGCAGCCTTGTCGGACTCGATCGAGCCCTCGTATTGGCCCTGCGCGGCTTGATAGGATTGCATCGACTCTTTGGAGACGACGCCTGCGTCAAAGAGAGCTTTGTAGCGGCCAAACTCCGCCTGGGCGTTCTTCAACAGCGCCTGATCGTGAGCCAGTGTGCCCTTGGCCTGATCGAGAGCGGCTTTGTAGGGGCTGGGGTCGATCACCATGATCGTCTCGCCCTGCCTCACCTGCTGGCCCTCGATGAACCGGACCGGCTCCAGTTGGCCGCTGACCCGCGCCTTCACTGTGACGCTCATGTAGGGAGTGACCGTGCCCAGCGCCGTCAAAAAGATTGGCATCGGCCTCTGCTGTGTCGCTGCCACCTGCACCGGAACCGGCCTTCCCATCAGCGCCGCCGCTGCGCTGGCGCTATTGGCGGCGTTCTGCTTCTGGTTCGCGTAGATCTTCCACACGATCAAGCCCAGAGCGGCGACCAGCACTACATAGACGACAATGCGTACCCCTGAACCCTTGCGGGCGGGGTGTTGTTGCGCGTAACCGTTTGCGGCCAGAGGGGTCTCCGGCGTATCTTCATTCAACATGGTGTCAATTCCCGTCGTTTCTCTTGAGAGAATGCCCACAAAACCGGGCACCCAGGTAACCATTCCGGGCGGAGGAAAAAACCACCCACATACATTTCTACGGACGCGCGAGTTGCCTAATAGGTTTCG
>CAYPYJ010000005.1:0-13136 GCA_964414945.1 uncultured Occallatibacter sp.
GCCGCCGCCTACTTCGAAGACAAGCTCGGCACAAGGCCTCAGGTGTTGTACTACGGGGACGAAAGTGACGCTCAATTCTTAGCCAATTGGCTTGATCACCCCGATTTGAAAGTGGATGAACTGGCACTGCTGGCTCCAACAGGAGCAGCAGCAACTCTGGACAACGCAAGCATTGCCGGGGTAAATGGCGCCTTGGCGGGAGCAATGTAATGAGAATCACACTTAATCTTGCAACGCATCCCTTCGTTGACATGGAACCGAGGATCAAGCTCATGCGAGCCGTCCTTGGTTCACTAGCTCTGATTGCCATTGGTCTGGGTATAAGCCTGTTTGCCATACATCAAAAGGCCGAAGAGGCGCGTGTTCGCGACCGTCTACTAGACAGCCAGATCGCCCGTATTAACCAGGAACGGCTAGGCTACAAGAATTTGATGCACCGGCCTGAAAATACTGAACTGATGAACAGGATCGGGGAACTGAATCAAATTCTGGATGAAAAGGAATTCTCCTGGACGCTGGCCATGGAAGACCTGGAAACCGTGCTTCCCGGCGGAGTGCAGGTGACTACGCTGGAGCCGTACCGCGAAAAGGATGGCAACACCACTCTTCACTTGCGGGTTATTGGCCCACGTGACAGGTCTCTCGATCTGGTCCGCAACCTGGAGCGGTCACGCTACTTTTTGCTCCCACGCATCGTGGGTGAGAGTTTCGAAACCAGTGGCGGACCCAATGAGAAAGTGGAACCGGTCAGCGCCTCAAACCGCGTGAACTTTGATTTACTGGCCGAGTATAATTCAGCGGCTCTTACAGAACCTGTCAGATTGAAAGAAAAGATAGAGAAAAAACCGGAGAAGACGGCAGAACCTACCGCTGATTTGACGAAGGGCCAGCCTCATCCGCGCGCGAACAATGTAATGGCGTTCGCGGCTTCTCCGTATTCGTCTGTGAATGGCAACCCGAAGAAGCCGACTCCCCGCCTATATCAAGGAGGCCCACGATGAGTAACCGTCGGAAAATTCCATGGCGTGAACGCATGTCCGATCCGTTTACCAGATACATTGCCGGATTGGTGGCAATGGTACTTCTGGTCGTTGGACTGTCAGTACGATTGGCTCTTGATTGGGGTGTGATCAGCTGTCGTTTCAGCGATGCGCTGGCAGGCAAGCAGGCGGAGTTGAAGGCACTGAATCTGGAAACCGCTCCATTGCGCGGCCTCGAAAAGAGCGTAGAAGACTCGCGTTCTCAGATGCGAGCCTTCTATTCAGATCGCATTCCGTCCAGCTACTCAGTGATCGCTTCTCGTATTGGTGAACTGCAAGTTAAATCGGGGGTCAGGCTCTCCAGGGTGCAGTACACACAAGGGAAGCCAGGCGGCGATTTGACTGAGATTTCTTTGGACGCTGGCATCAGTGGTGACTATCCGCAGACTATGCGCTTTGTGAACAGTTTGGAGCGCGACCAGAATTTCTTTGTTATCCGCTCCATGCAATTAACCGGTCAGCAGGGCGGTCAGGTGAATCTGCGCATCCTGGCCTCCACATGGCTGCTGCCAGCGGATGCCCATGCCAGCGGGTTGCCGCTTACTTCAGGTGCAAGTGAAACAGGGGCTGCTCTTTCCTCTGGAAGGGAAGGTGAATAACCATGGCCATTTCATTGGGAACAGAAAAAAAGGGACAGGTTTACCTGGTCATCGCGCTCTTTGTTTTCATTTTGGCGTACGGCGGCTACCAGATTTACAAGGCCTTCGGAGGTCATTCGACGCCAGTTCCTACGGTTGCGATAGCGAAGCCGGAACTGCATACTCCCACCACCGTTCATGCTTTACCAGCTACTTCTGTTGCGTCTATGGGAAAGGAGGCGCAGAAGTTGTCGAATACCGGCCTCTACCCCGGGTTGCACTTCTTCAAAATTAAGCAGAGTGAACTGGTGGAATACGAAGGGACGGGGCGCAATATTTTTTCTGTCGAATCTGCTCCGGTTGTGATTGAAACTCCGGTTAAAAGCGGACGCGATCTGGCCGAATTGGCCCCGGCAGCACCGCCTCCGCCCCCGAAGCCGCCGGCGATTGATCTCAAGTACTACGGCTATACGCAGGGAGGCGACAAATCAATCAAAGCATTTTTTGTCCATGGGACTGATGTGTTTGTGGCCCACAGTGGGGACATTGTCGATCATCGCTACAAGGTGGGCCTTATTCAACCCGGCGGCGTTCAAGTAACAGACATGGGATATAACAACACACAAACGCTGACAATGCAGGCGAACTAGGTCTCTGAGGGCAAAATTTCGACCAGTAAGCCCGTTTTATTTCAGTTCTCAAAATGTAGACCTGTGCACCTAGAGTTGGTAACACTTTGTCCGGTACAAGGCTGAGCCGAAAGCCAATAAAGATGACGAATTCAGTCCCAATTCGTGGCAAAAAGCCTTCCGAAGATGGCTATACGCTGGTTTTTGTGATCTTTTTGGTCGCTCTTTTGACCCTCTCACTGTCCGTGGCCCTGCCGAAGATTTCCAAGCAGATTCAACGCGACCGCGAGGTTGAGGCGATGCAGCGCGGCAAGCAGTACATCCGTGGCATCAAGCTATATTACAGAAAATTTGGAACCTATCCGCCCAACGTGGATGCGCTGGCTAATCCCACCAACAATATTCGCTTCCTGCGTAAAAAGTATGCCGACCCGATAACAGGTACGCCGGATTGGAAACCGGTTCTCTTTGGCCAGAACAAGGCTCCTTTGGCGATGGGTTTCTTCGGTGTGCCGCTGGGGGGACCGACGGGTGCCGGAACCGTACCCGGCGCGTCAACCAACGGCATTCAGTCGGCAACTGGTCTTGCATCGCAATCAACCGGGACCGATCCCAATAAGTCGACGGACCCGAACAATCCCAATGCCTCCACCAGCGGCACGGCTGGGAGCACTTCGGCCTTCGGCCAGACGGGGCAGACTTTTGGCGGCGCGGGCATCATCGGCTTCTCGCCCAACAGCCCCAAACAGTCCATTATGGTATACAAAACAAAGACCCATTACAACGAGTGGGAGTTTGTTTACTCTCCACTGGTTGACCAGGGATTACCGCCTGGAGCCAATCCGGCGGGGGGTGTTCCTTTGCAGCCAGGCGCTCCCGGCTTCAGCCCCCCAGGCGGTTCTCCAACGCCTACTCCCACGCCGACGCCTACGACGACACCGTAAGAATGCCACGTGCTGTTTCTTATTCAGTTTAGAGCGCCGAGTAGTATTCCCTCAGGGGCTGAAGCCCACGTTAATTTTGCGGCACTTACGGCACGACTGAAGTCGTGCCCTGACACTTCGAGCCTATCTGAAATAGTCAATTAGCCGTCTGTGAAGTCGTGCCCTGACACTTCGAGCCTATTTGAAAGAGTTTATCCGCGGCCTGTAAAGCCATGCCCTTTCAAAACCGGGTTATGAAACGGCTTCTCAGAATTTATCTTGTGTTTTTTCTGGGAGTTTCAATATACTCTATGCAAGTTTGCTTCATCGGTTTAACGGTCTTGGGGGAAGGTTTCGATCAATAGATGAATCGTAGAAGTGATGGCAAAGTGGGACCTAGGCCAAATTAGGATCTTAACCAAATATCGAAGACCGCAAACTGATCTCGGGTGAGGCTGAAAGCCAGACATTCGAACTTGCATGAAGCGCAGAGGGTCGGTCTGTGGCACGTCATATATTTGGAATAATTGTACGCATCTTTCGTAGTCAAATTGCACGGCAGTTCACCGTTGCGATTGCGGTTATGCTTGCCCTTTTGCTGCGCGTAGCTCTGGCGGAACAATCCATTACATTGCCAACCTACGTTACTTTCTACCCGGTTGTATTTCTATCAGTGGTATTTGGTGGTCTGTGGGCGGGTATTCTGGCCACCACGTTGTCCGCACTGTTGGCAGACTACTTCCTGCTTGAACCGGTGGGACAGTTCGGGGTCCATTCAACCTCTGACATTATTGGCCTTGCGATCTTCTGCATCTCAGGAGTTGGCGTTTCCATTGTTGCGGAACTCTACGGCCGCAGTCGTGTGAAACTCGCAGCCTCCACGATAGAAGCCGCGACTCCTAATGCAGCCGGGGATGAATCCGGGGCCGCAGGTTTGGATCAGAAGAAATTCAGAGCTTTTCTACGCCGCACGGTCATTGTTCCCTTCATAGCCGCGTTGCTACTTGCCGGAGCCGCGCTTTGGGCAGCGTACGACTTAAACGTCTCGATGCAAAGGGTTAATCACTCTGATCAGGTGGTCGGTCAATCCCGGCGTGTGCTCAAGCTATTGGTAGATATGGAGACGGGCGAGCGAGGGTATCTGATCACGGGGAACGATGCGTTCCTCCAGCCTTATCAGGATGCCTCGAAAGTGGTTGATTCCGAGTACCAGACTCTATACCAACTGGTTGCGGACAACCCCCAGCAGCAGGCCCGGCTCGAGACACTGCACTTTGGAATTCGTCATTGGCAAGGCTATGCCGAGCAGTTGATCGCCTTGCGCCGCACAGGAGGAGCGTACTCCGATCTCGCAATCAATTTGGCTGGTAAGGGAGAAGTGGATCAGATTCGGGAAGAGATTGCCGGATTTCAAGCAGTCGAAGAGCGTCTGCGCGATGAGCGGAACCGAGCGGCGCGCCGCGATTGGCGACTGGTGGAGACAATCTGCATTCTTCTCGGCCTGGTGGTGGGTGCGGGGCTCATGATTTTCATGTATCGCCGCATGGAGATCATTGCGGCGAGTTTCGAGAAATCTGGCCGTGCGCTGGTGGAGAGTGAGCGGCGCTGGTCTACGACGCTGTCGAGCATTGGCGATGCCGTGCTGGCTACCGACACTGAGGGACGGATCACCTACCTCAATCCGGTAGCTGCCGCCTTGACCGGCTGGCAAACCGAGGAGGCTCAGGGTCAGCCGAGTCAAATAGTTTTCAAGACCATCAACGAGGAGACGCGAGCTTCGGCGGAAGATATTGTTAACCGCGTGTTGACGGAGCAACGCGTTGTGGAACTGGCCAATCACACGGCGTTGCTGGCGAAAGATGGCCGGGAGATTCCTATTGCTGACAGTGCTGCGCCGATTTTCGACAGCGATGGGAAGATGACCGGTGTCGTTCTCGTCTTCCACGATGTTACGGAGCGGAGGGGCGCTGAGAATGCTATACGAGCTACGGTGCAGCGCTTCCACACGATTTTGTCTAATTCATTTTCCGGCATTTTGCTCTTGACCGACGATGGGCGGATCGAGTTTGCCAATCAGGCATTCTGCCGCTTGTTTGAATTGCCGGAGTCGCCTGCCGAATTGATGTCTAATTACGACTCCGAAAAGATGCTCGCGAAGATTGATGCCGTTTACGAGAATCCTCGTCAAGCCATCCTTCACATCCGGGAGATTCTTAAACGGGGAGAATCGGTCATGGGCGAAGAACTTCCCATGCAAAACGGGAAGATGTTCTTGAGGGATTACGTGCCATTGATCGACGATGGAAAAACGTATGGCCGGATGTGGGTACACACCGACATCACTGAGCTCAAGCGAAAAGAAGAGGCCCTGAACGAACTTGAAGCGAAGATGGCTGCAGCGATGGCCAGCATGACGGACTCGGTGATTATCACGGATGCCGAAGGTCGGTTCGTGGAATTCAACGACGCTTATGCCAAGTTTTACAGGTTCAATAGCAAGGCCGAGTGCACGAGGAACTTCGACGAATTCGCGAGCATTTTTGAAATTTATTTGCCGAATGGAGAACGTGCGCCGCGGGAGATGTACGCGATCCAGCGGGCACTGCGGGGCGAGACGGGGTCAAATGTCGAATACAGGCTCAGACGCATTGACACCGGCGAGAGCTGGGTTGGCAATATATCATTCAGCCCAATCCGCGATAAGAATGGTGCAATCACGGGGACTGTTGTTACCGCATGCGACATTACCGAACGCAAGCAGGCTGAGAAAGATCTTCAGGCGAGTGAAAAGCGATACCGCAATTTGTTCAATGCGATGAATGAGGGCTTTTGCGTTATCGAAGTACTTTTTGATGCGGATGGGAAGCCGGAGGATTACCGGTTTCTGGAAGTGAACGAGGCGTTTGAGAAGCAGACCGGGCTTCATGATGCGGTGGGGAAGCGAATGCGCGAACTGACCCCGGATCATGAGGCGCATTGGTTTGAAATTTACGGACGGATTGCGTTGACGGGCGAACCTGTGCATTTCATGAATGAAGCCAACGCACTGAACCGTTGGTATGACGTTCATGCCTACCGCGTGGGAGAACCTGAGATGCGGCGGGTGGCGATCGTCTTCAACGATTTCAGCGATTACAAGCGGGCCGAAGAGGCTTTGCGCGCCAGCGAGGAACAGTTCCGGAATTTGGCCAATGCGATTCCCCAACTGTGCTGGACTGCTAACGCCGATGGATGGCTAACCTGGTACAACGAACGCTGGTACGAATATACGGGCACGACACCGGAACAGATGGAAGGCTGGGGCTGGCAGTCGGTGCATGACCCAAAAGCGCTGCCGTCGGTGATGGAACGCTGGAAGCTCTCCATCGCGACCGGGAGTCCGTTCGACATGGTATTTCCGCTACTCGGCGCGGACGGAGTATTTCGGCCATTCCTTACGCGTGTGATGCCGGTGAAGGACGCAGAGGGCAAGGTAATTCGCTGGTTTGGAACGAATACCGACATCAGCGAACGCCAGCGGATTGAGGAAGAACTTCGGAAACTCAACCGCACGTTAAAGGCCTTGAGCAACAGCAACCAGGCGATTTTGCATGTCACCGATGAGAGATCGTTTCTGGAAGAGGTATGCCGCATCGTCATCCGCGATTGCGGTCACGCGATGGTCTGGATCGGCGTTGCCGAGCAGGATGAAACCAAAACTGTTCGGCCGGTCGCTCACTCGGGCTTTGACTCAGGGTACCTGGAGACGCTGCAGATTTGCTGGGATGACAGCGAATTTGGCCGCGGCCCGACGGGAACGGCAATCCGCACTGGTGAGACCTCGATGTGCCGAAATATGCTGACCGATCCCAAGTTTGCTCCGTGGCGCGCGAATGCAATCAGGCACGGCTACGCTTCTTCACTGGTGATTCCGCTGAAAGATCGTGATGAAGCATGGGGAGCAATCACAATCTATTCCCGGGAACCAGATTCATTTTCGGAAGCCGAAGTGGACTTGCTCAGAGAGTTGGCGCGAGATGTTGAGTCCGGTGTGCAGACGCTACGCCTGCGTGCCGCGCAGGCACATGCTGAAGCAGCCTTGATAGAGAGTGAAGAGCAACTGGGTATCTTTATAGAGCATGCGCCAGCCGCGCTGGCGATGTTTGACGACAAGATGCGCTACCTGCAAGCGAGCCAGCGTTGGAGGGCCGACTATGGCCTCGGTGATCGCGATATCCAAGGTCTGTCGCATTATGAGATTTTTCCGGAAGTTCCAGAAATGTGGAAGGAGGCTCACCGCCGCGGGCTTGCTGGTGAAGTGTTGAGTGGAGACGGCGATCGTTTTGAAAGGGCTGACGGATCTGTGCAGTGGATAAGGTGGGAGGTTCGTCCCTGGCATGATGCTGAGGACAATATCGGTGGAATTGTCATTTTCAGTGAAGAGATATCTCAGCGGAAACGGGCGGAAGAGGCACTTTTGCGCAGCGAGAAAGAGAAATTCCAACGCCAGCAATTGCAGGCATTGGCAGAACGAATGCGACAAGTGCGCGAAGAGGAACGAAAGATTCTGGCCCGCGACCTGCACGATCAAATCGGGCAGATTCTGACGGCGATCAAGCTGGACGTATCGTGGGTGGTGCGGCACCTGCCAGAATCGGAAGACGAGATGCATAAACGGCTTCTAAGATCGGTCGAGTCCACAAGCGAGGGCGTAAAGTCGGTACGCAGGATATGCAGTGGATTGAGGCCGGGAATATTAGATGACCTTGGCCTAGCTCCTGCGATAGAATGGCAGGCAAATGAGTTTTCATCTCGGACTGGAATTGCCTGTCACGTTTCTATTCCTTCCGGTGAACTGTACGTGGATGGGGATCGAGCCACAGCGATTTTCCGCATCTTTCAGGAGTGCCTGACCAACGTTGTACGGCACGCCGAGGCACATTCCGTGCAGGCCTCCTTATCTGAGCAGGAAGGAAATATCATTTTGACCGTAGCGGACGACGGAAAGGGCTTCCGTGAATCCGAAGTAAGCGGATCTCTTGGCGTTTTAGGAATGAAAGAAAGAGCTCAGGTGTGCGGCGGTAGCGTGCAGGTATCGAGTTTTCCCGGCAGGGGTACTACGATTACTGTTCGCATGCCGGCAATTGCGGCGAACGTGGAGCGTGAAGAAAATGCATATTCTGATAGCAGATGATCATGCGGTTGTGCGTCGTGGCTTGAAGGATATTCTGGCTGAAGCGATGCCGGGCGCGCATTTTTTCGAAGCAGCCAACGGTGACGAGGTTGCGAGCCGTCTGGCCGTATCGAACATCAGTCTTCTTGTTCTCGACATCAATATGCCCGGACGTAGCGGGCTGGAAATACTGCGGGATGTAAAGAGCAATCACCCGCGATTGCCCGTGATCATCTTGAGTGTTCAGCCGGAAGAGCAGTATGCAATGCGCTGCCTGCGCGCTGGAGCTTCCGCTTATATCAACAAAGACAGTGTTCCGGAAGAACTGGTGGAGGCGACCAGAAAGATTTTGGCTGGAGGCCGCTATGTCAGTACTCGATTTGCGGATAAACTGGTTGCGAGGTTCGATGATCCCACCGACAAGCCGCTACATGAACTGCTCTCTGACCGGGAACATGAAGTGATGAAGATGATTGCTTCAGGGATTTCATTGACGGAGATTGCGGGCCGGCTCTATGTCAGCGTGAAAACGGTAAGTACATATAGAACACGCATTATGGATAAGATGAACATGAAAAGCAATGCCGAGCTGACACGCTACGCAATGACCAGCCACCTAATCGATTAACGATAAAATTTGTTGTAAGAAAAAGCTTACATGACCATCTCGAAAAAGCCTACGAAATAACCGGAATTTGCCGACTTTAATTTACAAAATGTTTATATATTTTTCAATTAAGCGCTTGGTTATCACGCGAATTTGAGGATCGGCTAAAACAGAGGCAGAGTCAGGCCTTGAAATTCAGACTGAACTACGGACAACGGCGAGTTGAGTTTCAGATGAAAAGCTGAAACGTTCTGGCCGTTTGGCCGGTAAGTTGGAGATACTTCATTGCTTGCGCAGATATGGCGCTAGGCTGCAATAGTGTAGGCGCGAGTGCTTTCAGTTGAATACGAAAACAATTTTCCATAGAGAGCGTGAATATATGAACATTCTGATTGCAGATGACCACGCTCTAGTACGACTTGGACTTAGAGAAATTCTAGCCGACGCTTTTCCAGGCGCATACTTTTCCGAAGCAGGCAATGGAGATGAGGTACTCGCGCAGTTGGCGGAATCTGAATTCTCAGCATTGTTGCTTGACATCAATATGCCCGGTCGAAGCGGGCTGGAAGTATTAGTGGATGTGAAGCGAATTTATAGGCAACTGCCAGTCATCATGGTGAGTGTGCATCCGGAGGAGCATTACGCCACGCGCTGTTTGAGTGCGGGTGCGGCCGCCTATGTTTGTAAAGATAGAGCCCCTGAGGAGTTGGCGCAGGCAACCATGAATATTCTGAGCGGTGACAGCGGAGTACGTAGGCTCTACACTAATTAATGCTGATTCCAGGTTGAGAGACGAGTGGCAGCTTGACGTAGGAATTTCCTTACAATTAGCAGGGAGAATTACTTACATAGAAAACGGTTTTTTCTGATTTCTGCAAAAAATTGTCCCTCTTATAGTGGTTTGGTATTGATTTAACTCAATTCCCAGATCACGAACGCGTTTGAGAGGATTCCATCCATGACCGGAGTCATTCAGCAAGTAATGAAATGCACCCGGATCAGTAGCGGCTTCCCAATGTATATAGCTTGACTGTTGTGATTGCGCTCTTAGTGAGCCTCTCTGATTTTAGAATGCATCTATATAGCGTCAATCAGCGTGTAGAAACCTGAATTGATGGAGGAAGCATTATGGCGGCAGGACGTGTGACCGCAGTATCGCAATGCCTAGCAGGACCATTAACAACCGCATCCAACATAGCAGGGCGCATTGATCTAATATCATCTTCACCACTGTTTGCCGATCTACCGCAGCAGGTAATAGAGAAGATCGCCAGACTGGCACGCCCAAAGGCTATTGCTCGCGACGAATTGTTATTAATGCAAGGACAGCCGATCCGCCTAGTTGCGCTGATCCGGACTGGAAGCATGAAAATTTCGCAGCTTGCGCCGAATGGCAATGAAGTCATTCTTTGGATATACGGCCCCGGCAGCGTTCTGGGAACGCTCACCGACCCCATATCTTGCTGCTATAGCAGTTCTGCTCGTGCCCTGGAACAGAGCACAGCGTTGGTCTGGGACTATTCGGCTATTCAAGCTCTGATGCTGGAGTACCCGCAAATCAGAAAGAATGCCGGCCAGATTCTCGCCATCCGGTTGGATGAGTTGGAAGAACGGTTTCGTGAGGTGGCAACAGAAAAAGTTGCCAAGCGTGTCGCGCTTGCACTTCTCAGGCTGTTGAAGCATGTGGGCAGAAAGGTAAGCGAGGGAATTGAAGTCTCGCTATCGCGCGAGGAATTGGCTCAAATGACCGGCACAACTCTGTTCACCATTAGCAGATTGCTCTCGAAGTGGAGCGAGCTGGGATATGTTCTTCCTCGAAGAGAAGCTGTCATTGTGCGTGACATTCAAATGCTCGAGCAGGCTGAAGATGATGACCTCGAGAATATACCGTCCGTTCCAAAAGGCGTACGCAACATGGATAGAGTCCAGGTTCAGTCGCTCAGAATCTTTAGCCCAGCCCGGGTGAATAGTGGCGCCGGGAAAGCCAGCGAAGCACTCTGCTAATCTGCCAAACGCGTGTAAAAGCAAGAGGATATTCAAATGGTGAGCGTAGAGGAATGCTATGAACCGCTACCATTACCGGCTCCCAGTTCCGCTTGTGCTGGTTTGGTCAGAGAAGCAGAAAGGGAGTTGGCAGCCTTTTTGCTCGCCGTCAAAGAAGTCCACGGTCCACATAGAGTAAACATAGCAGCAGAGCATTGGATGCAGGCCCTCAATGGAATCTGCTTATCCAGATTGACTTCGAGAGAATCCTTTCGAATGGTTACACTTAGCGCGACTTCCACGCTTTGCCACTGAAGAGTGATGGGCGTTCGGGGTAAGCATAGTATCCGATGCGCTGAAAGGTAGCGGGCAATTATGAAGCAGGGAACTTGCGCTTCCATTTCCATCGGGCCGAATTTGTCAGGCTTTGAGGCCGCAAGAACCGTTGCGTGGATCAATGCCAGCAAAGATACCATAACAAACCGTGATGGCGAGCGCGGGCTGACGTTAGTTGAGTTGATTGTGACCGTGACTATCCTCTCGATTCTTGCCTGGGCTGTGATGCCGATGGCACGTTTTGAAGCCAAGCGTCGGAACGAGCGGATACTGCGCTACGACTTGTGGACGATGCGCGATGCTATTGACCGCTACAAGGACGCGGCAGATAAAGGCGCATTTCAAACGAAGCTGGATAGTCAAAACTATCCTCCTGATCTGGAGACGCTGGTTACAGGCGTGGATATTCAGACCAAGAAGGTAAGGTTTCTTCGCCACGTTCCAGTGGACCCGATGACCGGCAAGGCGGAGTGGGGTTTGCGCTCGATGAAGGACGACCCGAAATCAGAATCGTTCAGCGGGGATAGTGTCTTCGACGTTTACTCCAAGTCTGGTGGCACAGCTTTGGATGGGACTAAGTACTCCGAATGGTAGGTGATTCTGTGCGCACGATGCAGAGAAAAGACGATGGATTTACACTGATGGAGTTGATGATCGTAATGTCGATCATCCTGATTCTCACTGCTTTGGCCGTTCCAAGATTTGGTTCCGCCATCCGCCACGCCAAAGAGGCTGTGCTCAAAGAAGACCTGAATGTTATGCGCGAGGCCATCGACTCCTACACAATAGACAAGCAGAAGGCTCCGCAGTCGCTTGACGATCTAATTGCCGATGGTTATCTGAAGGCTGTGCCGCAGGATCCTTTCACGTATTCCAAAGGCAGTTGGGTTACGGAAACCGGCGACGCACTGCACTCGCTGGACCAGACCGATCCGGGTATTGATAACATCCACTCCGGCTCGGAGGAGTTGGGTTCCGATGGGCAACCCTACTCCACCTGGTAGAGACGGTCAGGATTAGATGAACTTTTTGTCATATTCAGGTTTCGTGGTAACTAGCCCTGTGATGAATAGGCGAAGTTAGCCGGCAATGAGAAATAGTACATTCTTTCAGTGAATCTGTCTTATAAGCAAAGCTCAATCATTCAGAGCATTTATATATTTTCATTGATTGTGGTTGCGAAATATTGCCAGACGCTGGCATACTGCATTCACGGCGAGCCGATCTGGCGGCCGTTAAGGATGGGTGCATGAACCAGGCGGCCAAACTGGCTATCGTGAAATGCATTTATTATAGTTTGGTGGCTCTGGTATTGGTGGCTGCAGCCGATGCACAGATATCTCCAGGCCCGCTCGCCAAAGCTCATCGAAGTTTAGACGGAGACGCACACTGCACTCAATGTCATACGGTTTCAGTCAAATCGCCGTCCTTCCGTTGTCTTGAATGCCATCGCGAGATCGCAAACGAAATCGAGCACAATAAAGGGCTTCACGCAACATACCCGCGTCCGGGGCCGCCGGGAGCCGCTTGCGTGAAGTGTCACTCAGATCACAATGGTGAGAACTTTGCACTTGTGCATTGGAATCCAACACCTACAGGCTTTGATCATTCGAAGACTGGTTATATTTTGAATGGCAAACACACCGGAGTAAACTGCCGTGCTTGCCACACGGCGAAAAATATTTCGGCGGCGGAACGCGGGGCGCTCCCGAATGTGGATTTGGGAAAAACGTGGCTTGGGCTTTCAACTAATTGCAGTACATGCCACGAGGACAAGCACCAGGGGCGCTTTGGGACAAATTGCGCATTATGCCATTCAACAACGGATTGGAAGTCTACAAAAATCGATACGAAGCAATTCGATCACACCAAGACGCGCTACCCGCTG
>CAYPYJ010000005.1:13146-91893 GCA_964414945.1 uncultured Occallatibacter sp.
CGCTGACTGGAATGCATCTCAATGTCACTTGTGAGAAGTGCCACACACCCGGCGCCGATGGGCTTCCGCGCTATGTCGGCATTCAATTTGCCAGTTGCTCGAACTGTCACCAGGATCCCCATAAAGGTGAATTCAAACAAGGATGCGAGACCTGCCACTCGACTTCAAGTTGGAAGAAGTCGTCGTTTGCCTCTACTTTCGACCACTCAAAGACTCAGTTTCCCCTGCTGGGTAAGCATATGGGAGTCTCGTGCCTGAGTTGTCACAAGAGTCCTAATTTCAAGACGCCGATGGCTTTTTCAAGGTGCGCGGATTGCCATAAACCAGATCCGCACGGCGGACAGTTTCTGAAGCGCGCCGACGGTGGAAAGTGTGAGAGCTGCCATAAAGTCGAAGGCTGGAAACCGAGCATATACTCGGCGGTGGATCATGCCAAAACTGGCTTCCCACTTGTTGCACCGCACAAGGAAGTTAAGTGCGCTGATTGCCACATCCCTAAGGGCAAAGGGACGCAGTACAAGATCAAATTTGCGCTGTGCACGGACTGCCATAAGGACGAACATGAGGGCCAATTTGCGGCTGCTCCGTGGCTTAATCGTTGCGAGCGGTGCCACAACGGGGCTACCTGGAAGACTTCTAATTACACCTTGGCATTGCATCAGAAATCCAGCTTCCCACTCATCGAAGCGCACGGGGCCGTGCCATGCAATGATTGCCACAAGCCACGAGACGCTTCGAAAGCCGCGATATATCACTTTATTCAACTTAACTGCACGAGTTGCCATGAGGACGTTCACAAAGGCCAGTTCGCTAAGCTTATGGCCGCGCCGGGCCTGGACGGCAAGCCGACTGGATGCGAGCTCTGCCATTCCATCAAGGAATGGAAAGATACGGTTAAGTTCGATCATTCCAAGACGGATTTTCCGTTAATGGGTTCTCATCGCGCTGTGGCCTGCTCAGAATGTCACAAGGCGCCCAATATGGAGCTGACGATGGCGCATGTCGATTTCACGCGTGCATCGACGGCGTGCGCTGAGTGCCACGATAACCCCCACGCGGACCAATTCGGAGCCAAGGCGAACGATTGTGGTTCCTGCCACAACAGCTATAAGTGGCGGCCTTCGTTGTTTGATCACGAGAAGACAATTTTTTCTCTCAAGGGCGGACATCAGGATGTTGCCTGCTCAGCGTGCCACATTCTTAAGAAGCCTGTAGAAGGTAACTTAGTGCTCTTTTACAAACCGACGCCCACTTCCTGCGAAGCTTGTCATGGAACAAAATTTCTGTTGGGAAAAAAGGGCGAAGATGAGAAGCGCTGAAAAATTGCTACGAAACTTGACTTCTGAATGGACGAAACGTCCAAATTGATTTAAGGTGTACCTAAGTACGGGCGTTGACTTTTTCAGATTCCCCGATTCCGCTGAAAAAGGACGTTATCAAATAAAGCGCTGGTCTACGTTAGCACTGACCCGCAATCAGGCACGAGGACCATTTCCTGTTCTTCGCGGATGTACGATCTGTAATCTCCACTAGTTCCTTTGGTTGCTAGAAATGGCATGAATCACACGTTTTCGGCCTAACCGGATCCGTGTTATTTCGAAGGCCAGGAGATCGTCGTGCATTTTTTGCGCAGAATCATTCCGGGAGTAGTCGCGGCCCTGTTGCTGATTGCGGTTGGTCATTCGCAGCAGCACCAGAGTGGCGCGGGGCAGACGGCGCGAGCGCCCCAGGCGCAGGTGTCGAACCCTCATGGTCCAATGGCCATACCCTGCCAGAACTGCCACTCAGCGATCAGTTGGAAGCCGATCCGTTCCAATCCAGATTTTAATCACGACAAGACGGGATACCCATTGCGGGGCATGCATCAGAAGGTGGACTGCACGCAATGTCACGCCAGCCTGATCTTCAAAAACGTCAGTACTGGCTGCTCCGATTGTCATGCCGATATTCATCGGCGGCAATTTGGCGCTAGCTGCGAGAACTGCCATACGGTCAGGGGGTGGAATGTTACCCTGGATGCGATTCGCAATCACCAGAACCGCTTCCCGCTGGTGGGAGCGCACGCGCTGGTTGAATGCGACGCCTGTCATAAGCAAGCCGCAGCTGGACAATTCGTGGGTCTTTCGACAGCTTGTTACTCCTGCCATCAAAAGGATTTTCTAACCCCGGTTCTTGATCACGCGGGTCTTGGGTTCCCTACGAGCTGCGAATCTTGCCACTCGATGAACAGTTGGATGGACGCGAAGTTCGACCATCTTAGATTCACGGGCTATGCGCTGACTGGGATGCATGCGACTCTTCCTTGCATCGCCTGCCATCTCGGCAATGTTTTTCATGGAGCGACGGCAGGATGCTACGGGTGTCATCAAGCTGATTGGACCAGCACCAACAACCCTGCACACGCTGCGGCTGGTTTTCCCACGACTTGCGACTCCTGCCATAACACCACGAATTGGACGTTGGTCAACTTCAATCACACGCTATACGCGAACTGGGCCCTGACAGGAGCCCATGCGACAGTGGCGTGCATTCAGTGCCACGCAAATAATAACTATATGGCGACGTCGACGGCTTGCTATAGCTGCCATCAGGGGGACTTTACGGGAACCACGAACCCGAATCACGTAACAGCGGGCTTTCCAACAGACTGCTCGATGTGCCACTCAACGACTAACTGGACTTCGTCGACATTCAACCATGCGACCACGGCCTTTCCGCTAACAGGTGCTCATATTACAGTGCCTTGTGCAAGCTGCCACGTGAACAGCAACTACACGACGCTGCCGACTGCCTGCTACGGGTGCCACCAGGCGGACTTCACAGGAACCACTAGCCCTCCCCATGTGATTACAGGTATTCCAACCACATGTGCAACCTGCCACAATACGACGACCTGGACGACAGCTACCTTTGATCACAACACCACGACTTTTCCATTAACGGGTGCTCATATCACCGTACCTTGTGCAAGCTGCCATGTGAACAACAACTACACCACGCTGCCGACTGCCTGCTATGGATGCCACCAAGCAGACTTCACTGGAACCACGAACCCAGCGCACGTCGCCGCGGGCTTCCCCACGGATTGCACTATGTGCCACACCACGACCAACTGGACCACGTCGACCTTCAACCATTCGACAACGGCCTTTCCGCTAACTGGTGCTCATATAACAGTGCCTTGTGCAAGCTGCCATGTGAATAACAATTACACAACTCTGCCAACAGCTTGCTACGGCTGCCATCAGGCAGATTTCACAGGAACCACGAGTCCTCCCCATGTAGTGGCCGGTTTTCCGACCACCTGCCAGACATGCCACAATACGACGTCTTGGACGGCGGCAACTTTTAATCACAACAACACTAGTTTTCCTTTGACTGGTGCTCACGTCACCGTGCCTTGCGCAAGCTGCCACGTGAACAACAACTACACCACGCTACCAACGGCCTGCTACGGCTGCCATCAGGCGGACTTTACCGGAACCAATAACCCAGCGCATGTTTCGGCGGGCTTCCCCACGGATTGCACTATGTGCCACTCGACGACCAACTGGACCACATCGACCTTCAACCATGCGACCACGGCATTTCCGCTGACCGGAGCTCACGTTACTGTGCCTTGCGCAAGCTGCCACGTGAACAATAACTACACCACGCTGCCGACTGCATGTTACGGTTGCCACCAGGCAGATTACGCCGGAACCACGAGTCCTCCCCATGCGGTTGTGGGTTTTTCAACCACTTGCACAACCTGCCACTCTACGACGAATTGGACGACAGCTACCTTCAATCACAGCACTACTACGTTTCCTTTGACCGGTGCTCACGTCACCGTGCCTTGCGCAAGCTGCCACGTGAACAACAACTACACCACGCTGCCGACGGCTTGCTACGGCTGCCATCAGGCGGACTTCACTGGAACCAATAACCCGGCGCATGTTACCGCCGGCTTCCCCACGGATTGCACATTGTGCCATACAACAACGAACTGGACATCATCGACTTTCAATCATGCCACTGTCTTCCCGTTGACAGGAGTGCATGCGACGACACCCTGCGCAAGCTGCCATGTGAACAACAACTACACCACTCTGCCGACTGTTTGCTACGGCTGCCATACGGCGGATTGGACTGGGACCAACAATCCGTCGCACGCGGCGGCGGGATTCCCGACGACCTGCGATACATGCCACAATACGACGGCCTGGACGACAGTTACCTTCAATCACACGCTGTACGCAAACTGGGCTCTTACGGGAGCTCATGCGACACTGACCTGCATCCAGTGCCACAAAAACAATAACTACGTGGCTACATCGACGGCTTGTTATAGCTGCCACCAGGCGGATTTCACCGGAACCACGAGTCCGAATCACGTAACCTCCGGCTTCCCCACGGATTGCTCACTGTGCCATTCGACAACGAACTGGACCTCGTCAACCTTTAACCATTCGACTACGACATTTCCGTTAACCGGTGCTCACACTACTGTGCCTTGCGCTACCTGCCATGTAAACAACAACTACACCACGCTGCCGACTGCCTGCTACGGGTGCCATCAGGCGGATTGGACAGGGACTAACAATCCCGCGCACGCCGCGGCGGGCTTCCCCACAACTTGCGACACATGCCACACCACCACCAACTGGACTGGAGCAACCTTCAATCACAACAACACGCCGTTCCCACTGACTGGTGCGCACACCACGGTTTCCTGCGTTCTGTGCCACATCAACAATGTCTTTGCCGGTACGCCGACTGCCTGTTATAGCTGCCATCAGAAGGACTTCACCGGAACCACGAATCCGAATCACGTTACGGCGGGCTGGCCCACCACTTGCACGACCTGCCACACTACGACCGCCTGGCTGCCGGCGACCTTACCCGCCAGCTACCACACCTTCTTCCCACTCAATCATGGGAACGCTAATAGCGTCTGCGCCACTTGCCATACGAACTCATCGGACTACTCGGTCTTTCAATGCACCGGCTGCCATGGAGGCAACAATGCGGCGAATTTCCGCCATCCGAATGTCAACGGGTATGTGTACAACAGCGTGAACTGCTATGCGTGCCACAAAAACGGCTCGGGAGGTTAGTTGAAATGCGGTATCTGATTCGTTTGATTCTTTTTCTATATTTCCCCTGCTGTGTTGGGCAAGAGGCAGCAGTTCTTGCGAGCAAAGTTGCGCCTATTCGAAATCAATTTCACGTTCGCTATGTGAATGGGGCGAACGTGTACATCGATGGTGGCCGAAATGATGGACTTGGAGAGGGTACAAAACTCGTTCTCAAACAAGATCCAACAAAGTCAGTCAAGAATGGAGAGAATGCTCCGGTAGAGCCTGGAGTGGTTGCCAAGCTTACTGTGGTTTCGATTGCATCAAGTTCCGCCGTTTGCGAAATTGCCTCAACTTCACGGGATATTGCCGTGGGCGATACGGTCTCAATGCCGGACGATGAGATTGAGAAGATCGTCGAGCAAAATACGCTTGGGAATACCCGCGTGTATCCAATGGTTGTGGCATTCAGTGAGGGCGACCCGTTGGATGAGGAGGTTCGTAATACGATTCCGCGTCCGCCGCTGCCGGAGATTAATCAGGCCCGCGGAAGGATTGGATTCGATATGAGTACGATTCGCGAAGTCGGCCAGGGAAGCAGCACATCCACACAATATGGCATGATTTTGCGAGCGGATATTACACGCATTGCCGGCACGTATTGGAACCTGAACGGCTACTGGCGTGGAAGCCTTATGAGAGGCTCTGGGCCAACCCAGCCAACCTTGCAGGATCTGATCAATCGCACATATCTCATGAGCTTCTCTTACATCTCTCCGCAGTCGAATTGGGTAGCGGGCTTTGGCCGGCTTTATCTCCCCTGGGCGGCAAGCCTGGAAACCATCGACGGCGGCTATTTCGGCAGGAAGCTCTCGAAAAAGAGTGTGACGGGTATCTTTGCAGGATCGACTCCCGATCCCACCTCCTGGACCTATAACGCAAAAGGGAAGATAGGCGGAGCTTTTTTCAACCTGCATGGAGGGGGCTTTGAAGGCTATCGGTATTCGAGCACAACAGGAGTAGGGGTGAACCTTATTGACTGGACCGTCAACAGGCCATTTGTGTTTACTGAAAACAATTTTTCATTCAAACACATCTTCATGCTTTATCACTCGATGCAGATAGACAAGCCTACTGCAAATCCATCGACGCCGACAGTTGGAGTGGGGTTGGGTCAAAGTCTGCTGACAGTCCGCGTGCAGGTCCATCCGCGCATTGTGGTGGATTTGACGGACACATATTTCCGCGATGTGCCAACATACGTACCGGCCTTGGTTGGGACTGGCCTGCTTGATAAGTATCTCTTTCAGGGAGTTAATGGCGGTGGTCGAATTCAGTTTCCGAAGCACATCACCGGCTATTTTACTGTTGGTCGAAGCAGCACGTCGAGCGACTCTAAAGCATCCATGAATACCCTTTATGGAGCTTCGATGTCAAATATATGGAAGACCGGCCTCATGGTGGATGCTCGGTACTCAAAGTTCGATAGCTCCTTTGCTTCGGGAACTTATCAAGCGGCCTCGCTAACCAGGAATCTCACGGATCGATTCCGGCTCAATGCGCAAGTGGGGAAATACGATTACACTTCCTCGTTTGCGGCGAACAGCAACTCGTTTTTTGTGAATCTTATGCTCGACATGAATCTTGGATCGAAGTTTTTTATGGAAAGCGCCGTTACCACTCAGCGAGGAGGCACGCAACAGTACGACCAATGGACATTTGTTTTGGGATATAGATTCAACAATCGAAAGTCGTCGGCAAAGAGGTTAGCGAATGAAGATAAAAAGTGATGGGCGACGGATAGTTACGGGCCTTGCTTGGGTATTCCTGATGGCGCTGCCCGCGGTCGGAGGTGCCCAGACTACGGTGCCTGAAGCGAATTTAACCGGACGCCGCGTAACGGCTGATTTTGCCGAACTCGCCGATTTGCACTGCAATGAATCGGTAATTCAGGAAAAGCTGACAAGTAACGGTCATGTCGAAGCCAAGGAGCTGGCCAGGTACGACTATCTCATCATGATCGACGGCAACGGCGAGGGTTTGCACTTCAATGAGTCGCGTCGGGAAACTTTGACAGCACGCCACACGCAACTGCCGATGCTGGTGACCAATGGATTTTCTACGCTGCTGTTGATCTTCCATCCTTACTATCGCAACAGCTTCAAATTCGAGAGCGGTGAGGCAGATGTTGTTGATGGCGAGCCAGCAGTGCAGGTTCATTTTTCCGAGATAGCGGGCCAACGCGCTCCGGCGGCGCTTGCCCTTCGGGGCCGTGTGTATCCGCTCGAACTCAAAGGTACCGCATGGCTGGACAAGCAAACCGGCGACGTGATGAAGATGGACGCTAGTTTGGAGCACGATATGAGCGACGTTGGCTTACGATCATTGGCAATCCACGTTGATTACAAGCCGATGACATTGGGCACTATGCCAAAGGCAAATCTACCGACGAAGGCCGTAGTTGAGGTTGCAACGGCCAAGCAGCACTGGCGCAACACGCATATATTCGATGCGTATAAGATGTTCTCGACGGAGGCTGAACAAGATCCCAACGTAAAGATCATTACCCCTCCTACTTCAGGCAAAGGCAAAGATAAGGATGCAGTGGAAGCTGCGCCGGGAACTAAGGAGAAACCCTGAGATGCCAGTCTTGCAAAGCACAGCATCAACGCGAGTTCCTGCCCGCAAGAAGGAAACCGGCCATCAGGTGCGCGTTATGTTCGCCATCGTGGCATCGATACTGTTGTTGGCGTCAGTAGGAATCTATGGGGCAAGCTATTACTGGCTTCCTCTCGATGAGCGGCCATTTTCAGATAAATACGAGATGTTGAAACCTAGCGGCGCGGTGGGACTCAAGCTGGGCATTCTCGGTACAGTTTTGTTTTTTCTAATCTTTCTCTACGCGTTGCGCAAAGCCATTCCGTGGCTGGGCCGATTCGGCACCGCAAGGCATTGGATGGATTTTCATGTCATATTAGGCGTAACGGCGCCGATTCTGATCGCGTTCCATGCCTCGTTCAAGTTTCGCGGAATTGCAGGGACCGCTTTTTGGCTGATGGTGATTGTGGCGCTGAGCGGATTCATTGGCCGTTACCTTTACGCGCAGATTCCGCGTTCGTTGACAGCAGTCGAGCTTTCACTTGATGAGTTGCAGAAAACTGAGCACGAGCTGGCTGAGGATTTGCTCAGCCAGTCGATTTACACAACTGAGCAACTGAACCGGGCGTTGCGCGTTCCGTCCGCAGAGCAGGCCAGGCGTATTGGCCCCTTATTTGCGATTGTCGAAATGATCGTTCTTGACGGGTTGCGCGTCTTTAGGATTGCTGGACTGCGCCGCGCGGGTTCTGGGTTTGGAGGGAAAATTCTTTCTTTTGGTGGATTGTTCTCTAGTGGGAATCGCGAGGTTGAGCGCGTTGTTCACCTGATCCGGCAAAAGGCGTCGCTGGCTAAACGCGTGGTTTTTCTCGATCAGACACAACGCGTCTTTCATCTTTGGCATGTGATCCATCGCCCGTTCAGCTATACCTTCGCTGTGCTCGCGTTGTTTCATATTGCAGTTGTGCTGGGAATGGGATTTGGGACGATGGGGTTCAGATAACGCATGGAGAATCTGTACACATGGCTGATTGCCGCAGCAGTCCTCGGCTATTTCTTTTTCCGCTATTGGCGCGCACATATGCGTACGGCGGCTGAGGCGCTTGCTGCGGCAGATCGCGGGTCGCTCTCCTCTGAAGGCCCGAAGGCGCAACATCCGAAGATTGCATTGGATTCTTGTATCGGGTGTGGCTCCTGTGTCACGGTGTGCCCAGAGGGCGACGTGTTGGCATTGATCAACGGTAAGGCGACGATCGTCAACGGGCATAAATGCATAGGCCATGGCCTATGCGCAGAGGCATGCCCGGTGGGTGCAATCACGATGGCGATGGCCAAGCCCAGCGCCGGAGCAGACCTTCCAGTGATCAGTGAAGAATACGAGACAAGCGTCGAAAACCTGTTCATCGCTGGTGAACTTGGCGGGTTGGCTCTGATCAAAAATGCCGTAAACCAGGGGCGCGACAGCATGGATGCAATTGCCCAGCGTCTTTCTGGCGCGGGCTCAGGAGAGAACGGCCACGAGTTACTGGATGTGGTGATCGTAGGCGCAGGGCCGGCGGGCATCAGCGCGTCATTGCGAGCTGTCGAGCATGGGCTTAAGGCGGTTACGCTCGAACGTGAATCAGTTGGAGGCACTGTTTCAAAGTATCCGCGTTCGAAGCTGGTAATGACCAGCCCCGTCGAGTTTCCCTTATATGGAAAGTTCAATAAAACTGCGCTCTCCAAAGAGGAGTTGATGAGCTTTTGGGAGAAGGTGATTGGTAGGACGGATTTGAATATTCACACTAGTGAAGGTGTGGATACCGTCAAAAAGGAAAGCGATGGATTCTTCCACGTCAAAACCACATTGAGGGAGTACCAATCCCGCGCCGTAGTGCTGGCCATGGGGCGGGCTGGAACGCCGCGCAAGCTTGGAGTTAAGGGCGAAGAGCTGCCTCACGTCTTTTACCGGCTTATTGAGGCGGACCACTACAAAGACAACGATATTCTTGTGGTTGGTGGCGGGGACAGCGCGGTGGAAGCCGCCATGGGGCTGGCGCACCAACGCAGCAACCGGGTCACTATCTCCTATCGAAAAGGTG
This sequence comes from uncultured Occallatibacter sp., assembly GCA_964414945.1. Classification (GTDB taxonomy): domain Bacteria; phylum Acidobacteriota; class Terriglobia; order Terriglobales; family Acidobacteriaceae; genus Telmatobacter. The sequence continues at coordinate 22,883 of CAYPYJ010000005.1, forward strand.
AGTTCAGCAGATTGAAAGATCGGAACTCGAAGCGCATTGAAGAGCAGATTCTGCTGGGCAATATTCAGATACTGTTCAATTCCATGCCCACCGAATTTCGCGAGGGCAGTGTGGCAATCGATTGCGAAGGCCAGATTCGCGAGTTGCCGAACGATTTCGTCTGGATATTCGCGGGCGGCACGCCACCTTCGGAGTTTCTCAAGGCGTCAGGCATTGCCTTCGGCCTGGAAACCGTATCCGCGGCAATTTGATCGAGACCAACGAGTTGCCTCATTCTAATGTGATAAGAAGTAAAAACAGGCTGGCGAAGAACCATAGCGACAGCTCAGGAAAGTGACGGGGAATTCGATGGCATCCTTTGGAAGCTTCGCTCTACTTGTTGCATTGGTGCTCGCTGGTTACAACCTGCTTGCTGGGGTGCTGGCGTTACGGCTGCGCGTGATCGGGCCAGTGGATTCGCTTTTGCCGGAGCAACTAGGTGAGACGGCACGCCGGGCGGGCGTTGCGGTTTTTGTGCCAGTCACGGCGGCGGCAGTCGCGCTGCTCTGGGCGGCCTTTACAAACGACTTCTCGATAACTTACATCATGGAGCACACGAACCGGGAGCTTCCAGGGCCTTACAAGTTTGCCGCGCTTTGGAGTGGGCAAGAAGGTTCGCTGTTGTTATGGGCGTGGCTGCTGGCGACTTATGGGTTTGTGCTGCGGCTGACCCACAAAGTGGACGTTAGGCTCTACGCTTATGCCAGCACGATTTTGGCCGGAATACAGACTTTCTTCTTGGCGGTTCTTTGTTTTGCAGCGCCGCCGTTTGCGCTTTATACCGGAATTATTCCAGCGGATGGCAATGGGCTGAATCCGCTGTTGCAGTATCCGGAGATGGTGATTCATCCGCCGATGCTTTATTTGGGCTATGTGGGTTTTTCGGTGCCGTTTTCATTTGCATTGGGCGCGCTGATTATGCGCTACCCAGGAGAGAAGTGGATTCGCGTCACACGTATCTGGACGATGGTGACCTGGCTCTTTCTCACCTGCGGCATTTTTCTGGGAATGCACTGGGCCTACGCCGTGCTGGGCTGGGGCGGCTACTGGGGCTGGGACCCGGTCGAGAACGCCAGCTTCATGCCCTGGCTCACAGGTACGGCTTTTCTTCATTCCGTGATGATGCAAGAGAAGAAGGGAATGATGAAGAGCTGGAATGTGTGGCTCATCTTCAGCACTTTCCTGCTGACGCTGCTGGGCACGTTGTTGACGCGCGCCGGCCTTGTCAGCTCTGTGCATGCTTTTGCGCAGTCATCGATTGGGACATGGTTTGTAGTCTTCATGATAATCGTTCTGGCGGTGTGCATTGCGGCGTACGTAATCAATCGTGATCACTTGAAGAGCGAGCATCAGCTTACCTCTGCTGTGAGCCGCGAGTCCAGCTTTTTGTTCAACAATCTTGTGCTGTTGACTAGCTGCTTTGTCATTCTCTGGGGAACGCTCTTTCCTATCCTGAGCGAATGGGTTGAGGGCAGCAAGGTAACGGTGGGCGCTCCTTTCTATAACCGGGTCGCAATCCCCATCGGATTGTTCCTCCTTTTCCTGACCGGGGTGGGACCGATACTGCCATGGCGAGGAACGTCGTATCAGAGCATTCGGCGGAACTTTGTGCTGCCGGTAGTTGCACTGTGGATGACGGCGATCGCCTGTCTGGTAGCGGGTGTTCGGCCCTGGAAGGATGGCTCTTTTAGTCCGGGCAACTTTTATGCATTGGTAGCATTTGCGCTGGTGGCTGCTGTCACAACGGCGATTCTGACCGAGTTTCTGCGGGGAGCAGGAGTTATATCGCAGCAGACAGGGCGCAATCTGTTTGGATCCTTGTGGCTTTTGACCCGGCGCAATACGCGCCGCTATGGCGGCTACCTCGTTCATATAGGAGTTGTAATTGTTGTGGTGGGATTGGCGGGTTCAGCTTTCAATCGCAGCGAAGAAAAGGAAATGGGCCTCAACGACAAGATGACGTTCGGTCCCTACATCCTCGAGGAGATTGGCGCGACACAGGACTCGAATCGGAATTACAACTCTGAATACGCCCTGTTGAATGTTTATCGAAACGGAGTCAAGCGCTTCCAAATGGCTCCGGAGAAACGCGTTTATGTGGTCAACGGTCAGCCGCAGACCATGGTGGCGATTCACTCAGTTCCTGCGTGGGACCTATACGTGGTGTATGAGGGTGTGAATCCGGAGAATGGGCAACCAATCATCAAGGCGTTTTTGAATCCATTGGTGGGATGGATTTGGGTTGGTGTCGCGGTTATGGCGCTTGGCACCATTGTTGCCTTGGTTCCTAACTTGATCCCAGCGCGCGAGCCCGGGGCGACTGGAGGGGAATTTTGAATCGTTGGATTAAGACAGTGCAGGCGTTGACCCTGGCCATTGCCGTGTATTTTTCGGTGGGCGCTACGGGGGCGGGCGCACGGTTTGAGAATCTCGGGCACAGGTTGATGTGTACGTGCGGTTGCGCAGAGTTGCTGGGAGAGTGCAACCATGTGGGCTGCCCGGAAAGCACACGGCAGCGTAATGAACTTGCTGCGGCAATTGCTGCTGGCAAAAGTGATAGCGAGATACTGGTCTGGTTTTCAGACAAGTACGGAAGATCGGTCCAAGCCTCTCCGCGCACGCAAGGATTTGAGTTGATCGCATGGATCGCGCCTTTCGCTGTTTTTGCGGCGGGCCTTCTGGGAACGATTCTTCTAGTACGCAGGTGGATGCATCCGGTTGAGGGATTGTCAGGCGGGGTGCCTGTGCCCCTAACAAAGGCAAGTGAAAGAGGGCATGAGATATGACATCAACACTGAATTGGGCGGCTGATGGTCTATTGCTGGTTGGCGTTGCTCTCTACACCTTCTGGCCTAAGCAGGTCTTTGGGGAGCGGAGCGAGAAGATCCGCCTGGACTATCTGCTGGAGTGCAAAGATCAGGTCTACGAAAACCTGCGAGATCTGACTTTTGAGTACCGGTCAGGCAAGTATTCGGAATCGGATTTTGAGACTCAGCGGGCACAGCTTGAAGTTCAGGCAGAACATTTGCTGGTCCAGATATTGGATCTGCAGCGGTGATGAAATCGATCTCAATGGATAGGCGGGGCATGTCATGAATTTGAAAGCATTTGGGAAACTCACTGTTTTGATTTTTTCAAGTCTGCTTGTTTTGAGCGTTACCGCAGCTGCGGCTACGATCACCGGAACTGTGACCAACAAGACCACTGGGAAGCCATCTCAGGGGGATAAGGTAGTTTTGGTCGAGGTGCAGGCCGGGATGTCAGAGACGGCGCATGCGACCACGGACGCTCGCGGACATTACTCTATCGAATCGACTGCGGCCGGAGCGGCTTTGATCCGCGTGGATCACCAAGGTGGCTCCTATTTCATTGCCGCGCCCCAGCCGGGCGTCTCCGGCGACGTTACGGTCTATGATGTCGCGGCCAAGGTGGACGGTATTGGGATCGATGCGGATATGCTTCTTGCTGAAGCCGCCGGTGGCATGCTTCGCGTGCAGGAGCGGTATCTGGTGCGCAATACCAGTTTGCCTCCCAGGTCGCAGTTCAGCTCAAACACCTTTGAGTTCGTGCTGCCTGCCAACGCCGTGCTGGACGGAGCCTCAGCTACGCGGCCAGGTGGAATGGCGACGAACACTCGGCCTGTGCCGTTGAGCCAGAGCGGGCATTACACCTTCAATGTTCCTATCCAGCCTAATAAGGGGGAGAAGGAAACCATGTTTGAGGTGCAATACCACATAACTTATGGTGGTAAATACACCTTGACGCCACATCTGATGATGGCGGCCGATAACCTTGTGGTTTACTTGCCCAAGGGGATGAGCTTAGGCGGAGCTAAGGGAGCGGATTTTCAGCCAGCGCAGGAAGATCCAAGGGTGCAAACCTTCGTAGCGAAGAAAATTAGTCCTGGGCAAAATGTCTCATTTACTCTCTCCGGCGAAGGCCAGATGCCGCGTGATACGCAGACCGGCTCGACAAGCCCGGAGGCGGGCGGCTCCGGTGCGATGGGCGGCCCACAGCCGGGTGGCGGGCTTGGCGTTCCAATAGATACTCCAGATCCGCTGAGCGGTAGTAAATGGTGGATCGTTGGAGGCATCGTGCTGTTGTTCGTCGGCGTGGCGGTTGTGCTGATGCGCAGACAGCAAGGGGCGCCCATTATTCCAAAACCAAAGGAAAAAGAAGGACCGCATTTCCCGGTCGCCGTCCGTGCTACTGAGACGCGGAGTGCGCCTGGCGTTGCTGCGGTATTAGACCGAAGCGGCGTACTTGGCTATATCAAGGAAGAGATGTTTACCCTTGAGAGCGAAAAAATCGCAGGCGCGCTTTCTGAGACCGAGTACAAGGAAGTGCGTGATGCGTTGGAGGTGCTTCTGAAAAGGGCTCTTCAGGGACGTTGAATCAAGCCCTTCTTTTAGAGCGATTTCGATTCTGATGTTTACAGGTGAAAGGACGGCTGTGCTATCCCATCCATTTCGCAAAGTGCGCGAAATGGATGGGGCACCCAGAATCTTGTTAACACGTAAGTCGAAAATGCTGCTAGCCGTGCGCCAGACGGAGCATTGCGTACGTGATTACGCCCGTGATTGAGACATAGAGCCACACTGGAAAAGTCCAGCGAGCAACTGCGCGGTGCATGGGAAACCGCCCACTGAGCGCCAAGAAGAAAGTGACCAGAATCAGCGGCAGCGCTACGATGGCTAACAGAATATGACTTGCCAACAAGGGTAGATAGACCATGCGCAGCGCGGCGTGTACAGGGTAGCGAACATCGCCATGCAGCGCATGATGAAGAATATAGCTGATTAAAAACAATGTAGAGAATCCGAAAGCCGCCAGCATCGATGCGCGATGCGCTGAAATGCGTCGTGCGCGGATAAATGTGTAGCCGATGAGCAGTGCTGTAGCGCTCAATCCATTCAGCAGCGCATTCAACGCTGGAAGAAATGCGAATCGTTCACCGCCGCTATCGGCGGCAGGATGAATGTAAATCAGCCAGAAAAGAAAGACGGTAGCCACTGAGCTGATAACAAGAATGGCAGAGATGACGTTGCGAGGAGATTCGGTTCGATTCATTGGATTGGACGAAGCAGTCGTCATAGCTTCCTCATGGAATGCGTGTAGCGCAAAGCATCAATATGGTGAAGAGCAGCGGGAGATATAGCACGCTCACCTTGAGCAAATCGCGAGCTACCATTTGGCTTTCTGCTTCAGGGATCGGTTTGAGAATGCGCGTGAAGCGAAACGTATAAGCCAGGTACATCAAGCCGAGCAGGACAGCCAAAACCGCGTAGGCTCCTCCCGCCATACCGAGTTGCCACGGCGCTAGGCTTACCGGAATCATCAAGACAGCAAACGCCAACGCCTGAATCACGGTGGACCATCCATCCGGATGCACAACCGGAAGCATTCGAATGCCGGCGCGCTCATAGTCTTCGCGATAAAGCCAGGCGATGGACATGAAGTGAGGAAATTGCCAGACAAATAGAATGGTGAAGAGCGCAACGGCTGGCCACTCAATCTGCCCGCGAGCAGCAGTCCAGCCCAGCATTGGCCCCATTGCGCCGGGAAATGCGCCGAAAAATGTGGCTGCGCTGGTGACGCGCTTCAGCGGCGTATACACAAGTACATATGTAAAAGCCGTGAGAAGCGCCAGTAGTACTGTGAGCCGATTGGCGAAGAAAAACAGCCACAATGAGCCCAGGGCAAGCGCGCCGAGTCCAGCTATCAGACCTTGCGCGAAAGACATCCGTCCTGCGGCGAGGGGTCTGTCCGCCGTGCGCTTCATCAGAGCATCGGTCTTACGCTCAAAGGCTTCATTGAGTGCTCCAGCACCGGCAGAAACCAATCCAATGCCCAGCAGTGCATCCAACAATCCTCGTTGCACACTTGATACGCCGGATTGCATCGAGCCAAGGTAATAGCCGCCCCAACCCGTGACGAGAACCAGAGCCACAACCTTGATTTTGAAAAGCTCAAAGAAGTCGTGAAGCAGAGTTGCCGTTGCTCCGGGGGTAGGCGCGTGCAAATGCAGTGGATGTGCTTCGGAGATCGACTCCGCGCAACCATTCGTTCCGTAACCTCGGACAGGAATAGATTGCGGAAGGCCGGTCATGGGCACACTGGGCACGCCGACGATTCGATAAAGCGGTGTATTCTTGAAAACGCCTGAAGTAATAGAGCGCATACGTGCAGACCTTCCAAACTTGTCAGGCAAGGCTCCTGTCATTCGCCCCCTCTATAGAGCGTGGAATGCCGCGGAGAGATCGCCTATTTTTTGTTTGCCGACTCAACATTGGATGCCCAATCGGTGAAGATGCTCATTCGATTCGAAATAATGCTGGATGGATGCGGAAATTTTTGCACGTTTGAGTGTAGACTGATGAGTTCCACCCGGAGAGTCGAACTATGACCACTCTTTCAGTTCCTAATGAAGTGTGTTGTCTTCCCTCTGCGGCCTTGCGGCGCTCTGCCTGGGCTGTTCTGGTGTACTTTGTTGCAGTCATCCTGTGGGGAACACTAGTCCGCGCGACGGGGGCTGGAGCCGGCTGCGGTAATCACTGGCCGCTGTGTAACGGAACCGTTTTGCAGCACTCCGCCAGCGTGAATACCATGATTGAGTTCACCCACCGTGTCACGAGCGGCCTCTCTCTGGTTGCAGTTCTGGGACTGATGCTATGGACCTTCCGCTCAACCGGTCGCGGCCACCTGGCTCGTTGGACGGCTGCTGCTTCGGTCGGCCTGACCATCCTAGAGGCCATTCTGGGAGCGTTTTTGGTACTGCTAGGCCTCACTGCGCAAAGCCAATCGCCAATTCGTCCGGTCTACCTGGCGCTGCATCTGACCAACACTTTGTTGCTGCTGGCCGCGCTGGCGCTGACCGCGCACATGCTCAGTCGCAAGACCGGCTACCTGTGGAAGAGCATTCATCTGGTGAAACCGTTTGCAACCGTGGGTGGATTTTTAGTGGTGTTGGTGGTGGGCGTGACCGGTTCGCTGGCCGCACTTGGCGATACTCTGTTTCCGGTTACTTCGCTGGGAGGAGCGTTGGTTCAGGATTTCTCGGCCAACAGCGGCTGGCTGGTGCGCTGGCGCTGGACCCACCCGATTGTCGCGGTTGTTGCCAGCGTTTTCCTGATTTGGATAGTGATTCGGGCATTGCGCGGCAGCCATCGCGGCCTTTCTATACTGATGCTGGTGCTGCTAGCCGGCGTCTATCTGCTCGGTGTGCTGGATGTAACGCTGCTGGCTCCGGTGTGGGCTCAGGTCGCACATCTTCTGGCTGCCGATTCGCTATGGGTGACGTTGGTGGTCTTGGCTGCAAGGCTGACGCTGGACCCGGTAGAAGCAAAATAGGACCACGATTGCAGATCAATGGCATTAGGGCGACTTGACCGGATACCGATTCCAATAGACAGACAGGAGACGGCCAGCCATCAGAAACCAATCGTTGCCTGAATTTCGAGCAACTTTCTAAGCCTAGGTTTTACGTTTCCGGGTTGCGGAACTGGGAGCAGCGCCAAACCTTCTTGGGCAGCTGCGCGGCTCATCTCCGTGTTTCCAGAGGCGCTATAGGCTTGGGCCAGTGTAAGCAGTCGGGCGGGCATTTTTCGATGGCTTAGAGTGACTGACCGCTCCGCATATGAGACGGCCAATTGCGGATCCCGTAGCGAAGCGGGTTCTGCAATCAAGAGATCATTTGCAGCTGTATCGAGAATCTCTGGGGAGTCCCGATCCTCTTTGATCGCTTCTTTCAAAGTTGCAAGGCCTTGTTTTACCAGCTCCGCTGCGTCTCGGCTGTTGTGCAGAATCGATTGAACCGTCCCTAGACGGACTTCCACATCGCCCTGAACAGATTTCCACTCCTTCTGGGAGGGATTCAGTTGCCGCATTCGCTCCAAACCTGCGTGTTCGTGGATCAAGGCCTTTTCCTCTGCAACCAGGCTGCGCCGCCGGACACCTATTGACGCACCCAAAGCAGGATCCGCTTCAATGTCGAGATTCATCGCCTGGCGGTCGAGGGAAAACAGCAAGTCGCCGAGGGAGCGCAAGTCTTGAGGGTCTTGCGTAGCGCGACGCTTGGATGACTCAACAGGCCCAACAACAATCGTGTCCGCTTCGACATATCTTCCCATTTGCGCCAGCACAAACGCTTCGTCCACGAGGTACGATCCTCGCACTCGAGTCATTCTCAGAGATTGCTGTTCCGCCTGGGGCAGTGCAGCAATGCGTTGCAAGCCAAGCTGCACATCTTTAAGCCCTTGCTCAGGATCTGATTCCTTCTCGGTTGGTACAATCTCCAGCAGTCCTATTGCGAGACCGCGTCTAGCGCGCAACAGATTAGAGTCGATGCTCAGTGCGCGGTTGTAGAGGTTGAGCGACTTGCGATATGCGGAGTTTGCACCTGCCAGATCGTTCAGGCTTTCGGTGATGATTACGCCCAGTTCATCGCCCAAAACAGAATAGGCGGTGGCGGCTTCGCACATCTCGTCTGGAGTGGCGCCTGGGAGGTCAATCAAACGTTCATAGCTGGCAATTGCTGCCTGAGTAGAGGCAATGGCCAGTCGGATCGGCGAGGTACCGAAGAGAATTTTGCCGCGAGACAATTGCGCATTGGCCAGCGCATGAAGCGCCTCTTGATCGCTGGAATTATGGCCAGTCCAGGCCGCTGCCAAAGCGATCGCCTTATCGATACTGGTCAGCGCACCGCTGGGATCACCGAGATTCTGATCGTAGGCGCTTCCCTGAAGGTCAGCGAGCCGGTTGTAGGCAACCGCCAGATCGAGCTGTGTCTGTCGGTCGCCGCGTGCGTCTATGGCCACTCGGTCCAAACGTTCGAGCACACGGGTGACTAGAAGTTTTCGCGCGCCAGTCGAGCCGGGTAACTGCTGGATGGCTTCGTCCAACTCGGTAAGCAGGCTGTTGCTCAACTGGCGCAGGTCTGCCGAGCGGGCTACGGCCGTGCGTCGCTCTGCATTCGCCACTCTGGCCTGCCAGACAACACCGGCAACGCCAGCAACCAATATGGCAACAAGCAGGGTCGCCGCAGTCAGAATTCGACGATGGCGAAGGACGAATTTAAATGCCAGATATCGCGTGGTGCCCCGCCGCGCAGCTACCGGTTGCCCTTCAAGATAGGCGCGTAGATCATCGGCCAGCCTCTCGGCGGTGAGATAACGCTCCTGAGGTTCCTTGCGCAGAGCCTTCAGAAGGATCGCTTCCAGATCGGCATCGAAGCGTTTGCCGAAGCCCGCCGCCGGAACGGCCCTACGTGGGGCTTCTTCGCAGACCGCGCGCATCATTTGCCCCATGGTTAGTTCGTTTAGCTCATAGGGCAGAGTTCCCGTCAGAAGAAGGTACAAAAGTACGCCCAGCGAATAAGTGTCCGTGGCGGTCGTAATGGGATTACCCAGCACTTGCTCCGGGCTCGCGTACTGCGGAGTAAAGGATAAATAACCTCCGCGCGTAATTTGGCTATCGGGATTGTCCAATGACGTAGAAAGAAGCTTGGCCGTTCCAAAGTCCAGCAGTCGCGGAGTGCCGTCTCCGGCCACCAGGATATTATCCGGTTTCAGGTCGCGATGGACGACGAAGTTTTGATGCGCAAACTGTACGGCCTCGCACGCCATCAGAAACAGTTCTATCCGCTGATTTAATGAAAGATGCTTATCCTCGCAGAAGCGATGGATAGGCACGCCATCCACATACTCCATTACTAGATATAATTCGCCCTCGTCTGAAACTCCCCCGTCCAATAATCGGGCGATATATGAGTGTTGCAAGCCGGCCAGAATCTGCCGCTCCTGGCGAAATCGTTCTCGAAACATATCTGCGGCAAAGGGCACATCAATGACTTTGATGGCTACTTCCTGCTCGAAATGCCCGTCGTCGCGGTGGGCAAGATAAACGGCTCCCATTCCGCCTCGTCCCAGTAGGCGGTCAATCTGGTAGGGCCCAACCCGCTTACGTTCTGGCCGACCGATTCTGTCAACAGCGGGTTCCTTGCGGCACGATTCCATCCTTTGCTCTTCGGCTTCGCATGCATCCACAAGGGCGCGAACCTCATCGGCCAGAGCCGCGTCCTCGCAGCATAGAGCTTCAATCAAATCAGCGCGCTGACCATCGGACGCGGCGAGGGCTTCGGTGACAATCGACTCCAATTGGTTAAACCGTTCGCCCGTTTGGCCCATACTGATCTTTAACTCCGGTTGAGGTTTATACCCGTAACTGTATATTGCGAGGACCGCGGCAAAAATGAATCATTCTCCAAATTGGTCCACAACCACGCCGTGGCGGATCCGCTGATATAGCCATCCCTTGATGAACTTCAATTCGCGATCGACGGTGGCTTTGGAGACTAGCATGAGCGCAGCCGTTTCTTCGGCTGTGCAGCCCAGAAAGTAACGTAACTCTACCAACTTTACTTTCTCAGCATCAATCGTGGCGAGCTCGTCCAGGGCTCGATTCAAGTCCAGCAGTTCGGGGCTGTCGATCTTGACCCAGAGAAGATCTTCATTCAGAGGAACGCAATTATGGTGGCCGCCCCGCATCTTGATCAGGTTTTCTCGTGCATGGTCGATCAGAATCATGCGCATCATCCTGGCGCAGAATATATAAAAGTGCCGGCGGTCGTCCCATTCAGCTTTCTTTTGGTTCAGTAGCCGCAGGTAAAGCTCGTGGACAAGAACGGTACCTTGGACGATGTCTGGATTTATCTCGCGATGCACAAATCCAGCAGCCATTTGGCGAAGCTGAGGATAGACCAAAGGGATCAACTCGTCGAAGGCGGAGGGTTCGCCATCCCTCCACCGGCTAAGCAGTATCGTGATTTCACCCTTGGCCGGATCCAAAGCTATCTCCGTCCCGCAAAATATTGAATTTGGATTTGAGACAAGACTACCACTTTTACCCCGCGTATTCCTCTGCAGTTCCAGCCCATGGGCAGGCGGAATCTGCGCAGTCAGAGATATTTTGAGAGCCCTGAGGCATTTTTTCTTCGCTTCTCGCAATACTAGGTGAAGAGAGAATGCTTGGTTTCCCCTTGGTTCCCCGTGACGGGCGGTGGTTATACCCGCCGTCCAGAGCAGCCTCTCTTCAACGGAAAAATGCGCTATTGGCACTGATGACTGCTTTTCGTGGTTAACGTGCTCAATAAGTCAACGAGAATTCATTATTTCTAGCCCACTTTCCCTTCCTTTCGGGGTCAACCGTCGGCAACCCAATAGATGTCGGCTAATTCTTTAAGGAGAAACTTTTCATGAACCGTCGCAACCTCTGCCTCGCTCCAGATATGATCGATTTTGTCCAGACCAGGGTCGAATGTGGACGATACGAGAACGCTACTGAGTTGATGCGAGCCGCATTTCGCGCCTTGAACCGCGAGGAACGTATAACTCAGGCAGATCAACCGACAATTGCCGATGGCGACGTGTTCCGGAAGTTATGGGAAACCTCGGTTCAGTCCAGTCAGGCAAGCCTGTAGTTCGGAAGGCACGGCAAATCCGGATAGCTGAACGCGTCCACAACTAGTCTTCGGAAACCCCGGCGGCATTCTCCATTCTTAAATAGGCAGAACATCTGCAGCACACCTTTCCATGTGACGGTGAGGCTCCGCTAGCGGAAACCCCTTATTTCCCTAAACTTATTGAGCGCTCGAATAATATTTCCAACACGTATACCGTGGCAAAATATCCCTGGCCGTCAGTCCACGGAGCACCCCCTCCGGTTTCGATCTCGAAGGTCTCTTTTACTAGAAGTTTGCGCTTCGTCAAACAATCATGCTTTCGTCGCTGACAAAATCAGCACAGAAATGTTTTTGAGGAGGTGCGCCTTGAGAGGAATGAAGTACGTCGTGATCGGCATGGTGGCGGCTTTAGCGCTTTGCAGTAGCCTCGGCCAGAGCGCCTATGCCGCACATGGAAATTCTGGTTCCAGCTCTCACAAGGTGCATTTCCGAGCGAAAAAGAATAACAACGCTTTCGGCGGAAAGTACATGGCTCCCAAAAAGCAACATCGCCCGAGTGGTTACTACCGCAGTTCGCTGACCGGAAAAATGGTTTACGGAAAGCATTAGCCGCGATGTAACCGACTTTCATTGCTCATCATTTCGACGAGCCTTGCCCTCCAGTCGTAAACCGTTTCCAAGCCCAAGAAAAATTGCGACATCGGCGGAGTAACGGTCATCTTATCAATGCGTTCTCGGTTTCACCGCTGTTTGATGCGTGGGCCAAGATCGCGTAAAGATACTGCTTGGATAGGTTGTTTTTCTTCGAGTCTTGGAAGGCTACTAGGCGGCTTGTTGTGAGTGTATGGCTAGCCGCACGGTTCGATTTTTGAGCGAGGAGTTTGCAAGGACAGCATTCATGGCTCAGATATTCGGTCGCAGTTCTAACGCCCTGGCAAGGATGATCCTGGTATTTCTGGGAGTCGCAGTGGTTGGCCTGGGGGCAGCTTTATACGGGTTGCAAAGTTCGCCGTGGGTGACGCGACAGGGTCAGCGTCCTGATCAGCCTGTGCCTTTCAGCCATAAGCATCATATAGAAGGGCTGGGCTTGCAGTGCCAATATTGTCACGGGACTACTGAGACATCGAGCTACGCGGGAATCCCTCCGACGAAGACCTGCATGAACTGTCACGCACAAATATGGACAAATGCAGCACTGCTGGAACCGGTACGTCAGAGCTGGGCTAGCGGAGAGCCGCTGGTTTGGATTAAAGTTCACGACCTTCCTGACTATGTTTATTTCAACCACGAGATTCATGTGAACAAGGGTGTGGGTTGCGCGAGTTGTCATGGACGTGTTGACCAGATGCCTTTGATGTTCGCGCAAAACTCGTTGCAGATGGAGTGGTGTTTGGACTGCCATCGTAATCCGGCAAAGAATCTGCGGCCAACCAGCGAGATCTACAACATGGCATGGGAAGGCCCTTCAAAAGAAAAGCCTGTCTGGTGTTCCACGAGCAATGAAAAGCAAGGTACACCAACGGCACAGACCGTCAATTGCTTAACAGATGATTCAGACGGAATCGATTCGGTATCGAATGAAATGGCAGTGGCAGGCGCTCCTTCAACGTCTATCCCTGGCTTGGTTTCATTGACGAAGTACGAAAAATTCACCAGCCAAAATCAGCTCGGAGAATTTCTCGTAAATCATTACAAGATTCGCACAGTGAGAGAACTTAGCAGTTGCGAGGTTTGTCACCGATGAACAGCGAGCAAAACAAAAACACGGATCATGCGGGTATAGGCGCGCAGCTTGTGACAAATATTGCTGCTGCGCCGATGACGCTGGCTTCCGTGCGTGAAAAGCTGAAGGCGGTCAATGGCAAGCGGTACTGGCGATCGGTGGAGGAATTGGCGGGTACGCCTGAGTTTCATTCAGCGATAGAGCGCGAATTCCCGCATGCAATAGAAGAATGGAACGATCCTGTTTCGCGACGCGGCTTCTTCAAACTGATGGGAGCTTCCCTCGCACTGGCTGGGCTGGCTGGCTGTACCAAGCAGCCCGATGAGCCCATCTATCCGTACGTAAAGGCTCCAGAAGATCTGATTCTTGGCAAGCCAAATTACTTTGCTACGGCGCATCCATTTGTTATGGGTGGGGTTCCGTTACTGGTCAAGAGTGACGAATTCCGTCCTATCAAGATCGACGGAAATCCGGAACATTCTTATAACGCTGGATCATCGGACGCATTGACGCAGGCGACGCTTCTGGACCTCTATGATCCTGACCGGTCGCAACATGTGACTTATCGCGGTGAGGTTCATGAGTGGATGGAATTCGCTCAGGAATTGCGCACGAAAGTTGCCGAGTCAAAAGACGGAACCGGTATCTATTTTCTGAGTGCTACCATCACTTCGCCTACGCTGGCGCGGCAGTGGAAGGCAGTGCAATCGGCTTACCCCAAGGCAACTTTGGTGCAATACGATCCGGCAATTGCAGGAACGGCAGCGGAATCGGGACTGAACGTTCAGTATGACCTGGCCAATGCCGATGTCATTGTCTCTCTTGACGCAGACTTCCTCTCTGGTGCTGCCTTTCCGGGCTTTCATAAACTGTTGCGCGAATATGCGGATCGGCGCAGAGATCCAGAGAAAATGAACCGGCTTTATTCGGTTGAAAGCACACCGACCACAACTGGCATGAAGGCCGAACATCGTCTTGGTTTACGAGCGAGCGAAGTTCCTGCGTTTACTGCTGAGTTAGCCAGAGCTGTGGGTGTCTCCGGAGTTGAGCCTCCTTCTTATTTTTGGACTGACAAACAAAAAAAATATCTTGCAACGCTTGCGAAGGACTTGATGGCCCACCCTGGCAAGTGCGTCGTCATTCCGGGACTCTATCAAGACCAATCTGTTTCGGCTCTAGCTGCGGCAATCAATCACATACTTGCGAATGAAGGCAAAACCGTCTTTTTATCGGAAGAAACGGTACACTCGATTCCGTCACACCAGAGAGAAGATTTAAAGGCTTTGGTTGCCGAGCTGAACGCGGGCAAAGTGGACTGGCTGGTGATTCTGAATGCTAATCCAATCTATTCCGCACCCGCTGATCTTGAATTTACAATCGCCTTCGATAAGGCAAAGGTTGTAGCGCATTTGGGGTCGCACGTTGATGAAACAGGCCAGATTTCTCAGTGGCATATTCCGGCAGCGCACTATCTTGAGTCGTGGTCGGATGTTCGCGCCTATGATGGCACGGTTTCAATTGTGCAACCTTTGATTGATCCTCTGTATGGCGGCAAAACGGCTCATGAAGTCTTTCAGTTGCTTCTAAATGAACCACTCCTCAGCGCGTATCAGGCGGTGCGCGAAACGTGGAAGCCGGTGATCAAAGGTGACTTTGAGTTGGGATGGCGCAAGGCGCTGCATGCGGGTTGGATTGAAGATACAGCTTTTAAAACAGGACAGGCAAAAAACAATGCCGTTGTGCAGCTTCCGCTGATTCCTGCTCCGTTGCCAAAAGATACGTTAGAGATTATCTTTCGGCCCGATCCTAATATTTACGACGGACGCTGGTCGAACGTTGGATGGTTGCAGGAGTTGCCAAAGCCGGTAACTAATTTGAGTTGGGATAATGCGGCGCTGGTTTCTGGCGCGACGCTCACTGGGCTCGGTCTGGCTGAAGACGATATTGTCGAACTCAGTGTGAATGGTCGCAAGGTGAAGGCGCCGGTGATTGTTGCTCCCGGGCACCCGGATAACTCAGTGACAGTACATCTCGGGTATGGCCGCGAGAATGCAGGGCGCGTAGGATCCGGCGCTGGCTTCAATGCGTATTTGATTCGTACGATGGGCGCGCCTTTTAATGCCAGCGGATCGATCCGGAAACTTGAAGGCAAGTGGGGCGTTGCCGTTACCAAGAGTCACTATCAAGACCACCGCGGCAAAACCTTTGGACAGCCAGAGGGCCGTGACAACAATTCGCTCGAAGCTGATGAAGCAATCAACGAGCGCGGCATTATTCGCTACGCGACGCTGGAGGAGTACAAGTCTAATCCAGGCTTTGCCAACGAGGGTGAAACGCACCCCACGACAGACAAGAACACTACGCTCTTCCCTAACTGGGAGTACAAAGACAACGCCTGGGGCATGTCGATCGACATGAATAGCTGCACGGGGTGTAACGCCTGCATCGTGGGTTGTTATGCGGAGAATAATATTCCGGTGGTGGGTAAGCAGCAGGTGCGCATCGGGCGCAACATGCAGTGGCTCAGAATTGACACGTACTTTGAAGGGGATCTTGCGGCTCCACGAGCCCACTTCCAACCCATGGCCTGTCAGCACTGCGAGAATGCGCCGTGCGAGCAGGTTTGCCCGGTGGGCGCGACAGTGCATACGCCGGAGGGGTTGAATGCGATGGTCTACAACCGCTGCGTGGGCACGCGCTATTGTTCAAATAATTGTCCTTATAAAGTGCGGCGCTTCAACTTCTTGCTCTACTCCGACTTTGATACGGAAAGCCTGAAGCTGATGCGCAACCCTGATGTAACTGTGCGTTCTCGCGGCGTGATGGAGAAGTGCAGTTATTGCGTGCAGCGCATTTCGGCAGCCAAGATTGAAGCAGATAAAGAGAACCGCTCGATACGGGACGGTGAGATTGTGACAGCGTGTCAACAGGCGTGCCCAGCTTCGGCCATCACCTTTGGAAACATCAACGACAGTCAAAGTAAGGTGGCGAAACTGCAATCTAATGAACGCAGCTACCAGGTGCTTGCCGATTTAAATACGCGTCCGCGGACCAAATATGTTGCCGCGGTCATGAACCCGAATCCTGAACTAGACATGGCGCGGGCTGAACAGAACCCGGTGAAGGGTTGAGGTGAGCGGAGACCAAATGGATACCAACGGCCTGAAGAATAATCCGACCATCGACCCATCTACCGGTGAGTACAACGTCATCGCGGCCGACCAGTCCTTCAGGTCGGTAACCGAGAAGATCACGCACATCGTACTGACTCCGCAGACCCCTTCGGGCTGGTTTGCCTTATTCGGTTTAGCGGGGACCGGGGCAACGATCCTCGTGGTGGCTCTCACCTGGTTGTTTCTCAAAGGCGTTGGCATCTGGGGAGTTACGCAACCTGGGGCGTGGGGATTCGCGATTATCAATTTTGTTTGGTGGATCGGCATCGGCCACGCGGGTACGCTAATCTCAGCGATTTTGCTGCTCTTCAAGCAACGCTGGCGCAACTCCATCAGCCGTTTTGCCGAGGCCATGACCATCTTTGCCGTGGTTTGCGCAGGTATGTTTCCGGTACTTCATCTGGGCCGTCCATGGCTTGGTTACTGGCTATTTCCATATCCCAATAGCATGACCATTTGGCCGCAGTTTCGCTCGCCGCTTATGTGGGATGTGTGCGCGGTCTCAACTTACGCAACCATTTCGACGGTCTTTTGGTACATCGGCATGGTTCCGGATCTTGGGACAATGCGCGACCGGGCTGAGAGCAAGGCGGCGAAATATTTCTATGGCATCTTATCGTTGGGATGGCGCGGTTCGGCACGACACTGGATGCGTTATGAGACTGCCTCTCTGCTCCTGGCTGGGCTCGCAACACCGCTGGTTCTATCTGTGCATACCGTCATCAGTTTTGATTTTGCCGTAGCTGTATTGCCGGGATGGCACACGACAATATTCCCTCCTTACTTTGTTGCCGGTGCCATCTACTCAGGTTTTGCAATGGTGCTTACGCTGGCCATTCCATTGCGAAAGTTCTATCACTTAGAGGATTTGGTTACCGAGCGCCATATCGACAATATGGGCAAGGTCATGTTGGCGACAGGATTTATCGTGGCCTACGGATATGGAATGGAAGTCTTCATGGCGTGGTACTCGGCCTCACACACGGAAGCATTCATGATGTGGAATCGCATGTTCGGTCCAATGGGCTGGTCTTATTGGGTGTTGGTTACCTGCAACCTCGCGATTCCACTTACAACATTGTGGTCGCGAAAACTGCGCACCTCAATTTCATTCATGTTCTGCCTTTCTATTGTGGTCAATGCGGGCATGTGGTTTGAACGCTTCGTTATTGTCGTCACAAGTCTCTACCGCGACTTCCTGCCGTCGTCGTGGGGCACTTATCGTGCAACGCGCTGGGACTACATGACGTTTGGGGGCACGCTGGGACTGTTCACGTTGTTGTTCCTGCTGTTCATCCGTTTTCTGCCTATGATTCCTATGTCTGAGATTCGCTTGCTGCTACCGGGCACCAGAATCAAGCCTCACAATATCGCGTCCGGAACGACAGCGGAGGAGGCTGGCGACTGATGCTCTCGCGCAATGTAGTTTACGGCCTGTTGGCCGAATTCGATACGGCGGACGAACTGGTCCATGCCGCGCGGCAAGCGCGTCAGGATGGCTGGCGAAAAATGGATTGCTACACGCCTTATCCAGTGGAAGAGGCTGCCGAGGCAATCGGCTTTCATCGCAACATGGTGCCGCTGGTCACTCTTCTGGGCGGAATCACCGGCGGCGCATTGATGTTCTGGTTAGAGACCTGGATCTCGGTACAGGCATATCCGCTGAATATCGGAGGACGCCCGTTATTCTCGTGGCCTGCATTCATCGTTCCCGCTTACGAGTTGACGATCTTGATAGCTGGACTTTCGGCCGCATTCGGGATGTTGGCGCTGAATGGATTTCCGACTTTGTATCACCCTCTCTTCAATGCGCCAAACTTTCGCGATGGCGCGACGACGGACAAGTTCTTTCTGTGTTTGGAGGCGAAGGATCCGAAATTCAGTCGCGAAGAAACCAAGGCGTATCTGGAGAGCTTCAAGCCGGTCTCCGTGGTGGAGGTAGAGAACTGATGATGCGGAATCTCCGGTATCGAGTATCGATCAAGCTGCTTCGGAATCTCCAGGCCCTTGTGGGTATAGGCGTGCTGTTGCTGATTGGCGGTTGCCGACAGGACATGCACAACCAGCCAAAGTTGATTCCGCAGCGAGGATCGGACTTTTTCGCCAGCCACTTCGGAGCGCGTCAGCAAGTGGTGAATACTGTGGCCCGTGGGCAGTTGCGCGAAGACAGCTACTTTTACACCGGAGTTGTACAAGGTGCAAATGGTGAGCGCAAAGAGCAGGACCTGATGCCGTTTCCTGTAACTCTGGATGTTCTAAAGCGCGGCCAGGAACGGTTCAACGTTTTTTGCTCGCCATGCCACTCACGGGTTGGCAACGGGCTTGGCGAAATTGTTGAGAGAGGATACAAGCCGGCGGGCAATTTCCACGACCAGGCGCGACTTGCACAACCAGTGTCCCACTACTTCTATGTAATCACGAACGGCCACGGCGCGATGCCGGATTATTCAACGCAGTTAGCGCCCGCTGATCGTTGGGCGGTCGCAGCTTACATACGCGTATTGCAACGGAGCCAGATGGCGACAGTAGCGGATGTGCCTTCAGGGGTCACACCGAGAACCCTCAATGAAATCGCGCGAGCAAGACATTTGCCTGAGGAATACGCCAAACCGTGGAGTTTGCCAAAGACCGCAGTGCAGGCTCTTCCGCATGATCGGAACCAAGACAATCCTGCACTGGCACCTGCGAATCCCGCAGATACGATCAAGATTCCCGCAGTCAAACCGGCTCCGACGGTCGCGAAGCAAGGACAGACTCAATGACGAACGAGATGCATAACGTCAACACAGGAGCGAGGCAATTGCCGCAAGAGTTGGGCGCGCCCGCGTTTGTAGATGTCTGGAAGACGCGCGCTCTGCAGATCGGACTGACCTTTTCACTTGGTGCAGTTGGTCTTGCGATGGCGGATAGAGCCATCGATCACGTCTTGCGTGCGTGGCTATTAGGCCTGATGCTGACCTATGGATTTGCGGTGGGTGGATTGGCTCTGCTGATGGTGCAGTATGTTACCGGCGGCAAATGGGCTTTGTTGTTGCGTCGCCCATTGGAAGCCATGAGCCGTACTTTGCCGTTGGTTTTTGCCTACTGGATAGTGGTTGCGCTCTCGCTCAAAAAGCTCTATCTGTGGGCGTGGGTGGACGACGTAAGCGTAGCGCTCAAGTCCGGGTGGATTAATGAAGTCCAGGCGCATGCGATCGAATTCAAACGGCCCATGCTGAACGCAAACGCATTCATCATAACCAGTCTGGTTTGCTTCGCAGTCTGGGCTTATTACACGTGGCGGCTGAACGCACTCGGACTCGAGCGCGATGCGGCCTCTGTGGAATCTACACCCCAATGGATCAAGCGGCTGGAAAATATCAGCGGTCCCGGCATTCTGATATACGCCCTTACCATGACCGCCGCAGTTATTTATTGGGTTATGTCGCTCGATCCAACATGGTACTCATCGGTTTATGGATTGCTTTTCCTGGTTGGGCAGGGCTATCAGGTTCTTGCATTTTCTATTATTGTGGCTATTTCACTTTCAAAAGGCGAACCATTCAAAACGATTCTTCGCACCACGGAGCAGCATGATCTGGGTAAATTCACATTTGCCTTTGTGATGCTCAATATCTATCTCGCATTTTCTCAGTTTTTGATTATCTGGTCGGGTAACCTACCCGATGAGGTTCCCTGGTATATCGATCGCGTCAGCGGCGGGTGGGGCGTGATCATTACACTGAACTTTCTGTTTCATTGGCTGATTCCGTTCACGCTGCTTTTGTCGCGCGACCTGAAACGCAACAAGACAAGACTGTTGCGCGTGTGCCAATGGATGGTCTTCGCTAAAGCCTTCGATCTGTTCTGGCTGATTGAGCCAAACTTCAAAGATGCAGCACGCAATCTGCATTTCAGTTGGGGGATTCTCGAATACATTACCGTACCGGTGGCAATGACATCTTTTTGGGTGGCCTACTTCTGCATATGCTTGAAGACGCGCCCACTGGTGCAAACCAATGATCCTCACGTTGCGGAGATTTTGGAGGCAGACCATGTCGCTGCATGATCGAGATAAACCGTCGCAAGGACCGAGTCACGATTCTAATCCGGTCGACGTCCCCAAGGCTTTTGAAGCGACCGATGTGAACGTCTCTGGTGTCATGATTGCGATGATAGCCTTTGGCTTATTTGCGATGATCTCCGGGGGGATTGCGTATGTGGCTGGGAAGCAAATGAACACGAGTATGGCCAGAAACGATGGCCCGCCGAGTAAATGGGCAAAACCTATAGATGTTCGCCCCCTTGGCAACATGGCCAATAGTCCGGATTTGTTCGACAAGATGAACTCAACGATTCAACAATTCCCAACGCCGCGCTCACAAACTGACGACGGTATGCAGGATCTAGCGAATCTGCATGCGCGCGAAGATCTGTTGCTGAATAACTATAGCTGGATTGATCAGGCGCAGGGCAAAGTCAGAATACCGATTGCGCGGGCGATGGAATTGGTTGCGAGGGACGGGTTGCCGGTTGCGCCTCGGCAAAATAGTGAACCGCTGTTGACCGGAGACACCAGACCTGAGGCACCCATTCCTCTAACCAATGGATTTGCTCAAACCGGGTATGAGGCAGATGAAGCAAGGGCCACAACCGGTGTACCGGCTCTGATGAAGAAGTAGCACCGGCACACGGGAGGAACGAATGCATAACAAAAACAATGTTTGCCGCAGTTGGCGATACGCATTGAATATGACGGTGATGGCCGCATTCTGCGTCACGCTGGGGGCTCCTTCTATGTGTGCGCAGGTGACTGGTTACGGCGACAAGCAGATGGGCTCAACCAGTGACAAGCCTCCTGCACTGCTGAACCAGGTGGTAGTCGCGCAAAACTTGAACCAGCAACTTCCACTAGAGACAACCTTCACCGATGACACTGGCAAACAGGTGCAGTTGGCAAGCTACTTCGGACAACGTCCGGCAATTCTCGCGCTGGTTTACTATGAGTGCCCCATGCTATGCACGGAAGAACTTAATGGGTTAGCTAGCGCACTGCGGATGGTGGACGAAGTTCCGGGCAGAGACTTCAATGTGATCGTAGTCAGCATCAATCCCAGCGAAGGGACGGAACTCGCAGTCGCGAAAAAGCAAACTTATCTTAAGCGTTATGGACATCCGGAGACCGCGACTGGATGGCACTTTATGACTGGCACTCAATTAAACATCGACGCTTTGACCAAGGCCGTCGGCTTTGGATATGTCAAGCTTCCAAGCCCTAAAGGCGGCCCGACACTGTTTGCGCATGCCAGTTCCATACAAATTGTGACGCCTGAGGGAAAGCTTGCGCAGTACTACATGGGCGTCGAGTATTCACCGACGGACTTGCGGCTGGGGCTGGCAGAAGCTTCCTCTCATCGCATCGGCACCCGAGTGGACAACATACTGACATACTGTTACCACTACGATCCGCTAACCAATCGCCACTCGCTCATTGTGGCGCGCGTTGTTCAATTGGGCGGGCTTATCACCCTCATATTGTTGGGTAGCTTCATGTTTGTAATGTTCCGCAAAGACGTGCGACGAGATCGTCCTCCGACAACGGTAGCAACAGAACCCAAGGTGAACGGATAACGTATGGATCACACCAGTCCAATTCTCTGGCAGTTTCTCGTCAAGTGGATGACGAACTTTCCGCTCTTCCCGACGGAAGCGTCGACGATTGCGCCTAACGTGGATGCGCTTCTCATCTTCATGACGCTAGTGAGTCTAATTGGGTTGGTGGCCGTGTTTGTGCTCATCGTTACATTTTCGATCCTCTATAACAAGAAACGTCATCCTGTCGCCATACAGATGGAAGGATCGACAGTGCTGGAGGCGACATGGACTCTGATTCCTCTGGCTCTGTTCATGGTGATGTTCGTCTGGGGATCGATAATCTATTTTCGAATTTTCACACCACCAACCAACGCCTTGAATATCTATGTCGTGGGCAAACAGTGGATATGGAAAAGTGAGTACGCCGGAGGCCAGCACGAAATAAACTCCCTCCATGTGCCGACGGGACGCGCAGTGCAATTAACTCTCATCTCACAGGATGTCTTTCACTCATTTTCCATTCCAGCATTTCGCGTTAAACGTGAAGTAATTCCCGGACGTTACACAACAGTGTGGTTTGAAGCTACCAAGCCTGGAACTTACCGGCTCTTCTGCACGCAGTATTGCGGCAAGGATCATTCACATATGGATGGAGAAGTTGTGGTACAAACACCAGAGGAGTACAGGAAGTGGCTTGCGAACTCAACATCCGGAACATCATTGGCGCAAAACGGCGAACGGCTTTTCGCTAGCCTTAGTTGTAACGCATGTCACAATGCGCGGCCAGACGCGCGAGGTCCGAATCTTCCTCGCGTATTTGGTTCAAAACTGACTTTAACATCTGGTGAGAAAATCATCGCTGATGACGCTTATTTGCGCCAGTCGATCTTGAATCCATCGCAACACACTATTCAGGGCTATGCGCCCATCATGCCAACTTATCAGGGACAGATCAGTGAAGAGGGGGTTATCGATCTGATCGAATACATCAAGAACCTCGACTCTGATTACCGCATTCAACAGACTCAGAGCGTTACCGATCTGCCCCCGGATAACTCCGGAAAGACAGGGCCTTCGCCATCAGCCACAGGTGTAAAAGAGCCCGTTTCGAAAGGAAGCGTGAAACCATGAGCGCGAGCACTCTCGTCAGTCTTCCTGATAGCTCGGCGGTCGGTATTCCCGAGGATAACTATATCTCGCGGGAATATGGGCTCAAGAGCTGGCTTCTGACTCAAGATCATAAGCGTATTGCGGTCCTTTACATGATTTCACTGGTCTTCTTTTTTCTGATCGGTGGAATTATGGCGGGGTTAATTCGCCTGGAACTGCTTACGCCACAGAGCGATCTGATGTCATCTGATACCTATAACAAGGTATTTACAATGCATGGCGTCATCATGGTCTTTCTGTTTTTGGTTCCATCGGTACCGGCCACGTTGGGAAACTTCCTGATCCCGATGATGATCGGCGCCAAGGATATGGCGCTCCCAAAGATCAATCTATTGAGCTGGTATCTTTATATATTTGGCGGAATCTTAGTGCTTTATACCTTGGTGAGTGGAGGCGTGGATACGGGGTGGACATTCACAACACCGCTTTCCACGCACTATCTAAATACCAAGGTGATGTCCACGTGTATGGCCGTCTTTATTGCCGGATTCAGTTCGATTTTTACTGGGCTAAATTTTTTAGTCACCATCCATAAGATGCGAGCTCCGGGGATGACCTGGTTTCGTCTTCCGCTTTTTGTTTGGGCTAACTATGCTGCCGCCGTACAGATGGTTTTGGCGACGCCGGTTGTCGCAATCGCGCTTGTATTGTTGATGTTGGAGCGAACAATTGGAATCGGTGTCTTCGATCCCACCAAGGGCGGAGATCCACTTCTATTCCAACATCTGTTTTGGTTCTACTCTCATCCAGCGGTCTACATCATGATCTTGCCCGGTATGGGAGTTATCTCCGAGGTGATTTCAACTTACAGCCGTAAGCGAGTCTTCGGATATACAGCCGTCGCTTATTCGTCAGTAGCCATCGCGGTCTTCGGATTCTTTGTCTGGGCCCATCATATGTTCATCATGGGCATTTCAAACTACGCTGTGCTTGTGTTTTCACTATTGACCATGCTGGTTGCCGTGCCTTCAGCCATCAAGATATTCAACTGGGCCTTCACGTTGTATAAGGGGTCCATCACGTTCGAAGCACCTATGCTTTATGCTTTTGGCTTTATGGGCCTGTTCACCATTGGGGGAATGACTGGAGTCTTTCTAGGCTCGGCAGGAACCGATATCCATCTTACTGAGACGTATTTTATCGTGGCTCATTTCCACTTCGTCATGGTGGGTGGAATGCTGATGGCGTTTCTTGCTGGGATTCATTTTTGGTGGCCGAAAATCACTGGCCGAATGTATCCGGAGAAGCTTTCCCAGATGGCAGCGGTCGTAACGTTCATTGGATTCAACCTCACATTCTTTCCTCAGTTCATCCTGGGTATGCTAGGAATGCCTCGGCGGTATGCCTCTTATCCGCCCGAGTTTCAAGTTCTAAATGTATTTTCGACGGCGGGGGCTACGATTCTTGGTATCGGCTATCTGATTCCTGTTCTCTACCTTCTTTGGTCGCTTAAGTATGGCGAAGTGGCGGGCGACAATCCGTGGCAGGCGACTGGGTTGGAGTGGCAAACGCAGTCGCCTCCGCTCACCGAGAACTTTATCGAGCCGCCAATCATGGATCATGAAGCCTACGACTATGCATGGCTGGATCGCAAGAATCGCGAACGTCAGAAAGGTGAGGTGTCCAATGCCGAATAGTCAGCCAGTTGCTCCTGTTGATTCCTCACTGGCAGCGGAAGCTCATCATGAGCATCCAACCTATCTGCGTCACCATTTTCATTCAGTGGCGCAGCAAGCTGACACTGCAAATTTTGCGATGTGGTTGTTTCTTGTGACAGAAGTCATGTTTTTTGGTGGTTTGTTTACGGCTTATCTTGTTTATCGCAACTGGTATTTTCCAGCATTTGTTGCCGGTTCTCACCAGCTGAATGTCGTGTGGGGCACTTTGAATACCGTTGTGCTGATTCTTTCCAGCTTCACAATGGCCATGGGCGTCTGGTGCGCCGAAACACGCCGCAAGAACGGACTCGTCCTTTGCCTCGCGCTGACATTCATCCTTGGCTTGGGATTCCTTGGGATTAAAAGTATCGAATATTCGGAGAAGATCGAGAAGCACCATGTTCCGGGTATTCAATACAGTCTCAGCTCGTTTTTAGATCCCGCCTCCGACAAAGAAGCCACCGCCGCGGGAGACAAGCCCTTGTCGCTTGATATGGCACGCCATACCGAGGTCTATTTCTCGCTCTACTTTGCCATGACGGGTATGCATGCACTGCACATGATCGTGGGCATCGGGGTACTTGCCTACATGATCTTCCGCGCGCGGTCCGGAGCTTACACCTCTGGGCATGTAACGTTTGTTGAGAACTTCGGACTCTATTGGCACTTTGTCGATATTATCTGGATCTATCTCTTCGCGCTGCTGTATTTGATCAGCAGACACTGACCATTGAACATGGAGGAATTATCGGCATGAGCGAACATACCCATACCGTCGTTGGCCCGAGAATCTATGTTACCATTCTTCTCGCCCTGCTGCTGGGCACGGCACTCACAGTGTGGGCATCGTTTATCGATTTGGGATTTTGGAATCCTATCATCGCACTGGCAATCGCCTCCACCAAGGCCTTGCTGGTGCTGCTATATTTTATGCACGTTAAATACAGCACCAATCTCACCAAACTGGCTGTTGTGGGCGCTATTTTTATGTTTACGGTTTTGGTCAGCTTGACGTTGGCCGACTATATCAGCCGGGCTTGGGGTAGCTGGTAGGTTTATTGGTATTCAGTAACTGAGATAGAGTTATTCGGCAACTTGCGCCGGAGAAATGTTTTCTCATGCAACAGGATAAGTAACAAGCCCTATGCATTATTTATGCTTGACTTTTCTGTAACTTACTCAGTGATGCTGCATCGAGTTCGTCGATGTGGCGCAGGCTGGGAAAGACGGTAGACCAGAGAGCCGCGACGGCCAGTGCTCCCACGCCGCCGAGAATGGTGGCGGGAACCGCTCCCCACCATTGCGCGGTCAATCCGCTTTCGAACGAGCCTAGTTCGTTGGATGCACCGATAAACAATGAGTTGACGGCGCTGACACGTCCACGCATTGCAGGCGGCGTTGCCAGTTGCACCAACGCCCCGCGAATGATGACGCTGACCGAGTCTGCGGCTCCAGAAATGGCCAACGCCACCAACGAGAGCCACAGGCTACGCGAGAGTCCAAAGGCCACTGTGGCCACGCCAAAGAGCGAGACGGCCATGAAGAGATGATGACCGGCATGGCGACGCAGCGGAAAGCGTGCCAGCACCACGGACATCACAACCGATCCCACTGCAGGCGCGGCGCGAAGCATTCCCAGTCCAGCCGGACCGGCATGGAAGATCTCGTGGGCAAAGATAGGCATCAGCGCTACCGCTCCGCCCAGCAACATGACAAACAGATCCAGCGAGAGCGCTCCCAACAGCATCTGCGAACGAGCCACGTAGTGAAAACCCGCCAGTATCACCTTCAGCGAGGTTGCTTTGTGCTCCATGCGGCCGGGGCGGACGTGGAGGCTCGCAATCAAGAAGACGGACCAAATCAGCATCAGCATACTGAAGAGATAGACGATTGGCGCGCCATCGAGGCGGATCGCTGCGTGAGAGCCCGGAACAATGCAAGTCAGAGGAAGAGTGAAGAGGAGTCCGCCGAGCGCCGGGCCGGTAACATTGGCGAACTGAAAGACGGCTCCGCCCCAGGTTACCGCATTTACGAAGTGTTTTTCTGGAACGAGATGTGGAATCAGCGAGCTTCCTGCGGGTCCTGAAAATGCGCGCACGGTGCCGATAAGAAAGAGCACACCATAAATCGGATAGACATTGGAAATGTTGGCGTAGGCAAGCAGGCAGAGAAAGGCAGTGCAGACCGCTTGTAAACCGTAGGTGACGATCAAGATGAGCCGGCGGTCAAAACGGTCAGCGGCGTGTCCAGCGGCGAGCAGAAAGAGCAGTCCCGGCAAAAAGAGGGCTAGTCCGGTGTAGCCCAGATCGAGCGGACGATGAGTAATGGAGTAGACCTGCCACGCAACTGCGATCGACTGCGCTTCTGAGGCCAACACTGCGGCGCTGCGAGCCATCTGGTAGCGCCGAAAGTCGTAAAAGGCAAAAGACTCCATGCCGCGCCGGATTGGCTTGGGGGAATGGGGCATAACTCTAGCTTACTATCCAACCCGTTTCGGATGGGTTGAGAAGGTTCTCTCTTTACTGACGACCTTAGGAGGGCTCCAAAGAGTGCCCGCGGTATCTTTTTCATCATGACAATTTGGTTTCCCGGAAGACATTGTGCGCTAGCAGACACTCGATTAATTACTCCCAAGATGTTGCAAAAGATCATAGAGGAATGCGCAAGGTGATTAGGGAGCAACTTGGATGGAACCTTCAATATGGAAATGCAGCAAGACGCCTTTTCCTTGCACAGGTTGGTTGCCTCCAACATATAGATCGTAATCGCCCGGCTGCACGCTGCGATTCCCGCTGGCGTCAACCAAGCTCAACTGACGCTGATCGATGCGAAGATGAACGGTTTTCGTTTCGCCTTTCAGCAGGTGAATCTTCTCAAAGCCTACCAGGCTTTGGATGGGAGCCGCGGCGATGCCTTTCGGAATTAGATAGAATTCGACGGTTTCGTCACCGTCGCGGTCGCCGGTATTCTTGAGCTTGATGCTGACTTCCAGTGAGTCTCCGGCTTTGAGATTGGCGGACGAGAGCCTGCCTGCGCTGTACTCATAACTCGTGTAGCTGAGGCCGTAACCGAAAGAATAGAGCGGAGTGCCGGTAAAGTAGCGATAGGTGCGCTCGCGCATCGAGTAGTCGTCGAATGGCGGCAACTGGTTGGTACCGGCATAAAAGGTCACGGGCAGCCGTCCCGACGGATTATTTTCGCCGAAGAGTGTCTCGGCGATGGCAACGCCGCCGGCTTGCCCCGGATACCACGCCTCAACGACGGCGGAGGCGTGCTGCTCTGCGCTCTGCAAGGCGATAGCGCTTCCATTCATCAGTACGATCACCATCGGTTTCCCAGTGGCTGCGAGCGCGCCGATGAGTCGCTGCTGCGCATCCGGCAGTTCAATCGCGCTACGATCACCGCCATCGAATCCTTTCATATGCACCGGCATTTCTTCGCCTTCGATCTCTGGGCTGAGGCCAAGGAAGGCAACGATCGTGTCGGATTTTTCAGCGGCATTCACTGCCTCTTCGCGTAATGCGGCGGCGGGAGGTCTCCAATTAAATGTAAGGCCAGCACCGAAGTGTGCGGCGTCATGTACGTACTCGATGCGGATAGGATGCGGACGCGCATCAGCGAACATGAGTTTGAATGAAGTTGTTGGGGCTCGCCTGCCGTGGGTTGGCGGATGAGTGAAGTCGTAGACGGGCTTGTTATCGAGCCAGACTCGGACAATTTCCGAGTCCTCGCATGTACTGCAATGCGCCATCGAGAAACTAAATACGATTGTTCCCGGAACTGGCGGCGTAATGAAACCGGACCAGCGGACAGAAAAGCTTTTTCCGGAGACGCCATTCACGGGCGATGCGCCGTTCCAGTCAAAGTCGATGTTACTGTCTACTCGACTTAGAACGGGATGTGCTGTGAGACTGACGTCATTGAAATACTCTGCCTTGAGTCCATGAGCGCCGGACCCTATATCTGACGAAGAAAAGACGGTACTGGGCACCGGCAGAGGAATGCCCTCGACGTAAGGCGAGCCTTGCGCGTATAGGACGCGACCCGGCAAGCGCTTCTCGAAGGCGGCAAGAGGGGTGATAGGGTGTGATGCAATTCCGTTGTAATTGCCTTCTAGCGCAGCCAAGGCAGCGGCGTTTGGACCAACGACCGCAATAGTCCGCACCGTGCTGGCAAGTGGGAGAGTAGCATAGTTGTTTTTTAGAAGAACGATGGAAGCGCGGGCAGTCTCGAGCGAAAGTGCTGAGTGAGCGGCTGAATCGTTCTCGGAAAAGGGAATATTGTTGAACGGCACATCCGCAAAAGGATCGAACATTCCCAAGCGGAAGCGCGCCGTGAAGAGCCGCTTCACAGCCGCATCAATGCTGGCTTCATCGATCAGCTCCTGATGAACGGCATCGAGCAGAGCGCCATATTCTTTGCCGCAGCTTAGGTCGGTTCCGGACTTAACTGAGACGGCAGCGGCATGTGCCATATCGGGTGCAAATTTGTGGCCGAAGGCCACATCGGTGATGGCGTTGCAGTCGGAGACAATGAAGCCACCAAAGTGCCAATCGTCTTTGAGCTTCTGCTGCAACAGCATCGGGCTTGCGCAGGCAGGGGCGCCATCAATGGCATTGTAAGCGCACATTACGCTATCCACATGCCCATCCACAACCAGTTCACGAAAGGCAGGGAGGTAAGTATCTTCGAGGTCATGTGGCGAGACGACTGCGTTAAAGCTGTGGCGCTCTGACTCAGGACCGCTGTGAACAGCAAAGTGTTTTGCGGTAGCAACCACCTTGAGGTAGCGTGGGTCATTGCCCTGCAGGCCGCGCACAAAGGTGTAGCCAATCCGGCCGGTAAGAAATGGATCTTCTCCGTAGGTTTCCTGGCTGCGCCCCCAGCGTGGATCGCGGTCGATATTTATGTTGGGAGACCACAGGGTCAGACCATAGAAGATGGAGTGATTGCCCTCGCGCTGGGCCTGGTTGTATTTGGCGCGCGCTTCGGTGGAGATGGCATCTGCCACGCGATGAACCAGGCCGGTATCCCAAGTAGCAGCGAGGCCGATGGCCTGGGGAAAGACCGTAGCATAGCCTGAGCGCGCAATGCCGTGCAGGCCTTCGTTCCACCAGTCGTATGCGGCAATATGCAGGCGAGTAATTGCAGGGGATTCATTCTGCATTTGGGAAATTTTTTCCTGCAGAGTCATGCGACCGACCAGATAGTCGACTCGCCGTTGAATCGAAAGAGTTGTATCGAGATACGTTTCTTTTTGCGCTGGAGCCTGGGCAAAGACCGGCCATGCGCAAAGCGCTAGAGAAAGGAGTAATGTGTTCCGCACCTGAATAAACGAAAAAACAACCGGCATAATTTTTTCTCTCAATCGCAACAAGCTGACAGGAATAGCAGCCGGAATTTGACCCTTCAGGCGCTGGTTTGTTTCTTGATAGGGATGTGGCTGCCGGCATCCGAGGTGAATCGCTGGATGCCGGTAGCCATTTTTATGCAATGCCATTCAACGCGCACTCACCTAGAAGATCAGTTTCAGCGAGAATTGCGCGATGCGCGGATCGTTGGTGTAGTTTCCATTCTGCGGAGAAGTGCTGGTGATTCTGCCAAACGACGAGCCTGTGGCGCTCATGTTCGGGTCCCCGAAGTTGGTATGGTTCAACACGTTGAAATACTCGGTACGGAATTGGAGGGCCGCTTGGTTCTTCAGCGGGAACCTGCGCGCAATGCTGACATCCCAGTTCGCATATGCTGGGCCAACGAGGGAGCCTTTAACGAAGGTTCCGTAGCTTCCCAGAGCTGGAATCGTAAAGCTGGCGGGATTGAGGTAAGACTTGCAATGGGTTCCCGCAATGCAAGCTGAGCCGCCGTAGGGCGCACCGGTCATGATGGCGCGGTCGCGTGACTGTCCTGAGCCGGATTGGTTGCTTGAGTTGGAAATGGCGGTCAGCGGGTCGCCGCTATGAAACTGGAAAAGACCAGTTGTCGCCCAGTCATTGACTACAAAGCGCACCGAAGCCGGCGCTGATGCCAGGAACTTCGGAACCGTGTAGACATAGGAAACTGTAGAGACATTCCTGTGGTCAAAGTCCGACGGGCCATGATCGAGCGCCTTGAAGTTCGCAACAGTGATCGGATAAACATAGGAATTGCCCGCTCCAATTGATGTAGCGGCCGCGTTGAATGGCATATTGTCCAGCGCCTTCGACCAAGTGTAATTGGCCAGCAGTGTCAGCCCGTAGCGCATGCGCTGCTCGGCTGAGAGCTGCAGCGAGTGGTAGTTGGTGTTGGCGCTGGTGCTGGCTTCTGTGATGGTCGAACCGAAGCAACTGTTGGTCGCAGCGCAGCCGGGTTGATTGTAGATACGCGGGCCTGCGACGAAGGGGGTCGTGGAAACCGGAATGGAGGGGTTAAGCTCGATCGGTACCCATTCGTGGCTGCTGTGCTCTCCCACATAAGCGGCGCGCACAGACAGACTCCTGGACATCTGCTGTTCCACGGCCAGGTTCCATGAGTAGGTAAGCGGATCCTGGAAGCCGTTCTTGGTATCGTAAGTCAGGAAGCCTTGCGGCGGAATCGCTGCGGTCGGCGGGGGAGGCTGCGGAGCCGGGAAGGGGTTGGCTGTTCCCGTACTTGAGTACGGATTGGCAAACCTGATGCTTCCGACATTCGAATTGATCAAATCGACATTCGTGATAAACGGCGATGTGTTGGTGTAGATGTTAAAGAGTGTGCTGTTGATGCGGCTGTCGAAAAACATTCCCGCGCCGCCGCGCACACTAGTCTTGCCCGTACCGAAGACATCCCAGGCAAATCCGAGACGGGGCATGAAGTGCTTGAAGGAGGACTCCACTCCGTTCTTGTTGAACCCGGCATCGCCAGCGAACTGAAGGCCGGCGGGCGCAAGAGGATACATGGTTGAGTGCGTCCCGGCCGACCATAGCGTCGGGAAGAAGCTCCCCATACGGCCTCTGATTTCATGCCAGGGGACAAACGGCTCGTAACGCACGCCATAGTTCAGCGTTAGCCTGCGAGTGGTCTTCCAACTGTCCTGAACATATCCGCCATTGAATTTGTCGCGAGCATTGAAGAACTGGCCCGAGGCTTGCGTGAACTCGTAAACATACCCCAACAGGAAGCTGAGCGTCGCGTCGTAGGTGTTGTTGGCGTTGAAGGTAAAGTTGCTCGGCTGCCGGTAGAGATTGTCCACATCAACTTTGCCAATTTCGCCGTGATAGCCGAAAGCGATGTTATGCTTGCCGCGAACATAATGCAGGTCATCGGTCAGCGTGTAGTTAGACCGCCGGAAGAATCCCTGCGGATTGTCGCCGACGCTGAAGAAACCGTTCGTGATGGAGTTGATTTGCTTGAATGCAGGTTGCCAGACTTCAGCAACTCCCAAATCATTCACGCTGATGCCGCCGGCATTTGGGCCGCGACCCGCGTTGTCGATCTGGTAGCTCAGAATAAAAACGTTCAGAAGGCGATCACTGAATGTGTGCGTCTCCGAAACCATTGAGTTGTAATAGTTGATTTGCGCGTGATCGGCATAGGTTAGCAGGTTCGTCAGATCGAGCACGCCCGCAAGAGAATAGCCGTCGGAAAAGTACCGCACAGTCATCCGGTCTTTCGGGCTGAGTTCCTGGTCGACTCTGGCCGTTACTTCGCCGACATGGCTGAAGCTCGGCTTCACGTAGCTAATGCTGTTGTTTGCATCCAGCTTCGATACCGGGGGCAGATAAGTCAGCAGCTTCAAAGACACAGGGCTATACGCGGTGGTATCCACCGTTGCAGTGTAAGGGAAGGTTGTGGTGGCGTTGCAGACGGTCAGGATTGCCGCTGGGTTCATAGGGTCCTGGAGGCACCTTGATTCGCCGGCGAAGGTGCCGTTCCGCTGCGCGGCTGAGGGCAAAGTTGAACTCGCGCCGGTTGCCGTGTGACTAACGGTTCTTTGATATCCGAAGAAGAAGAACGACTTGTTCCCGTTGATGAGGTGGGGAATGCTCAATGGCCCACCCACCGTACCGCCAAACTGGTTGCGTTTGAGCGGGTCAACCGTATGGATGCCATTGAGATACGTGAAGTAGTTTGCGGCATTGAAGTAGCGGTTACGAACAAACTCAAACAAATCGCCGTGATACTTTTTGGTTCCGCTCTTGGTGATGATATTGACTACACCACCGGCGTTCTGACCGTACTCGGCGTTGTAATTGCTGGTCTGGACGCTGAACTCCTGCAGAGCATCGGGCATCGGAAAGGGGGCGTTGACGTTGGTGTACTCGTCCACGTTATTGCCGCCATCGAGCAAGTAATTTGTCTGCCCCACCCGCGTTCCGTTGGCTGTAATGGTAAAGGCCACAGGGAAGGTTTTGGTGGCTCCCTGGTCGGCCTGCGCGGACGGCGCGACAGTTACACCGGCAACCTCAGCTACCAGAGATGCCGCATTGCGGCCGTTCAGTGGCAAATCGTTCACTTGCGAGGTGCCGAGTACTTGCTCTAGTGTGCCGGTGGTGACGTCCACCTGAGCAGTTTCGGCATTCACTACAATGGTTTCTGTTGTAGCGCCTGCACGGAAGACGATATTGACCGTCAGTGAGGCGTCGGCACGAAGTTGCAGTCCCTTGTCCGTAAATGTATTAAACCCGGCGTGAACGGCCGAGAGGTTGTAGACCGAAGGCGCTAGCGTCGGAAAGACGTACACGCCATCCGAACTCGATGTGGTTTTCAGTGTCAGGCCGGTGCCAGTCAGTGTTGCCGTCACCACGGTACCAGGAACTACCGCGCCGGATGCGTCCGTCACGGTGCCACTGATGCTGCCATATCCTTGTGCAAACGCCCCGTAGGGGATGCAGAGGATTGCAGCGCAAGCGATCGCAAAACTGCTGATCAGCTTGAGACAAGTTTTCATGTTAGCCTCCTAACGTGCTGTGGCCTACTTCTCATCCCGACCCGCTCGGCGTCGCATAATTTCGTGAAGGCCAGCTTTACCAGATCGAACTGAACTGTAGATCGGAAACAGTTGTATTGAAGGAGACTGACAGAGGGACAGACAGATACGGTCCATGACTGTCAGAAACACGTAGCATATTGCTCATTTAAATAAACTTAGTTAGATAAGATAAAGCGCTTGCACCGGTCTTACGGCAGCGAGTCTATTCTGCCGATACCGCCAATACTTTTGGCGGTCCAGGCGTCTCGTCGGTCACCGTGGTGCCAAGAACGATCTGGAGGTTCTGGCTGGACCCACTGAGTTGCATCTGTTTGATAGTTGCCTGCATGAGCTTCGGATCAGTAAGAAATTCCCCGGCGGCCTCGGTGCCGTAGGTGTAGAGTCCTCCGATTACGACCACAACATGGCCCGTTCCCGAGTCTCGGATACGAGAGATCAGTGCATAGTCCTGCAACCTTGGGCTATTGGCTCCTAAAACATGAGAACGCGGCTGGTTTGTGCCCCAACACCAACTGCGCGAGGCCGGGTTCTTTGCGTCCTTAATGTAGATAAGATGCTTTTCCGCATCCAATGCAAGGCTGTAGCGC
The DNA here is from genome assembly GCA_964414945.1 of uncultured Occallatibacter sp. Taxonomy (GTDB): domain Bacteria; phylum Acidobacteriota; class Terriglobia; order Terriglobales; family Acidobacteriaceae; genus Telmatobacter. Next base: position 57,209 of record CAYPYJ010000005.1, read on the forward strand.
AACTGGCGCGTCAGACGCAGGCTCCACTCGTTATTGAAGGCCCCAATCAGAACGACCGCGCCTTCTCTCAGATCGGAAAAAGAACGCGAGTTTTCTCTCCGGATCAGGACTACCTTCTGATTTGCTTCCAATACGCCGGCTACCTTGGCAATGGTCACTACGTCCGAGAAAGGGACTGCCCCGGACGAGTCTGGACTGGGAATCGGCGTAGAAATATTTGCATTGTCCGTCGCATCCGAAAGAATCGGCGGGCCATTCGGAACGTCGCCCACTGCCAGAAGAACGGCTCCCGGCGTATCCAGAACCGGCTTCCAGAAGATATCCTGCGCACTGGGCTGATTGAGCCATTCATACCCCAGGCAAGCCATAATCACAACAACAGTGGCAAAACCAACTCCCCAATACCGACGCCGACTGATTATTCTGGACGAGGCTTTTTCTGCCACAATCTTCATTTCCCGCAGAGGGATCGGACCAAACTTGATGGACTCACGGAGAGTTTGCTGAAGAGTACCAGATGCATCGGACCCTGCCCCGGCTTCGGCGTCTGCATGCCGGACTTGCTCAGGGAGAGTAAACCTGGGGATATACGAACCAGGCACAAGGCTCATCCGTAATTCCGAGCGGTGCTTCTCGTCTACATAGTAAGTCGCCAGTTTCTTGCGAAGCTCGGTTGCTGCGGTTCGCACGATATGATCCAGATTGGTTTCATAGGACGGATTCCTTCCAAAAACCTCCATCCCGATCGTGCGTTCTTTGATATGATCCGCAGATCCGTTGAGCGTTTGCTCTACCACGTACTTGAGAAAGGCAACCGACCTTTTACTGGAGCGAAAAACATCATCTCGTACCAGCAAATCCAGTTGCGCACGGATCATCTCCGCGGTCAACTCGACTGTTGCTCCGTATTCGATCTCTTCTGTAATCATCGCAATCCCAGTGACGAGATTCTAGCATGCTTGTTGCTAGATGTTGTGCGCTTCACTGGTTTTTAAAAAATGAATAACTTGTTGTTAATCAACCAGATGCTCGCGGGGCTATTCACGATCCTCCGGATCATGCGGCTCACATTCTGCTCCAACCGAGAGTTCCTGTCAACCCTGCTGTCATTGTACTTCGCTCTCCTCGTGGTGGAGGAATGAGTTAAAATCCCTTCTCCGTAGACGTATTGAAACCGATGTGAATGGCCGAAAGTGTGTGTTAGGAACTGGACGCGAGTAGCAATTCAGTTTCCTGGCGCATCGAGATATAGAGCTGACAAATCAGTGGCCCACCCGTACGCAGAATTATTTAGAACAGATCCTGTCTCATCGACACCAGTGCGAATGTATATTTCATCTTCAATTTTGGCGTGCCTACTTCAAGACACATCCCTGTTTAATGTTCCCTTCGGCCATTCAAGGGCAGGCTTAACGTAAGGGAATTGCCAAAGTTTCCAGCGGAGACCTCGCCAAAGAACAACAAGACAGGTGCGTCCGTAATTAGTTGAGCGGTTGAGCAGATATGCCACGTATTGCAGCCAGAGAGGCCTTCCAGATGGCAGGGTGATCCGCCGATTGCGCATCTGAACGGCGGGCGATCTGATGGAACTAATCCGAAACGGCAACAAGACCTGCGTAAGTATCTTCCATTTTTCCCTGCGTGAGGTGAAAAAGCTTAGGTACAGCCAAAGAGAATCCTTATTCTGGTGAAACATGTGTTCGAGAGCAGAGCCAGAGAAGCATGAGAGCCAACTACGGCGGGATGCCGGAAGCCGGTCGATTTCTTGTGCGGCCAGAGGATGGAGTCGGCAATTGAACCAGGAGTAAGCATAGAAAAAGGCGATTGTTTGGTAGGATCGCAACGATGGGGGGTGGAACTGATACCAAAGCCGCCAAAAGGAATCGTCATCTGCATGAGAGTGGAGAAAAACGGCCAGCTCGAAAACGTGATGGACGATCCAGTCCCCGATAAAAAGATTACGCAGGATATGAAGTGCGAAATAAGCCATATGGTCGATAGGACTCAAGCAAGAAAACGAAAAACCGTTGACAACTCGCGTTGTGCGCCGCGCCCAAAAAAGATCGATCTCCGGAATGCGAATGTGTGAGACTCTTTCGTTCCATAAGCAAAAGTGCAATTCAATTCCAAGCGGCATACCAGGATCGAACGGATTGCCTTTCCATTGCCAATCGCCAAGTCGAACTAGAGTTTCCAGATGGTCGGCACGGGCATAGCTCGCCTTTTCGCCATGTGCCTTATAGCCAATCGCATAGAGCGCGTCGCGGGCGGCCCATATGCTTTCGGGTGGGCAGAAGAAGTCGATATCGGACTGCGCTCGGAACTGCGGGTCCGCGACATAATCGGGCGATTGCGTAAACCCTTTGATAACCAAGTGCTCAACGCCAGCCCGATCGAGCGCTTCGGTGGTTTCTCGGTAAGTAGATTTGATGCGCTCATAGCGGAGTACATTGTCTTCGAGATTGCTTCTAAGTCGCTCAACAACCCAGTCCGGGAATCCGTCCATAGGGAGCTGTGCAATCTGCAACGTGAGATGAGCGAGATCGCTGAAAGAGAGCAGGCTAGCCCATTCCTCACTGGACAACGTCTTGAGGGGCGCCAACTCAGGCTCGCTCAACTGAAGCGCTGAGAGCAATGCCTTGACCTCAGGAGGGATATGCCGCGCTGTACTTCCGGATCTGAGAGCAACTGCGTTCATCACTGGATAAGCCTCCGGTATTAGTGGGTGTACATCTCCGGTTCGCCCAGGCTGCCTGCCTTCGGCAGATGGCGGAGATACAGCACAATTGACCATATCTCGTCGTCGCTGAGCATATTCTTCGACCCCGGCATTCCCGATGGCCAGATGCCGTAGTCGATAATCCACTTCAATTGTCCGTCGGTATAGGACTGTACGTTTTTCCCAGTCAAGGAAGGCACTGGCGGTGACATACGATCAGCAAAAAGCACTCCGGTATTTTGGCCATCTAACCCGTGACATGCCACACAATAGTGCGAGAATGCAACTTTTCCATCCGCGATTCCCTCGGCATTATCCTTGATCGGATTCTTCTGTGATTTGTTATGCACGAATAACTTACGTTTGGCCCAGTTCATGACTGCAGTCTCTCTTTTGCCTGGCGGATTGGCCTTACAGCCAGCGAGCAGGCCGGTGAGCAGCGACGCGACAAGAATGGAAAGGATGGTCCGCGACATGAGATTATTCCACAATGTGTAGGGTCAGTGTCATCTTTCCGTGACCGGAACCGCAAAAGACGGAGCAGTGTCCGACAAAAGTTCCAGCCATCGTAGGAGTAAAGGGAATATCGCTGGTCTGGCCTTTGTTTACCTTGGCGTCGACACCGAGTTCTTTGAGGCGAAGGCCGTGATCCACATCCACGCTCTTCAACACCAGCACAACAGGTTCACCCTTTTTCAATGTAATCTCGCTGGGAGTGTACTCAAATCGTCTGGCTGCCACCTCAATGCGTCGCGGAGTACGCTGGGCAGAAGTTGCAAAAACGAACAATTGCGTTATAGCCATGATTGCAGCTAAGACAGTCAAATACGCAAATTTCAGCTTCATATGGAAATCCTCAACAGCACACCGAAGCAACGGCCTGTTGAAACTCTAGTTAAGCCTCGAAAATAGATTGTCATGTCGCTGTAAGGCGAATGTCATCGGATTATTGATGCTTGCGTTTATAGAAGAGTAATTTTCAACAACGCTGGTAACGGCTCTGTATTCAGTGCGACAGATCTGGACTCTGGCCCGCCCCCCCAAAAAGTGACAATCTGTTGACAACCGAGAAACGATACAGAGACACACCGATCGACGACATCCGCTAGTGTTGCTCGTATGTTGCGTAGGTCTCACACGTCCGATTTCAGCTCGTCAGTATGCGCAGTTCGCCGTCTCTTGTTCGTACTTGGCCTCCTTGCGGCCATACAGTTAGGCTTCGCGCAGCAAACACCCCTCATCTCTGGAGGTGTAGCCTACCTAACCAGCACTAATGGTGGCAACACCAGTGACTATCCAATCATCGAACCGCTGCTTGCGGCTCCGCTTGGCAAAAATATTCTTGTAGAGTCGCGTGCCGCTATGCTTGAGTTCTTCTCGCCCAAGGGTGGCAACCAGACTGGCTTCAACCATAGCCACTTTATCGGGCTTACTTATCTTCAGGGCGATTACCTTGCCTCGCAACACCTCACGATTGTGGGCGGCGAATACCTTATCCCCTTCAACACTTTTAATGAGCGTCTTTCTGAGGTTTGGATCGGTAACTTTCAGGACAGTCCTACTATCACTCCTCTCGGCCTCTTTTCGGCTGGCATTGGCCTCGGAGGCATGCTGCGTGGCAATGCCGTGCAGCATAACAAGTACTCCATTGACTATGCCTATTTTTATTCCACACGCAGCGGCATCGAGCAATTTAGCGCTTTGCGCGGATCAGGCGGGCGAGCCAGCCTCTACCTGCCTGAACAGCGTCTTGAATTGGGCTTCTCTTGCGACCGCCGTCTGCAAGGCGCGCACGAAAGCTTTTATGGCGCCCACGTTTGGTGGGAGCCCAGGGACACCGCATTCCGGCTGCGCTCCGAGTTTAGCCGCGGCCAGCATGTCCAGGGCTATTGGGTTGAGGCCGATTACCGTACTCGCGCCTTCGGAGGACTCGACAGCGCGATTGGCCGTATTGAGCCTGTCTTCCGTATCCAGCAGACTTTCCGCATTGACACCCTTGCCAGCGACAGCTTGCCATCTGTGAATACGCAACGAGCTGACTTCGGTCTTGACTACAACCTGCCGCACAACACCAGGATTCTCACCAGCTACGCGCGGCAGTTTTCCTCGGCTGGAGATAGAAATGTTTGGGAGACGGGAATTGTGTATCGTTTTCTTTTCCCGGCATGGAAAGGGAAGAAGCTATGATCTTCAGACATCTAATATTTGCATTGCTCGTTCTGGCATCGGTTTCCGTACTCGCGGTTTCCGCAGAGCAGAGTAGCGCGGCGGCAGGCAAACAAGCCGCGAATTCCGGCAAACAAAAACAGATGGTTCAGACGCAAAATGCGGGCGAGCGAGTATTTCAGGCCCACTGTTCTCGTTGTCATGCAGCGCCAGAGGGTTTCTCTCCGCGGATATCTGGCACAATCGTGCGGCATATGCGCATTCGCGCCTCGCTCAGCCAACATGATGAGGAGGTTCTATTCCGTTTCTTCAATCCGCAATAATCGGAAAGTACTTTGCTATATCTTTCAGAAACTGAGAAGGCTCAGGTCGAAATGCTAGTAGACGGGGTGAGCGTCGGGTTCGTATGGACGTCCGAATTTGTTCAAATGAGGTTGCGGCATCTGGCGACTGGAATAAAAATCTCCCATATCTGTAATTACTCCAGAGATATGAACCCTGCGCGTAAGTCGATCCAGTACGGTTTGCCGCTCCCCTTCGATCCAGATATGCAGATCGTAGTCTCCTTCAGGAACGTTCTTGATGCGAAAAGCGCCGTGCGGGTCAGAGAGGCCAAAATATGGCGTTGACAAAGCAATCACAACCGCGCTCATATCCGAATGTATATTGCAAAAAATGTAAGAAATGCCCTCACGCGAAAATACAACGCTGCGCGTCGAACCTGCCTCATATAACCCGAGGTCAAAGCGCCGCCCATCAAAGAGCGAGAATACGTTGTGAAAGAAGGGGTCGGCATTTGGAAATACGACGCTGCTGCCGACGGGCACTACAAGCAAGTGTGGCGTGAACATTTTGTTCTTCTGCAAAAGACTATAGTTTTCCGTTGCAAGGGGGCGTGCGGCATCAGCACGTAAAGGATTCAACCAAATCACCGCCAGCGGAATTCTCTCCGCCGTGTGCGCTGCGCGGGGCTGTGCAGGCGCGAGTCTCGCGAATACCTCGGTCTGTTGCAGCGGAGCGTCATCCGCTTGTGCGCCGAGGCGGCCGACGCAGCCAGCGAAAAGCAGTGACCAAAACAGTCCCCTGAAACTTGCTTTCAGCATCAGAATTTGTACCCCACGCCTATCCCAATTACATCACTGAAATTCGTCGGACCGGTGCTGTAGTTGGTCCACAGGTGTCTGTATTCAAGAGAAAACAGCAAATATGCGCTAGGGCTGAAGATCACGTTCGAAAAAAAGGAACGGTTTCGCGCCAGCCCCGCATAGGTTGTGCCTGAGGCTACATAAGCTTCGGCAATCTCATGGGCAAATGGATTATCGATGCCATAGCCGGTATTGATCTCCAATCGCTGACTCGCGGTCGCCTTCAACTGAGCCCAACCGCCCACGTCATCCAGTGCGCGTATGGTAGCATTTGGGCTCTCGTAATAGTAGTAGTTCACATATCCGCCGCCGCCAAGCCCGGCTAGCGCCTGTCCGCGATATGCATTCGCGGTAATTTCAAGGTACTTGGTCAACGACGATCGAAAGTCAATGGTGGTTGCCCATGCGTCATAGCTATTGCCGTTGCTAGTGCGATGCGGGCTGAAGTAGCCGCCGACACCAATCTCTGTCTCTGTGCCGTTTTCGCCGCGCTGATATGCAATTCGCGCCTCTGTCCCAGGCCAGCGACTGCGTTCAGTTTGCGTCACGGACGAGGTGCCCGAAGTTGACCCCGGAGGTAGAGGATCAGATGTATCAATTAGAGCGGATTGAAGTTTGATGCGCGAAAAGGCCGTGACCTCAATCTGATGGGAGATGCCGATCTGCGGATTCCAGTTCCAAAGGTTTCCCGCCCACGCCAGTTCTGGCTGTGCAAGGGCGACCAGAGAGGAGGGTTCGTTCGGCTCAAGAATACTGCGATCCAATTCGGCGAATGCCTCTGTCTTCTGCCAACGCAATGCCGCATGTGCAGTGCGCAATCTCAGAAGTCCGCCGGCAGCATAATTCGATTGCGTCCCATTCGCAAAGAAATCCACGCGGAGATCGGCATGGCTAGTTGCATTGAACAAATGCGGACCGCGTGCGTCAATCCCCAATACTGTTTGACGCATTGAAAACCCTGTGCTACCCGAACCAGCAACCGAGTATGCAGGTGAAGCGGAAATGTCAACCTGCCGGGTATTCACGAAGCCGTTGAAAAGAAGCAATCCGCTCACCTTCAATGGGTACTTCGATTGCGTCTCCACTTTTGTTAGGTCATGGGTTGCAATCTGCGACTCTTCAATCGTCTGCCGCTCTCGAATCTCTTCAAGGGACGCGTCATTGCCGACCGTAGGATTTGCTTTAACCGCATTCGCAGTTTGTGGCTGAACGCCAGACGAAGCCGCCTCTGTTGCCATCTGTTGCTGTAAGGCAGTCAATTGCCGCTGCAACTCCAGCAGTTGTTCTTGATAGGTCTTCATCTGCGCCTGAGCCTGCGCAACAGCGGCGGTCAAACGCTCCACCTTCTGCTCGATTGATTCTGGAGGTGTCTGCTGCGCGGGTCCGTCCTGTGCCCTCACAAAACCGCCTTGGCAACAAAAAAATAAGAGAGCCGCTGCTAAAACAAAACGTCTCCGCTGCCTGGTGCTGGCAAAGATGCGAGTCAGTTTGCAGAGATTCAAATTTGCACTCATGACATTAGCACTCCGCTCGGTGAATGACTGGACTTACTTGTTGATTCCTGATGGCTCCTCGCCACAGTCAGGCGAAAGATCGTCTCGCCGGGGTGGCTGCTGACTAACTTTACCTCGCCGCCATGCTCGCGCGCTACGCTCCAGGCCAGTGTCAACCCCAAACCAGTGCCTTTTTGTTTACCCTCACTCACAAACGGATCAAACAAACTATCACGAATTCCTTCGGCCACGCCGGGACCGTTGTCTGTTATGGTTACGCTGACTGTCTCGTTTTCAACACTCAGTGAGACTCTCACCTCGCGCAGTCCTATGCTTTTTTGCGCTGACTGGCAAGCATTCAACAGCAGGTTATAGACGGCTCGTTCCACCTGCGTTGTGTCCACTGCCGCTGTTGTATCGACGTCGATCCTTTCCAAAAGCACCGTTACGCGCTCTGCATCTGGATGCGTTTTAACTAGAGAGATCGCGCGTTCCACCAGCAAACATATAAAGGCCGGGGTGCGCTGAAGATTGGTGCCTGTGCGGCTGAATGTCAGCAGAGAATCCAGCAGGTCTGTCGTTCTGTTCACAGCCACACGGATCTCTTCAAACATCTCCAACCTCTCGCTCGAAGAGAGCGACGGCGAAACCAGAAATTCGGCATTCGCGTAGACCGTGGCCAGATAATGCCGCAGATCATGTGAAACTGAACTTGCCATGCGCCCGATTGTAGCCAGCCTTTCCGACTCGAGCAATGCGCGGTTTGCTTTCTGTATCTCATCGCGCATCTGGCTGAAGACACGACTAAGGTATCGCATCTCCTGTGTACCGCCGGTTGGCAGCGCGTACTGACGGTCGCCTTCGCCGAAGGCTTGAACGCCAGCAGCCAGCAATTCCAGAGGTCTCGTCACCATGCGTGCCAACAAAAGCATCATCAAAGATCCGGCAGCCAGTACGAGTGTACTTACCCAAAGGACCACCCAGTCGATTTCCCGCTCTGCACGGTCCGCCGCATCGAAAGACTTCATGACCAAAAGCCGCAGAGGCGTGCCAGCCAGGCCGTTCAGGTCTTTGTTCGCGGTCAAATAGCGCTCTCTTCCCGCCATCGTGACTGCGGAGTTACCTCCTGGTTGCAGTAACGGAGAAAATTCCCGCTGAGCCTGCGCCTTGTCTGCCGACAGTGTGCTCACGATAATCTTATTGCCCGCGAAAAATGCCGCCTCGGCGCCTGCGCCGCGTCCAACCTCAAGAAGGAATCGACGGTCGATTGCATAACCACTAATGACATATCCAAGTACCGTGCCATCCATCGGTCGGCCAAAGTAGAGTGGTCGAACGGAGTATTCAAAGAGTACTCCATTGTTCAATAGATAGTGTCCTGACGAATCTGAAATTGCGGTCTGAAGGTCGCTTTTCAAAGCCTCGGTATTTGCTGCACCCTGCGTGTACGCAGCCTGTACCACGAGATCTCCGTCGGTCAGTGCGAATAAGTCGTTGCCACTAATCTTCCAGAAATCCATGGCGTCATCGGCGATAGTTCGCGGATCGTTGGTGGTCATCAGCGCCTTGAGACTCGGCAGAGAAGCCATCAACGCATTTTCGCGTTCGAGCGCAGCCAGGCGCCTTGCCTCCAGATCCTGGAAGGTTTGTACAGCGTGACCCAGATCAGCCTCAAGATTTGAACGCACCTGATGCCGCAGCTGGTTGCGAATAATGAACAAGCTGGACGCTGTGGTTCCGGCAATGATTAGTACCAGAGAGGTTACTAAGAGTGCGCGTGTCCGAACTCCCCGGCCATTTTGGTCAATCGGCACAGGAAACGCTCCTCTACGGCACAAATCTATATCCCGCGCCATATACGGTCTGCAAATAACGTGGATTGGCCAGGTCGTCTTCCAGCTTTTGCCGTAGCTTCAGAATCTGATTGTCGACGGTGCGCGTTGTCGGATACGCGTTGTATCCCCAGACCTTGATAAGCAGCTCTTCGCGGCTCAGAACGCGCTCAGGGTTCTGAATGAAATACTTCAACAACTTGAATTCGTGCGCCGTAAGTATGATTGGTTTGCCAGCGCGCCGCGCCGTCATCTTGGCAAAATCGATTTCGAAATCGCCAAAGCGGCATATTACTGTTTCAACCGCAACGTTCTGAATCCTTCGCAAAGCCGCCTGAACACGAGCCAGAAGCTCGCGTGGACTGAATGGCTTTGTCACATAATCATCCGCGCCCAGTTCCAACAGCAAAACCTTGTCCGCGACCTCACTGATCGCGCTCACGACAATTACAGGTACACTTGGCCGCTCCGCTTTCATGATCTTGCAAAGATCACGCCCGAAAATATTGGGCAGCACAAGGTCCAATATCACCGTCGACGGATTACCTGCGCGGAATTCGTCCAGCCCGGATTGGCCATCGCCGCACACGGTAACGGCATAACCCTGTTCGCGGAATGTTCTTTGCAGTATCTTCTGCATCTGAGGGTCATCTTCAACAACCAGAACACGAGTCCGTGATCCCACCGCCTGCGGATCCATCTCTCTGAAACTTGTCTCTGATTTTTCGCTTTGCATCATGCCTCCATTCTCGCGCATCGCTACCTCGCTGCAACAAAAGGCCTTAGAAGATGACAATATCATGACATTTCAGTGACAGCATTGCTCTACGAGTTCCAATTCTACAGATTTCAAAAATTTTGCCAATTATTTTTAGCCTGAATCGGCACTTAGGTGACCCGCACACGGCACCGATGCTGGTACTCGATCTTCCGGAGCAATCAGAGTTCTGAATAGGAAAGCAGCCGCCAACGCCAGCGCCGCAATCCCCACCAGCACGCGAGGGTATCCAAACTGCGCAAAAAGGATCCCCGCGCCCGCTGTGGCACAGGACTGAAGCAGCGCATTGCAGAATAACGTCATCGCCGCCGCCGTACTGCGCTCCTTGTCGGGCGTCCTGCTCATCAGAAGGTTATATAACCCCGGAGTACTCATCCATTGCATTGCGGAAGAGCTCAGGTAGAGTGCAATCGTCAACTGCCGGTTGTGGGTTCCTGCCAGGCAGCCCAAAGTCACCGCTGTTGCAACCTGTGTCGCAACAATCCCATTCACCATGCCAATCCAGCGAAAGACCATTGGCGTCATCAAAATCACACACAATTGGATCATCTGCGCCGCTGAGAAAATCAACCCTATTTGTGTGAAAGGAATATGGATATTCTGAGCTAGATATACGTTGGCGTATGGCGTAAAGGACGCCAGTACGGCCGTCCACAGTGCCATCAGCGGCAGGAAACGCAGAAGAAAGGGATTCATCTTCCAGTACTGTTTCCCACTCTTGTCTTGAGTCGGCGGCAGGTTGGTTTCTTGCAATGGCAGCCGCAGGCACAGCAAGGGTACCAACCCCATCAAGGTTATTGCGCACGAGGCCAGCAGGATAAGCCGCTTCACTTCCACGGCCTGCAAGGCATATCCGGCCATCCTGAGCCAGCGGGGTACAAAGCTGCAAATAAGTCCGCCCAGCGCGCTGAAGCCTATGCTCCCGGAAAAAATCAAACTGAATGCAGATGAACGGTTCTCCTCCGTCGTAAGCCTTGCCAACGCAGGCAGGAAGCAGACTCCCCATGAGCACATAGCCAGACCGGTGAGAAAAGCCATGCCGATTTGCGCCGATTCCCACATCACCATCGTGCGAACCATGCACAGCAACGGCGCGGCGGTCATGCAGAAGATCAGCAGTGGACGTAGGCCGGTTCTGCGTGCAAGCCAGCCCGCCGGAAGTGTTCCGATTACCGATCCAAAGACGAATGCGCCGCCGACCAGGCCCATGATTCGCTCATTGAAGTGACAGTCCAGCAGATACAGGTTGAACAGGAAGATGTAAACTGAAATCCCGACGTCCCAAAAGAAGGTGACAGCAAAAAATTCCCAGAAACTTCGGCTCAGCCTTTTCTCCTTCAGCCATGCAGCCGGTTTCAACCAGTTCGGAGCTCTGCTCGCACCGCCGGTTTTGACTGGCTCAGACTCAAGTAACTGCTCCACTAGCGTCCCTCTCGTGTGAGCGCTTCCAGGCGGCGCACCGCCCAATCCATGTTGCTGTATCTCAGCTCGAATACCTCGGCAGTCAGTAATCGTTCGAGTTGGGCGTAGTGCGGCGCACGCCATTCCCCCGGCATATAGAGCGATTGCCACATGTATTGCCTTGCAACATCCTTTCGAAAGCGGACGAGTTCTGGCGAGCCACTCCACCGCCGATTCAGAAAGACCAGGAAGTCAGCCTGTGCTGTTGGCGCGCAAATCATTTGGGGTAGCGAATCCGTAGGCATCTCAATCGACGGTTTGCCGGCGGCGCGCGGTGTAATCTCCAACCCTTTTACTTCGGGAAACAGCTCGCCCGCTGACGGGCGAAAGCGTATCCGGTGGCAATCTCCAGTTACCAGACGATCTTTGCCATCTCTTAGTAGGAAGCAGGCATCGTCGGATACATAGGTCCATCCTGCACGCGCGCAGGCATAGGATAAAGATGATTTGCCCGCGCCTGCTTCGCCGCACAACAGTACTCCCCGACCGTCAAGCGCAACACATCCTGCATGAACAGCTGTCGCAAACCGGACTGAGATGTAGTTGAGCGGCGCGGACCCGAGAAAGAAATATTCCAGATATTTGCGATGCCGGAGGGTTGCACGCGAGAGGATGATTTTTGTGGTGATTAGCTCCAAATTGGAGACACTATAGTTATCGGCATTCGCAATACAGAACTGATATGGATTCGCGATGCGGTAGGATGGTGTCGGAGGGCACTCCTTCGAATCTCCTTCCACAACATGCAGTTCCACGCGGATAGGCTCCGTGTGGAACTGCTGATCAAACATAGACCACAGTTCGCGCACCATTGAAATAATCTCGACGGAATTCGTTCTCAAAGATACCGGAAACCCGAGAGGATAAAACGTCACCTCATGCGTAAGATCAGGAACTTCCAGCTCATGCCTTGTTGAAAGGGCAAGCTCGGTTGAATCGTACGCATACTTTAGCTCTTCAATAGTCATCGGTATGCTTCCTTTCCAGCGGTTAGCTAAGGACATGACGTGCCTTTCAGAACATATATTTCGCCGCGAACTGAATAATGCGTGGATTTGCCGAGGTGGCGGTGATCTGTCCAAACAACGGATTCACGTTGACAGGCCCGTTTGGACCCTGCGTGAAATCGACGAAGTTATTCGGATTGGCGAATTGAGGTGTATTCGTTAAGTTGAAGAACTCGGTCCGGAATCGGAAGCTGCTCGAACCGGAAACGGAGAATACGCGTTCGACGGCCATGTCGACGTTATGTTGGCCGGGACCACGCACAATGCCCACGCCGCTGTTGCCGAAGTCTGTATCGCCCGGACCGCTGCCGTTCGGAGCCTCCGGCGCAATGGTAAAAGCATTCTGGTCGAGATAGCCGTTGAGCACTCGCGAATTGAGCGAACCGTGTGTGTGAGGGTCCGATCCAGTGCGTTGCGCCCTGTTTTCAAAGTTTCCATAAACCAGGCCTGCGTTGTAATCGCGTATCGTAATCGGGCTTCCTGACTGGATCACAGCAATGCCGGAGAGCTTCCAGTCAGAGAGCAGTTTTCGCGCCGGCATAGGTGCATTCCTGAACTTTGGCGAATCCCAAGTGAAGTTTACGACTGCTCTCTGGGCGCGGTCGAAGTCGGTTAATCCGTAAGCCTGCCGCGGATTATGCTGGTCGTTAGTCGGCAGCCATAACTCATAAACGCCACTTCCGCCGGAGCCGCTGGTCTCGTCCAGACTCTTCGACCATGTATAACTGCCGAGCAACTGAAATTGATGGCCGAATCGCTTCGTGATACTGCATTGTAGCGAGTTATAATTTGCCATAAATTCTGTTTCATTGAAAAGCGATCCCGTGCCGATGCCCTGATAAGGAAGCCGCTGGATTACATTGGCTGCAGTATTCATGGTCGTGCCGTTGACCGGACTCTGCGCGCTTGCCAGCAAGGCCTGATTGAACTCAACACTTCCCGGCGAGTGGGTGGTGTGCGTGCCGACGTAGCCAACCTCCAATAAGAAATTTCTTGCAAAGGCATATTGCAGGTTTAGGTTGTACTCCTGTGTATATGGGTCGATGACGTGCGGCGACACGCCAGAAGTATACGCGCCTTGACCGGCAATTCGCGGCACATAGAACGGATAACTGGAAGTCGGCGGCAGCAGCGGAACGAAAGGACTTTGCAGCGTTGCTGCGGCATTCAGCGCACCATAAGTGATCAGTTGCACCGAAAACGGCAATTGTCCCAACTCGCTTTCAGCAAAATCGCCCGACGGGCGATCATAGTAAATGCCGTAACCGCCGCGCAGCACTACGGCGGGCTTCTGATATAGCTGCAGAGCAAAGCCCAGGCGTGGCGATATATCGTGATAGTCGGTGAACCAGAGTCCGGAAGTCGAGGTCTTGGTCACTCCTGCCGGAACTGTGCCGGGAAAATTCGCCGGCACAGTGTAGCCGCTAAGCGATCCTGAAGCCGGAACCGGGCCGATAGCAATCGTGGGATCGAAGTTCGAAAGCCTGCCGTGGATATCCGTCGGTGGTCCGAAGATTTCATAGCGCAGGCCGGCGTTCACTGTCAACAGCCGCGTCACTTTAAGGTCGTCCTGAACAAATGCCGCAAGGTCTGTATAGCGTTCGTCCTTGCGGGAAATGCCTGAACTCCCCAAACTGTCTGCCACGTTGCTCATGCCGATGGGGCTGCCATTCTGCGCCGCGCTTTGCCCCAGAAGAAAGTCGGCGAAGGTGCTGAACTGCAGCAGTCCATCGGAACTCCAGGGCGCGTCCACGTCAACCTCGTGCCGTTTTACCTCCAGACCAAAGCGCATAGTATGGCGGTTACGTGTGTGTGAAACAGTGTCCTGCCAGATGAAGCTGTTGGTGTTTTGCCATTGCGACGGAGTACCTGAATCTCCAGTTGTGAAGAGGCCGGCGATACTTATGCCCGGTGCCACACCTGCAACTCCTGTAGGCGTGCTTATGCCCAGTTCCGAAGCCGTGATTGGATTCTCAATCGCCGAGAAGCCGTTGAAGCGCATGTAACCGAAGCGCGCCAGGTTAAGAAGGTTCGGGTTGAAGATGTGCGTATCTGCCAGAACGAACATGATGTTCTTGTCCAATTCATTTGTGCCCCAGCCGAGGACATTGGCAGCATTCGGAGAAAAAGGCTGACTGGTAGGGGCTCGCGAATAGAAAACCCTTCCCGATAGCGTGTTCCTCTCCGTCAACGCCTGATCGAGATTTACGCTGAACTGGTTTTCTTTGTAATGAGCGGGAATATTGAAAGAAGACTGGCCAACTGGAAGCTGTTGCGGGTTGTTGCTGGGTAGGGGAAGGTTGATCTGCGGATTGGGAATTACATACTGGCCGTTGCTCAGCTTGAAGTTCAGCAGAGCCAATGCAACCGGATTGATGTTGGAACCGTCACAGGCTATCTGGGTGCCGCCCACGCTGGTCAAATATCCGGCAAAATTCATGTAGTTCGCGGGACAAAACTGAGTACCCAACGTTGCCGCGGAGCGGTCGGAGGTGAGTTGCGGAAGAATCGTCGGAGGCACGATGTTCGCAGCATTGCTTGAAAGAAGCCCCTGATATGCGACGAAGAAAAATGCCTTATTTTTTCTAATCGGACCACCATACGCTGCGCCGAACTGGTTCTGTTTTAGCGTGGGCCGCGGCTGTTGGTCCAACTTGAAAAAAAAGCTATTCGCGTTGAAGAGGTCGTTGCGGACAAACTCCCAAACGCTTCCGTGAAACTTGTTTGTACCGGTCCGGCTCACCAGGTCGACGTTTGCCCCGGCACCCCTGCCATAAGAGGCGTCGTAATTGGCGGTCTGCACCTTAAACTCCTGGATTGCATCCGGAGCGGGAATTGCGGTACCCACCTCTTCCACAGCATTGGCGGCAGAGTTTTGCGAGAGATTATTGGCGTCAATGCCGTTGAATTGGATGTTGTTCGAGGTGGTCTTCGCGCCGGCGGAGGTAACATTCTGCGTTCCCCGTCCCAGAGCCGTAGCATCCGGAAGCTGCACAACCACACCGGGTGAGAGCCCCAGAATTTGTGTGTAGTTACGGTTGGCCAGTGGGAGAGCCTGAATGGATTCCTGTTCTACGACGCGTCCAAGTGTTGCAAATTCAGTTTCGACTGTCGCAGCATTGCCCTCTACCTTTACGCTGGTGCTCGCTCCCTCAACCGTCAGCGTCACATTCAAGGAACTTGTCTCGCTGACAGTAACTTGAATGGGTTGCGAAACGTAGTCGTTGAAGCTGGCAACCTTCACTGTCACTACGTAGAGCCCCGGCGGCAACAGCGGCACGCGGAAGACACCCTCCGGCGTTGTGACCGCGGAACGCGACATATGCGTTGCTTCATTCACCGTCTGCACTTCGGCGTCGGCAATCACTCGATTCGTAGGGTCATACACAACGCCGGAGATCGCACCAGTTCCCGGGGTCTGCCCGAATGCCTTAGCCATCAGGACAAGCGCAAAGATTATTGAGAGGGGGAAACACCGTCGTGGCAAACCGGTCTTGATGTAGATGTCTTTCAAACGTCTTCCTCCAGTTAAGGTGTCCTGCATAGGAGGCAAGCTTATGACATCATTAACCGGAACTTGTTACTGATTTGTCATTATTTTGCACCGATGTGCCCCACTAGGTCGGGAACCACGCACAATCCGCTTTGCACGCCTCACAAAAATGCCTCGACTGTGCCATCGCATCTCAGCCCCTGTATGACTCATAGAGCAATTCGCGGCAGCATACTCACCAAGATCACAGAAAGATATGGATAGATGCACTTTACTTCCATCAGCACCTCAGACCGACAGCGCCCCGGCGTTTTGATATTAGCAGTACACTGTCCGGCTGAAATATGACCAACCGGACAGGTATGTCATTCTCGTTGGATGCTTCGGAAGACTGTGAGCCCGGAAAGGCCTCGCCCCGTAGATCCCTCAGGCTGTGGCGCACAACAGCTTGGTCATCCGCGATCAGGATGTGTATACAGCGGTCCCTCGGCGCGGAATATCCACGGGAACGCGGATCGTGACCGTCGTCCCTTTGCCGGAGGAACTGGAGATATGCATGTCCCTTCCGCAGAATTGCGCTCGTTCTTTCATGCCCAGAAGTCCCAAAGATCCAAAAGCGTTCGAAAATTCCGATTCATGAAAGCCTATTCCGTCGTCTTCAACAACCAGCAGGATGTTCTTTTCTTCTTGGGAAAGGTCAATGCGAATCGATTTTGCCTGTGCATGCCGAATCACGTTGGTCATACACTCCTGAAAGATTCGGAAGGTAGCGGTGGCCCGGTCTCCATCCAAGGGTAAATCAACAGGTGGAACATTAACTTGGCAGAGAACACCGTTGCGAGAAGCAAACTCACTCGCTTGACATTCAATGGCTGTCGCAAGGCCAAGATCATCCAAAACTCCGGGCGTAACCCGCTGCAGATAGTGCGTACCGCTTTGCCGCCTTCGCTGATTAACTGAATCGATTCCGTGAGTCGAGCATGCACCTGCCCCTCCGACTCCGGCAGATGACGGGCCATCCAGGTCATATCCATTTTTGACGGCTGCCAGAATCTGTCCGATTTGTTCGTGCAGGTCGTAGACTATCTGCTTGCGATCCTCTTCGCGTGCCAGTTGCAAATGTTCAGCCAACGCCTTTAGCTGTTCTTGCCGCAGAACAAGCGGCTTTTCATTGCGTTTGCGTTCCGCAATGTCGTTGTTGATGGCCAGTATACGGGGTACCGGACCGCGCTTTCCCCATCGCAATGCCCAGCGACTTGCCACCACACTGCAGCCTAGAGTAGTCGTCCATCGCTCCTCGCTCTGCAATAGCTTTGTGCTCAGTTTTTCCACGCTGTATCGAGTAAACAGTGTGAGGATTACGCCAACTCCCAATCCCAAACCAAGAAAACTCCCCATCATCAAGACCCATCGCAGGCGTGCAGCGTGAACTCGCTCCGTACGCAATCCCTCCTCTATACTCTGAAACTCCGCGATCTGGTCTCGAAGGGGATCCATTTTATATTGTCTTTGTTGGTTCGCAATGAGGGAAGGGTCAGCTTTTCCCGAACGCCGAAGTGCAATAACGCCAGTATCGTATTTCTCGGATTCCTGATAGCCGGAGTAAACCTGCTTCAGCCGTTGCTGCTGTGAAGGATTATCGTCCACTGTCAGGAGCAATGCCTGGAATTCGGGATCGATTCGCTTCGTGCCTTCAAGGTAGGGGCGAAGGAAGTTCTCGTCGCCAGTTGCGATGTACCCGCGCTTCGCGGATTCCATGTCTACCAGCAGTTTGAGAAGATGCCGGATTGGTCAAGAACCCTATCAGAATGGTCAACCCACTGCAAGGATTTGTTCAAGTCGGAGGTCTCCCATAGAAGCAATCCCGCGAGGGCTGCCGTCACAACCATGGGCACCACAATCACACGGCGGAGCAGCGACTTGAATTTCGAGTATTCCATCGTTACGAATCACCCTCTTCAGAAAGACGATCGAACAAGATTGCCTGCACTGCTTACTTGAGGGGGCGGGTCTGGTTGTGGACAATGATCCGTCAGTGTGCAAGCTTTTTGGGTTGAAATGTCCGATTGGTGTGGCGATCCACAAAATACCGTATAGGAAACGCCGCAGACGATCCGATAGAGGAGTTCCAGTTGACTCGCTGATGGCAACGGCTTCGCCGTAGAAGTTTGGGGAATTGCGTCACATTAAGTGCAGGATTTCCCTACGCAAGACGGGCCACAGCTAAGCACATCAGATTATCGTGTGCCAATGAAACTCAAGCCTGTTCACTTTTGCTCACTTGGTGAGATATGTCCCGTGTCATGTGTGAGCGTGATCGGCCGAGGGATCTGGTCGGACCAGGTCAAAGGCGAGGGGTTCAAGGACGGTTATAACCGTGCGTCACGCATTTTGGGTTGGAACTGCGCGGCGCCTTATTGCCAGGTCCGCAAACAATGCTTCAGATTTCAGGATTTATGGTCCATAAACGGATTAACGGACCTTAGATTAGGTCCTGGCATTTTCCGTGTTGAAGATTGGAGTTGTTTCCCTTGAGTGATTTCGTGCCCCGGCGGCGATTTCAAGGATAAATGTACTTTGTGCGTCCGCACTTTGTATCTCCGGGAGCCGGCTTTCGGCCCCTTGTTAGACTGCCACAGCCTCTTTTGGTAGATAATCCTGACTCGATGCGAGGAGTTCTTCAATCCTCACTTATGGACCAGAAATTAAGTGCCGCCAAGAAGAATTCCAGTCATAACACCCTATGCGATTGAGCCTGCGTGGAACGAAATGGCGAAGTATTCAGTGACCGTGCCTACCGTCCAGACCGTCTGGCAAGATTGAGAAGTCTTGTGGGAGATTCATCCGAATTGGGCCTCATTTATGGATTTTTCGAGATGACGATACAGTTTTCCATAGTTTTAGTCTTCTTGTCATACAAATAGCATTTGAAAGGCAATTCATGCCAAACTCCGGCCACCGCTATAAGCTGGATGGGAAGGAAAGCGGTTAGTAGTTTTCATCGATTGCCCAAGTAAATCGCTTTTCTCTTGACATTCGTCTTTCTTGTTCGATATATTTTGGTCGCCGAACTATGGCTGCTCGAAAATGCTTCTTCGTGCACGGCGCGGGGTGTTTCGTTTGAATCTGGTGAGGTTCGAACGAGTTCCGCAATGAGGAGTATCCTCCGCCCGGATTTCAGTAGGTCGGGCGGCTAGGCCAAAAAACTCAATTTAGGAGGCACTATGATTCATGAGACCGTATGTATGCGAGCCTTGGCGTGCTTTAGCCCTGGATGCGCCAGTGTCGTCAAGAATTTGTTTGCTGGGCGGCGCCAGCGATTATTTAACGGGTGGGGAATATTTCCGCTCCTATTCCTTGGGCTGGCGTTTGTTCTTTTGCCATCAATTGCACTCTCACAAACCACCGCGATGATGTCCGGAACGGTACTGGACCCCAAGGGAAATTTCATCGTAAACGCGCAGGTTACGTTAACGAACCTGGCGACGCAGGAATCCCACTCGGTGAAGACCAATACCTCTGGGCTCTATGCGTTCCCTTCGTTGGTTCCAGGATCCTATACCATCAAGGCTTCGGCAAAGGGCTTTTCGTCGGGGGAATTGTCCGGCATCGTGTTGCATGCCGGCGATCAGCTCGCGATTCCCGCTTTTTCGCTCAGTATAGGTGCTGAAACCCAGACAATTACGGTCAGCGCTACCGAGGAGATGATTCCCATCGGAAGCGGTCAGCGGAGCGATGTTCTTAGTAACGAATCAATCGAAACTCTTGCACTCGTGGGTCGCGATACGACCGAACTTCTGAAAATTCTGCCCGGCGCTACTACAGTGTCGAGTGGCCTAACGCAGAATAGCCCGCTATACTCCTCCCTCAACATCAGTGTGCAGGCGAGCGCGGTCGGCAACGGCGTCAACATCAATGGCGCAGTGAACCGCGGCGGCACGGCGCTGCTTGCTGACGGAGCCAACGTTATTGACCCGGGAAATATGGCGTCCTCGATCTCGGTCGTCAATCCGGAGATGACCTCAGAAGTCACCGTTCAGGCGTCAAACTTTGGCGCCGATGTTCCCTTTGGTCCGGTTGTAATTCAGACCATCAGCAAGTCTGGCAGCTCCCAGTTGCACGGCGAGGGATACTTCAATGCCCGCAACAGCGTGCTCAACGCGAACGACTGGGCATCTAACCACCAGCATATTTCGCAAGGATCTCAGAAATATTACTATCCGGGCGGACAGGTTGGAGGCGTGGTACCTTACACGCACAAGAAACTCTTCTTCTGGGGCGGCTACGAGCGGTGGTTGCAGGACCAGGGCAATGCCAATGTGCTGAAGTCATATATTCCCACTGCGGCTATGATGGCTGGTGATTTCACCACTACCGGTGCAGGCAATACAACCCTTTGTCCCAACGGGTTTTTCAACTCCCCTGCAACCGGCTATCCTGCAGGTCCATGGTGCAGTGATCTGGGCGGAACCACTTACCCTGACGGGAGTACTTCTGCTGCTTCCGCGAGCCTTGCAGCTTATGGCACTTTGGGCGGAAACGTGGGCCAGAAGTTCAACAGCGGAAGTACGTGGGTCGATGCGGGCGCCAAGGCTTTGGCCAAAATCTGGCCTGCGGCCAACGCAAATCCGGCAACCACTCCCGGCGGATACAACTATTATCAGCCCATCCCAAATAAGAACAACGGGTGGCTGTATCGCTTCCGCTTTGACTACCAGCTGGGTGAAAATACGAAGATCTATGGCTCCTACCAGCAGGCTTTCAATTCGCAGTTAGCTCAAGGCAATGGCGCTCACCTCTATTGGACGCCGGGCAATGCCATTCCCTATCCCGGAGGCGGCGAACAGCAGCAGTTCAGGGGCAAGTCCATGGCAGGGCACTTCGTTCACACTTTCAATTCCACCACCACCATGGACTTCATGGCAGCTTGGGCCTTCGGCAGCTTCCCGTTCACAGAGCCGGATCCCGCCGCGGCTTCCAGAACCGGGCTGGGCTATACATACGGCAAGGTCTTCAAGACCTCGTCTCTCAACATTCCCGCGTATAGCAGCGCCGGGGCCCAGTCGTTCCCTGACTTTTCGCAGGCTTCCATCTTTGACAATCCTCCGGGAATTTATGCGGTCCGCAAGGAAGCCCCCCAATTCAACCTCAACATCACCAAGGTGTGGGGCGCTCACACGTTGAAGATGGGCGGTTTCACCCAGACCACCGACAACTACCAGAGCACTTTCGCCACCTACCAGGATGGAAACGTCCAAATTCGGGCAGGTCAAGGCCAGGATGCCGATCCCCTCACAACGACGGGAACAACATTGATCGGCTCGAGCAATAACCCGGTTGCCAATTTTGTCATGGGTATCATGAACAACTACGGCGAAAACGATTCGTCCCCCATTGCCGATACGGCCTATATGGCGACGGCAGGGTTTTTGGACGACACGTGGAAAACCAACAAGCGCCTGACGCTCAACCTGGGCATCCGCATCGAGCACATTGGCCACTGGTATGACCGCAATGGCATTGGCATGGCAGTATTTTATCCCGATCGCGTGCGGGCGGACTTTAACGATGGCAAATATGCTCCCGGATTCTACTGGCATGCAACCGATGCCGGTGTCCCGCTCAGCGGCCAGCCGAACCGTTTCGCCTACGCCAACCCCCGGTTTGGCCTCTCCTATGATGTCTTCGGGAAAGGCAACACTGTGGTTCGCGGTGGATGGGGCTCTTATCGCTTCGTCACCCAGGTTAACGATGTTTCCGCTCCGCTTGTGACAGCACAGCATGTGTTGAGTTACAACATGCCTGGCTCACGTACTCTGCGGCTTGGCAAGATCGCCGACTTGGCATACACACCCTGCACGTCGCAATGCCAAAGCGGATCTCAATCCGGCTTTAGTCCGAGCGACTATGGGCAGCCATACACCCAGGCTTACAACTTAACCATCGACCAGAAACTCAAGTGGAATTCGCAACTTGAAGTCGCCTATGTTGGAAGCAACACCTCTCAGCTTTCCGATAGCAGCCAAGGTATCACAGGCTCAAACTTCACCGCACTAACCGATCAGAACAAAATGCCGATCGGTGCGCTTTTCAACCCCGATCCAGTTACGCACGTCCTTTCCGTTAACCCCCAGAATATTTCTCAGAACCCCTATGACAACCTCGCGGTCAACAACAAGTCAGCGGACTATCGCCCCTACGGCTATGCGTATGGCACCAACAGTGTCTACGACATCAAAATGATCTCCTACACCAACTACAACGCTCTACAGGTGTCGTGGATCAAGACGGCGGGGAGACTGTCTTTCAACTTCAACGGAACCTGGTCAAAAACGCTCGGAACGGCTGAGCAAGCGAACCCGTTCAATATAGATGCGAACTACAGCCCAACATCCAATGACCGGACCTGGGTTTACAACGCTTCCTACACCTACCAGAGCGGGAGGCTTCACACCGGCAACAACATGCTGAATCAGCTCGGAGGAGGCTGGATCGTCTCAGGCATCTCCACCTGGCAGTCGGGCGGTTACATTCCAATAGCTCTTGGGAACGGCGTGCCAAACTTCAATATGGCGCTGAATTATACTGCCGCTTCTCTACCGGCAGCTTATGATGCCACTACTAACCCAACAGGCGCGAAGGGCGTCAACAACGGTATCGGGACTGCTACGTACTACGGCACCGACGCACCTTTGTTTATTCTGCCGAAGCTGACCTGCGATCCGACCAAGAACCTCGCCCACTACCAGGTCCTCAACGGGACCTGCTTCGCGGCGCCTGCGGTGGGGTCCCAAGGAGGCCAAGCTTATCCCTACATGAGAGCCGCGGCCTATTTCAACAACGATCTGGCCATCTACAGGACGTTCAGAGTCGTTGGGCGGCAGCAGGTGCAGTTCCGGTTCAGTGCATTCAACTGGCTAAACCATCCATTGCCGCAATTTAGCGGACAGAACCCGCTCACCCTGAAATACTTCGTGGACTACAACTCCAAGGCCATCACAACGAACTATAACTCTGGCTCTACTGGCACTAATGCTTTTGGTGTCATGGATGCCAAGACGGCAGCACCGTACCAAAGAATCATTTCTTTGAATGTGAAGTACACATTCTAATGATTCTCAGAGAGGGGAGGCGGACTTATGTTCGCCTCCCGCTTTTTTGCGTCGGACTTCCGCATTGCGTCCCCAGCTTGGTAACCGAGAGGTCCGGTCGTCCCGCGAGGCCAACGCACTTTCACAACTCTCCGCAATTACTAAAAAAGGAATGCTCGCCCCCAGCTTGAGAGCGGATAATACTAACGAGCGAATTTACTTCTATGTCTGCCTATTTCAAACTCATCCTCGCCAGTGTCTTTATCGCGCTCTGTTCCGTTGCTGTATCGCAGTCGCAAATCAAAAACGCGAAAGCGCCCGGTTCGTCGCTACAAGAGAATTACGACGCTGCACAGCGTTTTCTGAAAGAAGGGAGCCTCGATAAGGCCGCCGCTCAGTATCGCGCCTTCCTCGCTGATGCTCTTGGCGAACTAGCCGTTGGACGCGCCTATGCAACCGGGGATTACACTTCGGCTGCACCATTAATTGATGAAGCACTGACTCTCATCCCCGATTCGCCCGCTCTGCGACTGGAATTTGCGAAAGCTGCTCTGCTGGCTGGTGACCTGCCTCATGCGGAGGCGCTGGCAAGGGACTTCCTCAAAGACTACCCCAATTCCCAGAGTCTAGCCCAGGTCCATCAGGTTCTCGGACGCACGCTGCTCAAGATGAATCGAGATCAGGATGCTCGGAAAGAACTGGAGACGGCTGTCGCGCTCGATCCAAGTTTTGAAAACGGATATGACCTCGCTGTTGTTTGTCTGGACCTTGACGACGAGAAATGCGCGGTGCAACTTTTCACCGAAATGCAGGCTTCCTTTGGAGACACTCCCGCAATCCATATGACCTTCGGCCGCGCATATGGGAATTCCGACTTTGCGCCTCGGGCGGTTGCTGAGTTCCGAAAAGTGATCGCGGACGCCCCGAAGTTTCCCGACGCGCATTATTCCTTGGCTGCGGCCCTGTTGGCGACAGGTGAGGACGAGAAGACCGTGCTGGCAGCAGAGACAGAACTGAAACAGGAGATTGCAATCTCTCCGAACGATTTCCTTCCCTATGCGGCGCTCGGAAAAATCGCAACCACGCATCACAATTATTCTGATGCGGAGAAATACCTGAAGCGTGCCACATCACTCGATCCCAAAAACCCCGACGCCTATCTGTATCTGGGGCAGATGTACTTCGATACCAACCGCCCCGCTGATGCGGAGTTCTCGCTGCGTGAAGCTATCCGGTTGACGACCGACGTTTCGCGCAACCGCTATCAAATCCAGAAGGCCCATTTTCTGCTCGGCAGGATTCTTATGCAGCAGCATCACCAGGAAGAAGCACACGCAGAGATGCAGATCGCGCGGGCCTTTGCGAATAAGGGGTTATCGAAAGATAAGAGCGAACTCGCGGGCCTCCTGCCAGGCCTTTCCGGATCAACAGAGCACCAAGATGCCTTGATCGGAACGGCAGCAGTTACGCAATCGATTCCACACGACGTGGATCCGAAAGCCATCGCGGCCCTGAATGCTCGTGAAAAACAACTTGGTCCAGCGATCGCCGATAGTTATAACAACCTGGGAGCCATCAGTGCGACTGACAATGACTATGCGAATGCGCTCAAGTACTTCGAGCGTGCCGCTACCTGGGACTCTTCGCTCGAAGGTCTGGATTACAATTTGGGTCATGCTGCATTTGTGGCATCCAGATTTCCAGAGGCGATCCAGCCGCTTTCAAACTATCTTCGCGTCCACCCTCACGATTCGGTCATCCGTAGCGCGTTGGCCATCAGTCGATTCATGACTCGCGACTACAGCGGCTGCATCGACGCCCTCAGCGATGTGGACGAGAGCATAGCTTCCATCCCCCAGGTGCAATTTATTTATGCAGAATCCCTTGTGAAAACAGGCCAGGTCTCCTCCGGAAAAGAACGTCTGGAATCGCTGAAGGCGGCTCACCCTGAGATTGCCGAAGTGCACCGTAGCCTTGGAGAAGTATTTGAACTTCAGGGAGACAGGCAGCAAGCAGTCCAGGAACTGCGAAGCGCAATTCTTCTTAACGCCGATGATCCGGAGACGCACTACGACCTTGGCAAAATTGCGTTGAAAATCAAAGACGCAAGAACGGCAATTTCTGAGTTCGAATCGGCAATTCGGCTACAGCCAAACGTGCCCGAATATCATAAGGAGCTTGCCAGTGCTTATAAGTTAGCCCTGCGACCAGACGATTCGGAGAAGGAACTGCGGATTTATGAAACGCTCCGCACTTCTCAGGCAAAGCGTGCAAATGCCGAAATCGGACCTGCTCAAGCGAATGCACCGGATCACTGAGCAAGCTGGCAGGTTATGTCACCCACTAGCAAGCAAATGAAACTGGTTCATCGAGCGGCTGGAGTCGTGTGCGTCAATGACGCAGGACGAATGCGTTCTGGCGGTACAATCCCTTGGCCTTCCTGCACTGAGTAGAATCGATCAGCAGCAAGGTTACCGATGCGATCAACCGCCCCGGAGGGCCAGTGGATTTCCACGCTGTCAATCTTTGTTGCGGAGCCGAGACCAAAATGTATGCGTAAATCATTTTGCGACAAATAGCTTCCACCGCTGTGAATCTCATCGGTCTGTGTTGTTCCTCCAGCGGTGATCTTGATACGGGCGTTAAGGGCTAGACGATTGCTCTTCGTTCCTGCCAGTTCGAAACTAACCCAATGACGTCCAGGAACTCCAGGATTTCGCAGTATCACGGGGCGTCCGTCGAGATCATTGATCACGACGTCCATGTTCCCATCATTGAATAGATCCGCCACCGCGAGACCTCGGGACACGCCCTTTACTTTCAGCGCCGGACCGGCTTGATCGCCAGCATCGCAAAATGCCCCATCTTTCTGGTTCATGTTGAGAAGCATGGGCTGACGGTAGCCCGGGTTCGAAGGCACCATGTCCATCTGCGGATAAACATGCCCTGTTACGGTCATCAGATCCAGCCATCCATCGTTATCCAGATCGACGAATGCCGTGCCCCATTTGACCCACCGCAAAGGTGAGGAAAACAAACCCGCCGAAAGGGACACTTCGGAAAAATTCCAGTCGCCGTCGTTGCGATACAGATCAATATTCTCGTTTTCAAAGTTCTGGACAGCGATGGATGGCCGCCCTGTGTGGTTATAGTCCCCCACGGCGATTCCCATCGATGCCTGCTCGGAGCCTTCGTTGCTGAGCGCGGTTCCAGACTCAAATCCAATCTCTTCAAATTTGCCATTTCCCAGATTGCGGTAGAGGAATTTTGGAGTAGAGTCATTCGTCACGTAGATATCAGGCCGGCCTGTGCCGTTGAAGTCCGCCCAGATAGCGCAAAGCCCGTAGTAGCCATTCGGGTCGCTTACTCCGGCGCTCTTCGAAACATCGGTAAACGTGCCATTCCCATTGTTATGGAAGAGAGCGTCGCCCGCTCCCTTTAATCCGCGTGGGCCGCATTGCACATCAACTCCACGGTATTTGCAATACGGCGTGCTGCCAAATCCCGGCAGATCGTCAAGATGAAAATCAACATAATTCGCCACCATCAGGTCAACAAATCCATCCCCATCATAGTCGCCGAACGATGCCCCCGCAGACCACCTGCCGTCCGCCACCCCTGCTTTGGCAGTTACGTCAGTAAAAGTGCCATTGCCATTATTGTGATAAAGAATGTTACCGCCGAGACACGTAACATAAAGATCGGGCCAGCCGTCATTGTCGTAATCGCCAATCGCACCGCCCATTGCAAGGCAAGACTTGGTTAATCCCGCTTTTTGCGTTACATCAGTGAAAGTTCCATCGTGATTATTATGATAGAGAACACCCAGGACCGTTTGACCTTTAAGGGCCATATCGATAGTAGGAGCATTGGTAAAGTATATGTCGGGCCATCCATCGCGATCATAATCCAATATGATTACGCCGCCACTCATTGACTCAAAGATGTATCGCTTATCTGCGGAAGATGCGTGGGAAAATGTGATTCCCGCTTTCGTAGTAATATCTTCTAACTGTGGTATCGGGCGGCCTGAGCATCGCGGTGATTGGGCACCAGCTGGAGGAGGTGGCGGCGTAGGATGCCCCATTCCTTGGCCATATATCTTTCCGATTGCAAATAACACAACTACGAAGATCTTGGCGCGAATTCCTGACGGCAACTGCATCATAATCCTTAGTTTACTAGATGACACACGCGGAGCAATAGCCCCTTGGCTCAACTTATATCGAACTCTCTACCTTTCACGTACTTCAAATACGCTTTTTCTCGACAGTATGTCGTCGCTTTCGGCCGTAGAGGAATAACTCTCATACTGAAGGACGCACTATAGCATCTGGTTTCCACAAGGGACAAGAAAAGGCAGGTAACGCAGCGAATGGAGACAGCTTGCAATTGGTCTCCGCGCGGACCATCTGATCAAAATTAGCCGGAATGGGATGGCGAAGTCTACGGCTCAGAAACTGGATACCATTTGCATTCACGATTGGATTGAAGGTATTCAGCGTCTTTCCCTGAATTAGAATCCGATCGTCTGGAACGAGCTTGGCATCTACCGGCTTGGCTATATAGATGGCATCGTCTCCATCTTGCATAAACAAAGTTCGCTCCTGCACTCAGTAGAACGTTACCGTGGTTTCCGGCAATTATCCCTTTATAATGAAGTGCTTGAATAATGCAAAAAATAAAGACTTGACAGCAAGTAAATCGATTCTCTAGAATTGCCCCGAATCAAAAAAGATCACATTTTGGCAACGTTGCCGTCAATATTAGCATGATAGGAAAATTGACGGTCAACTTGTGCATGAATTAAGAGTGGCAACGTTGCCAGCAGCAGAATGCAGAAAATGCGAAACGGGATCATTGATGCACGTCTCAAATTGCGCGCAGATGGCAACGTTGCCATTTATGAGACGACGAGGATTGAAAAGACTCGGCAACGGACGGCATTCTGGGGAACTTGTAGCAGCAAAATAGCGACCCAGTCTATGCACAGAAATTTATGAACGGCGAAAGTTTATATGGGATTGGAATCGTGGCGAGACAGAGATCTCTGCTCTCCGGTCTCATACAGGTCCCGAGGTAAGGGAAAAACAATAGGAGGAGTAATGAAAGAGGATAGTCGCGCGAGTAAGCCAATAATTATAAGGCCTGCCGCTAAACTGCAAATGATGGTGCGCACAATTGTTGTGTCGCTAATGACGCTTGTGCTTTTGATGTCAGGAAGTCTTATGGCGCAGTCGGGCCGGTCAACCATTTCTGGGCGTGTCGTAGATCCGAATGGAGCTAACATTGCAAAAGCCAAAGTGGTTGTAACCAATATTGAGACCGATTTTGCAGTCTCACTGGTAACCAATGATCAGGGCCTTTACGAAGTCACTCAGCTACTTCCTGGAAAATATCAGATCGAGGCGCAGGCCGCAGGATTCGTCAAGATGATTCGGCGGGGAATTACGCTGGTCGCGGGTTCACCAATTTCTGTGGACCTGTCACTCTCGGTTGGTACTGCATCTACTGAGACCGTGGTAGTAACTGCAGAGGCGCCCTTGATCAATACAGATCCGACCGCCGCTGGTCAGGTTCTGACAAATGAGATCATCAGTAATACACCAGTTTCGGGGGCAAATGCCTCGCTGTTGGTAAAGACTGCTCAAGGAGTTCAGAGCACTGTTGCTTCAAACTACTACATGGCGGGCAATCTCAACGCGACGGGCAACGTCTCGAACGTTGGAACTGCCGGTCAGATTGGAAAGAACGAGTTTTATCTTGACGGCGCGCCGAACTCGGCACTCAGTCACAAAATCGCGTACAACGCTTCGACTGATGAGGTCAGCGAACTGAAGACCGAAACGTCCGGGCTCGACGCATCACTCGGCAAAACGCTCGGCATCTCAATTATTACGACCAGCAAAAATGGCACAAATGCTTACCATGGCGGAGTTCGTGAAATGTACTACGACCGACGCTGGGAAGCAATGAGCCACTTCGCAGCTGCCAATTATGTGCTTCAAACTACAGTACCCTGTGCGAATCCCGCATCCGCAGCCTGTGCACTCGCTAAATCAAAATTTGGCAATCCGGGAGTGCACGAACACAACTCGGGAGCCAACCTGGGCGGTCCCATATTCATCCCCCATGTGTTCAACGGCAAGAATCGGCTCTTCTTTTTCGGTAACATCACTCGCGATGCATACTCGGATGCACAATATGCAGCGTACACAGTTCCGACAGCTGCTGAACGTCTTGGCGATTTCTCTGATCTGCCTCAGGCTGGATGTTCGACCGGCACTTGCGGGGCCTATACGATTTACGATCCTTTGACTGTGCATGCAGATACTCAGGCAGGTCGATATATCCGTAACGCATTTCCGGGGAACGCCATTCCATCAGGTCGGCTTAATAACCCGATGGCAACGTTCATGAACAAGTACCTTCCACTTCCAAATGTTGCAGATGCTAACGGCTTCTATTCATCTACCGGCAACTTTGGGCACATGCAAATCAATCCGCAGAAGTACATGGCGTACCTGCTTCGGGTTGACTTTACGCCGGGCCAGAAAGACCGGTTTTTTGTACGTCTTTCTAAAACAAGCTACCAGCAAAATCAGCAATACACTTTGCTCGATGACATGGATACTCGCGTGGAAAACATGCCGACCCAACTTCTGACTGGTGGCTGGGTACACATGTTTACAGACTCGGCAATTCTCGATACGTCGGTCGGTTATACACAATACGCCGATGGCCGAACCTATCCTGGACTTATGGGCGTTCTCCCAAGTGCGGCGGGACTGCCTACTTACCTTGACTCGATGGCTGCTCTGGGAGGATTTTCCCAGGTATCTGTGGTAACGAGGAGCGGTTACACTGACTTCGGCGCTAATGCCACTCCTATGTCACGGCAGCGCACGATCGCCCTGCGCAGTGGCCTCACTGTAATACACGGCAATAATACTTTTTCTATGGGCGGAGAAGTGCGCCAGCAGATGAACAGTGCTGTAGCTTCTGGAAACACCTCCGGGCTATTGACCTTTGACAACAGTTACACCAGACAATACAGCGACAGCACGGGAAGCCCACAGAGCCTCGGACTGTCGTATGCAGCGTATGATTTGGGAATTCCCAGCACGACGCAGTTTGACGTGAACACTCCTTACGTGGCCCACAATCCGTATTATTCAGTGTATTTTCAGGACAGCAAGCGTGTGAATCCAAAGCTTACTTTGAGTCTTGGCATGCGTTTCGAGTATGAGTACGGTCCGGTGGAATCTCACAATCGAGAGGTTACTTACTTCGACCCCACGGCATCTCTGCCGATCGCGACGTCTGCACAGGCAGCCTACGCGGCGAACTACTCAACATACAAAACCGCGATTGCAGCTCTTGGGCTGACAGTTCCTTCCAGCACTATCACAGTACAGGGCGGCAGTACTTACGCGGGCGTCAACGGCGCTTCTAATAGGCGGTTTGACAATAATTACCGTGTGTTGCCTAGGATCGGCTTTGCTTATCAGATATCGCCAAAGATGGTGATTCGCGGCGGGTACGGTTTGTTCTTTGATACTACAAACGTGATGAACCAAAGCATTAATCAGAATGGATTCTCTCGGAGCACAATTGACTCCGCCTCGACTGACTTTGGACAAACTTGGACTATGGGGAATCCTTCCACCGGTGTTTCCCCGGTTTCGGATCCGTTTCCCACCTTATCATCGGGATCGCGATATCTAAAGCCTGTTGGATCCTCGCTTGGTGCCTCGGCATATCTGGGAAGTTCCTACACCTTTTATCCAAAGAACTACAAGCCGGCCCGGCAGCAACGCTGGCAGGCTGATTTCGAAAAACAGATGGGAAGCCGCGACGCAATCGTGGTCGGATATACCGGATCATGGACGGACAGGATGGAGTGGTCACAGAACCTCAACTCCGTACCAGCCGCCTACTTCACTGGTGGTAATGTCCTCAATCCCAACACCGCCGCGTTGGCCGCAACAGTGACGAACCCCTTCTCCATAGGGAATTTCGCAAGCTTACAGACTAGCGATCCCTTGGTCTACACGCAAATATCCAGCCTATCCACGTTCACGGCGTCCAAAATCGCCTTAAGTCAGCTATTGAAGCCGTATCCGTGGATGACGGGACTGAACGCATACACAAATCTTGGACAGTCAATTTTTCATCAAGTGACTATCCAGTACAGGCATAGCATCGGCAAGGGCTTTCATGCAACGGTCAACTACCAGCGAAGCTTCCAATACGATACAGATTGGCAAGCAAACACCTTCGACAAGGAACCTACCAGGGAACCAAGCAATAACACCCGTCCGTCACGTCTAACAGCTACCGCAAAGCTTGAGCTACCGTTTGGACATGGCCAGCGCTGGCTGCACGACGGGATACTGTCGAAGGTATTTGGCGGGCAAACCCTCGATTTCGGTTATGAGGCACAGCAGGGCCCGTTAATTGAGTTTGGAAATATTATCTACACAGGTGATCCAACTCGTCTCTCGTCGAGCCTGCAGTTGAATAGGCCTCAGTATGTCCTGACCAATTCGACGGCTTATGTGCAATGGCTCAACCCTGCCAACGTGGATACCGTAGCAGCCCACCAACTACAAGGCTACAACCTTCGTGTCTTTCCCAAACGAATTGACAAAGTGCGGGAAATGGGCATGAACAACCTCAATGCAAACTACCAACGTACAGTTTCAATCGTTGGGCGAGTCAAGTTCATCGCCCGATTTGAGGCGATTGATCTCCTCAATCACAGGTACATTGGCTTGCCGAATGTCACTCCGACAGACAGTAAATACGGTCAAGTCACCGGCGACAACGGCGCCTTCGGACGCTGGATTCAGATTCAAGGCAAACTTACCTTCTAGCTAGCTTTTCTCACAGGCAGAGCGCGCACTATACACAACGTGTGCACTCTGCCATGTGTAGCTTGCCGGTAACTGGAAAGATCTATCCGCTTTACGTAACCTAAAAACACTTGGCGGCTCTCTCCCCCAACAGCCAGCACCTACTCAAACGAGATCCTGCTCAGTTTGTAATACCTCCATAACCTCCACAGGCCACTTCAGCGCATTCCTGTGGAGTATTTTTAATCCCTTCTGCCACCTAGAAGGAAAACCAAGCGGAATTGCTGTCGTGGGATGCAGCAGAAAAAAGCCACTTATGTGTCAATCAGTCACGCGGGTCAAAAAAAGTTCACCACTTAATTAACTTCGAGCAGCCACACGAGGAGCGGATGATCAACTCTCCCGGAACCAGAATGGTACGCGCCTCTTTGGGTGCGTCACCCTCAATGCGTTTGAACAGCAGATTCAGCGACTTGTGCACCATCTCGGCTATGGGCTGCCGAATAACCGAAAGTGGTGGGTCGACCAGCGATGCATAATCGAAATCATCAAAACAAAGGATTGGAACGCGCTTCGAACCCCTGAGGCGTAGCTTTCTGTAGATCGTCAAGACATTGCGCGTCGCAAAATCGCTAAGTGTCAGTATCGCGTCAGGTCGGCTTCCACCTTGAAAGGCATCTTTGAGTAGAGAGCAAAGCTGTTCATAATCGGGAGCCGCAATCAGTCTGGGGCGCGTGCCTTGAGCGGCCATTGCTTTTGCATATCCAGCCGCACGCGACTTAAAGCTATAGATATCTGGCTTGCCCGTCGCGCAGGCAATATCTCTGTAGCCATGCCCCAAAAGGTGCTCTGTCGCAATGCGCGCTGCATCCGCGTTATCGAGTAAAACGGAATCCATCGAGGAAGATATGCAGCTATCGAATGCAACTACTGGCGTATCGGGAAGCGCGGATCGAATGTTACCCAAAGTCGTGTCTGGGGCAGCGGTGAGAATGATGCCATCAGCTCGATAACGCCGCAGTGTCGCCAAGTGTTCCTCTTGCTGGGCGATCCGGTCTCCATGAGTCAGCAAGATTACGGTGCATCCCCGCAGTTGCGCCTCTTCTTCAATCAGTTGCACCGATTGACTAAAGAAATGATTGGAAATTTTAGGTAGGATTACTCCGATAGAGCGCGATCTGCCGCTGCGCAGCGCGCGTGCGTTTTCGTCAGGCTCATAACCAAGCACCTTGATAGCGCGGGCCACCCGTTCCGCGGCACTGGTGCTTACCTGGCCTCCACGCAAGAAGCGCGAGATCGTTGAGGCACCCACTTGGGCTAATTCCGCAACATCTTTGACCGTTGCCCGTTTCTTTGGGTTTGTGCGGGTAATGAGCGCACGTCCTTTTCTCATAGATTTACCCCTCATATGCCACGGAACTGCGACGACCCTAAATTATCGAAGATGCTTGGTTCTGAGCGATTCTATCAGACAGATCACCGCAGTGGTAGTTCCGGAAACAGGGTGAGTCGCGGAGTCGTGGTCGGATCGCTATTGAGGCAAAGCGGCTTGCGTTCGCGTGGCCTGAGTTATATCGTCACGCACCCCCTCCTCTGCCGATCTCGATGCGGGTTCCCACGCGCAATTTCTAGGTAAATCCCTTTTACGCGGACCCCACAAGTTGATAACATACAAAAAGCTTGACAGCGCACAAATCGCCTATCTAAACTATACTCGCAGGTAAGAGAAATGAACTACTGGCAACGTTGCCATAAACACATCAAAAACGATCTTCAAATGGTCTTCGCGGACGAACAACAAACGCGTTAAGTTCAACGGTTAGTACCATGCTTACCCAGGATAACTTGTGGTAAGCATCGGTGGACAGAATGCGCATGTAATTGATGAACAAAACCAAGATACTTTAGGGAAAAGGACTTTACCGATTGATATGAGACATCTGAAGGCATTTGTCGTTGTTTGTTCTCTTTGTGCAATTATGACCTTGCTCATGCTTGGTTCAGGCTGCTGTCTGGCTCAAACCCCCGCGGTGCAGTGTACCGCCGCGACGTGTGCATATCTCGATCCTGCACGACGCCCTGCTGAGCGCGCGCACGACCTTGTGTCGCGTATGACTCTGGAAGAGAAGGTATCCCAAACACAAAATCACGCTGCTGCGATTCCGCGCCTTGGTGTACCGGAGTACGACTGGTGGAGTGAGGCTCTGCATGGCATTGCCCACAACGGGATAGCGACCAATTTCCCGCAGTCGATTGGACTCGCGGCGACATTTGATTTGCCCTTGATGAGGCGGATTGCCGACACCATTGCCATTGAGGGGCGGGCAAAATATAACGAAGTGGAGCCGGACCATGCACATCCGCGATTTGCCGGATTGACTTTCTGGTCGCCTAACGTCAATATCTTTCGTGATCCGCGTTGGGGTCGTGGGCAAGAAACATTTGGCGAAGATCCCTATCTTAGTGCGTTGATGGGAGTGGAGTTTGTCAAAGGACTTCAGGGTGAGGACTCCAAATATCTCAAGCTGGTTGCTACTCCTAAGCATTTTGCGGTACACAGCGGCCCAGAGAGCGAAAGGCATCACTTTGATGCTCGAATCTCCACACATGACCTGGAAGATACATATCTCCCGGCATTTCGG
>CAYPYJ010000006.1:0-34246 GCA_964414945.1 uncultured Occallatibacter sp.
TGTCCGTTGGTGCGGAGCGGTTTTCTCCGCTCACTCTCTATTTGCTATTGTGCGGGAAGTGAATGTAATTATCTGCAAACCCCTGCGGGGGGCCAATCGCTCACTATTCGCTTGCAAGGGTTTTTGTGCTATCCCCGGTCCCCAAAAGCGAGGGACCGGGGGCACCCTCATCATGGTTTGAAAAGCTCATCGGGACCGAGGCCACCCGCCGACGGAAACGAGGCAAATTAGAGCCAAAATCTAAATTAGGACACCACCGAAGAGTTGTAGTCTTTCAATTCACAACAGAACCAACCAGTTTCCCCGCCCGATCTACCGCGACAAAACTCGCTCGCTGTCCGACGGCAATTGAACCAGCCAAATCGCCGAGTCCAGTCATCGTTGCCGGATTCACTGTCAACAGCCGCAAAGCTTCTTCCAGCGGCGCTCCGGTAAACGCGATGAAATTTGTCAGCGCACGGTCTAGCGTCAGCACGCTTCCGGCTAGAACGCCGCGAGCCATTGCTCTGCCGTTGGCAACCTGCACTGCAAAGCCACCGAGCTGGTACTCGCCGTCGGGCATTCCGGCGGCGCTCATCGCGTCGGTCACCAGAATGCCTTGCTCCGCACCCTTCGCCCGCCACCACAACTTCACTATCTCCGGCGCAACGTGGATGCCGTCGCAGATTAGCTCGGCAAAAACCGAATCGTCGGTCAGCACAGTTCCCAGAACTCCCGGCTCGCGATGGTCCAGCGGGCGCATTGCGTTGAATGTGTGCGTGGCACTGGTGGCTCCGGCGGCAATCGCAGCCTTTGTCTCTGCTGCTGTCGCATTTGAATGGCCCAGCGAAACCCGCACTCCGCGTGCCGTCGCGTGTGCCGTCAGCTCGACCGCTCCCGGCAACTCCGGCGCAATCGTCATCAGACGGATGTGCCCTTCGGCGGCCTCAAAGAATTTGTCAAATGTGGCAATGTTGGGTGCGAGCAGATGCTCCGGTGGCTGCACGCCGCGCTTCACATGCGAGAGAAACGGGCCTTCCAGATGAATTCCGATAGCCTTGGCCCGGCCTGCAACTGGCGGCTTTGCAATCAGCTTGGCTAGACCGTTCAATGAGTGCAGCGTCGCGTCGAGCGGGGACGTCACCGTAGTAGCCAGATAACTGGCAGTGCCGTGCTGGGCGAGGAAGCCTCCGATTGCGTCGAGCGCTTCGGCCGTGGCTTCCATCACGTCGTGGCCTTTGGCTCCGTGGATGTGCACGTCGAAAAACGCGGGGCCGAGGGTTGCGCCGGGGAAGTCGAAAACCTTAGCCTCGCCGGGAATCTCGCCGGCCACGCGCGTAGAAATGGACGCAATCAGGCCGTCTTCAATGACCACTACAGGCAGGTGGTGCAGCCTGCTCCCGTCCCAAAGGTGCTCCGCTGTCAGCACTGTTCGCATAGAAAGATTATGACAGCCACCTGCGGTGGGGCCAATTGTTCGCTATTCGCTCGCAAGGAATGGATTGCTTTTTCCACCCTTGCGCCAACAAAAAGGCGCAAGGGACACCCAGAATTTTTGTAGACATTAATGTTGAAAATGCGTTGATGCATTCCCTGGTCTCAAAATCGAGACCAGGGCCGCCCAGCTTTATTGTTCAGACTTGGGTCACCTGCCGAGCATTTGTTTTTTCCCAGGTCCCAAACACGGGACGTGGGGCACCCGATTTTATTGTTCAGGCCTAGGGCACTCGCCTACTGCGCGACTGGCTTGGCGGGCGGCACCTTGGGCGCCTTCAAGTGCGGCGCGTTGGGATTGGGTGGAACCGGCGGTACAGGCACCACTGGCGCCATCGCCATGTTGGAGCCTTTTTTGATGCGTACATCGCCGTTTTCAGCGCTGAGCACAATCTTCTGTTTGCCGGAACCGATGGTGAATGTGGCCAACTTGTTTTCGCCTTCTCCACTGCTCGGCATGGCAAAGTCGGAGATGATGTCTCCGTTGCGACTGTGAGCGTTCACCGTTGCCGATGTGCTGGGCGGGAGCGTCACTTCTACGTCGCCCTTGCTGTTTTTCGCGTCGACCGCGTAGTTGCCCGCAGGTTCGACCGAGATGCGGCCGTTGCGGGTTTCCACAAAGCTGTCACCGGAGATCTGGCTCAGGTCGATGTCCTTGGAGTGGGTTGTCACGCGCACATCGCCTTTGGCCTGATTAACGCGCAGATCGTCGGAGTTGAGAGTCAGGTCGCCGGGCAGATTCGCCACTTGCAGGTCAGTGACCGAGGTGTGCAGGTG
Organism: uncultured Occallatibacter sp.; assembly: GCA_964414945.1. Taxonomy (GTDB): domain Bacteria; phylum Acidobacteriota; class Terriglobia; order Terriglobales; family Acidobacteriaceae; genus Telmatobacter. Next base: position 2,251 of record CAYPYJ010000006.1, read on the forward strand.
GATTGCGCCAGAGACGTTTTCCATATGCACATCGCCAAGTATTTCGCCGCTTTGCGTGACTCTGCCTTTGATTTCAGAGAATGTAAGATCGTTCACATCGCCGTTGACGGAGAGGTCGCCCTGCACATCGTGAGCGGAAAAATCATGCTTACCGTTGGAGAAATGCGTCTCGACCGGACCGGCGATTGCGCTGAGGTGCACATCGCCATGCGCCATGACGTTGACGCCGGAGCCCAAGCCGGATGCTGTTACATCGCCTTTGCCTGCATTGACCGTCACTCTGGCAGTCTTGGGAACGGAAATAGTCAGGTTGAGCCTGCCGTTCGAATTGCTCTCCGACTTGACCATCACCGCGCTGCCGTTCACCGTCAAGTGCGCAGCTTCGGCACCGAAGATTTTGGCCGCTTCGATATCTGAACTGGCGTAGGCCACTGCGTGCGCCTGCACCTCGATTGTGGAGCCATCGACAGCCGTAATGCTCACTTCGCCGCGAGGATTCTCGATCTCGATCACCGCGTTGGCAGGAATCTGCTGGTGGAGCACCTGCTGGTCCATATCGTGCTCGGGCAGGCCGAATGTGTTGAAGAAGTCGTCGCCGTGATCTCCCCACGGGCCATGCCACTGTCCCATGTGATTCCATCCGGAGGCGCATACGCCCAGGATCGCCAGCAGTATGAGGATGCCCACAAAGCCGCCACTGCGGCGCACCGGAACTTCGCGGCGCAGGTCCAGCGCCCACTCGGCCAACAGAGCGAGGCCGGCCGCGATCAACAGCAGAGGCCACCAATGGCCATACCAGCTTGCAAGCCCGTTCGCCGCAAGGTGGCCGGTCATCACGAGCAAAGCCACCACGCCAATACCAATTAAAACAATAGGGCCCACAACAGAGGGAACTCTCGGGCCATATGCGCCTATGTAGCTAGCTTTCCACGCATGACTCTGAGCTTTCCAGGCATCGCGTTGGGCTCGCCATGCGGCTTTTTGCTGCTCCCGATAGGCGCGATACTGCGCCTTTGCATCGTAAGGCGGATAAGGAGGCGGCGTGCCGCCCGGATTATTCGGAGGTGTAGTGCTCATGATCTTCCTCCCTCGGAATCATCATCGGATTTCTGTGAGTGAGACGGTGGAACATAGGCCTGCGGCTGCCCAGGATAGGCTGGAACGCCGGTTGACCCCGATGGTGCGCCTGGTTGAGGAGCGCCCGGATAGGGCATCGGCGGATAGTCGTCGCCCCCGGAGGCGAGCGCCACGCGCTCTGCTAACAGAAGCACTCCGAGCAGGATCAGCAGCAGCGGCCAAAACAGACTCCAACTACGATGAATGATGCCGAACTGATGGAGCGCAAGAATCCCTCCTAGCAGCAGCAGAATGGCCGGAGCCCGCAAGCGGCGAATCATGATGTAATGGTTCATTTTGAACCTCCTTGTGAATCGCCGATACGGCGAACGATCAACCAGACGCCCAGCCCAATCAGTATCAGGGGAAAAGCAAACCGCATCTCCCCGATCAGAAACATTAACCCCAGAGCAATCAATACGATCGCGGCAATCGGCTCTTTGCGCTGCCAGGGAACAGGAGGCGGCGGAACGATCGGTGGCACAAAAGGATACGGACCCGGCTGGTATGAGCCTTGGTACGGAGCTTGATAAGGCGGCGGTGGCTCACCCGCTACCGGAGGCTGAACCCCAGCGACTGGCGGCCCGGCCGGAGCCTGCCCCGCGTACGGCTGATTCTGATTCCGCATCCGGGTACCAACGTTGAGCCAACTGCCCAACTCGTTCAGCCCAAGTGGATCGGGTATCGGCTGGCCGTCGCGTACCGCCCTGGCGGTTTGATGGGCCTCAAACGACTGATAGAGGACCCAGAAGCCAATGAATATGCCACAGAGCGGGTAGTTTTCGGTAACGGCGATCAGCACCGCAAAAACGACCACATGGATGAAGCCCTTGAAATACTGGCCGTTGTACATGGCGCCCACGCCGGGAATCAACCCAAGCACGGCCGCCGCCGATGGATTGGGCTCCCCACTTGCGGGGGTTACGGCAAAGGGCTGCGGAAAACTCTGCCACGCCGTCCAACAGGGTTCACAGAGAATCTGCCCCCCAGTTGCGTTGCGCACGCAGCCAGTGCAAAGAGGCTTGCCGCAATTTTGGCAAAAGGCTGTCGCATTGATGTCATTGTGATTTACGCAATCCATACTGTGCTCCCTTCCAGTCTTTCCTTGCTGGAGCCGCCGGAGTGCGCGGATTCGAGCCCCCAGCGATCGGTCATTGCTGCTGGGGTGAAGGATTGAGGCTGTACCGTCGTGAATGCTTCAAAAAAATCAGCGTCATTGAGCGTGGGCTCGACCGATGGACTCACTGACTGCTGCGGAGGGTCCACGCGGGTACCGCCGTCCTTGTGTTGCGGGGTCTGTTGTTGCGATTCGCCCGGTGCATAGTCCTGCTGCTTCTGCCGGTTCTCTTCGCCTTCACCCTGCTTTCCGCCTTCGCCTTCGGTTGTACGGCGCAGCTCGCGCATCCGGTTCTGAACCTCGTAAACCAGCCGCATATGGTCGTAGTAGCGAATGATTGGAGTCGAGGCCATCGTTAGCCGCCGCTCCACAAAGGAACGCGCAACGCTGGGCCGAAGGTCGCTCAGGCGCAGGCTGGTCAGGCGAACGCCCGTCAGATTAAGTGTCAACGCGATGGAAAAGAAGGCCATTGCCGCTGTCATCATCAGGCGGGGTTCGGCAAAGCGGCGAACAAAGCCCATGAAACCGGGACGCTGCCATGCAGGAATGGAGACCGGGCGCATCGCCGCGACACTACCGTCGCCGCTCACCAATTCATAGCCCGCCGTCTGTCCCGGCCCCGTTTTCGCTAAAATTCGGTCGAGAAGCCCGACGGGCACTTCAGGCTCAGCCGCCAGAAACTCCAGCCACTCGCGACCTCGCCGCGCTTCTTCAAACAGCTCCGTGCAGGCCGGGCAGACGGCCATATGAGCGCTAAAGGCTGCCTCATCGGCGGGCTTCAGCAGCCCGTCCAGCGCCTCCGCCAAAAGTGTCTCCCACTGCCCGCAGGCCGGAGAGTTCGGAATGAATGTGCGCTCCAACATTTACATCACCTCCCGTTTATTACGTTCCAGCAGCCTCGCCAGTTCCGCTCGGCCTCTGCTGATGCGGGACTTGACCGTCCCCTCGGGAATGCCCAGCACCTGGGCGATCTCCTTGTAGTCCATATCCTGTAAATCCCTTAAAATCACAGCCTCGCGCAAATCTACCGAGACGCACGCCAGGGCATCTTGCACCATCTTCGCCAGTTCTTTTTTGGCTGCCACTTCGTGTGGCGAGAGCCCCTGAGACGTCAGCCGGTCAATCGGCTTTAGATCTTCAACCGTCTCCCAGCCATCGTCCAGTGAACCGGTCGCCCGCTGGTTCTTGGTCCGGCGGAAGTTGTCTACCAGCAGGTTGCGGGTCATAGTTGTAATCCACACCTGCAGGCTGCCGCGTGTCAGATCAAAGCTGGCCAGGTTCGAGTAAATCTTCAGAAATACATCCTGAGTCATGTCCTCGGCGTCGGCTGGATTGCCTGTAAATCTGTAACAAAGCCCGTAGACCCGCCGGTGCTGCGCGCGCACAAGCTCCGCCCATGCGCTGGATTCTCCATCCATGCAGCGGCGGACGACTTGCGACCAGTCTTGAGAGCTCTCGATCTCCAGGGTCTTACCCTCCACCTGCGCCGGACAAGCAATCGACGCAAGCTCCCTGCTATCAGGAATCTGGCGCCGCCGGGAAGCAACAGAAGCGTCCTGCCTCCGGACTCCCTGCTCGCGCCGCAACAGCCTGGCCGATCTCTGCAACAGGCTTTTGCCACCGGGGCGGCTAGCCGGGCTTCTCAGCGATGAGCCTTTGTCGCTCGGGCAACTCCCCGGCCACGCCAACCCCATCCCGTTCCAGCTTAATGTACCCACGCATTCCATAGATTGCTAATACGCGGGATTTGTTGGATTGGTTCCCTTCCAGCGGTGCTCAACCGATGGAATAGGCTCCGCTGCCCCTCCGCCGTATCTTTTCACCTGCCCCGCGCATCTCACAACTGCCGCGCACTCCGCCACCGGCTCAGGAGCTTGCCCATGCCCCGAAAGTCCTATCTGCGCAACGCCCTCGCTTGCCTGTTGCTCGTCACTCTTTTCTCTGCCGGATGCCGCGCGGCCACAAAGCCGCCCATCCCCCCAGCCGTCACGGATGCCCCGCTGGCCACCACTCCCGGCGAACAGACAGCCGTCTTTGCGGGCGGCTGCTTTTGGGGTACACAATCGGTCTTTGAACGGGTCAAAGGCGTGCTCCTCACCACAGCCGGATACTCTGGCGGCTCGGCCTCAACCGCGACCTACGCCCAGGTCACCACTGAAACCACCGGCCACGCCGAATCCGTTCGCGTGGTCTATGATCCTTCTCAAATCACTTACGGCCAACTGCTGCGCGTCTTCTTCTCCGTTGCCCACGATCCAACACAGCTCAACCGTCAGGGTCCGGACATCGGCACCTCTTACCGCTCGGCTATCTTCTATTCCGACGAAGAGCAGCAGAAAATCAGCCTCGCTTACATCGCCCAACTTGACGCTGCACACATCTTTCGCAAGCCGATTGTCACACAGGTTGTCCCGCTCAAAGGCTTCTATAACGCCGAAAAGTACCATCAGGACTATGCACTCCACAATCCCAACAATCCCTACATACAGGTGTGCGACCGCCCCAAGGTTGAAGCCCTCAAAAAGGAATTTCCAGAACTTTTCCAGGAGTACAAAGCCAGGTAGCACCTCTGAGTAAATAAAAACGGGCTTAGCTACTCATCAGGCACTCGTTGAGCAACTTCAGCCAATATTCAGCTTCGATGGTCGTCGCATACCCACAGAGTCTTCCTGATTCCGTAAGTTAGTATTCGCTTATGTTGCTCGCGGAAAGCTGTCTACGAGTTATGGCCATGGTGGAATAGCTTGCCAATACCGCGGCCTGTTCCTTTGGCGATTTTGCCTGTTCCTTTAGCCGCGCCAACGCCGACATCCTTGCCGGCAACGGCCGCACCCTTTCCGACATTACCCGCGGCGTCGATGGGGTGTAGGGTGACGAGATCGCCCGCCCCTTTCCCGACTCCCTTGGCTGCGGCGCCTGTGCCTTTGGCAGTCCCTTTGCCGATGTCGCCTGCGCCGCTGCCAACGTCGCCGCCGGGGCTGCGATGGTGGTGCTTAGAGTGGGCGGCAGACTGGCCGGGAGGTTGGGATGTGTCGGCTGGTTGCGGAAGGGGTTGGGTCTGGCTGTCCTGGCCGAGGGCGTTTTGTCCGCAAATGCCGAAGGCTACGGTGAGGAGCACGATGGACGATATGGAGAATGCTGTTCGCATGGGTGAAATCTCCTCTCAGTTAAATTAGATGCATCAGATGAGGTTGGGGTTAGCGGTACATTGCAACATTTTGGCGAAGATCCGAGATACCTCAGATTAGTTCTATTTCCAGCGGAGTATTCACGCAGGGGCTAAAGCCCAAGTTGATTCTGCGGGCTTTACGGCACGACTGAAGTCGTGCCCTGACACAAAGCGCTATTGATCAGAACCCCCTTAAGGCATGGACTAAAGTGCTCTGGTTGGCGCCACCAGCCGGAGTTGCCTATCGACAGGCACGCTGCAACTCATCCGTTTGACCAGAGAATCGGCTCGCCTAAACGCCCAGCAACTTTCCGTTACGCCAGCTTCACAAATCGCATGGCAGCCGAGTTCATGCAATAGCGCAGTCCCGTCGGAGGTGGCCCGTCCGGGAAGACGTGTCCCAAATGCGCATCGCAACGCCGGCAGGCTACCGCGTCGCGCTCGACTCCCAACGCGAAGTCGCCCTTCTCTTCTACATTCTCCTTAGCAATCGGTCGCCAAAAACTCGGCCACCCGGTACCGGATTCGAATTTGGTCTCTGAGCTGAATAGCGCCGTGTCGCAGCAGATGCAGCGGTAGATGCCCTTGTCGTGCAGATTCCATGTACTGCCGGTGAAGGCGCGCTCGGTGGCCGAATGCCGCGTCACTTCATACGAAGCAGGCGAAAGCTGGCGCTTCCACTCGGCGTCAGGCTTCACAACGCGTGCAACCGTCACCTTCCCAGTCTTTGTGCCGTTCGCGGCAAACTCCACGATCGTCACCGTGCCCGCAGCTGAAACCGTCTGCGAATCAACTCCAAACCGTCGCAAGGCCCACCAGGCTACTCCACCTGCCACTGCACCAAAAAACACTCGCCGGGTCATTTTTTCGGAAAATATTTCGCTTGGGTTCTGCCAAAAAGAACTCATAAAAAACCTCCGCTTCTGAGAGAGATTTTCTTGCTTGTCCAAACCGCCAATCTTGGTGTCGGGTTCTCGGGTCTGGGCATTTTGGAACCTCTGCACAAGTTATATTTGCTGATGCAAACGCGCCCAGGGGCTAAAGCCCGAATTGATTTCGCAGGCTTTGCGGCACGACTGAAGTCGTGCCCTGACACAAAGCGGGCTTGATCTGAACCTCCTTACCCTATGCCCTTGCGAGCGAACAGCGAGCGTTTGGCCCCACCGCAGGCGGCTATCCGAAGGTGAACGCAAACGCCTGGACTCCGGCGTCGAGAAACTCAATTCGAAAGGTGCGATCTTGCACGCCGCTTTTCTGGCGAATCAACTGATACAACCGGCTTTCGCTCACCGTGCCCAAGCCCTCCGCGTCGCAGTCTTCTCCGTGGTCAGCACCCGGTGGTTTGCCATCTACCGTAATGCGAAAGCGAACCGGTTTTCCATCGCCCGCCGGTCCTAGAACCAGATGAAGGTCCCGCGCGTGAAAGCGGTAAGTAATACCTCCCGAAGCAGCGAGCAGCGTAGCGATTTGCCCCTCATCTTTCCATCGCCCACTCAGCGCCCATTCATTCAGCTTCAGGCGCACGGGCGCTCGATACAATTTAGCGTCGTCTTCTTCGAAGCCTCCTGGCGAAGCAAAATTCTGCGCTCGAATGTACCCAATGTAAGTCTCTGGCGATTGCACGTTCTCGGCATCTGGCGCGGCCTCCGCTCCAGCAGCAGAAACCTGCGCTGCCACGCTGGGCGGCGCCACGTGATTTCTCTCCTCCAACAGCTTGCGAATCCAGCTTTCGGACTCTTCATAGTTGCCTTCGCCAAAGTGATGGAAACGGACGCGTCCCGTCGCATCGATAAAGTAATGCGCGGGCCAGAAGCTGTTATGTAAAGCGCGCCAGATGCGATAGTCGTTGTCCATTGCGACCGGATAATTAATACCCAGCTCGTGCACGGCCTTGCGCACATTTCCCTCATCTTTTTCAAACGGAAACTCCGGTGTATGGACGCCGATCACAACCAGCCCGCTGTCTTTGTATTTGCCGTACCAGGCTTGAATCGTGGGCAACGAACGCAGACAGTTGATGCAGGAGTAGGTCCAGAAGTCCACCACTACCACTTTGCCGCGCAGCGACTCCGCAGTGAGTGGCGGCGAATTAATCCAAGCCGTCGCACCGGTCAACTCAGGCAGCGAGTTTGGCACGCCGTCTGTATCGCCAGCGGCGGCCATCATCATCATTGCCGGAGCGTCATCACTCTTAGCCTGTTGCGTCTCTGATTTGTTTATTCCGGCAAGCACAACAAGCCGCTGCTCGAACTTCGACGTGCTGGCCAGAGAGAGCCGCGTAAGAATGCCCTGATCCAACCCCAAAGTTACAGCAGCCACGCCCGCCAAAACGGCAACTCCGAGAACGCGGCGGACCCAGACTTCAGCACCTAGCGATTGCTTCATCGCTTTGAAGACACGGCCTCCTGCAAGCAAAGCCAAAGCCAGCGAAGTAGCGGCTCCGGCTGCGTAGACAAACAGGAGCAGCGCGGTATGGCTGCTGGCCCCGCTTACGGCGGCTCCGGTGAGAATGAGCCCAAGTATGGGTCCGGCGCATGGCGTCCACAGCAGCCCGGTCGCAATCCCCAACACAAATGATCTACCTACACCGCCGCTGGAATCGTGACTCTCCGACAGCCTGCCGCCCAACCTCACCAGCGGGCGCGTGAGCTGCTCGGCAAGCGATGAGAAAAGCAGGGTAAGACCAAACAATCCAAAGAGAATCAACGCGGCAATTCGCCCAAATTGATTGGCGCGCACGGCCCATGCACCTCCCACAGTCGCCAGGCTGGCTACCAGCGCGAACATGACCGCCATGCCTGCCAGTAGAGGCAGACCGCTCTTGCGAAAAGGTTGGTCTGAGCGTGCAAAGACGAAGGGCAACACTGGAAGAATGCAAGGGCTGAGAATTGTAAGAATTCCGCCAAGATACGCGAGTATGAGCAAGCCCAATCTCTCCATCAGCCCGGTGCGGGTCTGTCGTCAAGGTGCGAACGGGAAATGCACCACGTGCTTTATGAGACTCTTAGCCGCCGCAAAAGATACAGAGATTGATGCGATTGGGATTGTTCGAGGGTCGAGGCACTGAAAGAGCACATCTTCAGCGGCGGTGGAACCGCTTAAAGTGCAGTCTCCGATTCGATAGCGCGACCGAGATTGGAGGTCAATGCAACGAAGAAGGCGACAGGCTTGATAACGAATCCGGCAATGAGCCTCGGCATACGGCGGAAGTCGTCGAAGAGCGTGCGGCCAGTGCCAGTGAGGAAAACTCCATTGCGCATAACGTGTAAATGAAAGAGCGCCGAGAGGGCCGCGAAGATGCTGACTGTCAACGTGGCTTTTCCAGTAACAGCCGCGCCGGTGACGCGATGGGCGAGCCAATCCAGCGCCTGAGCCAGGCCGGGAACACCGATAACTACGATCAAATTGCCCAGCCATTGGGCTGGAATCCTTAACGCCTTTTGCTGCATACCGGCGTAGATCCCCGCGGTAAGCGTGACATATATGATTTCAACCAAAACGACAGCCAAGCTACCGCGAAGGCCGGTGTGGACCATGGCCGCCAGATACACCAACGAGCGGGCGGTCGCACTGAGAAGAGCACACTTCCAGTTCCAGCAGGAAAAGGCCTGCGTGAACAGCGGGCATTGTGTGGACATGGCTCAAGTGTGACGTATGCACCAAGAATGGAGCATCAACGCCCGGTTACATTAGGGTTTAGATTCGCCGCGTACCGTATCTTGGTAAGTTCATGACCCGATGGAAATGGTTCATTCGCAACGATTACGACATCACTAACCCTAAGCTACCTCCCAGACCGGGAAAGACACGATGACCAATTGCTTGCTCTGAATGCAAGCCTAATTCTTGTCCGTTGCTTGGCTGCCGATAGAAGAAAGATGAGCGCCGCCCGGTGAAGAGGAGTGTATGAGTTTAAAAGGTAAAATTCGGATTATCGTTGTCGTTTCTGCCATTGGTCTGCTGGTACTCGCTGGTTTGTGGCTGAGCAGTGAGCGCTCAGTGCTGCTTTCTGACCGAAAGCAAAGCACAAGTAATCTTGTAAATATCCCCTACTCTGTACTCGTAGAGCAGCATCGGCTGGAAGAGCAGGGAAAGATCACCCGCGCCGAGGCTCAGAAGAATGCGATAGAAATCATCCGGACCATGCGTTATGAAAACAATAACTATTTCTGGATCAATGACACGCAACCGGCAATGGTGATGCATCCGATGAAGCCGGAAATGGATGGGAAAGAACTCTCCAACTTCAAAGACCCAACCGGGAAGGCTATTTTCGTCGAATTCGTTAAGGCTGCCCGCACCACCGATGGTAACTTTGTTTTCTATCAGTGGCCCAAACCCGGCAAAGACAAGCCGGTAGCGAAACTCTCTTTTGTCAGAGAATTCGAACCATGGGGATGGATTGTTGGAACCGGCGTCTACATTGAAGATATCGATGCGGCCTGGCTTTCAATCGGTAAGATGGCGGCAGGAATCGGCATTGTGTGTTTGATCGTTCTGCTGGTCGTCTCGAATTGGGTATCCCACTCAATTTCTCACAGGCTTGGCGAAGTGGTTGGCCGGATGAAGGACGTGGCGGAAGGCGAAGGCGATCTAACCCAGCGAATCGAAATCAACTCTTCAGATGAGATTGCGGAGTTGGGCAAGTGGTTCAATATCTTCATGGATAAACTGGAGAGGCTTGTCATTCAAGTGGCCCAGAACACACGCCGCCTTGCTACGGCGAGCGAGGCAATCACGGCCACATCGCGGCAGCAAGCGAGTGGCGCAGAAGCACAGAAAGATCAAACGGCACAGGTTGCGACCGCGATACAGGAGATGTCAGCCACTGTTCAACAAGTCTCAGAAAACTCAAACGTAGCTGCGGTCGCCTCTCAACGAGCCGCGGACACAGCGCGTCAAGGCGGCACGGTTGTCGAGGAAACGCTGACCGGAATGCGTGCCATTTCCAACTCGGTGGAAGAGACGGCGCAAAAGGTTCAGGGGCTCGGGAAACGAACGGAAGAGATCGGCTCGATCAGCGAGGTGATTACCGAGATCGCAGAACAAACCAACCTACTGGCATTGAATGCGGCGATTGAAGCGGCGAGAGCGGGGGAACAAGGCCGCGGGTTTGCCGTGGTGGCAGGCGAAGTGAGAAGACTGGCGGAACGCAGCAGCGCCGCCGCAAAGCAAATTACGGAGATGATTGGAGACATCCAGACCGAGACTAGAGATGCGGTTGCAGCGATGCATACCGGAACCGAGCGCGTGGAGATGGGAGTGAAATCGACCATTCAAGCCGGCAAATCGCTGGAAGAGATTATTCGAACCTCTGGGGAGGCGGGAGACATGGTGACGCAGATCGCCGCCGCGGCAACCGAACAGGCCGCCACCACGGATGAGATCAATCGGAGAATTGAAGAGATTGCAAGAATCATTGCGGTAAACGCCGACGTCACGCAGCATTCGGCAAGATCGCTCGAAGATATTTCTGCGCTCGCCATTGATCTTGAGCAATTAATCTCGCATTTCAAACTCGCAGACGATAGTGGGGCAAGACCGGTGAGTAGATGAGGGTTCACTGAAACATCAGCGAAGCCTGAACCTGAATGCGTTCAATAAATGCTCCGACAATGCGCGCAGTTTCTTCCAGAAAGATTCGGTCGCTGTGAGTGAAAGCGGCTGTGGTATGGCTGTCGATGTCGATCTCGCCGACAACTTTGCCGCGCGCATAGATGGGGACGACAATTTCGGATTTCGTTTTGATGGAGCAGGAAAGATAGCGCGGGTCGGCGTTCACGTCGTCCACCACAACAGTTTCACCCAAGGCAACCGCCGCGCCACAGATGCCTTCCGTGACAGGGATGCGCGTGTGCGGGGTCGGTTCGCCTACAAACGAACCTAACAGTAGCATCCCCTGATCGTCCGGATCGAGCATATAAAAACCCGTCCAGTTGCAGTAAAAAAGGTGTCCGGCAATCGCTTCGACGATGCCTTGTTCCAGCGCATCAAGAGACGGCGCACTCGCGGCCAACTCGCGAATGCGCGTCAGCAGGGCATTCAACTCCGGGGTGAGGTTGGGCATGGTCGTCACGATTTATCGATTCCCAGGTCCCAGAATCGGGACCTGGGGCACCCATGTTTCAGTTGCAGTGAAAGACTTCAATACCGTTGCAGGAACTCCGGATCAACGGGGCTTTCAAAGAGCGAGGCGTCGCGGGTGACAATCGTCAGCCCGGTGGGCGTGACGAAGTAGCGGCGCTTGTCCTCAACCGGGTCGTAGCCGATGATAGTGCCTTCAGGAATATGCACGTCGCGGTCGATGATGGCGCGGCGGATGCGGCAATGCCGGCCAATGTTCACATGCGAAAAGATAATGCTTTGGTCCACGGTCGAATAGGAGTTGACGCGCACATCTTGCGAGACCACGGAGTTCGACACCGATGCGCCGGAGATAATGACGCCGGCAGTAATGACCGAGTCGACCGCCATGCCCGAGCGGCCTGGTTCGGCAAAGACGAACTTGGCTGGCGGATATTGGCGCACACGGGTACGCATCGGCCAGTTCTTGTCGTAGAGATTGAAGACCGGCGAAACCGCGCACAGATCCATGTTGGCGTCGTAGTAGGCCTCGAGCGTACCCACGTCGCGCCAATAAAGCGCCTGCTGCTTGTTCTCGTCCACAAAGCTGTAGGCCATCATTTTCTTTTTGCCGAGCAGATTGGGCAAAATGTTGTGACCAAAATCGTGCTTTGAGTTCGGATCTTCGGCATCGGCTATCAGCGCCTTCAGCAGCACTTCTGTGTTGAAAATATATATGCCCATCGAGGCGTCCACGGCATCGGGGTTGAAGGGCGAGCGGAAGCTGGTGGAAGCCACTTTCTCCTGGAAGCCGATGACCTCGCCTGTCTTGGCCACTTCGACTACGCCATATTGCTTCACATCGCTGGGTGGAATCGGCAGCGTGGCCAGCGTAACCTCGGCATGGGTCTCCTTGTGGTAGGCCAACATCCGGCTGTAATCCATCTTGTAGATGTGGTCGCCGGAGAGAATGATCATGTACTTGGGCTGCTCGCTGCCAATCGAGTAGATGTTCTGATAGACCGCATCGGCGGTGCCCATATACCAATTCGATCCGGTGCGCTGCATCGGCGGCAGCAGCTCGAAGAACTCGCCAAGTTCCTGAGCCACAATCCCCGTCCAGCCTTCGCGGATGTGGCGGTTCAGGCTCAGCGCTTTGTACTGCGTCAGAATGAAAACCTTGCGCAGGCCGGAGTTGATGCAGTTGGAGAGCGTGATGTCGATGATGCGATAGTGCCCGCCAAAAGGCACGGCCGGCTTGGCGCGATCTCGCGTTAGAGGAAAGAGCCGTTCTCCCGCTCCGCCCGCGAGCAATACTCCGAGTGTGTCTCTCATATCCATTGAAATTTGCCTTTGCCCCTGTTCCCGCCCAGAGATCTCCCGCTTGCGCGGGAAGTGCCGCCATCCGGTTCAGAATACCCTCCGATGACACTTTTTACCAGAGAGTGCTGAACGATGGAGAATATCACACTCTCGCAACTTCGTCTGCCACCCTAACTCTAACTGACCAAAGACGAAACGAGAACCTTAGCGGATAGTTTGGTGTCGCCGAGGCTCCGGTTTTGGGAAAATTGCCATTTGGGTGCGGTTGCCGAAGGCACCCGTCTTGCAGGGCCTTCTAACTCTATCTTGACGTTAGACTAATCAGGAAAACTACCGCTTCACAAAGCGCCGTCCGCGAATCTCGTAGTCTCCGCTGGCTACGCGGCCAATCGCTTCGGTGTAGGCGATGTGCTCCTCGGCCAGAATGCGGTCGGCGAGCGAGTGCGCGTCGTCGGTATCGAGCACCGGGATCGCTCGCTGCAGGATGATTGCGCCGTGGTCCAGATGCTCATCGACAAAATGGACCGTGCAACCGGCTATCTTCACGCCGTAGTCGAAGGCTTGCGTTTGCGCTTCGAGGCCGGGAAAAGCGGGTAGCAGCGAGGGGTGAATATTCAGGATGCGGTTGGGAAAGGCGTTGATGAACTCCGGCGAAAGCAGCCGCATGTAACCGGCAAGGCAAACCAAATCCACCTTGTGATCGCGCAGGCAGGCGGCTACATCGGCATCGTGCTCGGCGCGGCTGCGGCCCTTAGAAACGAAGACTGCCGTCGGCAGGCCAAGCTCTTTCGCAGCTTTAATTCCCCCAGCTTCCGCGACGTTTGAGATGACGACGGCGATCTCGACGCCGACCAAACTTCCTGTGCGAATCGATTCTGCAATCGCCAGAAAATTCGATCCACGGCCAGAAAGTAGGATGCCAAGCTGAAGAGAACGACCTTTCGAAGCTGGTTCCAAATCTGTCCTCAGAGGCTATAGCCCAGTATTTTTTGTGCTACTTGCGGCACGACTGAAGTCGTGCTCTGTACAGAAAACTACTATCCAAAGTGCAAGTTGTCGAAACTACAAGAAACGATTTTGAAATGGAATTCGCACCGTCCCTACGGGACGGAGGGCCTTTGGTGCAACCCTGACCCAGGACTGCGCTGCGCTTGTCCTGGGCTATTTTCCTTTTCTCCCTCCGGGAGAACAATCGTAGGTTGTTTCATCTCTCGCGGGTCGGCAACAGCGGTGGGAACTGACCATTTTCTATGTGTACTGCACCCGGCGCTCACCCTTGACCACGCGGCCAACGACGTAGAACTTCTCTTCGGAGCGGTCCAGCAGGTTCTTGGCGCGAGTGAACTTGGCCGCTGGAATCGCTGCAATCAATCCGATGCCCATGTTGAAGGTGCGCATCATCTCTTCCTGCGATACCTGACCCAGCGTGCGCAGATGTTCGAAGATGGGCAGCACCGGCCAGGAACCGATCTCGATCTGCGCCGTGATGTTTTTGGGCAGAATGCGGGGCAGATTTTCCGTGATGCCGCCGCCGGTAATGTGCGCCATACCGGTGGTGAGGCCCGCCGTAACCAGCTTTTGAATCACATGGAGGTAGCTACGATGAGTTTTCATCAGTGACGCACCAGCCTTCTCTTTGATGGCTGTCACATACTGCGTGGGCTTGTAGCCAGCCACCTCGAAAAACAGCTTGCGGGCCAACGAATATCCATTGGTATGCAACCCGGTGGAAGGCAGCCCGATCAACACGTCGCCCGCCTTGATGCCTGCGCCGGTAACCATTTTGTCGCGATCCACCGCACCAACGATAAAGCCTGCCAGATCGTATTCACCATCGGCATAAAAGCCGGGCATCTGCGCCGTCTCTCCGCCGATCAGCGCGCAAGCGTTGGCCTTGCAAGCCTCGGCGAGACCGGTGATGACGCTCTCGGTCACCTCGGCGTCCAGCTTGCCACTGGCAAAGTAATCCAGAAAAAACAGCGGCGTGGCACCCTGCACGGCAATGTCGTTGACGCAGTGATTCACAAGGTCCGCGCCCACCGTGTGGTGCATTCCCATCTCGAAGGCGATTTTCAGCTTAGTGCCTACGCCGTCGGCTGAGCTGACCAGGATCGGATTCTTCCACCGCTGCATGTCTAGCCGGTAGAGCGCACCGAAGCCGCCGATTCCGCCTAACACATTGCGATTGAAGGTCTTCTGCGCCAAGTACTTAATGCGCTCCTTGGCACGGTCACCACCGCTGATGTCCACACCGGCGTCGGCGTAGGTTACGGATTTTGACTTGGCTTCGACTGGCACGCGTTCATCTGGCATGGTGCGGCTTTCTGAGGATGGAATTGTGGGACGGCCACAGGGCCGGGAATGTCAATTTTAACAGGGTTGGGAGGTTTTTAACTGCTATTTACAGAAACCGTACTCGCTCTTTTGCACCAGGAATGGGGCAGTTTTCCAGCCGTCCCCAGATGGTGTTGCGCCAGTGGGCGACGATTTTGTAGCCCCGATCACGAATCGGCAGGGGAATCCACCGCAGTGTGGCTGCAACTCCGGGCCAGGGTCGCGGCAACTTGGTAAGCAAAGCCAAAACCGCCTCTGAGCGCACCAGAACGCGCTCCGCCACTCCACCTAAATCACGCACGACTACGACCGAGGCAGGGCCGGAATCCGGGTTGAGGGTGCCGATTCCATGTCGCGCCAGAACCTCGCCTCCCTGCGGAGATTCAAACGATGCAAAACGCAGGCGGTCATCCCGGTCGCGCCGCAAGAGCCATTGGACCGTGCGGTTGCACAGTCCGCAATGGCCATCGAAGAGGACCAGAAGCCGATCGCCGGTGAGAGGAATACCGTTCACACTCCACGGGATGCGGGCTGAGTGACGCGCGATTCAATTCAGCGATCTGGCCCACTATACTGGACCCATTATGAATTCCCCGAATCCAACCCGCCCCCACACCCGTTCTCTGGCTCTTCAGCAGCGCGCCGAGCGTTTCTTTCCCGGCGGCGTGAATTCGCCGGTGCGAGCATTCAACGCTGTGGGCGGTGCGCCACCGTTTGTGGAAAGCGCCGAGGGTACGTGCCTCATTGACGTCGACGGCAATCGCTACATCGACTACTTCGGCTCCTGGGGGCCGATGATTCTGGGCCACGCCTTTCCGCCGGTCGTGGAAGCCATTGAGAGAGCAGCCCGCCGTTCAGCCAGTTTTGGCGCGTCCACGGCTGCGGAAGGCGACCTCGCCGAGCGGGTTATGGCCTGTTACCCGGCCATCGAAAAGCTTCGCTTTGTGAGCTCCGGCACCGAGGCCACCATGTCTGCCATCCGCTTGGCCCGCGCCGCCACCAACCGCAAGATTATCGTCAAATTCGAGGGCTGCTACCACGGCCACTCGGACGGGCTGCTGGTTAAGGCGGGTTCAGGTGTGGCGACTTTTGGAATTCCAGGTTCGGCAGGCGTGCCGGAAGAGATTGCCAGCCTCACGCTGGCCCTGCCCTACAACGATCTCGCAGCGGTGGACGCCGCCTTTGCCGCTCATCCCAAAGCTATCGCCGCTGTCATTTTGGAGCCGGTGGTCGGCAACGCCGGATGCATTCCGCCCGCACCGGGCTATCTGGCCGGCCTGCGTGCCCTCACACAGCGGGAAGGCGCTCTGCTCATTGCCGACGAAGTGATGACCGGCTTTCGCGTGGCTCTGGGCGGAGCGCTCGAACTCTATAACTTGGATGCGGACCTGGTGACTTTGGGCAAGATTGTTGGCGGCGGGTTGCCGGTGGGCGTCTTCGGCGGGAAACTCCGTTTCATGAATCTCCTCGCGCCTCTGGGGCCGGTTTACCAGGCCGGAACACTCAGCGGCAATCCGCTGGCCATGGCCGCAGGGATCGCCACGGTCAGTTATCTACAAGCTCATGCCGCGGAGGTCTATCCGAAGCTCGAAGCCACGGCCAAAGCCGTCGCCGACGGTGTTGCCGCCGAAGCTGCTCGTGCGGGCATACCACTGATCCTCAACCGGGTTGGCTCGATGTGGACCTGGTTTTTCTCTGCAAAAGAAGTCACTAATTACGCCCAAGCCGCTGAGAGCGATACAGCAGCCTTCGGTCGCTTTCATCGCGCCATGCTGGATTGCGGCGTCTGGTTGCCGCCCTCGCAATTTGAGGCGGCTTTTTTAGGAACGGCGCATGGCAAGGCAGAGATCGCAGCCACTATTGCTGCCGCGCGCGAAGCATTCCATGACGTGAAGGCAAGCTAGATGCATTTTCGGTTCTATTGTTTACAGTCGAAATGGGCAGTTGTGCTATCCCACCCATTTCGCAAAGTACGCGAAATGGATGGGGCACCCAGAATCTTGTTAACACTTAAGCTAAAAATGCACTAGAGATTTGCCGCGAGGAGGATCGCATCCACTACTTCATCTGGCGTGAGTGCATCGACCGGGATGGAGACGTGCGCCTTGCGATAAAGCGGCAGGCGGCGCTGGTAACGGCTTTCAAGGTTGGCTTGATCGGCGAGGATGGGGCGAGTCTGCTCGGTGCCGCTGCAACGTTTCAAAGTCGTGGCCAGCTCTACTTCCAGATGAACCAGCAAAGTACTGGGAGTGGTGACAAGCAGCGTGCGCGTGGCCGTGTCTTCGATGGCTCCGCCGCCCAAGGCTAGTATCAGCGCGTCGGAGCCGGTTAGCCGAACAATAGTATCGCGCTCGCGTTCGCGGAAGGCCGCCTCGCCGTGACGCGCAAAGATTTCTGCGATGGTTGTGCCCGCCTCGGCCTCGATGACGTCGTCCGCATCGACAAACTTCCAGCCCAGCCGCGCGGCAAGCAGCGGGCCAACAGTCGTCTTGCCCGAACCCATGAAGCCGGTCAAGACGATGCGGCGGGGTTGGGCGGATTGTGTATTTGTCGAAACGGATTGGTTCGAATCTTCCACAGGTTTAGTGTAATGGCAGCCGCACGGCACCGTGAATTTAACAGAGATTGGCGATTTGGCTTCAGACAAGAACCTTTCTTGCGACAAGGGCGTTTGCGGAGACTAATTCTCAAAAGATCCCTTAACCGTCACTCAGTGAACGCAATGGCCTGTTGGCAATAAGTGATATTTCTAGCGTGCCTTTAAACTCGGATGTGTAAATGGCCACTTATCAGTAAGCTATTATCCCTTCTGGGTTAACAAGGTATTCCCTATTCCCCGCTGCCTGGAAAGCTCCAACCCATTTGAGTAACCGAATCGATGACAGCATAGGCAAGTTCAGCAGCATGGTCTTGTATTCGACGCAGATCTTGAATGTCCATTTTCGTTTCGACCTCTTCGTTTCTCCGATTGACGAAGAATGGCAATGATTTGCCTTCGGCATCTGGAGGTATCCAAGACGCATGGCACAGGATGTTGCGAACATCTGCAGAGTCTTTAATCGATTTAATCAGCTCATCGACATTTTCGACATTTGCATTTTGATTTTCCTTGACTGCGGTACCATAGCTGTCCGCCAACGTCTTAAGCTGATCCGTCAAAGCCCTCTCAAGCTTCGGTCCCCATGCCTTGATGGCATCTTCTATCTCGTCCGCTCTGTATAGTCGCGTTCCAGTATAAGCGAAAATTGCCTTTCCTAGTATTTCCTCGAGAAATCCAAACGTCGCTATAGTCCTACCGAGTTGTTCCCAAAACTGAGGGGAGTGTGTATGTGTCGGATATAAAGCAGGCAAGGCACTCCGGTCAACGTAAGACGGTCTTCCTCTTTTCATCTGGCTCCCCTTTTAACTTCCGTACAGAATTTTGATTCTCAGTTTACGCAAAAATCGTCGAGCCACTCACCGAGCTTGAATAAGGAACGTTAAGTCGGCTGCATTTATCGGCATACAAGCCCGTTATCTCGGACTCAGCCCAGCGCAATTACTACGGCTCCAGCGGTGATAAGCAGGCCGTCGATCACGGCCGGTGGGTTGAGTTTTTCGCCTAGCAGCAGCCATGCGAAGAGGATGACTAGCGGCACGCTCAACTTGTCTAGCGGGGCCACACGAGAGGCTGGACCAAGTTGCAATGCACGGAAGTAGCAGAGCCACGACAATCCTGTCGCCAGACCCGAGAGCGTGAGAAATAGTACGGTGCGGCGGTCGAGGGTGCGAATCTCTGCCCAGCCGCCGACTCCGTTCCGGTTCAGCGCGAAGACGATGCCCCAGGCAAAGATCAGCACCACAGTGGTGCGCAGCGCCATGGCCAGGTTCGAGTCCACATGCGCTACGCCCACTTTGGCCAGCAATGCTGTGGCGGCGGCAAAGGCTGCGGAAAGCAATGCCCATCCGATCCAATTCATCGAGATAGAACTCATGGGAGATATGGTACGCGCACAGCAGAGGCATGGGGTCGAATAAACTGAAGATTATGGAGACAGGCCAAGCCAGTAAGACCGCGTTCGGAGTGGCCATCCGCCGCGCTGCGCACCAGCTTGTGGACCATCCTCCGGTTTTGGACGATCCCATCGCGGTGCGGATGGTTGGCGCTGTCTACCCGCGGCGGATGGAGCGGGCACAGCATAAGGTTGCACGGGATTTTCGTGCCTTTATGGCCGTGCGCAGCCGCTATGTGGAAGACCAACTGGCTGAGTTTGTGGCGATGGGCGGGTCGCAGTACGTGGTTTTGGGCGCGGGCCTCGACACTTTTGCTTATCGCAATCCTTACCCTGAGCTACGCGTCTTTGAGGTCGACTTTCCCGCCACGCAAGCCTGGAAGAGGACAATGCTGGCCGAAGCCGGAATCGATGTGCCGGAGAGCATGGCCTTTGTTCCTCTGGATTTAGAGCATCACACGCTGGCGGAAGACCTGGCTTCATCTGGGTTCGACTTCGCCAAGCCGGCATTCTTCGGCTGGCTGGGAGTGATTCCTTACCTGCCGCTCGCAACCTTCCGATCGACGTTGAGTTCGATTGCCACGCTACCCACGGGCAGCGCCGTAGGCTTTGATTACGCGCTGCGACCGGAGACGCTCAGCGCGGTAGGCCGAACGGCATTCGACGCGCTTGCCAAGCGGGTTGCCGATGCCGGAGAGCCGTTTCAGCTCTTTTTCACTCCGGACGAGCTGGAGTCGGAGTTGCGCAGCGCAGGCTTTCAGCGATTCGAACAGTTGGATTACGCCGCGCTCAACGAGCGCTACTTCAAGAACCGCGCCGACGGGCTGAAGTTGTCTGCCGTGGGGCTGGGGATGCTGGCGACGGCCTGGGTGTGAGGACGCGATAAGATGAGTCATGCGTCCGTTTGCATTTTTTACGCTTGCTTTTGCCCTGCTTGGCATTTCCGGCTGCGGCTACCACACGCTGGGTGCGGCCACTCATCTGCCGCCCGACGTGCGCACATTGGCTGTTCCGGTCTTTGCACAGCGCACTGAGGCCTATCACACCGAGACAGTGATGACCCAGGCGGTGATCCGCGAGTTTGCTACCCGCACTCGGCTGCGTGTGACCCCAGACGCCAGCGGGGATCCGGACGCCATCCTGCATGGCACAATTCTCAAAGAAGTTGCCCAGCCGCTCACCTATAACTCCACGACGCAGCAGTCTTCGAGCTTCCTGATCACCATGGTGGTTTCGGTCACGCTCACTGGGCGCGATGGCAAAGTGCTTTACGAGAACAAGAACTATGTCTTCCGCCAGCAGTACCAATCCTCCACCAATCTGCCGGGTTTCTTCGAAGAGAGCCCCGCGGCTGTGGAGAGGCTCTCGCGTGATTTCGCGCGGCAGTTGGTGGCCGATGTGCTGGAAGGGTTCTGAGGCAATGAAAAAACGGCGCAGAGAATCACTCCTCCGCGCCGTTTGCCGTTGTAACGTATTTTCGGTTGTTGTGTTTACCGTGGAATCGACAGTTGTGCTATCCCACCCATTTCGCAAAGCACGCGAAATGGATGGGGCACGGCGGAATTTTGTGAGCACTTAAGTTGAAGTTGCCCTCGGCCTGGTTTACCAGTTGGTGCTGAAGACCAGGTTATAGGCGTTTACGGTGCCGATGCCGGTGGCAAAATCCCAGCCGGTTCCGGTTTTGTAAGCCGGGGCGTAGCTGGTGGTCGAGGTGGAGAGCACGCCATTGGTGCCCGAAGGCCGGTAGCAATTATGCGTACCGGTGCAGTTTACGTCCATGTCGCCCTGGGTCACGTCGTAAAAAACGCAAGTGGAACCCACTGTATTGCCGTTGCTGGAGTTGCAGGTTGCGCTGCCACTGGCTCCATATTCTGCCGCCGCAATTGCATAGTAAACGGGGTTGGGATTTCCCTGGCGTCCCCACTTCTGATTGACCAGAGCCTGCATGCCAGCCAAGATCGGCGAAGAGAAACTGGTGCCGCCCGCGCCCGCCCACCCGCTGGGAGCGCCCGTGCAAGGTGCGCCTCCGCCGGCAGCGTCGGTATAACAAAAGACAAAGTAGTGGCCCCAAACGCCGTTGGCAGCAAAAAGCGAAACGTCGGGAATGTCGCGCACGCCATCACTTGGAACGCCCACCAACGACTGCCATGAAGGTTTGGCGTAGCCTTTGCAGGTGCCGCTCACCACCCCTGAAGTGCTCGCCCTTCCCGTAGCGCAACCACTGGGCCCGCCACTGCCAGAGCCGGTGGTAAGAAAGTTGTTCCTACCGGTTGTGCTGTTGCAGAAGCCGCTGGTTCCGTAGGTTGTCGAATAGCCCTCGGCGGATGCAATCAGCGCACTGGCGCAGGAGTTGTTCCAGGGAATCTCAGGAATGTAGCTCTTGGCCGAGCCATAAGTAGAGGTGTTAGTCGAGTTCCAGTAGGTGCTCGTGGTGCCGGCATAAGAGTCGCCGTAGTCGGTTCCACCCACTGCAACGTTGTAAGGCGTGGAGGCAAAGCCGCTGACGCCGATGCCGTGCGTTGCTTTGGTCAGGTTGGCGTCGCAACTGGCTGCGCCCTCGTCGCCCGACGAAACAAAGATGGAAACGCCCTCGGCTACTGCTTGTTGATAGGTCGTGTTATAGGCGGCGTTAGCGGTGGCTCCGTTATAGGCTTCGCACTCGCCGTAGCTGATGCTCACCAGCGCCGGAGGCGTGGCACTGGCATTCAGCAGATTTTGCAGGGCAATCAGGCCGCCGAATGTGGTCGAAGTGTCTTTGCACGAGGCCAGTTCGATGGTCGCACTGGGTGCGGCGGCGCTGGCATATTCCGCGTCGAGGATTGCTTCGCCATCATTGCCCACAACCACGCCGGGATTGGTGCAGTTGTTGGTTCCGCTCACGGGTGCCGGATGAACCTGGGTAAATGATCCAGCGGTGTAACCGGAGAGGCCGAATGCACTGCGGAATGTGGTCCAGTCAGCCGTGGAATAGACATTAGTGTCTTCGATCACCACGATGGTCTGTCCGGTTCCCGTGTAACCCGCGGCGAAGACGGGATTGAGGTTATAAATTGTGGCCAGATCCGGCGGAGTCACCGCGTAGTAGGTTGAACCGCTCGAGGTAAATGTGTAGTCTGCCCTGGGTTTCACCAGTGGACGGGGCATGAAATCGTGCAGCGACACGATGCCGGCCACCACCGGAGCAAGTGCAGCCGGAATCTTCGGGTCGCTTGCATTCGCAAGGTGCCTCACACCATTGACATCGTAGTGATGAATCTCCGTGCCGAAGGCTGCGCGAACCTGGGCTGCCGTGCCGGAGAAGTCGATGAAGACGCGGTTCGGATACACCACGTCAACAGAGAGCCCGTTTGACTTGAGCCAAGCAGCCACTTGATCGATATCGACTTGGGCAACGCCGTAGTTCGTGCCAATTTGCTCAGCGGTGAGCCAATGGTGATAGTTGGGCGAGCTCTTATCAGAGAGGCTGGCCGTGTAAGCGTCCAGAGCTGCTTGCTGCGCAGGGGCGCGATTAAGCAGAAGCTGGATATGCTGCATGGGCAGGCTGTCGTCCGTTTGGCCCAGATCGTTTGCGGATCTCGCTTCAGGACGGGTGTTGCCCGTCAGCGTTACGCGCGCGGCATCATTGATCGGCCCGAGAATACGGGCTTTGGGAGCGAAGGCGGTCTGGGCAGCAGTGGAAAGAGCAAGACCGGAAACCAGAATCAGCAGGGAGGCCAGAGACAAACACCGGCTTGGATTGTTCATAGCAGTTCTCCTTAGCAGGGGGGAATTCCCAGAGGCGAAAACCGCGCTTTTCAGCAGGTTCTGCGGCGCTCTTGTATGCCGGAAAAAGGAAAAAACGCGGGTCACGGCGTTCTGAGTTCGCACAGTCTAGCAAAAAAAGAATGAAACGATAAAGTTAAATATCAAACTCCGGAGGCCGGAATTGCGGTCGGGCGACGTTACGAATCTCTACTGTCTGATCGAGGTAACCGGTATTACTTACTGGTTAGTAACTGTTGTGGCTGGCTATGGCCGTCCGAGGAAGGTATTCTGAATGCGCATGATAGAAACATCTATGATCTGGAGAATGGCCCAATGAGCGGCGGGCGCTGGGGCGCGGGCTTTACCGCCGTGGGCCGCTTTGTAGCTGAGATTGAAGCTGCTGCTGCCGGCAAAGGCCAGCTCAAGCCCGGTTACGTACTGGTGGGCGATGAGATTTTTCTGCTGGATCGCTGCCGTAACGCCGTTCTCAAAGCGTATGTTCCGCCCGATCTGAAGGATTTCTGCCTTTCGGAGATGGACCTGAGCGGCTCCACGATTTTCGAGGTGCTGGACCGCGCGCAATCCCCCTCGCTGATGGCACCCTTCCAGGTGATTTTTGTCCGCAATGTAAAGCAGCTTTACACGCGAGGGGCAAAAAAAGAAGAATTCGCCGCGCTCGACCGCTACTTTCGTTCGTTGAATCCGCAGGCGTTGATCATCTTTGTTGCCGACT
Organism: uncultured Occallatibacter sp.; assembly: GCA_964414945.1. Classification (GTDB taxonomy): domain Bacteria; phylum Acidobacteriota; class Terriglobia; order Terriglobales; family Acidobacteriaceae; genus Telmatobacter. The sequence goes on from CAYPYJ010000006.1 coordinate 25,842, forward strand.
TCGTGGGCATTCCCAGCGACGTGCGGCGCATGGAGATGGACGACAAGAACCGCTTTGAGCGCTTGACCGAGACGTTGGGTCAGCATTGCGGCATAGTGGAGCTCGCGCGTGTCAGCGAAGACGACGCGATCCGCTGGGTTACAGCCACCGCTGAGGAGCAGGCAACACGCGTAGAGCCCGATGCAGCGTTGCAGTTGGCAGATGCGCTGGGCGCGGATATGATGTTGATCTCGTCGGAGTTGGAAAAATTACTACTCTACTCATTGGGCCGTGGCCGCATTACACTGGGCGACGTTGAGACGATGGTGCTGGGCGCCAAGCAGCGCTCACTTTACGAGCTGACCGACGCCATCAGCCAGCACAACAAGGCCAAGGCGCTGGCGCTGCTGCATGGCCTGTTGAATAGCTCTGACGCCGGCGAGGATGCGGCCATCGGCCATCTCTATATGCTGGCCCGCACCTTCAGGCAGATGTTGGTGATTCTAGAAAAAAATGTACGCGACTCGCGCGCCATCTGGCAGGCGCTGTGGCAGGGATTTCGCATGCCGCCTTTTGCCGCCGACGACCTGATCCGCCAAGCTCGCCGTTACAAGAACCGCCGCGACCTGACGCGTGCACTGCGGCTGATTGCCCGAGCGGATCTGGAACTACGCTCCTCGCCGCCCGATAAACGGCTGGTGCTGGAGCGGCTGGTTTTTGAACTAGCCTCCGAGCCAAAACCGGTTGCGCCGTGGTCCGAGGCGCAGCTCCTCTTCGACTAGAGCGATTTCGGTTCTGGTGTTTATGGTCGAAATCAACAGCTATGCTATCCCATCCTTTCCGCAAAGAACGCGGAAAGGATGCGGCCTAAAGTTTTGTTAATGCCTGAGTTTAAAACTTGCAATAAAATTTTGAGTTTCTGAACTTTATTCGACGAAATGAGCCGAGCAGTGCCCGGAGATAATTGGCAAACCCTTATAAATTGGACGATTTCCAGCCATATTTCTGCCGGACGAAGTCCTCTTTTGAACTCGAATTCTGCCGATGAACAAGGTATCACTTTCTGGAAGGCAGATGCGTGAATGATGAAGAGCCCCTCCGATCCCATCCCGAAGAAGGAGAATGCTCGGCGCCACAAACAGCCCCCCCACACCGATAATCTGACCGGTTTGCACGGCCGGATTTTGCTTGGCGAGCGATTGCAAGCGGCTATTGCCCAGTCCAAACGATGGGGGCAACTGTTGGCGGTGGTGCGCATCAATCTGGATGGACTGGAAGCCATTCACGACCGTCATGGGCACGCTGTCGGCGGCCAGATCCTGATCTCCCTGGTCCGTGGCATGAAGCGCGCTCTGCGCAAAGGCGACACTCTGGCTCGTCTTGATGAAAGCAAGTTCGCGGCAGTGTTGCCCGCCCTGGAGGACGAGCAAGCTTGTCTGCCAGCGCTTATTCGTCTGTTGGAAGCGGCTGCTGAGCCTATCCAGATGGGAGAATCCACTTTTCAGCTCTCATCCAGTATCGGCGTTGCCTTTTATCCGCAAGAGGAAGACGCGGATGCGGATCAATTACTGCGTCAGGCCAGTCTGGCCATGCATCGCGCCAAAGCGGCAGGCAAGAACCGCTATCATTTTTTTGATCCCGCAAAAGAAGCAAATCAAGATCGTCATCCAGAAAGCTTGGAGAGCATTCGACAGGCTCTCGCATCCCATGAATTCGTGATGTACTACCAACCCAAAGTGAATATGTGCACAGGGAAGGTGGTGGGTGCAGAGGCGTTGATTCGCTGGCAACATCCGGAGCGCGGACTTTTGCAACCCGAAGAGTTTCTTCCAGCTATTGCGGATCATCCTCTGGCCGTTGCCTTGGACGAGTGGGTCGTTGGCGCCGCTCTGACCCAGATGGAAGAATGGCTCGATGGCGGGCTGGAGATTTCCGTGAGCGTGAATGTAGGCGCGCGTCAGTTGCAGCAACCGGGCTTTGCGGATCGTCTGGCCAAACTGCTGTCAGAGCACCCGCGCATCAAGCCATCCCGTCTGGAATTGGACATTCTGGAAGCCAATCCGCCGGAAGATCCAACCCTAATGGCAAGTCTATTGACGAAATGCCGCGAGACCGGTGTGTCGTTTGCGCTCGATGACTTTGGATCCGGTCATTTATCGCTCATCGAGCTTAAACGGCTGCCGGTTGATGTTCTCAAAATAGATCCTAGTTTTGTGCGTGACATTTTGGAAAATCCAGAAGATCTGACGATTTTGGAAGGAGTCCTGGGCCTGGTTGCGGCCTTCCGCCGTCAGGCGGTTGCCGAAGGGGTTGAGACTATAGAGCAGGGTTTGATGCTGCTGCGGCTAGGCTGTGAACTGGCGCAGGGCTTCTGCATTGCTCAGCCCATGCCCGCGCAGGATTTTCCAGGCTGGGCGGCCGCTTGGCGTCCCGATCCGCGCTGGACAGATGCCCCCACAGTGGGTGCGGATGAACGGCCCATGCTTCATGCCGGCGTCGAGCACCGGGCCTGGGCCGCGACCATCGAAGCTTTCCTCAAAAACGAAAGCGATGTGGAACCACGCCTGAGCAGGCACCAATGCCAGTTTGGCGCCTGGCTCTATGCCGAGGGACCAGCCGGACGCAGCTCGCTACCTGCCTTTCAGCCCATCGTGGCGCTTCACTGGAGAATTCATGCGCTGGCCGCGGGCATCCTGAAGTTTCACTCCCAAGGGAAGAGCGAGGAGGGCCTGACTCGCCTAGACGAGTTGAAGGATTTGGTGGATAAGCTGGCTGACCTGCTGAATACTTTTGGCCAGGAAAAATAGATGGCCAGGTTTTGTAACGAATCGCAACGGCTGTGTATTTAATCTTATGAGTGAGGAAAAGCATCATGGAAGTAAAAATTTCCCATATTGATCAGGTGAAATTCGCCATTCAAACGCGCTCTCATACGATTCTCTGCGACCAGCCGGCGGAAAACGGCGGCGCGGACACAGGCATGACGCCCCCCGAGCTGCTACTGGCATCGTTGGGTTCCTGCGCGGCTTTTTATGCCGTGCAGTACTTGAAGACTCGCAATCTAGCTGAAAGCGGAGTGGAAGTAACCGTGACTGCCGAGAAACTGAAGCCGCCAGCCCGTCTGGGCAACTTCAATATTCATGTGACGTGCCCTGTATCGCTTACCGAAGCCCATCGCGAAGGCATGATGCGCTCCATCCATGCCTGCCTCATCCACAACACTCTTTTGACACCACCGGAGATCAAGATCGAATTAGAAACAGCCGAAGCTGTTTCGTTATAACCACAACCAAAAAATGAGATATATCGAATAGACGCTACTCGGTGTCATGCCGGGCCGCGTCTTCCTCTTCGCCGGCGACAGCGATTCGCAGTGAGCGGAGGAAGCTGAGGTCGTTCTGGGTGAACGGCATATCGGCGCTGCTCTTACCGGGGGTGGTTTCTGCCTCATCGGCCTCTTTGACGGTGACATCGTTGAGGCCGATGGTGGCCTCGAGCATCAGCAGCACGTCAAAGCCGTGCTGGCGGATGTCTTGAACCACGCCTGCAATCTGTTCGCTTTCAATGACCGACTCGTGGATGGCTTCGCCCAGTTGCTTAATCAATTCGCGCATACGTGTTGTCACTGGTGCCTCCTGGAGCGGCGGCGCGCATACCAGCGCGAGGCAGCGTGGGATTTATCTACATTACTTCCGTTTCCGTCCGAGAGCAAGTGCGGTTTGGCGGAACGCTACCGGATAGCGGCACGGCAACCGCCGCTGCTACCATCATAACGAATATGAAAGCTCAGACCATTGGCCGTGCCTTGGGCATCGGGCTTCGGGTTGCCGGACGCGTCGCAGGGCAGCACATCGCCACCGCTTCTGCCGCGCCTGGTTCCCAGACGGTCGGTTCCAAGCCAGAGCGGGTGCAAGTTGCTGAACCGATTGCGTCTAAAGCGATCGGGGCGGCTACGGGGAACGTCGCACGCGGCGTGGGCGGATTTCTTCGTCCCTTTCGCAGACTGGGTGGCATTTTGTGGCTCGAGATGACGGGCGCATTCTTCTTTTTGTTTGTGGTGGCTGCCAGCCTGTCGATGTGGCGCACCAAGCCGAGCCACCTTAACGGTCCCTATGACAAGAATTTTCTGGCTGCCGCCGTCATTATGGTGGTTTTTTTCTACCTGGGCGCGAGTTCGTTCTGGCGGGCGCGTAAGCGGTGAGGCGGGTGGCACTTAGAGTTTGATCGTAAGGCGAGACGCCGTGATTGACCCCATCCGACCCAATCCCTATCGTGGAAAGAGTACGCTACAGCACATTGAAAGGAATCATCATGACCAGCCCTGCTGAGCCCAGCGCCCTATCGACAAAGAAGACCGCTCTCAACGCAGCACATCGTGCATTGAAGGCGAAAATGGTGGATTTTGGGGGTTGGGATATGCCGGTCGAGTACCCCAGCGGCCTAGTCGCTGAGCATATGGCCGTGCGCACTGGCGTGGGACTCTTCGATGTGAGCCACATGGGCGAAATTCGTTTTCGCGGACCCGGCGCGCTGGACGCAATCCAGCATATTACGATGAACGACGCCTCGCGGCTGAAGGACGGCCAAGCCCACTACTCCGCGCTGCTCACCCCGGAAGGAACGTTTGTGGACGACATCCTCGTCCACCGAATCTCTGAATATGACTACCTGATGGTGGTCAACGCCGGCACCAAGGAGAAAGACTTCGCCTGGATTCGCTGGAAGGTTGGCGACAGGCAGATGGTGCAGATCAGTGACGACTCCGACAGCTACTCGCAACTGGCCGTGCAGGGACCGCAAGCCATGGTGACTCTGCAAAAGCTGACGAAGGTCGATCTATCAGCGATCAAAAATTATTGGTTCACTTTTGGCGATGTATGCGGACTGCCTAACGTGCTGATTACACGCACCGGCTATAGCGGCGAGGATGGCTTCGAGGTTTATATTCCTGCCGATGTGCCAACAACCGAAAAAGTATGGAACGCTCTGCTGGATGCGGGCGCGGAGTTCGCCATTCGCCCTTGCGGGCTAGGCGCGCGCAACACGCTGCGGCTGGAAGCGGGGATGCCACTCTACGGCCATGAAATCTCCGACTCGATCAATCCTTTTGAGTCTGGCCACGAACACTGGCTCAAGCTGGACAAGGGTGAGTTTCTTGGCCGCGAGGCATTGCTGGCTGTGCAAGGTGCTGGCGGTCCGAAGCGCAAGCTGGTAGCTCTGGAGATGGCGGAACGCGGCATCGCTCGCGACGGGTACCCTGTGCTCTCACTCGATGGCAATGAGATCGGCACAGTGACTTCCGGATCGCCTGCGCCGTTTTTGAAAACGAACATTGCTTTTGCGCTGGTGCCCGCTTCGGTGGCTTCTGAAGGCGATAACGTGCTGGTGCAGGTCCGCGCGAATCGTGTGCGGGCAAAGCAGGTTCCTGCACCGTTCTACAAGCGGGTTAAGAAGTAGCGAGCGCTTCCGCCAAAATGCAATCTACTGATGGCCAGTTGACCTCATCGTGGAAGAGTTGCACATTCGCTCCGATCGGTGTCCAGGCCGCAACCGACTTCGGCCCATAAATACTGATGAGGCGAGCGCCCGAGGCTGACGCAAGATGACCTGGGCCAGTGTCGTTGGCCACCACGCAGCGCGCTAACTCGAATAACGCGCCATAGACTCCCAGGTTTATTTTCGGCAAGCTAATCGCAAGAGGAGCAAACTTTGCCGCTGCCGCCTCTTCGCCAGAACCAGGACAAATCACGACCGGCACCCCCGCCAGGTGTAGCGATTCTGCAAATTCACGGAAACCCGGCCACACCTTGCGATCACCGCGATCATCCGAGCCTGAAAATGGGCAGAGCATTACGAAAGAGTGCGGGGTGAGCCCGTGTCGAGCAATCAACGTCCGCGCTTGTGTCCGCTGGGCGTCGCTGGGAGTCCACTCCAACGTCGAGGGGAATGGTTCATCCGCGCCGAGAAAGCAATTGGCGAGATGCCAGTACGATTCAGCCGCATGTGCGAAGCACGGCAATGGATACGCTTGGTTCAACAACAGGCTGCGGCCCTCGCGTGCGTAGCCGGAAGGCGCAAAGCCAGCGAGTCGCGTCTCCAACGCAGAGGAGAACGAGTTGGTCATCAACAGCGCTGGGCCGCTGTTATTGAACGTTTGTTTCAGATTGCGCAGTTGGATTATTGATTTTGTAAGGCCGTTGCGGCGTACTGTAACAGGCCAGCCAGTGCCTTCAAGCAGCGCCGGTGCCCAGCCCTTGCCGTAGAGGTGAAGCTCGTAGCCAGCCGCTTCCAGATGCCGCAATGCTGGTAGCGACAGAACTACCTCGCCCACCCAATTACACAGCCGAACCAACAAAACGCCTGGGGGCGTTGATAATTCCGCGGCAGATATGAGATCGGCGAACATTGACTTCGAGTATAGCTGCTATTGCTTTCCGACTGGCTCTGGCTTCAGATACTGCTCGAAGTGGCTCAGAATACGGTTGAACAAGTGGGTACGGACATCCGGTCCGGGGATGGAATGCGTCTTGCGTGGATAGATTTGCAGGTCGTATGGAATCTCCGCTTCAATCAGCTTCTGCACAAATTGCACGGAGTTTTCCATGTGCACGTTGTCGTCGCCGGTACCATGCACCAGGAGCAGACGTCCCTTCAGATTGCGCGCCGAGCTTACAACGGAAAAATCCTTATACCCATCGGCAAACTCCGCGGGTTGGCTCATGTAGCGCTCGGTATAAATCGAGTCATAGTCGCGCCAGTCCGTTACCGGCGCCACTGCAACCCCTGCGCGGAAGTGGTCCGAGTGCGTCATCGCGTAGAGCGTAAAACTTCCGCCCCAGCTCCATCCCCACCAGCCCAGCCGGTGCGGGTCCAGTTGCGGATACTGGGCCAGCGCGGCATCCACCACGGTAAGTTGATCTTCCAACTGCACTGTGCCGAAGTTATGATAAGCGGCCTGCTGAAAAGCGCGTTCCCGTCCGCCCATGCCGCGATTGTCCGCATGCAGCACTGCAAATCCGTGCTGTGCTAGCAACTCGTCAAAGAGTAGGCTGTCACTCCAGCGATTGATCACCGTCGGCGAGCCCGGTCCGCCATAGGGATTCACAATCAGCGGAACAGAAGCTGGACCTGCGACTCCCTCCGGCAGCAGTAGCGTAGCATACAAAGTGGTTCCGTCGTGAGCCTTCACGGTAAGCTGCTGCGGCGTGCGCAGGTGATAAGGCTTCAACGCCCAAGTCTCCCAAATCACGTCGCACTTGCCCGCCTCCGCGCAGATGCGAATTGTTGGCGGCTCCATACGCGACGATTGCCGGTCAACAAATGCGCTACCGGTGGGCGCAAAAATGCCCACATGGTTGCCCGCACCCGTCGTCAACTGCTTTCGAACGCCGTTAAAATCCACCTGCCATAATTGTTGGTCGAGCACGCTGCTTTCATTTGAAGCGTAATCAACCAGCTTGGCCGCGGTATCCACTCGATAGACTTCACTTACCTCGAAACTGCCCTGTGTGAGTTGCCGCTCAAGTTTTGCCGTTGCATGAGCAGGGTCTGTTTGGTCATAACTGTAAAGATACAAATGCTTGTGCCCGTCGTTCCAGTTCGCCAGCACAATCGCGCCGTTGCTTACGGCAACATCGTATTTGTCATCGAAGAACTTATCGTCAGCCAGTTGCAGCACCATGTGCGCAAGGCCAGAAGCGGCGTCAGCAAAATAGATGTCGCGATGCTTCTGGTCGCGGGTCAGCGTCTCAACCCACAGAGTCTTTGCGTCCACCCATCCGAATCGCGGAATATAGTCCTGTCCTGAGCGAATCGGCAGATTTACCCACACCGTATTGCCGCCGTTTGCATTCACCACGCCCACGCGCACAGCAGGGTTGGGGTCGCCCGGCTGCGGATAGCGCTGCTCATCGACGGTTGCGTGCGTGGGAATCCAGTCGGTGATGGGATACTGCGGCACGTCGGCCTCGTTCATCTCCAGATAGGCCAGCCGCGTGGAATCCGGCGACCAGAAATAATTGCTGCGTACCTCCAGCTCTTCCAGGTAAATCCAATCTATTTCTCCTTTGAGAGTGGTCCTATTCGGCGCGGGGGCCACCATCGTCATTGGCTTCCCCGGCTCATTGAGCCGCACCACTGCCAATCCGTGATTGCGCACAAACGAGACCAGTTTACCGTCCGGTGAGAACTTGGCATCGTCGCCTGAAGCAGCACCAGTCGAGGCTACTTCCTCACCCGTGCCGGCGTGCAGGTCATAAAGCCACAGCCGCCCATAAACATCGAAGAGCAGATGAGCGGAGTCCGGCGCCCACTGGTAGCCGGACATCTTGTAACGTTCGCGATGATCGCGGTCTGTCTCGGAGTCTTTCGCGCTGGCAAGCGCGGCCAGTTTGGCGCTACTCACAATCGTGTAAGCTTCGTCTGAT